>NZ_CP053908.1:3946642-4604416 GCF_013256625.1 Hymenobacter sp. BRD128
GGGTATTCAGATTGGCGGGCTAGCCAGCGCGGTGAGCAACACCAGCGTGTACTATGCGTTCTCCGACAGCTCTAACGGCTCATTGGCGATTGTCACGCCGACCGGGCCGCTCCCTGTATCGCTCATCAGCTTTGCCGCGCGCCGCGCGGCTACCTCAGGCGCGGCTATCCTCAGCTGGACTACCGCCAGCGAAGCAAACAGTGCCAGCTTTGTGGTAGAGCGCACCGCCAATCCGGCCACCGGCTTTGTCGCCATCGGGCAGGTGGCTGCCGCCGGCAGTAGCGCCACAGTGCGCAACTACTCGCTGACTGACAACGAGGCAGCATCCCAGACCGGTATACTTTACTACCGCCTGCGGCAACTCGATGCCGATGGCCAGGCGCACCTGTCAGCCGTGGTAGTGCTGGCTGCAAACTCGGCCAAAGCAGGTTTCGCACTCTATCCTAACCCTGCGCCGGCTACCGCGCAGCGCGTGACCCTAGCCACAAGCACCGACCTCAGCGCCGGCTATACGGTGGAGCTTTATTCCCTCATGGGGCAGCTGCTGCATAGCCGTGTAGTAGGCAGCGAAGGCGCCACCGCGCCGCCCACTGTGGCCACGGCCGGGCTGGCCGCCGGCATCTACCACGTAGTGCTGCGCAATGCTGCCGGCCAACAACTAGCGTCGCAGCGCCTGCAAATAGCCGACTGATAACTTATTTATTCACCTCGTTTTTTCGCGAAAAGTACCTCTCAAAATGCCCCTCCACGCTAGGCGCGGAGGGGTATTTCATTTTGTATTTTTGCAAGAATCAATTAGCTAGCTCGACCCAGGCCGGACAGTGGTCCGAGTGTACGGCATCGGGCCAGAGGCCGGCTCCGCGCAGGCGCGGCAACAGCGTTTGGTCGAGTAAGAGATGGTCGAGGCGCCAGCCCACGTTGCGGGCCCGCGAGCCAGCCCGGTAGCTCCACCACGAATAATGGCCCGGCGCCTCGGGGTGTAGGTACCGGAACGAGTCGGTAAAGCCGTCGGCTAGCATCTCCCTAAACCACTGCCGCTCCTCGGGGGTGTAGCCGGGGCTAGCTTGGTTGGCTTTGGGGTTGTGCAGGTCGATGGCCGTCTGACAGCAATTAAAATCGCCGCCGATAACAAGCGGGCGAACTGCCGCATCTTGCTTTAAACGAGCTACATAGGCCCGAAACCAATGCAGCCACGCCACTTTAAAGGCCTGCCGCGCTGGCCCACTCGTGCCCGAAGGCATGTAGGTGTTCAGCACCGATACGCTTTCAAAATCGAGCCGCAGTACACGGCCTTCGCCATCATAAAGGCTTTCGCCGCAGCCGGTTACGACGGCCAGCGGCTCGATGCGGCTGAAGGTAGCCACGCCGCTGTAGCCGGGCTTTTGGGCCGGGTGCAGGTAGGCGCGGTAGCCCAGCGCGGCCAGCCCACTTACGTCGAGCGGAGCCGTGCCGGCCTTTATTTCCTGCACGCACAGCACGTCGGGCTGCGTGGTAGCCACCCAGTCGAGCAGCCCCTTGCCCAAGGCCGAGCGCAGGCCGTTGAGGTTATACGAAACAATTTTCAAAGCTAACTACTTGGTTTACTGCTCGTCATCAAGCGCATCGAAATACTCAAGGATGTGCCATTTTAGCATTCGTTCCTGCTCTTTGAGATTGGCAAAAGGCACCGGATTCAGCAGCTGGTAGTGCGGCCAGCCTTCGGCATCCACGTGCTCCAGGGCATAATGCCCGCTGATACTGAAGAGCTTACAGGTCGCAATGTGCATCAGGTCCTGTTTTTGCTCCTTGGTAAATTCGGCTACGCCCTGGCCCAGTTCCTGCACGCCAATGAGTAGCAGCAGCGCATTGAGGTCGGGGCGCCGCCCAAAGCGCTCCTCCATGCCAGCTAACAGCTCGTCCCAGCGCTGGTTAAACTCAGCCTCGCTTTCGATATTAAGTGATTGATTATTAGTGCTCATGGGGTGGGCGGGTAGCCGATTGGTGGCCGGCGGGGCTGGCTAGGGCCGCTTCGGCGCGTAGTACCTCCCAGTATTCCACGGCGCGGCGGAAGTGCGGAATCACGATGCTGCCACCGATGAGGTTGGCAATCGAAAAGACCTCAAATACCTCGTCGTCGGTGAGGCCTTCCTCGTGGCACTTGCCGAGGTGGTACTTCACGCAATCATCGCAGCGCAGCACCAGCGAGCAGGCCAGGCCCAGCATCTCCTTGGTTTTGACATCGATAGCCCCGGCGGCGTAGGTATTGGTGTCGAGGTTGAAAAACCGCTTAATTACCTTATTATCATAAGATAGCACGCGCTCGTTCATGCGCTGGCGGTAGTCGTTGAAGTCGGTAGTAAGCGACACGGATTAAAAATATAGAATTGATAAAATGAAGCAGCAATTGCCTCGGCTGCTTTCGGGCAGTACCTTAGCCGGGCTAGCCCGCTGCGAGTTGCAAAGGACGGGCCTGGGCCCGTTTTGAGCCGCAACTGATTACCTAACCACCGTGCTACCCGAAATGATACTGCGCCCGTTGCTGGCCGACCTGGCAGCCCTGTTTTTTCCACGCCTGTGTCTGGCGTGTCGCGAACCGCTGGTGGCCGGCGAAGTGCACCTGTGCACCGGCTGCCGCGCCGAGCTGCCTTATACTGATTACCACCTGCTGCCACCCGCACAAAACCCGCTAGCTCGGCGCTTTTGGGGTAAGCTGTCAGTGCAGCACACGCTTAGCTACCTGCGCTTTTTGCGCCACGGCCGGGTGCAACACTTGCTGCATCAGCTTAAATATCAAGGCAAAAGCCAAGTAGGTAGTGCGCTAGGCCAGCTTTACGGTGCCGAGCTAGTTGATGCGGGTCTTAGCCACGAGTTTGACCTTATCGTGCCGGTGCCCCTGCACCGCCGCAAACTGGCGCGCCGGGGCTACAACCAGGCCGAAGCCTTCGCCACGGGGCTGGCTGCCACGCTGCCCTGCCCGAGCGCTGCCCACGCCCTGCGCCGCACCGAGCACACGGCTTCGCAAACGCGTAAGGGCCGCGCCGAGCGTTGGCAAAACGTGGCTACTGTGTTCGAAGTAGCTGAGCCGCAGGCGGTGCTGGGTCGCCATATCCTTTTAGTCGATGACGTGCTCACGACTGGTGCCACCCTCGAAGCCTGCGGCGCAGCCCTGCTGGCGGCCGGTGCCCGCGCTGTTAGCATCGCCACCATCGCCTGCGCCGAGTAGTAGCTGAATCACGGATTCGGCGGATATTTCAAATCAACCGGATTTTGTAGGCGATTAACGTTCAAGAATTTGCAGGTAGGCAACTAAAAAAGGCCACCTTGTTGGGCGGCCTTTTTTACATCTGTAAAATTTGGTTAATTTGAAAAATCCGCCGAATCCGTGGTTCAGATTACTTGTTCGTGCCGGCGTTAATCATCGCACAGCGAAAGCCGATGGTCGAGGTAGCCGAATCTTCAGCCATGAACCGGCGGGTGCCAGGCGAGAGATAATAGGCTACATCGCGCCACGAGCCACCTTTGTACACGCGCACGTGGTCGTTGACTAGGCTCTGGTAGCCCTTGGTGTCATAGTTCTTGGCGTCGTCGCCCACGCCGTTGCGGCGGAAGGGGTTGAGGTCTTCTACATCCTGGAACGACAGCGGGCGGTACACGTCCTGCACCCATTCATTTACGTTGCCGGCCATGTTATATAGGCCGTAATCGTTTGGTGGATAAGCATATACGTACTCCGTAATCATGGCGCCGTCATTTAGGCTGCCAGCGATGCCGGCGTAGTCGCCACGGCCACGCTTGAAGTTAGCCAGGAACTGGCCCTGATTTTTGCCATAGGGATTGCGGGTCGAGCGGCCATCCCAGGGGTAGATGCGCTTCTCTTCCTGGTTCTCGTTGCCTACTTCCTGCGTGCCTACGAGGGCCTGAGCGGCGTATTCCCACTCAGCCTCGGTGGGGAGGCGGTAGTTGGGCAGCGAGTTGCCGTTCTCGATAGAGGCACCCCCCTTGCCATCGGCTAGGGCACCGGCACTAGCGGCAGTTGCGCCGCCTTCGGCCGATGTGCCGGTGTCACCCTTCTTGTTTTTCTTCTTGAACAAGCCGCCGCCTTTGGTCTTGCCCCCGCCGCCTTTGGCCAGGTTTTCATTCACCTTAGCAGTGCGCCACGCGCAGTAGCTATCGGCCTGCAGCCAGTTTACGCCCACTACCGGGAAGTAGCGGAAGCCGGGATAGCGCAGGTAGTAGGTCACGTAGGGGTCGTTGAACGACAGGTCGCGGGCCCACACGGTGGTGTCGGGCAAGGCCGCCTTATACTTTTCCTCCGACGAGTCTTTACGGATAAAGTGTAGGTATTCAAGCCAGTGGATGTTGGCTACTTCGGCTTCGTCCATGAAGAACGAGGCGATGGTCACCGTGCGCTCCAGGTTGTCGTGGTTGTTGGTTACGTCCTCTTCCTGCGAGCCCAGCACCGTGCGGCCACCCTCGATGTAGACGAGGCCCGGCCCGGTCGGGATTTTCTTAAAATCCGTCACTTTCATGCCCTCATCGGTATTATACTCGATGCCGGTGGTGGAGGAGGCCTTGCCCGGGTTGGTGGCCGTAGGGGCCCCCTTGTGGCCGCAGCTTGCCAGGGCCAGCGAACCGGCGGCCAGTAAGCCCAAATAGTTGGTAATTCTCATAACAAAGGAATGTGTCGAGGGCGCTAATAGATTATGACAAGCAATTTGGTTGCAATATTACAAAGAATCAGAAGTC
The DNA here is from genome assembly GCF_013256625.1 of Hymenobacter sp. BRD128. NCBI lineage: Bacteria > Pseudomonadati > Bacteroidota > Cytophagia > Cytophagales > Hymenobacteraceae > Hymenobacter > Hymenobacter sp. BRD128. The sequence continues at coordinate 3,951,368 of NZ_CP053908.1, forward strand.
CGGGCAAGGGGCTTTTGGATAATTCCGTCTTTTCAGTCGGCGAAAGGCGCTTTCCAGCTTGTCAAACGCACGCAGGGTTAAAGTTATTTCATGCGCCCCACCCAAGGCGCTCGCTAATGGGCTCACGCCCACGTCGTAGGCATAGCCCACGCGCAAATCGCCGAAGGCAACTCCCGCCACCAGCGCCACCACATGCTGGGTGCCGAGGTCGGGGCTAGCCAGGTTGCGGTAAATAGCGCCCACCGTCACGGGGTCGGCCAGGAAGTAGGCACCTGCTTCCGAGCGCTGCGAGCCACCCTGCCGGGAGTAGCTGAGAGTGGGGGTGAGGCTGATTTCGCGCTGCTCGCCCTTGCCCGCACCCACGGGTTTTTGCAGAAAGAGCTTGTAGCCGCCAGTCACCGAAATGCGCAGCGGCAGGCCTGCCTGCTGCCTAAAGCCAAGGTCGGGCCGATTGAGATGCTGACCCGAGAGACTTACCCAAAACTCTTCGGCATACAGCACGCCGCCCACGCCCACCGTGAAGTAGTTGATGGGCGGAAAGCCGGCTAGGCTCTCGGCCGTGGCGCCGGTGTAGCTGCCGTCGGCGCTGTACTGGTCGCCAAAAGTGAAGTTGTCGTAGCCCACGCGCTGGCGGCCGTAGCCCACCTGCGCGCCGCCGCTGAGGGCTAGCGTGCGCGTAAGGCGGGTGTGGTAGGCATACTGCGCTGCGGCACTAAAACGCGTGTAGCCCACGCCGCCGGCACGGTCCTGGCTCACGAGCAGGCCCAGCGCGTGGTGCAGGCCGGGCTTGGGCAGGCGCCAGTCGGCCGCGAGCTGTACCGTCTCGAAAGCACCGGCTAGCTGCGGAAACTGGTTGCGGTAGCCAAGCGTGGCGCTGTAGTCGTCCACGATGCCCGCCCAGGCAGGGTTATCGGCCTGCCGATTGGCGTAAGCCTGGGAAAAATAAACATCCTGCGCTTGCGCGGCGCTGCCAGTTAGCAGGGCTAGCCCGAGGGGGAGAAAGAAGCTGCGCGCGGCATGGGGCATAAATAAGTAGGCCTTCGTCTGTCATTGCGAGCGCAGCGAAGCAATCGCCCCAGAACGTGTCGTTCGCGCCGTTTCGTTCTAACGCTAGTTATTCCGGGGCGATTGCTTCGCTGCGCTCGCAATGGCAAATTTTATTTGTGTCAAGGACTACTTTTTCGTAATCGTAAACTCGACCCGGCGGTTGAAGCGGCGGGTTTCTTCCTGGTCGTTGCTGGCAATGGGCTGGGTGCCGCCGTACCCTTTGGTCGTGAGGCGTTTGGCATCAATGCCTTTGCTCACCAGGTATTTCTTCACGGCTTCTACCCGGTCTTCGCTCAGCTTCAGGTTCAGGGCCGGGTCGCCCTGGTTGTCGGTGTGGCCGCCAATGAGAATTTCGACGGTCGGGTAATCGCGTAGAATTTTCACCAGGCGCAGTAGCTCGGGAAACGAGCTGGGCTGCAAGTAGTACTTGCTTTGGGGGAAGAAGATGTTGTTGAGTTTTACCTTCTGACCCACCTTAAAGGGCACCATGAACAGGTCCTGGTTTTTCTCGGTGTACTTGTCGGCGGCAGTGGCGTCGAGGCTGGCGTTTTCGGCAATGTAGTCCACGGCCTCGGCACGGTAGCCATACTGCACGCCGGCGGGCAGCACGATGGTGTAGGAGCCATCGACCGGCGACGATTCAGCCACGCCGATTTCCTCGCCCGTCACCAGGTTTTCGTAGTGAATAATGGCCCGGATGGGCTTCTTGGTCACGGCATCGAGCACCTTGCCCTGCACCAGCGTCACCACTTCGGGCTTGAACGCGGGGGCTAGCGCGATGCGAAAAATATCTTTCGAGCCATCGGTGCCGTTGCGGGTCGACACGAGGTAGGCGTTGTCACCGGCCGCCGACACGGTGTAGTAGGCGTCAAAATCGGGCGAGTTCACCACCGGGCCGAGGTTGCGCGGCACGCTCCACTTGGTCCAGGTGCTGTCGAGGCGCTTCGAGTAAAAAATATCGCTCCTGCCGTAGCCGCCGTGCCCGTCCGAGGCAAAGTACAGCGTCCGGTCGTCCGAGGCCAGGAACGGGGCAAAGTCGGCGCCTGGCGTGTTGATGTTAGGCCCTAGGCTAATGGGCTTGGTCCACTGCGTCACGCGTTTGGGGTCAGGCTGCTCACCCACCGGAATGGGTTTCGGAAAGCTCACAAAAATGTCTTGTCCGCCCTGGCCGTCGGGGCGCTCCACGGCCATGAGCAGCGCCTTGCCCGAAGTGGCCAAGAAGCCGTCAATGTGCTCGGGGTCTTTGTTGATAAAGTTGTCAATCGGCACTTTCTGCGGCACACTCCAGCCGCCGGGCGTGTGCCGGCTCAGGCTAAAGCCCTTGGGCTGCATGAGGCCGTCTTCATACACGCCGATGAGCAGAGCCACCTGTCCGTTGGCCGACACCGAGGCTAGCCCATTGGGGTCTTCGGGGCCGTTGGGGGGCGTGCCCAGGTTTTTGGCCGTGCTCCAGCTCTGGGTTTTGCCACTCACCAGCTTCGAGTACCAGATGTCCTGCGGGTCGCGGGCGCCCCCCACGTTGCCGGGGTGAAACTGCCGGGCAAAAAACATCGTGCGCCCGTCGGGCGAAATTACGGGATGGGTATCGACGTAGCGACTGTTTACGCTGGGCCCCAGGTTTTTAAGCGTCGAGTCCATCTGCACAGTTTCGACATCGGTCTTCGTCGGAGCCTTAAAATCCTGCTTCACCATCTGCACTACCACGTTGGCGATGCCAATGGCGTCAAGCTGATTCACGCCCTCCACCTTGGCCGTGTTCATGGTTACGCGCACGCCGATGGTGCGGTATTTCTCGGGCTTAAACTTAACTTGAAGCGTGCGGTAAGACTCGGGCAGCGGGCCGGGGTTTTTGTTGGTATACACCTCGTGGTGCTCGCCCTTGATGTCAACCAGCTCAATCTTGGTGACTGAGCCGGGGTTGAAGTTCTCAATTACCGTTACTTGCTGGGCAATGAGCGACTTAGCGAAGCGCACCTCGATAAACTCATTGGAGCCGTCCTTGGCCGGAATCCAGGCCTCATTGCTGATTTGGCCTAGCGGCTGGGCGTTGGGCTCGCCCAGCACTTTTTCGGGCGCGAAAGGCTCCTTGCCTTTGGCTTTTTGGGAGGATACGGCCTCCACCTTCGCGGCCCACAGCACGGTTTGGGCCTGGGCAGTCGGGGCAGCCAGCCAGCCAATGGCCACGGCCGGCAGAAAAAAGAGCACCGATTTCAAGGTCATAGCGTAAGATAATGTTAAGCGTAAAAACGCACTAGGAAATACTAAAAAAAATACTAGTTTGAAGCTAGCCAAACACTTGTGGCTACGAACCTAACACTAAATCGGCAAAGCGTATTGTGTGGCGCATCTTTGTGCCATGCCCGAGGCCCCCAAATCTATGCTTGCCTATGACTACCTGCTCGTGGGTGGCGGCGCGGCCGGCCTGAGCCTGGCCTACCACCTAGCCCAGGAGCCACGCCTGGCCAACAAGCGCGTGCTGCTCATCGAGCCTGAAGCCAAAAACCGCAACGACCGCACCTGGTCGTTCTGGGCCGATGAGCCCACGCCGTTCGACGCGCTAGCGGTGGGTGAATGGAGGAAAATTGTCTTCCGCAGCCCCGGTTTCGCGCAGATTTTTGACCTGGGCCGGTATCGTTACCGGACCATTCGGGGCTTAGATTTTTACCAATTCGTACAGCAGGCATTGGCGAGCCTGCCAACTCAGTTTACGGTGCTACGGGATGAGGTTTTGACCCTCGAAAATACGCTTGGTGGCGTGCGGGTTCGCACCGTGGCCGGCCAAGAATTCACGGCTAGCTATGCCTTCGATAGCCGCCCACCCGCCATCGAGCCCCGGCCCGATACGTACCGCTACCTGCTGCAGCACTTTGTAGGGTGGGAGATTGAAACCACCCGCGACGTATTCGACCCCGAAGTAGTCGAATTCATGGATTTTCGGAGCGCTCAGCAGCGTGAGGCGCGCTTTATGTACGTGCTGCCCTTCGGCCCGCGCCGCGCGCTGGTCGAGTACACGCTCTTCTCGGCGCGGGTGCTGCCTAAGGCCGAATATGAGACGCAGCTACTTGACTATCTTGCTAATAACCTGGAATTAATTGCTGCTGATTATCGCATCACGGCCGAAGAAACGGGCGCTATTCCAATGACTGACCACCCGCTGCCGGCTAGGGTGGGGGCGCGCATCATCAACCTGGGCACCCGCGCCGGGCGGGCCAAGCCCAGCACGGGCTACGCTTTCCGGCGCATTCAGGCGCAGTCGGCGCGGCTAGCGGCAGCACTGGCGGCTACTGGCCAGCCGCCGGCCGACCTCACTGGCGACCGCTGGCAATTTCGCCTGTTCGACACGCTGTTGCTCGACATTATGCAGCGCCAAGGCGAAATGACCCGTGACATCTTCCGGCAGCTATTTGAGCGCAACCCGGTGGCGCGCATCTTCCGGTTTCTGGACGAAAAAACCAGCTGGACCGATAATCTGCGCGTGATGAGCTCGGTGGCACCTGGGCCGTTTATGCGTTCCATCGCGCACGTGCTGCGCGGCCGGCCAGGGCAGCGCAAAGACTCGGCGGGTTAAAAGGGGTTGCGCATGGTTTTCGGTAGGCTGCTGCCAGCCTCACCTCGCGAAACCCCTTTTAACCCGGCGAAGCCTTGCGCTCTAAGAATTCCCGCTCGGCCCGCACCGCTTCTGCACTGATAGGCACCAGTGGCGGCCGGGGCCGCGACAGATTAAGCAAAAAGCCGGGCATCTCGGCTAGGCTATCCAGGTCGTGGGTGCTGCACAAGATGGTGCGCTTTTCAACAGTTACCCAATCACTTAATAAGGAAAAAACGCGCCGCCGGTGGTATACGTCGAGTTGCTGCGTAGGCTCGTCGAGCAGGTACAGCGGGGCCGCTTGCAGGCTGAGTTGAGCTAGCCACACCAGCTGCTGCTCGCCGCCCGATAGCTGCCGAAAATCCTGGCTAGCCAGGTGGCTGGCGCCCACGGCCGCTAGGGCCGCGTCGGCGCGGGCATAGTCGTGGGCCCCGTAAGTGCTAAATAAGCCGTGGTGGCGGTAGCGGCCCATCACCACCAGCTCGCGCACGGCCAGGCTGAAGTCGAGCGCCCCGCGCTGGGGCAGGTAGCCCAGCCGCCGGGCCAGCGCCGGTGCGCGCAGCGTGCGTAGCTCCTCGGGGCCACTCAGCCGCACCGAGCCCTGGTAGGGCAGCTGCCCCGTGAGCACCCGAAACAGCGTGGTTTTGCCCGCGCCATTGTGCCCCAGCACGGCCACGAAGGTGGGCGCAGCGGGTAGTACTAACGAAAAATCGCGGAGTAGCACCCGGCTGGGGTACCCCGCGATTAAGTTTTCAATGAACAGTGAATAGTGAGCAGTGGACAATTGTGCTTGATTTACAATTGATAACTAATCCCTACTCACTGGTAACTAACCTAGTACTCGTCCTCGTTGAACATGAAGTCCTCCTTAGTCGGATAGTCGGGCCACACCTCTTCGATGTTTTCGTAGGGCTGCCCATCGTCTTCCAGACCTTGCAGGTTTTCAACCACTTCCATCGGGGCGCCCGAGCGGATAGAAAAGTCGATTAGTTCGTCTTTGGTGGCGGGCCAGGGCGCATCTTCCAAGTAGGAAGCAAGTTCAAGAGTCCAGTACATAGTAGAAAATTGGAAAGACGGGAAAAAAGGTTGCTAAATATAAGCTGCTCGGTTGCTACGCAAGCATACTAACGAAGGTTAGCCCGTGATGGGGAGTTGAAAAAGGGCAATCAGCTCCGTTTTCGTTTGAATTTTTCGCTCGAAGGTGCGAATTTTTCCTTGCAATAGCTGCCGGAACTGGTCATTGGCGGGCGAAGAGTTGAGCTTGCCCAGGTTATCCTTGAGCGTAGCCAGCTCCTGGCGGTCGCTCTCAATAAACTTGCGTAGGGCCACCGTGGCGGCCTGGGCGCGCTCGGCGGGGGCTAGCGGGGCCGCTCCTTCGGCCTGGCGCTTGCGTAGGTAGTAGTCCAAAGCACTCATTTCGAATACTTTATCGCAGGCCAGCATGAAGCGCTGCCAGAGCTGGTCGCTCTCGGGGCCGCGCACCGCACCGCTTTGCTTCCACTCGGCTTGCAGGTTTTTGGCCTGGGTCACGCCCTGGTTGGGCGGCAGGGCAATGAGGGCCTCGGCGCGCTTGGCTAGCTCACGCTTGCGCAGCAAGCTTTCCTCGGGCGAGCCGGGCGCGGCGCCGGGGCGCACTTCGGGCGGCCGCTGGGTTTCGATATGCTTTTTGAGTCGCTCGAAAAAATGATTGTTGGCGGCCCGGAATTTCGTCCACAGCTCAGCGGCCTGCTTTTTGGGCAAGGTGCCGTTGACTTCGCGCCAAGCCGTCTGCAACTGCTTGAGCTGGCGCGAGGTAGCCTCAAACTGGTCGGAGTTTTTCAGCGCCTCAGCCTGGTTCACCAGTTCGCGGTAGCGCTCCACGGTGCGGCGGGCCAGCGCCTTGCGGTCGGTCTGGAAGGCTTTGCGGCGGTCAAAGAAGTTCTGCACCGCGCCGTGAAAGCGGGTTTCCAGTTCCTCAGTCAACGCCTTATCCACGGGGCCGGTTTTGAGCCAGGCCTGGCGCAGTTCCTTCACGGTTTCACTGGCCGAAATCCACTCCACGGTATCGCGCAGGGCCTCGGCCTGGGCAATGAGGCTGATTTTGGTGGCCAGGTTCTTTTCGCGGTTGCGGGCCACCGATACGTTGAGCTGCTCCTCGGCCTCCTTGAGGCGGCGGTGCAGGCTCTCGTAGTCGCCGAGGCCGTCGTGCTGCTTGGTTTGCTCCTGCAGGTGCAGCAGCTTCATCAGAAAAGACCCTTGATTATCAGCAGCTTGCAGGCGTTGCAAGAGCTCGTCGATTTTAGTCCGAAAGGCTTCGTATCGCTGGGCGAAGTAGCGCAGCGCATCATCGTCGGTGTCTTTTACCTGGCCGATGCGGCGGGCTGGCTGGCCCAAAACGGGGCGCAGCCACACGCCCCCGTCTTCCACGTAGCCATAGCGGCGAGCTTCCGTGAGCGGGTGGTCGGTGAGTTCCATTGGGGAATGGGAAAGATAGAGTGAGGCAAAAACGTCGGCGAGCGCGGCAGTCGGCCCCGAACGTGATAGGGGAATGAATTACAAGTTTACGCGGAAAATTGGTTGTGAGCGCTTAGCAGGACGTACTTCCGGGCATTAGGTTTCCGAATGAGGCCAGTTCATGCGGGGCTTTAAGCGTTAATCTTGATTTTGAGGCCCCGCAGTCGACTTTTTTTTCGGGCCGACGCGGCCTAGCCAAGCTGCTTTTACACGGTAGCTTTGTGAAATTCCACGCATCCTTCCGCCTATTCTCATGTCCGACCAGCCCACCATTATTTTCAGCATGGCCGGGGTAAGCAAAATTTACCCCCCGCAGAAACAAGTTCTCAAAAATATTTACCTCTCATTTTTTTACGGCGCCAAAATTGGTGTGCTCGGCCTCAACGGCTCGGGTAAGTCGAGCCTCTTGAAAATCATTGCCGGCGTCGATAAGCAGTTTCAGGGTGAGGTGGTGTTTTCGCCCGGCTACTCGGTGGGCTACCTTGAGCAAGAGCCCCAACTCGACCCTAGCAAAACCGTGCGCGACGTGGTAGAGGAAGGCGTGGCCGAAACCGTGGCCTTGCTCAAAGAATACGACGAAATCAACGAAGCCTTCGGAGCTGAAGATGCCGACTTCGACAAGCTGCTCGAGCGACAGGGCACCGTGCAGGAGCGCCTCGACCAGCTCGACGCCTGGAACCTGGACAGCAAGTTGGAGCGCGCCATGGACGCCCTGCGCACCCCGCCCCAAGAAGCCGTCATCGGCAACCTTTCGGGCGGCGAGAAGCGCCGCGTGGCGCTGTGCCGCCTGCTACTGCAAGAGCCCGACGTGCTGCTGCTGGATGAGCCCACCAACCACCTCGACGCCGAAAGCGTGCTGTGGCTGGAGCAGCATTTGCAGCAGTACAAGGGCACTGTTATCGCCGTAACCCACGACCGGTATTTCCTCGACAACGTGGCGGGTTGGATTCTGGAGCTGGACCGGGGCACCGGTATTCCGTGGAAAGGCAATTATAGCTCGTGGCTGGAACAGAAAACCGACCGGCTAGCCAAGGAAGAAAACTCGGAAAGCAAGCGCGCCAAGACTTTGCAGCGTGAGCTGGACTGGGTGCGCATGTCGCCCAAAGCCCGCCAGAGCAAGGGCAAGGCCCGCCTGGCCAACTACGAGAAACTGGCCGGCGAAGAAGCCAAGGACAAAGAGCAGAAGCTGGAGCTGTTTATCCCCGACGGCCCGCGCCTGGGCGCGCAAGTAATTGAGGCGGAGAATCTGCGCAAAGCCTTCGGCGATAAGCTGCTGTTTGAGAACCTGAGCTTCTCGCTGCCGCAGGGCGGTATCGTGGGCATCATCGGGCCCAATGGCGCGGGCAAAACCACGCTCTTCCGCATGATAACCGACCAACTGGCGCCCGACGCGGGTACGTTCGTAGTGGGCCCCACGGTGCAAACGGCCTACATCGACCAGCAGCACGACTCGCTCGATGGCAGCAAGTCGGTGTTTGACACCATCACGGGCGGCACCGAAACCATGCTGCTAGCTGGCCGGCCCGTCAACTCGCGGGCCTACGTCAGCAAGTTCAACTTCGGCGGCGGCGACCAGGAGAAGAAAGTTGGTACCCTCAGCGGGGGCGAAAAGAACCGGGTGCACCTAGCTATGACGCTCAAGCAGGGCGCCAACCTGCTGCTGCTCGACGAGCCGACCAACGACCTGGACGTAAATGCCATCCGGGCCTTGGAAGACGCGCTGGAAAACTTCGCCGGCTGCGCCGTCATCATCAGCCACGACCGCTGGTTTCTGGACCGGCTAGCCACCCACATTCTGGCCTTCGAGGGCGACTCGGAAGTAGTGTGGTTCGAGGGCAACTTCACCGACTACGAGGAAGCCAAGCGCAAGCGCCTCGGCGATGTGGAGCCCAAGCGCGTGCGCTATAAGAAGTTGAACTAATAATTTTAAGGTAAACAAAAAGGCCGTGGTGCAGAATCCTGCGTTACGGCCTTTTTGCTTCATGATAGGCTAGCCACGTTTTTGGCTAGGTAGCCCCAGCGGGTGCAGCTACTTTATGCTATAAGGCGGTTTCCTCCTTCACGTCGTAGCGGTCGAGCATCATCACCTTGTCCCAAACCTTTACAAAGGCTTTGACGAAGCGCTTATGGCCGTCGCGGCCGGCGTACACCTCCGCTACGGCGCGCAGCTGGCTGTTGGAGCCAAATACGAGGTCGGCGCGGGTAGCCATGAAGCCCTTCTTGCCGGCTTCGCGGGGTTCGAGCGAAAAGGTCATGCCCGTGGCATCGGCCTTTTTCCAGTCGTACTCCGTGCTGGTGAGCGTGGTGAAGAAGTCGTTGGTGAGCACGCCCACGCGGTCGGTGAAGATGCCATAGGGCGAGTTGTCGTGGTTGGCGTTCATCGCGCGCAGGCCGCCGGTCAGCGCCACCCACTCGGGAGCGGTGAGGGCCAGCAGCTGCGCCTTGTCGAGAAACATTTCCTCGGGCGTCACGCCCTGCGAGATGTCGCTGAAGCCTTTGTCGAGGTAGTTGCGGAAGCCGTCGGCCACGGGCTTGAGCCAGGTAAACATCTCAATGTCAGTTAGCTCCTGGGTAGTATCGCGGCGGCCCGGCGTAAAGGGCACCTGGGTAGGCACGCCCGCATCGGCGGCAGCCTTTTCGAGCGCCGCGCAGCCACCCAGCACGAGGAGGTCGGCGAGCGATACCTTCTTGCCGCCCGTAGCCGAGCCGTTAAACTTCTCCATGAGCCCGCGCAGGGCGGCCACTACGGGCACCGTGCGGCGATTCACCGCCCAGTCTTTTTGCGGGGCTAGCGCGAGCCGGCCGCCGTTGGCGCCGCCGCGCTTGTCGCTGTGGCGGTGCGTCACGGCCGCCGAGAAGGCGGTGTACACGAGGTCAGAAACCGACACGCCCAAGGCCAGAATATCTTTTTTCAGCGCTGCCACGTCGGCCGCGTCGATGGGGGCGTAATCGGCCAGCGGAATCGGGTCCTGCCACAGCAGGTCGTTCTCGTTGCGCTTTTCGGGGCCGAGGTAGCGCTCGCGCGGGCCCATGTCGCGGTGGGTCAGCTTGTACCAGGCTTTGGAGAAGGCCTGGGTGAAGGCGTCGAAATCGTGCAGAAATTTCTCGCACACTTTCCGATACTCCGGGTCTTCCTTCAGCGCGATGTCGGTCGTCATCATCATCAGCCGGTTCAGCTGGCCGGGAATGTGGGCGTCGGGTGTTTTAGGGGCGCTAGGGTCCACGGGCGTCCATTGCAGCGAGCCGGCCGGGCTTTTCTCCTGCTTCCAATCAAACTTGAATAGATTGGTGAGGTAGTCGTTATCCCACTGCGTGGGGTTGGGCGTCCAGCTACCCTCGATGCCATTGGTCATCGTGTTTTCGGCATTGCCCTTGCCCCGGGGATTGTGCCAGCCCAGGCCCATAGCCTCCATCGGCGCGATTTCGGGGGGCATGCCAATTTCGGTACTTGGCACCATGCCGTGGCTTTTGCCAAAGGCGTGGCCGCCGGCAATGAGGGCCACGGTTTCCTCGTCGTTCATGGCCATGCGCGAGAACGAAATACGAATATCGCGCGCTGCGCCCAGCGGGTCGCCGTTGGCGTAGGGGCCCTCGGGGTTCACGTAAATAAGGGCCTGGTGCGTGGCGCCCAGCGGGTTTTCGAGGTCGTAGTCGGCGTCGCCGTTGTGGCCGCGCCAGCGCTTATCGCGGCTCACCATTTTGTCGGGCGACTCAGCCGTTCGCAAATCGTGTATCACCTCGGGGCCCCAGTAAGTAGCATTGTCGGCCTCCCAGGCATCGTGGCGACCGCCGGCAAAGCCATAGGTCGGAAAGCCCATAATTTCGAGCGCGCAGTTGCCGGTCAGCACAATCAGGTCGGCCCACGAGAGCGAGCTGCCATACTTCTGCTTGATGGGCCACAGCAGGCGGCGCGACTTGTCGGTGTTGCCGTTGTCCCACCAACTGTTGATGGGCGCGAAGCGCTGCAACGCCTCGCCCGCGCCGCCGCGGCCATCGGCAATGCGGTAGGTGCCGGCCGAGTGCCAGGCCATGCGTATCATCTGCGGCCCGTAGTTGCCGTAGTCCGAGGGCCACCAGTCTACCGACGAGGTCAAGAAGCCCTTGATTTCCTGCTTCAGCGCCTCTAAATCAATGGAGTTGAAAGCCTCGGTGTAGCTGAAATCCTCGCCCAGCGGGTTGGCCTGCGGGCTATTCTGGTGCAGCACTTCCACCCGCAGCCGGTTGGGATACCAGTCGGATAGGGTAGGGGGCGTGCCCTCCGCGCCGCCAATGCGGTCGCCGCCGAAGGGGCACTTGCCCCCCATCTCAAAGGTCTTGGTGTCAGTTTTGTCGTGGGTGATATTGAGCATGGGTAAGCTTTTTTAAAATAGTTCAGATAAGCCAAGTAGCTGGTACTGTGCTTCAGTACGCTACTTTAGCGCTCTGTAGAAGGTAAGTTGAATAAGGGGCTGCTGGCTTTGAGCAAGTAGCGCACGGCAAGCCAGCAGCAGTCTAGCAAAAGCGGTGGGCCCAGCCCCGTACACGAAGACTTTTGCATGCTATTCGATAAGGGCTTACAGGCGACCAGCTTAGCGCCAATAGGCACTTCGGCAGTTGGGGTGCGCTCGGCGACCAAATCCAACTGCGCTACTGGGGTCATTGCCTTAAACGACAGCGCAGCTTATCCGGTAATAGTGGTAAGCTTAAGATTTAATTAAATCAGCTACCCGCCTGCGCAGGCAGGCCAGCCGGCCGGTGTAGGCTAGGGCTGCTTTTTGACCACCGAGCTGCTGCCGTCGCGCTCCAGATATACGGTGGCGGTGGCGGCCAGGCAGGCTACGCTACCGTTTTCGTGCAGGCTTTCGCCCAAGGCTTTCTCGCTAAGCAGCGTTAACGTTTTTTACCGTGAGCTGGCTAGGCTACCCAGCCTTCGCGCACGGCGCGGGCGGCCAAGCCCACCAGCGTGCGGGTGCCCGCCTTGTGCAGCAGCGTGCGGCGGTGGCTTTCTACGGTACGCACGCTCAGGAATAAGCGCGAGGCAATCTCCTCGTTGCAGCAGTCGTCTACCACGAGGCGCAGCACTTCTAGTTCGCGGGCGCTGAAGCCACTGGACAGTGCCGGCGGCGTTGGCGGCAATGAGGCTGCTTCGGGTAGTACTTCCAGCCAAGGGGCTAGGGTGGCTACCAGGGCGGGCGGCGGCACGTGCCGGGGCACTCGCAGCCGGGTGCCGGGCCAGCCTGCTAGGTTATCGGCCGACGGTCTTTTGCGCGGCTCAGCCAGCACCAGCAAGCGCTGGCTAGGGCGCACCCGATGCAGGCGCGCGAGCAGTGCGGGCAGTACCAGACCCGGCAGGGCCTCGTCGAGCACCAGCACCCGAAAGGTGCGATGCGCTACCAGGTCGGCTACCTGGGTGGCATCGGCCGTGAGAGTAAGCCGCACCTGGGGCCAGCGCTCACGAAACAAGGCCAGCAACCCTTGTCGAAACAAGGTGGGGGCGGCCGCCACCAGGGCCATAGCAGTAGTCGTCATTGGGCCTGGGCTGGCTGCGGGGCCAGCGCGACTAGGGTAGTGCACATAATGCCAGGCCAGGGCAGCGCCAGGAGGAAAGCCGCGCAACCAGGTGCAGGGCCAGCGGTAGAGGTGTTCATAGCTAAGAAATAAGGAAAAGAATTGTAGCCGGCCGCCAAAAAACTCAGGAACCAAATAAACCAACCAGAAAGTCAGGCACACCAGTGGCACCCCTGAGCGCGGCCTGGGGTAAGGGGCACGGGAGCCGCAAAGGCAGCTACGCGCTACTCACCCGCTAGCGGGAGGGCGGTAAAGCTGGCCGCCGGAGCAGAGCCGCCAGCCTTAGTTTAGCGAAGCACAAACAGCAGGAAAACGCCGGCTTACCGGCTGCAACCACTTGGCTAGCAGCTGCTAGCCGAAAACCGGGGGAAGGTACGCGTTTTTTGGAATACTACAAGTATTCAGTGGCTGACAGATTCTTTTACTAGCCAGGCATGAAGCGGCAGCGAGTCGCCTAAGTCGGCTTCGAGCAGCAGGGCGCGGGTCGGCGGTCCGTCGGCCGGCGTAAGCTCCTCAATGGTAGCCGTCAACGACAAGGGCGGCTGGCCGGGGCGGTGCAGCTGCAAAGCCAGCGCCGTGTGCAGGCCGGCGCTGGCTAGCCAGGTCGGGGCCGGCAAGGCTGGCAGCACCAGTAGGCCCAGGCCCGGCAGCCGCAAGCTGCGGCTCACCACAAATGCAGCGGCAGATGGCAGCACAGCCAGCGGGCGCTACGAGCCCGTTTTCATGATGAAGCCCTTGCGCTTGCCATGCTGCTTGATGCGGGTGCCCGGCAGCAGCTGCATTTCCAGCGTTACGGGTGTGCAGGAGCTATAGGTGAGTTCCTGCGGGGCGTAGCCAGCGGCGCTCACCGCCAGCGTCGGAAAGCTGACTACGGAGGCCGGCAGGGTAAAAAAGCCCTCCTCATTCGTAATGAGAATAATGCTGGTGCCCTTCACAAAAATGCTGGCGCCGGCCAGCGGCTTATCGCCCGCCATTATGCGGCCATTAAATGTGCCGCAGGGGTGAGGTGGGGTGGCGGTGGCCGCCGCGTGGGGTGCCACCTGACTAAGCGCGGGAAGCGTGCCGGCCACCAATAAGCCGAGCAGCAGAGTTGAAAATCGGGTCATATGAGAAGAAAAGCCGGGCCTTGGCCCAAAGCCCAGGTGGGGAAGTAAGAGCAGATACGCAAACCACGCGCAATAGCTCATGGGTGTTTCATAAAATGTGCCGAAGATTTGGGGGCCGGTCTGGCCGGTGGTTGCGGCCAGTGGCGGTACATTCGCGGATGCGCTTTTTTATCCTATTGCGGGCCTGGCTGCTGGGGCTGCTGGTAGTAAATATCAGCGGGCCGCTGGCGGCCCAGCAGCTACCGTGCCTGCTGCTACCCCTGAGCGCCCCCGAGCGGGTACGGGCCGCGGGCCTTATCGTAGAGGCCGAGGTGCGCGATGCCCGCGGCGAATGGGATGCTAGCCACACTCATCTTTTTACGCGCCAGCGGCTGCGCGTATTTCGGGTGCTGAAAGGCGCGCTGGCCGACACCGCCGCCCTGCCGCTGCTGGTAGAGGGCGGCCAGGTAGGCCTGGCCCGGCAGGAACTGACTAACACGCTGCGCCCCTTGCCAGTAGGCCAGCAGGGTATTTTTTTTCTGATGCCGGCCCCGTGGGCGGGGGTGGCGCCGGCCTATGCGGCCTACGCTTCGAGCCAGGGCGTCATCACTTACGACCTGGCCCAGGGCACGGCGGCCGAGCCCGCCCGCGCTTATGTCAGCTGGGCCGAGGCTAGCCAGCAAACGGCGCAGCTCAGCGGCCGGCCGCCGCAGGTGCTGCGCGCCAACCCGCGCCTGCTGGCGGCCGCCAAGCGCGCCGCTAGCCCCAAAGCGGCGGCTACCAACTCGACGCAGCAAGCGCTGGCGCCGGTTGTCACGGCCTTCAGCCCTACCCAGACGAGGGCGGGTACCGGGGCGGTGCTCACCATTCGGGGCAGTGGCTTTGGCAGCAGCCGGGGCAGCGGGGGCGTCGATTTTCGCAATGCCGACGACGGCGGCGCTACCACTACCCGCGCCCTCGACCGCGACTACCTGAGCTGGACCGATACCCAGATTCAGGTGCTGGTGCCCTCGCTGGCCAGCAATGGCCACCCCGCCGGCACTGGCACGGTCGGCGTCACGACCAACGACGGCACTTCGGCTACCTCGGCTGCCGCGCTCACTATCGTGTACGCGCTCAGCAATATTGATAATACCGCCGGCACTTTTGCCGACCGCCCCAACCACATTGCTACCAATACGACGGGCGGGCTTACGTTTCACTTCGGCCCCAATTTTAGCAGCAATGCGGCGGCCGGGCGGCCTGGCAGCGCGGGCTGGCGCAGTGGCGGTGCGCCACGGGCGTCAACTGGGAGCTGGGCACCACGGCCACTACCAATGCCATTGCCTCGGACCAGAACAACGTGGTGGCTTTCGACGATGGCACGCTGCCGGCGCGGGTGCTGGGGCGCACTACGTCTTATTACTTAGGCTGCTATAACGCGCAGGGGCAGGTTGTCTTCTACGTGTCCGAAATCGACCAGCAGTTTGCCACCAGCCTGCCGTTTCAGTTTGGGCCGGGGCTAGCCGGGGCGGGCAGTACGATTTTGAGTCGGTGGCCACGCACGAGCTGGGCCACGCGCAGCAGCTCACGCACCTCATTCGGCCCGGCGCCATCATGCACTACGGTATTGCGGCCGGCGCCAATCTGCGCATCCTCAGCCCGGCTTCCGACGTGGCGGGCGGGCGCCTGGTGCTGCGCACCCGCAGCTTTCGCAACCGGGGCTGCGGCGGGCCGGCGATGCTGCCGGCGCCCCTCACGGCCCTGGCCACTACCGTGGCCGGCGGGGTGCCTGCTTTCACGCTTAGCACCCGCGCCGAGTGCTTCCTAACGGGTTTCGTGCTGGAGCGCAGCGCGGGCCTCGACACCACGGCCGCCAGCGGGGGGTGGCAGGCCGTAGCTACGGCCGGCGCCGGGCTAGCCAGCGGCCAGTACACGCTGGCCGACCCGCGCCCCGCCGCCGGCCTGCACTACTACCGCCTGAGCCTGCGCCGCCCCGATGGCACCACCGACTACGCGGCCCCGCTGCCGCTGCTCACCGATGGCGGCCCCGAGGCGCAGGCATTTCCTAATCCCATCACCGGCGACCAGCTCCAGGTAGTGTACCCGGCCGCGGCCAACGGCAACCTGACGCTGCGCTTCTACGACGAGCTGGGCCGCTACCACCGGGGCCAGCTCGTGGCCGTGCAAACCGGGCTCAACGTGCTCACGCTCAACGTGGCCGGTATGCGCCCCGGTTTCTACATCTTGCGCCTCACCGACGACCAGGGTAGCCGCAGTATTCGGATAGTGAAGCGATAACGTTCTGCTACCAGGCATTTGGCGCTTCAGTAGTGGCTACTATTTGCTGCTTATGCCTGCCCGGCAAAGCGGTACGCGCGCAGCTCCTCGGCGCTGAGGTTGCCATTCAGCCATTCGCCTTCGATGGTGGCGCCGAGCTTTTTGTAGAAGGCAATGGCCGGCTCGTTCCAGTCGAGCACCTGCCACTTCATGCGCTGGGCGCCGGTGCGCTGGGCCTCGGCCACCACGGCATCGAAGAGCAGGCGGCCGTAGCCGCCGCGCCGGGCGGCCTCGGTCACCACCAGGTCTTCCAGAAACATCATCCGGCCCTTCCAAGTCGAGTAAGCGGTATAAAAGAGGGCTAGCCCGATGAGGTCATCGCCATTTTCGAGCACGAAAAAGCCGAAAATCGGCGCCGGCCCGAAGCCGTCGTGGCGCATCATCTCCAGGGTGTTGGTCACGGCATCGGGCGCGCGCTCGTAGGCAGCTAGTTCCTGAATGAGGGCGAGCACGCGGGGCAAATCGGCTTCCTGGCCGCGGCGGAGGGTAGGGGAGGTAGTCATAGAAAGGTATGCAAAAGCCTGTGCCAATAAGCTGGCGAACAACTTATTGGCACAGGCCATCACGCACTACTGAAGGGCGTTTAAATCTGTAAAAGCAAGTAATGCCGCGGGTTACATCTGCGGCTGCATCTTCTTGATGTCCTCCACTGCGTTGGGGGCCGTGAGCTCGCGCATGGGGCTGTTGGCGGCGGGAGCGGGGGCCTTCTTGCCGCCGGTAGTGTCCACGGCGGCCGGAATGGGCGGCAGGGTGGTGGTGGCTACGTCGTCTTCGGTCGAAGTGGGGTTGCCGTCGGGCGAGCTGCAAGCGGCCAGGGTCAGCGTGAGGGCCGCTGAGGCTAGCAGCGCGGGCAGGAAACGTTTCATCATCATGAGATAAGCCGGATTTTAGGCCGCAAGTTACGGCGCGATGGCCCGAATGTTGGGCAGCGCCGGCAGCGAATACGCGGATAGCTGCCACAGCCACCACCCTAGCCAGGCCGCGCGGGCCGTCCAGGCCAGCGTGCGCAGCCAGTTGGTACGCCGCAGGCCGTCGAGGGCAATGTAGTTGTAGCCCCCGGTTTCGAGCCGATTGTGAAACGGCACGGCAATGAAAAACGTGGCTAGCCACACCAGCACTACCAGCGCCAACTGCCCCAGCGCCCGGCCGGCGCCCCAGGCCGGGTAGGCCGCCCAGGCTAGCCAGCCGGCCAGGGCCAGCTCCAGCACCATAGGCGCGCCCACCGCCCAGCCCATGCCCCGCGTGTGGGCGGCGTGGTAGCGGGCAAACTCGGCCTTGCCCACCAGCGCCAGTGCTGGGTACGTGACCAGCTGCACCACCCAGATAACGCCGGTGAGATAAGCCGCCAGGGTAAAATTGAGCAGGAGCAGGTGGGTAAGGGTCATGCGGGAAGCAGCAGCGGTGCAACCGTCCTACGCAAAGTGCCGACCGTTAGCTACTATGGCTGGGGCAACACTACTATTGTGGCGCTTCTGGCTAGGCTCTTTCCTTTTTTTGCAAATGAACAAAAATCTGTTGGCGCTGCCGCTGCTGGCCGCCCTGGCTACGGCCTGTAATTCATCCTCTACGTCTTCGGCTAGCGCGGGCAAGCAGCCCGACTTGCTGCGCGCCGCCCTCGACACCACCGTGGCGCCGGGCGACGACTTTTTCAGCTACGCCAACGGCACCTGGATTAAAAACCACCCGATTCCGGCCTCCGAAAGCAATTCGGGCATCGGCATTGAGGTGCAGAAGGAAGTGTACGCCCGCTTGCGCGCAACCAGTGTGGAAGCTGCTAAGGCCAACGCCGCCGCGGGTAGCAACCAGCAGAAAATTGGCGACTTCTGGGCCATAGGTATCGATTCGGTGAAGGCTAACCAGCTGGGCTACACACCCATCAAGCCGGAGCTAGACCGCATCGCAGCCATCAAAACGACGGCCGATGTGCCGGGCGTAGTGGCCCACGAAATCCAGCTGGGGGTGCGCGCCCTCATTGGCCCGCGCGTGAGCCAGGACGAGAAGAACAGCGACAAGATGGCGCTGTACCTGCACCAGAGTGGCCTGGGCTTGCCCAACCGCGATTACTACTTCAACTCTGACAACCGCACCAAGGGCATCCGCCGGGCCTACGTGCGCCACGTGGCCAGCATGTTTAAGCTGCTGGGCCAGGACTCGACCACGGCCAACGCCAGCGCCGCCAAGGTGATGGCGCTGGAAACTGGCCTAGCCAAGTCGTCGCGCAAGCTCGCCGACTTGCGCGACCCTTACAAGAACTACAACAAGATGACCCTAGCCCAGCTCGACAAGCTGACGCCGGGCATCGACTGGAAGTCGTGGTTTGGCCAGCTCGGCGCCACCAGCGTTGATACCGTGATTGTGGGGCAGCCCGAGTTTTACCAGACCGTGGGCCAACTCCTGAAAACCAAGTCGGTGGACGACTGGAAGGCTTACCTCACCTGGCAGTTGGCCCGCGAATATGCGCCGACCCTTAGCCAGCCTTTCGTGGAGGAGAACTTTAAGTTCTACGGCACACAGCTGCGCGGCGCCAAGGCCATGCGCCCCCGCTGGAAGCGCGTGCTCGACATGGAGGAAGACGCCCTGGGCGATGCCTTGGGTCAGCTCTTCGTGAAAGAGTACTTCAAGCCCGAGGCCAAGGCCCGCTACGATACCTTGGTGAAGAACGTGATGTCGTCGTTCTCGCAGCACATCCAGAACGTGGACTGGATGAGCGCGCCCACCAAAGTAGTCGCTCAAAGCAAGCTCAAGGCCATCATGCCCAAGGTAGGCTACCCCACCAAGTGGAAGGATTACTCGAATCTGAAAATCGACCGCAGCTCCTTGGCCGCCAACGTAATGCGCGCCAACCAGTGGCAGTACAATTACCAGCTGGGCAAGCTCGGCAAGCCCGTGGACCGCACCGAGTGGGGCATGACGCCCCAGACCTACAACGCCTACTATAACCCCAGCAACAACGAGATTGTGCTGCCCGCCGCGGCCTTCGCCATCCCGACGCTGCTCGATGCTGATGCCGACGACGCGCTGGTGTATGGCTACGCCGGGGCCAGCACCATCGGCCACGAGCTGACCCACGGCTTCGACGACCAGGGCAGCCAGTACGACGCCCACGGCAACCTGCACGAGTGGTGGAGCAAGGCCGACCGCCAGCGCTTCAACCAACGCGTGAACGTGATTGTGCGGCAGTTCAACCACTACACCTTGCTCGATTCGATGCACATCAACGGCAAGGCCACGGCCGGCGAAAATATTGCTGACCTCGGCGGCATCGTCATCGGCCTCGACGCCTTCAAAAAAACCAAGGAGTACAAAGAGGGCAAGAAAGTGGCCGGCCTCACGCCGGTGCAGCGCTACTTTCTGGGCTACGCGCTAGGGTGGCAGATGCACGTGCGCGACGAGGCCCTGGCCTCGCAGCTGCTCACCGACGTGCACTCGCCGGCTCAGTACCGCGTGAATGGCCCGATGGCCGACGTGCCCGCCTTCT
This sequence comes from Hymenobacter sp. BRD128, assembly GCF_013256625.1. Classification (NCBI taxonomy): domain Bacteria; kingdom Pseudomonadati; phylum Bacteroidota; class Cytophagia; order Cytophagales; family Hymenobacteraceae; genus Hymenobacter; species Hymenobacter sp. BRD128. Next base: position 3,970,923 of record NZ_CP053908.1, read on the forward strand.
ACGATGCCTTTGGGGTGAAGCCCGGCCAGAAGCTATATATTCCCGACTCGGCGCGGGTGAAGATTTGGTGAGCTAAGGCTTGATTAGCTGCTGGGTATGGCAGTTTGGGGCGAGCTTACGTAAGAGCGGGCAAAATCTTGATTCTGCCCGCTCTTATGGCTCCTGCCGTGCCGCTCACCTCTGCCGATAAGCTCCACGAACTGCTCGCGCACCGCGACTTTCGGGGCCTGAAAACGCTGCTGCCCACTCTGGCCGCGCCCGACCTGGCCCACCTCATCGCCCACCGGCCAGTAGGCGAGCTGCTGATTGTGTTCCGGTTGCTGCCGCTGCCCCAGGCCACGCGGGTGTTTGAGTACCTCACGCCCTCGGCCCAAAACCAGCTGCTGGGCCAGCTAGCCCCCGAGCAGCTCACGGCCATGCTCAACCACATGGCCCCCGACGACCGCACCAACCTCTTCGAGCGCCTGCCGCCCGAGTTTGTGCGCGCGCAGGTCGAGCGGCTAGCCCCCGAGCAGCGCCGCATCACGCTCGAGCTGCTGGGCTTCCCGCACGACAGTGTGGGCCGCCTCATGACGCCCGACTATATTGCCCTGCGCGAAGATTGGAGCATGGCTGAAGTCTTCGACTTCATTCGCCGCCACGGCGCCAGCGCCGAAACGGTGACGATGCTGTATGTGGTTGACGACAAAGGCGTTTTGCTGGATGATATTCACATTCGCGATTTTCTGATGGCGCCTGCCACGGCGCACGTGCGCGACATCATGGACCGGCGCTTTGTGTGCCTCAGCGCCCAGCAAAGCCAGGAAAAGGCCCTGGCCGACTTCCGCCGCCACCAGCGCATCGCGCTGCCCGTCACCGACGCCCACGGCGTGCTGCTGGGCATCGTCACGCTCGATGACATCCTGGCCCTGCGCGAGCGCGAAGACACCGAGGACATGCAAAAGCTCGGCGGCTCCGAGGCTCTCGACGAGCCGTATTTGCAGATTCCGCTGCTGAAAATGGTGCAGAAGCGCGCCGGCTGGCTGGTGGTGCTCTTCCTGGGCGAGATGTTTACGGCCACCGCAATGGGCTTTTTCGAGGGCGAAATTGAAAAGGCCGTAGTGCTGGCCCTGTTCGTGCCACTGGTTATCAGCTCGGGCGGCAATGCGGGTTCGCAGGCTACTTCTTTGATAATAAGGGCCATGAGCCTGGGCGAAGTGACGGTGGGCCGCTGGTGGCAGGTGATGCGCCGCGAGCTGCTGGCGGGCTTGTCGCTAGGCGTCATTCTGGGCATTGTGGGCACCATTCGCATTGCGCTGTGGCAGGGCCTGCACCTGCGCGACTACGGCCCGCACTGGGTGCCGCTGGCGCTGGCGGTGGGCTTTGCGCTGGTGGGCATCGTGCTGTGGGGCTCACTGGCGGGCTCCATGCTGCCGCTGCTACTCAAGAAGGTAGGCTTCGACCCGGCCACCTCGTCGGCCCCTTTCGTGGCGACGCTCGTGGATGTAACGGGGCTGGTTATCTACTTCACCGTAGCCTATGCCTTCTTGCACGGCACACTTTTGTAAGTAGGGTAGCCAGCCTAGGATTAGGCAATTATCTTACGCTTTTCCGGCTCTGGCCTACCTTTGCGGAGCGTATTGCCTGCGGCCATTATTTTCCTTGTTTGATGACTTTTTATACTTTGCGGGCGCTGGCAGTGGCTGGCCTGCTGGCCCTGGCTGGCACAGTCTACGGCCAGGGTGCCGTCACGCCGCCTTCGTCGGCTACGCCGGGCAAGCAGCCGGCGGCCGCTTCGGCCCAGCAGCCCATCCACGTTGATGAAGGCAAGCCCAACGACTACCACGGCTGGAGCCTGCACTTTCAGCAGACGATTATCCGGCAGTGGCACGCCAATTTTACGGCGCCCTACTCCGACAGCCTGAGTCTGCGGCCCCGCGAAAGTGCCGCCACCTCACTCACTACTACGCTTTACCTGGGCCGGCAGCTCTGGAAAAACGCGGTTGTGATTCTCAACCCCGAGGTGTCGGGCGGCAGTGGCCTGAGCAGCGCTTCGGGCCTGGGCGGCGCCCTCAACGGCGAAACCTTCCGGGTAGGCTCGCCCGAGCCGGTGCTTTACCTGGCGCGCCTGTATTTGCAGCAGCGCTTTGCAATTGGCTCAGAAATGGTGGACGATGAAGACGACCTCAACCAGGTGGGCGGCCCGCGCCCGGTGCGCTACTTCAGCGTCACGGCCGGTAAGCTGTGCTTGGCCGATTATTTTGACCAGAATAGCTACTCGCACGACCCGCGCACCCAGTTTATGAACTGGACGCTGATGAGCGCCGGCGCCTGGGACTACCCGGCCAACACCCGCGGCTACACCGTAGGCGGCGTGCTCGAATACATCACGCCCAGCTTTGCGGTGCGCGCCGCCTCCACCCTGATGCCTACCTACGCCAACGGCCCGCTACTCGACTACGACTACGCCAAAGCCCACGGCGAAACCGTGGAAATCACCAAAACCTATAACCTGCGCGGCCACCAGGGCACGGTGCGCGTGCTGGGCTTCCACAACGTGGCGGCCATGGGCAACTACTACCAGGCCATTGCCGCGCCCACCGTCAATGGCCACCCCAGCATCATCAGCGTGCGCGGGCCTAGCCACGGCAAAACCGGCTTTGCCATCAACGTAGAGCAGGAGCTGGGCCACGAGCTGGGCGCTTTTGGCCGCCTGAGCTACAACGATGGCAAAAACGAAACCTGGGCCTTCACGGAGGTAGACCAGAGCGTGAGCCTGGGCCTGGTAAGCACCGGCGCGCGCTGGCACCGCGCCACCGACCGCCTGGGCCTGGCCGCCGTGGTCAACGGCCTCTCGCCCGGCCACCGCGACTACCTGGCCGCCGGCGGCTACGGCTTTATGCTCGGCGATGGCACCCTCAACTACGCCCCCGAGCTCATTACGGAGCTGTACTACAGCATCGACTTTCCCAAGTATCACGCCGCCATCACGCCCGATTATCAGTTTGCCGTAAACCCCGGCTACAACCGCGACCGCAAGGGGCCTATTCACGTGGTGGCGCTGCGGCTGCACGTTGAGTTTTAGGGAGTAGAGCTACCTTTATACTGCCTACCAAAAACGTCCGGCTATGGAGCCTATTACGCAGTTTTCGCAGCTCGACCTTACTAAAACGTATACCTACGCCGATTATCTGACGTGGAAATTTGACGAGTTTGTCGAACTCATCAAGGGCGAGGTGATGCGGCCGATGGCGGGGCCTAGCCGGCGGCACCAGGAGTACTCTACTAACTTGCTGAGGCAGATTTTACCGGTTATGGCTGGTAGTTCTTGCCGTGTTTACCACGCCCCTTTTGACGTGCGCCTGACCACGGGCGGAGCTAATGGCGACCAGCAAATTAGGACGGTGGTACAGCCGGATATTTGCGTAGTCTGCGACCTAGCCAAACTCGACGACCGGGGCTGCCTGGGCGCTCCCGATTGGATTATCGAAATCGTGTCGCCCGGCAATACCACTCGCGATACGCGCATCAAGTATGACCTCTACGAGGAAAGCGGCGTGCTGGAATACTGGATTGTGTATCCTGGCGTGAAGACAGTAGCCGCCTTTACGCTGGTGGCCGGCCAGTATAAGCTGACCGCCGAGTATACCGAGCCGGGCCCAATTCCGGTGGCTACGCTGCCGGGGCTAGCGCTGGAATGGGCCGGGATTTTTACTGAAGATTAAGCTGGCTAGCTCGGCCTATATTTGCAACTCCCTGACCGGCAAGGTGTCCTTGCCGGTCAGGGAGTTGCTGTTTGATGAAGAAAATAGTATTGGCGCTGGCCCTGCTGGCCGCGCTGCCGTTGCGCCTGTGGGCGTGGGGTATGGATGGCCACCGCGCCATCGGCATCATTGCCGCGCACCACCTCTCCGAAAAGGCGTGCCGCCAAGTAGCCGCCTTGCTGGGTACCCAGACCCTAGCGCTCGTGAGCACCCAGCCCGACGAGATGCGCTACCTGCCCGAGTATAAGGAAACCGCGCCCTGGCACTACGTAAATACGGCCATGGGCCTCGACCACGACCAGTACCTGGCCGCCCTGAAAGGCCAGGCTAACCCCAACGCCTACAACGTGTTGGTAGCCAAAATCAAGGAGATGAAAGACCCCGCCAAAACCCGCGAGCAGCGGGCTGAGGCGCTCATCTTCGTGGTGCACATTGTGGGCGATGTGCACCAGCCCATGCACACCGGCCGCGCCGAAGACAAGGGCGGCAACGACATTAAGCTGACTTACCGGGGCAAGGATACCAACCTGCACAGCCTCTGGGACAGCGGCCTGCTCGACTACCAGGGCCTCACCTATACCGAGCTGGGCCAGCAGTACAGCGTGCTGCCCGAGGCCCAGCGCAAGCAGTGGCAAGCCACCGCCGACCCTGGCGAGTGGCTCTGGGAGTCGTACCAGGAGTCGGGCAAGCTCTACGCCGAGGCCGCCCAAAAACCCGACCCCGACTACCGCTACTACCCCGCCCACGCCGACCTAATGAAGCAGCGCATTCAGCAGGCCGGCGTGCGGCTGGCCGCTGTGCTCAACGAGGCGTTTAAGTAATAGCAGCGCGGACTTTGTCGTCCGCGCCCGACTTGCGGCACCTGCGGGCTGTAAAATCTGCGCCACCTGAGCAAGCCCCGCTGCCCTACCTCCAGCGCAACGGGGCTTGCTCATACACAAAAGATTCAGGCTGAATGGCTAGCCGCTTGAATAGCTTGCGAAATAAACGGTCAAAGTTACGGTAAGCTTACCCCGAGGGGCAAACTGTGGGACAGTGGCAAACTTTTTTTAATCCTTTAAAAACGGCCTAAGCGCCTAGCGCAGCGCAGAAAACGCGAACCGAGAAAAGCTGCTAAAAGGTTTTTTGTTAAACATAGCCTTGCGCTCAAAACAAGAATGGGTAATTTTGCACTGTGAACGCAAGCAACCGCCAGTGGATGAAGCAGGAAACGGCTACCCAAGCCGTGCTGCGGAAAGCCCGGCCGGCTGCCGCCGTTTGCCATTCGTCCTGCGATTCGTTTTTTGCTTCGTTCTTTCAGTTGCCGCCCTATCTGTATGAGGCGGTTTTTTTATGCCCGGCCGGTACCCGTGCCAGCGTGCGCGTCACCCACGCCCGCAAAAACGTTGACCGGGCAAAATGCGATAATATCACCTAAATATTTGACTGCGAAGCGCCTGGTTCTGCCGGGTGCTTTTGTTTTTGCCTAATTTGTAGCGCGGACTTTGTAGTCTGCGCCCGCAATATGAGCCAAACGCGGACTACAAGGTCCGCGCTACATTTCGCTACCAGCTATGCAAAAGCTCCTCACTCGCGTTGCCCAGGCCAATACGCTGCTCTGCGTGGGCCTCGACCCCACCGGCTCCGACGAAGACGTGACGCGCCGCCTGCCGCAGGTCATCGCCGAAACCGCGCCCTACGCCGCTGCCTTCAAGCCTAATCTGGCCTTCTTCCTGAGCCGGGGCAACGGCACGCAGCTCTTGCGCCAAGTGGTGGCCGCCGTGCCCGATGGCATCCCGGTTATCCTCGATGGCAAGTTTGGCGACATCGCCAACACGGCCATGCACTACGCGCAGTTTGCCTACGACGTGGTAGGCGTCGATGCCGTGACGGTGAACCCCTACATGGGCGCCGATGCGGTGGTGCCCTTCGCCCGCCCCGGCAAGTTCGTCTTCGCCCTGGCCAAAACCTCGAACCATTCGCCCATTCAGGAGGCGGAGCTAGCCAGCGGCGAGCCCGTGAGCGAGTTCACGGCCAAACTGCTCGCTGACCTCGACGCCACCCACGGCAACATTGGCCTTGTGGCCGGCGCTACCGACGCGGCGGCCCTAGGCCGCCTGCGCCAGTTGTGCCCCACGCAGTGGTTTCTGGTGCCCGGCATAGGCGCGCAAGGCGGCGACTTGGCCTCGGTAATGAAAGCGGGCCTGCTGGCCGACGGCGGCGGGCTGCTGATTAATGCTTCGCGCAGCATCTGGCAAGCCGAGGATTCGGCAGCAGCAGCGCGGGAGCTTATGAACGAGATTAATGAGCACCGCGCAGTAGCTGTTTAATAATTGATTCGCTAAGTCGTCTGTCATGCTGAGCTTGTCGAAGCATCTCTACCGCTTCTTCTGAGCCATTCAACGAAGCGGCAGAGATGCTTCGACAAGCTCAGCATGACAGACGCAAATTTTACTATGACCAACCAACTTACCCCCGACCTCCCCGCCGCTGAAGTCGCTACCATCCTCGAAGCGCAGCTGCGCGAAGAAGGTGCGCTCCTGAACGGGCATTTCAAGCTCTCGTCGGGGCTGCACTCGGATACCTACGTGCAGTGCGCCCGCTTTTTGCGCAAGCCCGACCTGGCCGCGCCCGCGATGGCGGTGCTGGCCCAGCGCCTGCGCGAGGCTGGCCTGGTGCCCGACACGGTGGTAGGCCCCGCGATGGGCGGCGTGGTGGTGAGCTACGAGCTGGCCCGGCAGCTGGGCGTGCCGTCGCTTTTTACCGAGCGCGATGCGAATGGCGAAATGACTCTGCGGCGCGGCTTTACGCTGAGCCCCGGCGAGCGGGTAGTAATTGCCGAAGACGTAGTTACGACTGGCAAAAGCACCCTCGAAGTAGCGCGGGTGTTGAAGGAAATGGGGGTTGAAGTACTCGCAGTGGCCTCTTTAATTGACCGTACGAATGGGAAAGCTGGCCTTCCGTTCCCGAACTTTGCGCTGTTGCCGGTGCAGGCGGCCGTGTTCGCGGCCGATGCGGTGCCGGAACACCTGGCCGGGATTCCGGCCGTGAAGCCGGGCAGTCGGCCCGATGCCAAATAATCCATTACCACCTGTCAACCCTTACCTGGCATACGCTTGCGAAGGACCTTATCACACTCGCAACGTGGTGATTAGTAAATCTGACGGAGGCAGCAGTGATAAGATGCCGCCGCCGTCAGCATGACAAAAGTTAATTTGGAAACCAACCAGCATTCCATCCTCCTCAGTCTCCAACCCGGCCGGCACGACGGCGACGGCCAGCGCGTGGCCGCCGACGCGGCCCGCCACCTAGGCCTAGCCACCGGCCAGGTGCGCAGCGCGGCGCTCTATGCCGTGCGCTACCCCGGTATGAGCGCCGCGCAAGTCGCCGACTTTGCCGCCGCCTGCCTGCAAGACCCCGTGCTGCACACCGCCGCCATCGATGAAGTGGCCGCGCCCGCGGGTTTCAACAGCTACATCCTGGTGGCCAAAGGCCCCGGCGTGACGGACGACGGGGGCACCTCGGCCCAGAATGCGCTCGGCGACTTCCTCAACGAGCCCATCGACACCCGCACCCAGCACATTTTCTCGAAGCGCCTGTACTTTGTGGAGAATGAGTTGCCCGCCACCGACCTTCGTCGGCTAGCCGAAGAGTTGCTGGGCAACAAACTCATCAACCGCTTCGAGGTGGGCGCGGTGGCCGACGGCATCCGCGACTACACGCCGCGCCCCGGCGGCGGGGCCGACGCCCGCACCGAAACCATCGCCCTGGGTGGCCTCAGCGACGAACAGTTGCTGCAACTGAGCAAGGACAACGTGTACGCGCTCAACCTGCCCGAAATGCAGGCCATCCGCGACTACTTCGGCCAGGGCAGCGTGCGCGAGCAGCGCCTCAGCCTAGGGCTGTCCGCCGACCCTACCGACTGCGAAATGGAGATTCTGGCCCAAACCTGGTCGGAGCACTGCAAGCACAAGGAGTTCAGCGCCGTTATCAAGTACAAGAACCTGGAAACGGGCGCGGAGGAAGAGATTGACGGGCTGTTCAAAACCTTCATCAAGGGCGCGACCAGCGAAGTAGACCGCCAGCTGCGGGCCAACGGCAACGACTGGCTCATTAAGGTGTTTTCGGATAACGCCGGCGCGGTGCGGATTAACCCCGAGTCGCTGTTTGTGTGGAAGGTCGAGACGCACAATTCGCCCTCGGCCATCGACCCCTACGGCGGGGCCATCACGGGCATATTGGGCAACAACCGCGACCCGCTAGCCACTGGCATTGGCGGTGCGCGCTTGCTGTTCAATACCAACGTATTGTGCTTTGGCAACCCGGATTACGACGGGGAACTGCTGACTGGCCAGTTGCACCCGCGCCGCATTTTTGAAGGCGTGCGCAAGGGCATCGAGGACGGCGGCAACAAGTCGGGCGTGCCGACCGTGAACGGGGCCATCATCTTCGACGACCGCTACCGCGGCAAGCCGCTCGTGTACTGCGGCACCGGCGCCGTGATGCCGATGCAATTGGACGGGAAAGACAGCTGGGAAAAGGTCATTCTGCCCGGCGACCGCATCATCATGGCCGGCGGCCGGGTGGGCAAGGACGGCATCCACGGCGCGACCTTCAGCAGCATCGAGCTGGATGAAGCCGCGCCCGCCACGGCCGTGCAAATTGGCTCGCCCATCACCCAAAAGCTGGCGATGGACTTCCTCATCCTCGCCACGCGCCGCGGCCTCATCCGGTGCAGCACCGACAACGGGGCGGGCGGCCTCTCGTCGAGCATCGGCGAGCTGGCGCTCATCCCCGGCGGTGCGGTGGTAGAGCTGGAGAAAGTGCCCCTTAAATACCCCGGCCTCAAGCCCTGGGAGATTTTCCTGAGCGAGTCGCAGGAGCGTTTCACCCTAGCCGTGGCTCCCGAAAAAATGGACGAGCTGCTGGCCCTAGGTCGCGAAATGGAGGTAGAATTGACCGATATTGGCTTCTTCAACGCTGAGGGCTACCTCGACGTAAAGTTTGACGACCAGCCGATTGCGGGCCTCTCGCTGGAGTTTTTGCACAACGGCGTGCCGCGCAAAACCCTGCTGGCCGAGTACGTGAAGCCCGCGGCCCAGGAGCCCGCGCTGCCCGCTAGCCTCGATTACAACGACGTGCTGCTCAAGCTGATGGGTTCGCTCAATATCTGCTCGCGCGAGTCGGTGATTCGGCAGTACGACCACGAGGTGAAGGGTCGCACGGTGGTAAAGCCCCTGATGGGCGCCACCGGCCAGGCCCCGCAAGATGCTGCCGTGGTGCGCTTCAATTTCGAGAGCTGGGAAGGCGTGGCCGTGAGCAACGGCATTTTGCCCCGCATGGGCGACCTCGACGCCTACCACATGTCGGCCGGCTCGTTCGACGAGGCCGTGCGGCAGATTATTTCGGTGGGCGGCAAGCTGCCCAACCTCACGCCGGGCGACGGGAATTTCTGGTCGGTAAACGACAATTTCTGCGTGCCCGATTCGGTGTACGACCCCGCCATCAACCCCGACGGCAAGCAGAAGCTCGCCAAGCTGGTGCAGATGTGCCAGGCCCTGCGCGATGCCTGCGCGGCCTACTGCATCCCACTGACTTCGGGCAAGGACTCGATGAAGAACGACTTCAAGGCCGACGGGGTGAAAATCTCGGTACCGCCCACGGTGCTCTACTCGATGACCGCCAAGGTCGAGGACGTGCGCCAAGTCGTGACCTCCGACTTTAAGCAGGCCGACGACGTGATTTATCTGCTCGGTGAAACCTACGATGAGCTAGGCGGCTCGGAGTTCTACCAGCTCTACAACGAGCTGGGTGCCAACGTGCCGCAGGTGCGTTTCGAAGAAGCCAAAGCACTGTACACCCTGGTGGGCGAAGCCAACGCGCAAGGCCTCATCCAGAGCAGCCACGACCTGAGCGACGGCGGCCTCGCCGTAGCGCTGGCCGAGAGCACCTTCGGCCGCGACGGCCTGGGCGCTGACCTTGACCTAGGTAGCCTAGCGGGCGACTTGTCGCCTACGGCGCTGCTGTTCAGCGAGTCGCATTCGCGCTTTGTGGTGAGCATCGCGCCGGAAGACGTGACGGCCTTCGAAGGCATCCTAGGTCAGCGAGCTACGCGCCTGGGCCGCGTAACGGCCGATGGCCAGTTACGCGTGCTGCACGGGACGCAAGAGTTGCTAAACGCTTCGACCTACGACCTGCGCACCGCCTGGACTAACGGCCCCGTAAACCGAACTATTGGCTTGGAGCCCGCCGCGGCCATCCAGCACTAACGAGCAGTGAGCAAGGACCACGTGACAAAACATAACATGGCAGACCTAGCAGACCTAGCCCAGGCCCCCAAAGCCCTCATCCTGACCGGCTTCGGCATCAATTGCGAAGAGGAAATGGCCGCCGCTTACCGCTTAGCGGGCGGTGAGGCCACCATCGTGCACCTCAACGAGGTGCTGCACGGCCGGGTGAGCATCCACGACTTTGATATTCTGAATTTTCCGGGCGGGTTCTCGTTCGGCGACGACCTAGGCTCGGGTGTGGTGCTGGCCAACAAGCTGCGCTACCGCCAGACCGGCGATGCGGGCCGCACGCTGCTCAGCGACATCCGCGAGTTTGTGGCCGCCGGCAAGTTTGTGCTGGGTATCTGCAACGGCTTTCAGGTACTGGTGAAGCTCGGGTTGCTGCCCAACCTAGGTGGCGATTTTCAGCCCGAAGTGACACTGACGCACAACGCCTCGGGCCGCTATGAAAACCGCTGGGTACGCCTCAAGGTGAATGCGCAAACGAAAACGCCTACACCCTTCCTGAGCGAGCTGACTTCCTTTGAAGTGCCTGTGCGCCACGGCGAAGGCCGCTTGGTAGTGCCCGACGCGGCCATCCGCGACCGCATTACCGACCTAGGGCTCAACTGCCTGACCTACGCCGGCCACGACGACCAGGAAACCGGCACCTACCCGCTCAACCCCAACGGCGCCGACCTCAACTGCGCTGGCCTCACCGACCCTACGGGCCACATTTTTGGCCTCATGCCGCACCCCGAGGCCTACCTGGCCGGCTGCAACCATCCCGATTGGGGCTTGAAAAAGCGCCGCGGCGAGCTTCAGGAAGAAGGGGAGGGCCTGGCGATTTTCAAGAACATTGTCACGTACCTCACCCGCCGGACCCAGGAAGCCAGTGCGCCTGCCACCCACGCATAAGTTATTCGGTATGAACACGCTCCCGTATTTCGCTACCCCCCAGCTCCAGCTTTTGCACCGTGGCAAAGTCCGCGACAGCTTTCGCATCGACGACAGCACCCGTCTCATCGTGGTGTCGGACCGCCTCTCGGCCTTTGATTCGGTGCTCGAAACGGCCATCCCGAACAAAGGCGCGGTGCTCAATGGGCTAGCCAACTTCTGGTTTGAGAAAACGGCCCACATCATCCCCAACCACGTGAAGGGCATGGTGGACGCCAACGCCATGCTGGTGAAAGAAGCGCAGCCCATTAAGGTGGAGATGGTGGTGCGCAACTACCTCACCGGCTCGATGCTGCGCGGCTACCAGAGCGGCCAGCGCACGTTCTCGGGCGTGACCGTGCCCGACGGGATGACTAAGCACCAGCAGTTCCCTACCCCCATCGTGACGCCGACCACCAAGGAGGAGTCGGACCGCGAAATCACCCCCGAAAACCTCGTGCGCGAGGGCTGGGTAAGCCAGGAATTGTACGACAAGATGGCCGAAAAGGCGTTGGAGCTGTTCAAGGTCGGCTCCGATTTGCTGGCGGCGCAGGGCATCATTCTGGTTGATACCAAGTACGAATTCGGCCTGCTGGACGGCGAGTTGATTCTGATTGACGAAATCCACACGCCCGATTCGTCGCGCTTCTGGAGCGCCGCCGACTACGCCCGCAACCCCGAGGGCGCCGAGCAGATGGACAAGGAGTATATCCGCCAGTGGCTCATTGCCAATAAGAAGGATGGCGCCTACCCCCGCGCCCTCACCCCCGAGGTGACCCAGGAGGCCGTCAATCGCTACCTCGACATCTACCAGCGCGTTGTGGGCCAGCCCCTAGCCACGGCCGGTGATACCGAGGACGTAACCGAGCGCCTGACCCGCAACCTAGTGAAGGCTGGCTTACTCAAATAGTAATGCGGAAAGCACTGTAAATACGCCCGCTACAATGGAAGCAACGCAAGCTGAAAAGTTGGTAGACAGCTACATTGAAGCCTACAACGGCTTCGACGTGCCCGGCATGCTGGCGTGCCTGCACCCGGCTGTGCAATTCGAGCACTCGACCAACGGCGACGTGACGGTGCGGCTGGACAGCAAGGAGGCCTTTGAAAGCCAGGCTATCCGGGCCGCCGCGTGGTTCGCGGAGCGCACCCAGCGCATCACGGCCTTGCGCTGGCTGGGCGAGCAGGCCGAGGCCGATATCGACTACTTCGCTATCACGGCTACCGACTTGCCCAACGGAATAAAGGCAGGAACTACGCTGCAATTTTCTGGTCGCTCAGTTTTTTCTTTTCGCGACGAGTTAATTGCTTTCATTCAAGATTTTAGCTAAAGAACACTCCCTCGTAACGTGAGCGGCAATTTGAAACAACTCGTCCTCCTCGGCTCCGGTGCCCGCGAGCACGCCCTGGCCACCAAGCTCCGCCAGGATGGCGCGACCGTGCACGTGCTGCCCGGCAACGCCGGCATCCCCGGTAGCGTGGCTGGCATCAGCGCCACCGATTTTCCGGCTATCCAGAATTTCTGCAACGAGCAGAACGTCAAGCTCATCGTGGTGGGGCCGGAAGCGCCGCTGGCGGCCGGCGTAGCCGATTATTTCCTTGATACCGACATCCGCGTGTTTGGCCCGCGCCGGCAGGCGGCCACGCTCGAAAGCTCGAAGGTGTGGAGCAAGGACTTTATGCGCCGCCACGGGGTAGCCACGGCCCGCGCCTGGAGCTACCGCAGCGACCGCCTCGCCGATGCCCAGGCCAAGGTGGAGGAGCTAGCCGGCCAGGTAGTGGTGAAATACGATGGCCTAGCCGCCGGCAAAGGCGTGTACGTATGCAGCTCCGTAGCCGAGGGTAGGGCGGCTCTCACCGAGCTGCGCGAGCTGCACGAAGGCTGGTTCTCGGTGCTGCTCGAAGAAAAATTGACCGGTCCCGAGGTGAGCCTCATCGGCCTCACCGATGGCAACCGCATCCGGCTGCTAGCCCCGGCCCAGGACCACAAGCAGTTGCTGGCGGGCGACGAAGGCCCCAACACGGGCGGCATGGGCGCGTATTGCCCGGTGCCGTTTCTGGATGATAACTGGCTGGCCGCTATTCGTAAAGACATTATTGACCCCACGCTGCGCGGCCTGCAAGCCGAGCCGTTCGACTTCGTAGGCTTTCTCTACTTCGGGGTGATGCTAACCCCTAGCGGGCCGAAGCTGCTCGAGTACAACGTGCGTCTTGGCGACCCCGAGGCGGAAGTGATTCTGCCCGCGCTCGAAACGAGTCTGCTCGACCTCATAACCGCCACGCTCGATGGCACCCTGGCGCAAACGGTGGTGAAGCAGCGGCCCGGCGCCTTCGTGGGCCTGGTGCTAGCCTCGGGCGGCTACCCGGCCGCGCAGTTTCCGACGGGTTTTCCAATTCACGGCATTGGTAATCAGGGTGAGGACACGCAGGTGTTTGTGGGGGGCGTGAAAGCGGGCGACCAACCTGGTGAGCTGCTTACCAATGGCGGCCGGGTGGCGGTGCTCGTGGCGCACGGGCCCGACCTACCCACCGCCGTGCAGCTAGCCTACGCCGAAGTGGAGCTGGTTTATTTTCAAGATAAATACGTGCGCCCCGACATTGGCCAGCGCCCCACGCCGCAGCTCGAAACGAGCGCTTATTAACGGATGCACAAGCCCCTCGCCCGCCTCGCGATTCTGCTTTCCGGCCGCGGCTCCAATATGCTGGCGCTGGCCGAGGCGGTGCGCGCGGGCGTATTGCATGGGCTAGCCGAAGTGGCCGTGGTATTTAGCAACGACCCGGCGGCGCTGGGCCTCGATGCCGCCGCCGCGCTGGGCCTGCCCACGGCTAGCCTGCCTTCCAAAGGCCGCAAGCGCGAAAGTTTTGATTTGGAAGTCGTTGATATTCTGCGAGAATATCGACCCAATTACGTGGTGCTAGCGGGCTACATGCGGGTGCTGTCGCCGGCCTTCGTGCGGGCGTTTGCGGGGCGCATCATCAATATTCACCCCGCCGATACGCACCAGCACCAAGGCCTGCACGCCTACGAATGGGCGTTTGATAACCGTCTGTCCGAAACCAAGATAACCGTGCATTTAGTTGACGAAGGCCTCGACACCGGACCCATTCTAGCTCAAGAGGTTGTAAATTTGATAGGGGCCGATACCCTGGCCGAAGTGCAGCGCCGGGGCCTGGCCGTGGAGCATACCTTATACGCCGAAACCTTGGCAAACCTTATTACGGGGGCTGCTATCCCCACCCTTCCAACTCATAATTCATAATTTCTAACTCATAATTAACTGATTATGTGTGGTATTGTAGGTTTTCACGGCCCCGAGCGTGTGGTGGGCGATATGATTATCGGCCTCACTGCCCTGCAGCACCGCGGGCAGGATGCCGCCGGCATTGCCACCTTCGACGGCGATACTTTTCACCTGCACAAGGGCCAGGGACTGGTAAATGACGTGTTTAAGCCCAAGCATATCAAGAAGCTGACGGGCAATACCGGCATCGGGCACGTGCGCTACACCACGCAGGGCGCCAACGACTCGGACCTGGCGCAGCCGTTCACCACGAGCTATCCGTTTGGGCTAGCCATGGTGCACAACGGCAACGTCATCAACTTCCGCGACGTGGCCAAGCTGCTGCACGAGAAGTACCACGTGCTGCCCAAGACGACCAACGACCTGGAGCTTATCATGTACACCTTCGCCTCGGAGCTGCGGGTGAAGGACCTGGACCGGATTTCGGTGGTCGATATCTTCGACGCAGTGGAAACGACCCAGGAGCTAGTGAAGGGTGCCTACGCCACCGTTACCATCATTGCCGGGCACGGCCTGCTGGCTTTCACCGACCCGCTGGGCATCCGGCCGCTGGTGATGGGCCGCCGCGATACGCCCGAAGGCCCGGTGTATGCCTTCGCGTCGGAAAGTACCTGCTTTGATTACCTCGACTTTGAATTTGTCGAGAACGTGGGGCCGGGCCAAGCCATTTTTATCGACAACGACTACAAGGTTCACTATAAAAACCAGCAGGCGCTGCCCAAGGCCTTCTGCGTGTTCGAACAGATTTACTTCGCCCGCGAAGACTCGACCATCCACGGCCGCCTGGTGGCCCGCGAGCGCGTGCGCCTCGGCAAAATCATTGCCCGCAAGGTGGTTGATGCCGGCCTCAAGCCCGATATGGTGATTGACGTGCCGTCGTCGGGCTACTTTTCGGCGTCGGGGCTAGCCGAGGCCATCGGCGTGCCCTACCGCCGGGCGCTGGTGAAAAATAACCACATGGGCCGCTCGTTTATCGTGCCCACCCAGGCCGGCCGCGAAGACGTGGTGAAGAAAAAACTAAACCCCATCCGCGCTTTCGTGGAAGGCAAAAAGGTAGCGGTGGTAGACGATAGCATCGTGCGCGGCACCACGTCGCGGCGTATTGTGCGCTTGTTGCGCGAGGCGGGGGCTAGCGAGGTGTACTTTATTTCGAGCGCGCCGCCCATCGTATCACCCTGCATCTACGGCATCGACATGGCCATGAGCACCGAGCTGATTGCGGCCAACTACACGGAGGAGGAAATCTGCCACTATATTGAGGCTGACAAGGTTATTTATCAGGATTTGAGCGACTTGCAGGACTTGTTTGCCGAGGAGCGCGGCCATGGCGGCTCGTGCTTCGCGTGCTTCACCGGCAAGTACCCGACCGGCGATGTGACGCGCTACCTGCGCCACATCCAGGAGGAGCGCCAGAGCCACCGAAGCGAGAAAAAGGGCGAGTCGGTGAGTGCCAAGGCCCCCGCGCCGACCGAGCACTAGTGCTGTGCATACAAAAAAGAACGTCATGCTGAGCTTGTCGAAGCATCTCTGCCACGCCGCTAGGGTTGCTAAGCCAATGGCGCGGGAGAGATGCTTCGACAAGCTCAGCATGACGTTCTTGTAAGTTCTTCTAAGTATCTCGTTTGTATCTCGTTTATACACTTTATGAACAACGCCCAAACCCCCGACGCCGGCTACTCCATCGACCTCGGCAACGCCGCCTCGAAAAACGCCTATAACTGGTCGAAAAAGACGTTTGCTACCCGCGCCGGTCTGCCCGGCGAGCCCGCCCGCGACCTCGACGGCGGCTTTAGCAACGAAATCCGCTTCGGCCAGGAGCGCCTGGGCATCAGCTCGGATGGCATCGGGACCAAAATCGAGCTGGGCGAGCGCCTCGACAAGTACGACACGCTAGGCTACGACCTGGTGGCCATGACCGCCGACGACCTCATCGCCGCCGGCTTCGTGCCCACCAATCTCTCGAACATCATCGACGTGAATACCCTCGACTACGACGTGGTGGACGAGATGATGCGCGGCCTGCACGACGCCTGCCAGTTCTCGAAAATCGCCATCACCGGCGGCGAAATTGCCGAGTTGGGCAACCGCATCAGCGGTTTCCCCGGCGCCCGCATGAATTTCAACTGGTGCTCGACGGCCATCGGCGTGCTGCACCCCAGCCTAACCCAGCCCCTGAGCGGCGCCACCGCCCAGGCCGGCGATGCCGTGATGGCCCTGCGCTCGCCCTCGTTCCGCTCCAACGGCTACTCGCTGGCCCGCAAGACCTTGCAGCGCCTCTTCGGCGACAACTGGCATACCCAGCCCTACGACGGCACCGATGCCGACCAGTACGCCACCTGGGGCGAGGCCCTGCTCGCGCCCTCGCTCATCTACGCGCCCGCCCTCACGGCAGTGCTCGACGCCGGCCTGCCCCTGCGCGGCGCGGCCCACATCACGGGCGGCGGCGTGGCCGACAACTTCAAGCGGGTACTCAAAAATGGCCTTGGCGCGGTGCTCGACAACCTCTTCGCGCCCCTGCCCGCCATGCAGCGCCTCTGCGAAATCGGCGGCATCAGCCCCGAAACCGCCTACCTCTACTGGAATATGGGCAACGGCATGCTGCTCGTAGTAGCCCCCGAAGCCGCCGAAGCCACCGCGCAGCAGCTCGCCCAAAGCGGCTACCAGGCCCAGCTAGCCGGCTACCTCACCGCCGAAGCCGGCGTAACGCTGCGCGTTGCGGCGGGGGAGTTGAAGTACTAGGGCTTAACGGCTCGCGGATACCAGCCACTTAAACAGCCGCCATACGCAGTGCTGTCAGGGTAGTCCATGTAAAAGTTTTTAATACTGACAGAGTCATGGGCCTTGTTAGAGAGTGCCCATTCTTGGGTTTCTATTCGGCAGTCACCTACCATTAAAGCCGCTTCATAATTATAGCCAGCTCGCAGTCGAATTCGATAATGTCCTGTTCGGGGCATTGTATTGTCGGTAACTGATTCGGTAATGCCGCCATTTAGTTTGTGGCTGAATACTACTCTAAAATCACGCATTAGAAAAGTGTCAGCGCCAGTCTTTCCATAGTATACCCGCCCCTTTACCACTACTGTATGCGGCTTATCGATAAAAGTTAAGTATGAATCTGGTGGTGGGACCACACCCGCTCGTTGGCAAGAAACAACACCTAGTGTCGTCAACCCTATGGTTGCTATGGCTACTGTAGATATTCGGAAAGCGTACATGATAATAATTGGCTCCTACAAGCAATAAGACTAACTTATTGCTTGTAGGAGCTTTGCTCATGTGTAAAAGCAGCCTACGCCGGCCGCACCGGCCGCTTCGCCAGCATGAGCTGCGTGCGAAACTCGTATAAACACTTCTACGGCCGTAGCCGCTCATCAAATGTGATTGGAACTGTAGAAACTACTCGCACCTGCGGCATCAAGGGGTGTTGTGGGTTGAGCAGTATGTTGCGGCTAGGTGAACTGGGAAGCACCACAGAGGGCACGGAGAAACCGACATAAAGATTTCCGGGTTGCAGGCGAGGCAGCAGGAAGTGGGCTAATTCTGTGGGGGCGGGTTGCTGTTGCCAATCGGGTGGCAGGTCGGTTTCGGCTATTGCTTCGATGGCTGCATCGGGCACGGAGATGGTAATCAGCACGAAAGGCGGCAGGTCGCTGAATGGCGTGCCATCGAGATGCACCAGTACTTCGAGTAGCGCTAGCTCGGGCGAAGTGGAGGTATACACCAGCGGTACACCGTCGGGATTCCAGCGGCCGCCGTATAAGCGGGCACCTTCGCCGCTGAGGGCGGCAGCGGCAAAGCGTTGCGTTTGAATGCGGTAAACGTGCTGCGGCATCAAGCAGAATAGATTCGACTCAAAAGTAGGGGGGCGTTTTCAGCAAGTTGTTAGATGCTGCTAGCTGGCTAGCTATACACCCCATAGGCTATGCGCCCCAGCAATTGGTCTACTACCCGAAAGCCGGTTACCGTATCCAGCAGCTGCAAAGGCGACTGCTGTTGTAGCAGGGGCAACGGCCGGCGCAGCCAGCGGTTAAATTTCCCTTGGTCTTCGAATACCTCTACCCCGTGATTGGTCAGGGCTTGTAACAGTAGCAGTCGCTCGGCCTGGGCTTTGGTAAAGGCCAGCGTTTTCTCGGAGGGTTTGGCACTGAGCTGCCGGGCAAAAGTTCGCTCGGCCGTTGCCAGAACCAGCGCTAGTTCGTGCAGCGTCATACCCAGCTTAGCCGCCAGTTGCCGTGCGTGCTGCTGCCCAGCCTCCAACGACCATCCGGTACGTACCTGTTCTACAAAGCGCACGCCGGTAGCGGTGGCCACGGGTATCGACGTGACTGTATCGCGTGCTGCCGGGGTAGCCGCAATGCGGTTGTCTGGCTGTGAGCCAGCATGGCCGCCTATTGATGCAGAAGTGCCGCCGATATGATGCATAGTTTTTGCCAATTAGCGCTAAGGTAGCTGCCAATTGGCAATATAACGCTGGCTAACAGAGGATAGTTTACGCCGGCCGCACCGGCCGCTTCTCCAGCATCAGCTGAGTGCGGAACTCGTGCAGCCCCTGCTCCAGGCCCACCGGGTACACGTGCGGGTTGAGGTAGCGGCGGATGCTGGCGTCGAGGCTAGCCACCTGCTGGCGGGCGTGGGCGCGGCTTTCGGCCAGGGTGGGCAGGGGCTGCACGAGGCGGCCCTGGCGCAGCACGGGGGCTAGCAGGTCCACGTAGGGCGCGCCGGGGCGCACGGGGCGGCGGCGGGTGGCATCGGCAGGGTCGAGGAGGATGGGGGCGGCGGGCAGCGGCTGGGCGGCGGCCACGTTGTAAATCATGTCGGCGCGGGGCTGGCTGGCCTCGCCCAGGTAGCGGCGCACCTGCAAGATGCCGGGGATGCTGGTTTTGGCCTGCTGCTCGGAGAGCTTAATGGTGAAGTCCCAGCCCTGGCCCTCGGCGGTGCGCAGGGCGGCTAGCTTGTACACCCCCCGAGAGCCGCCTGGTTGTAGGCCGTCACGAGCTGGGTGCCCACGCCCCAGGTGTCGATGCGAGCGCCCTGCTGCCGGAGGCTGGTGATGAGGTTTTCTTCTAAGTCGTTGCTAGCCACGATGCGCACCTTTTCCAGGCCGGCCGCGTCGAGTAGCTTACGCGCCTCTTTGGAGAGGTAGGCCAGGTCGCCCGAGTCGAGGCGGATACCGCCCAACTCGTGGCCGTTCTGGCGCATTTCGAGGGCTACTTCGATGGCGTGGCGCACGCCGTCGAGGGTGTCGTAGGTATCGACCAGAAACACCGAGTCGTTGGGGAAGGCGTCGGCGTAGGCGCGGAAGGCTTCTTTCTCATTGGCAAAGGTCATGACCCAGCTGTGGGCGTGGGTGCCGCGCACCGGAATGCCGAAGCGCTGGCCGGCCAGCACGTTGCTGGTGGCATCGGCCCCGCCGAGGTAGGCCGCCCGGCTAGCCCCTAGCCCGCCATCGGGCCCCTGGGCGCGGCGCAGGCCAAACTCCAGCACGGCGTCGTCGGGGCCGGCGGCGTCGCGCACGCGGGCCGCCTTGGTGGCGATAAGGGTTTGGAAATTGACGAGCGTAAGCAGCGCCGTTTCGACTAGCTGAGCTTGCAGCAGCGGGCCCTGCACGCGCACTAGTGGCTCATTGCCAAAGACGACCGTGCCCTCGGCCACGGCATCCACGTCGCAGGTGAATTTTAAATTCTTTAGGTAGGCCAGAAACTCATCGGGGAAAAGCCGGCTGCCCTTGTTGCCTTGCAGGCTAGCCAGGTAAGTAATATCTTTATCCGAAAAGCGCAGCGTTTCGAGGTAATCGACGGCCAGCGCCAGGCCCGCCGCTACCGCGTAGCCCCCATTAAAAGGAGCTTTGCGGAAGTAGAGGTGAAACACCGCTTCGCGCTCGTGCAGGCCCTGCTTCCAGTAGCCGTAGGCCATGGTGAGCTGGTAGAGGTCGGTGAGCAGGGCTAGCGAGGGCCGGTAGAGGCCGGAAAGGGGCGCGTCGTTCATGGGACAAAGCAAGGCTAAAAATTGCAAGTGAAGGCCCGGCCCGGCCCCCGGCTACACCCAAGCCTCATCTGGCCACCACGCCCCGCGCCTTACCTTGGCTCCGTGAATACACCTTCTGAACCGCGGGCGCTGTTGCATCGGGTAGGCCACCTGCCAGCGTCGGGCCGCCTGCTCGTTGCCTTATTAATGGGTGCCATCGCGTGGTGGTTGACGCCCCTGCACTACCAGCCACTGGCTCGCCTGCTGATTGGCTGGGATTCGTTCGGTCTCATTTCGCTGGCACTCATCTGGATTGGGATGTACACGGCCGATGCCGACCGCATCCGGGCCGTTGCGGCGGCCGAGGACCTGAGCCGCGCCGTGAGCTTCGTCTTTGTGCTGGTAGCTGCCAGTGCCAGCTTGCTGGCGGTAGTCGTGTTGCTGAGTACCAGCCACGGCCTGGGTCCTGCCGCAATGGCTAGGCATATTGCCTTAAGCATCCTGGCGGTAGGGACGGCTTGGCTGCTGGTGCACACCGTGTTTACGCTGCGCTACGCGCACATTTACTACGATGCCAACCCCGACGGCTCCGACGTGGGGGGGCTGGTATTTCCGGGCAATGACCAGCTGGAGCCCGACTACCTCGACATGGCCTACTTTTCGTTCGTAGTCGGCATGACTGCCCAAACCGCTGACATCAGCATTAGTGGCCGGGAGATACGCCGGCTGGCGCTGCTGCACGGTCTGATTTCGTTTGGCTTCAATACGGCCCTGATAGCCTTGGTTATCAGCGGAGTAGGCGGTGTACTTTAAGGTTTGTTAGCAGTGGGGAGAGGCTCACCAGCTTAAAACAGGCTGCCCTGCACCTGTTGCGGAACGAGCCGCGGCGGCGCCACCACAATGCCGGTCAATTCCTGCATCCGGGTTAAAAAATGCTGTGCCCAGATGGGTGCGTGACGCACATCCTTCTGGTGAATAAAGACATACGCCGTGTGCAGGCCCTGCGCGTACCACCCGGCCAGGCGCTCGGCCCAGGCGTCGGCGCGGGCGTAGTCGCTGGGCACCAGGCCGTGGCCGTTGAGGCGGATAAAGGCCGTGGGAGTAGTGAGGCGCTGGGCCAGCACGTCGCGCCGACCCGCCACGTCCGTGATTACCAACGTCTTATTCAGCGCTTCGAGCGTAGCGAAAATGGTGTCGGCTAGCCCCTTATCTGAAAACCAGCGCGGGTGGCGCAACTCCACCGCCAGCGGCACTGCGGCGGGCCAGTCGAGCAGAAAGCGCTCTAGCCGCAGCAGCAGCTCGGGGCCGAAGTGCGGCGGCAGCTGCAAAAAGCAGGTGCCCAGGTTGTCGCCCAACTCCTGCACGGCGCGGGTAAAGCTGAGCGCGAGCGCGTCGGTATTGTACAGCTCGCGCTCGTGGCTGATGCTGCGCGGCAGCTTGGGACAAAACTTGAAGCCCGGCCCCACGGCCTCGCGCCAGCGCCGCCCGGTGGGCGCGTCGGGAATGCGGTAGTGGGTGGTATTTAGCTCGATGGAGTTGAACTGCTGGGCGTAGTATTTCAGAAAGTCCGGCTCCTTGGCCCCCAGCGGGAAGTACGAGCCCAGCCACTCTTTATTGGTCCAGATGGGGCAGCCCACGAACAAACCAGGCGAAGCCGGGGGCTGGGCGCGGCTAAGCACCTGGCTGGTAGCCGGGTGGTCGGGGGGCAGGCGAAAATCAACGTAGCGCAGGTCGGGCAGGCGGCCAAAATCCATGCGGCAAAGGTACGGCTTTGGGGGCGGCTCACAGGCGCGGGAAGCTACAATAGAATTAGTAATGATGCAAACTCACTCCGGGGTTAAACTAAAGCTTTAAGCCAAAATTTTACACCCGTCGGATAATCGTATTTTCTGCCTTGTATTATGAAAGTACAAAAACTTCCCATAAGCTGCCTTAACTAAACACAATTGCTACTTATAGCGGCCGGCAATGCACTAGTTAAATGCAAGATTTATAAGTAAAATGCAAATTTATGTTCGGGGCAGTGCTTTTAGTAAAAGTGAAATGTCGGTTTTAGCAAGGTTCGGCCTACATTCGGCTAGTTCACCATCCACTAAAGCGCATGCCGCTTACGCGACTACCTTCTTTTCTCACCGCTTTTCTGCTTTACTGCCTTTTGGGGCTAGTGATGGGGCTAGGGCTGGTATCGCCGGCCGCCGCCCGTCCCACCCGCGTTAACCGGGTGCACAAGCTGCACCACAGGCACTTACGGCGCCGCATCCACATTTCCCGGATGCTGCCGACTATCATCCCGACGGCCCGCGAGGGCTACACTACGGTGCTGCGTGGCCGTGCTTCGTGGTATGGGCGCCGCTTTCAGGGCCGCCGCACTACCAGCGGTGAGCGCTTCAACCGCCACGAGTTTACCTGCGCCCACAAGACGCTGCCCTTCGGCACCCGCCTGCGGGTTACGAACCTAACTACCGGCGCTACGGTGGTAGTGCGCGTCACCGACCGCGGCCCATTTCGCCACCAGCGTATTATTGACCTAGCCGAGGTAGCCGCCCGCCCGCTGGGCATCGTCGAGGCCGGCGCTGCCACCGTAGTGGCCGAGGTAGTAGACAGCAGCACACCGCTCGGCCTGGCTGCTACTCCCGAAAATCTGGCTGTTCTTCGTGCCAGCGACCCCAACCCGGAGGCCCCCTTTACGGCCTACCTGCTGCCCGAGGTGCCCGCGGCCAGCGCAGCCCTAGCCACTGCGCCGCCCAGCCCGGCCGCTACCGAGAAGGCCGCTGCCCCGCGCTTCGTAGTGCAGGCCGGCACGTTTATCGATGCGCAGCACGCCCAGGCGATGCAGGCCCGCATCCTGACCATCGACCCGGCCCTGGCCGCCGACGTTGTGACTGTGATGGTAGAAGGCCGCGTGCTCAATCGCGTAGTGGTGAGCCAGCTTGAGAGCTGGCTAGCCGCCGAAACCGTGCGCCGAAACCTGCAGCTATGGGGCATCGCGGGGCTGGTAACTCAGCTTCCCGCCAGCCAGGCGCTAGCCAGTGCTGAAAAACCGGCCCTGGCCGTGGCGGAGACGCTCAAATAGCTAGCCTGCCTCACTCTACTCACCAACAAAAGCGGCGCCTCTGCGAAGAGGCGCCGCTTTTGTTGGTGTGAGCGTACTTAACTATTCGTCCGCAGCGCGCTTGATAACCACAATGGCTACGATGGCCAGGGCAGCCACGCTCAGCACCAGCTGCGTAGAAGAGAAATTTTTAGAGGCCTTGCGCAGCAGCGTGCCGCCGTTTTTGAGCAGGTCGTCCATGTGCTCAGTTTTGCCCTGAAACACATTTACGGCCGCCTCGAACGTGCGGGCAATGTCTTCGGGCATTATTTTTTCGATTTGTTGAAGCTGGTCAGCCATGAGAAAAGCAGGTTGGGGTGAATTGGCAGCGAAGGCTAGCGAGCCGGCCTTCGGGGAGCTTCTACGCAAAAGCCTGGCTAGCGTTCCTGCGCAGCTTACTTTCGGGCGGCTTTTATTCGGCCACCACCAGCACCAGCGAGCTGCTGCGGTCGCCCTCGCGCACTACGCAGTGGTAGGCGCCGGGGCTAGCCCAGCCACCACCAGCGGCACGCGCTGCACGCCGGTGCCCAGCCAGCGCCCATCGACGGGCCGGCTCACCTCGCGCCCCAGCCCGTCGAAGAGGCTGACCTGCACGGCCGCGCCCTGACTCTCAAACAGCGCCGTGGCCAGCGTGCTGGCCGGATTGGGATAGAGACTGAAGCCCGGCACCGGCGCGGCGCCGGGCACGGTGGCCAGGGCCGTTTGCTTGATAACGGGCACGTAGGGAAAAGCTTGGCCAAAAAGCTGATTAAGCGTAGCTTGTGGCACCTGAAACCAGTCTTTAAGAATGCTCGTGTACACGCTGCGGAAGTCAACCTGCATGGTCACGTTGTCGTTCACGCTGGCATTAGCGGGCAGCTTGGGGTTGGGGCCATGCACCAGCGGGTTGGCCTGCGACCCGAATACCAGCAGTGGGGCCGCCGCGCCGTGGTCGGTGCCGTAGCCCGAATTGGCCTTGATGCGCCGGCCAAATTCCGAGAACGTCATCCCAATCACCCGGTCCTGCACCCCTAGCCGCCGCAGGTCGTCCTGAAAGGCATTGATGCCATTGGCCAGCTTGCCCAGCAGCGTGGCGTGGGCGCCGGTGGTGGTGCCGCCCGTAGTAGGCACTTGGTTGGAGTGCAGGTCGAAGCCGCCGAGCTGACACACGTAGATGCGCGTTTGCAGGCCACCGGCCACGAGCTGAGCCACTATTTTGAGCTGGTCGGCCAAGGCGTTCTGGCCGGCGGGGGGGTAGAGGGGCGACAGATTCTTGGCCTTGCCGGCCGCCGTTTGAATGGCCGTGGTGTATACCTGCGTCTGGCTCACCACCTGCCGGATGAACGTGAGCTCGTGCCCGGCCTGAGTGGCCGGCGCGGCATCTACCCCGCCGCTCAGCAGCTGATAAAAGCTGGAGGTACTGGAAATGGCCATGCCCATGTTTACTACCGGTCCCTGAACGCAGTTGCTCACCACCGACCCGATGCTCACGGCCAGCGGGTCGGGATTGGCGGCGCTGGGGTAGCCGGTGGGGTAGCCCGGAAACTCGCCGTCGAGGTAGCGCCCACCCCAGCCGGTCGTCCACACCACGTCGGAGCTGGAGCCGGACGTCCAGATATCGGTGGCCCGAAAGTGCGAAAAGTTGGGGTTAGGATAGCCTACGCTCTGCACCACCCCTAGCTGGCCGTTCTGGAATAGCTGCTGGGCCGTGGCCATGGCCGGGTGCATGCCGGTAGCCGTGGTGAGGGGCAGCACCTGGCTTTGGGGCAGCATGATGTTGGGCCGCGCCGCCGCCAGGGCGGCGTACTGGTCCACGGGAATAATCATATTAAGCCCGTCATTACCACCTTGTAGCTGCACGATGACTAATACTTTATCGGTAGCCGTGGCCGCGTTGGTGAGCGCCGCCAGCTCGGGCGAGTAGCCGTAGGCCCCGATGGGAAAGCCACTGAGCAGGGCCACGCCCGTAGTGGCGGCGGCGGAAGTCTGGAGAAAGGCGCGGCGTTTCATAAGGGAAGCTGACAAATAAGAAGTTGTCATATGCGAGCGCAGCGAAGCAATCGCACTAGAACGAGTCGTTCGGGTATCGTTGGGGTGCGATTGCTTCGCTGCGCTCGCAATGACAGGCCAGCGCGGACTAGCTCAGCTGGTACTCGGCTAGCCCCGCCAGCGCGCGGGCCATCGCCGAAAGCTTGGTAGCCACTGCGTTGCGCTTGGCCACGACAGAGGGCGTGGCCTGAAACTGGTTCCACTCGGCCGTCCACTCAAAGTCGGGCAGGCCGGGGATGAGCGCATTTTTGAGGAATGCTAGCTGGTTGGCCGTAAGGTCAATGGGCACCATAAGCTGCGCAAACTCGGCAATGACGAGGTTGGGGTCCTGGGCCGTAGCGGGGGCAGGGCCTGCACCCAAGCCACCAGGTCGGCCTTGAGCGTGAAGCCGTTGCGGGCGTACCCGGTGAGGCCCAGAAAGAGGTCGGTAGTCTGGTTGCGGCGGGGCAGTGTCACGGCATTTATCCACAGCTCGTGGTATTGCGGCGTCTGGTAGTAGGCTGCCCAGCCGGCCACGTTGGGCGGGTCGCCGAGGGTTTGCTGCTGCACGTAGGCCAGCGAGTAGAGGTAGTCCCACATACCATACTCCGCCACCGGCGAGCTAGCCGGTGGCAAGGCCAGCTCAAACTGCCGGCACACGCCGATGGTAAAATCCAGCGGGCTTTTAATCAGGCAGCCCACGTTGGCCGCGTCAAAAAAGTGCTCCGAACCCAGCAGCGCCCGCAGCACCGGCGCCACCTCAAAGTTGCTGCTCACCAGCAGGCTAGCCAGGGGCTGAATAATGTCGCTTTCAATTTGGGCATCAATCACGTAGTACACAAACCAGCGGTAGAGCTTGCGCACCAGAAACGCCGCCGTAGCCGACTGCCGGAAAATCAGGTCCAGCAAATCCTGGTACTCGCTAGCCCCGTTGGGGGCAAGCTTGGCGTTGCCGAAGGCGGCCGAAAACTGCTTGGGGCTGGTGTCGTGGCGGCTGGCCGTGAAGTAGCCCGCCACCGTGGCCGGGTCGTCGCGCCAGCCGGTTAGCACCTTGGCGGCGGCCTGCACGTCGGCCTCGGTGTAGGTGGTGTAGTTGCCGGCCCCGACGAGCGGCCCCTTGCCCAGCGTAAACAGTTCCAGCAGCTCGCGGCCGTAATTCTCATTGGGCGCGCTGGCCGTGCTGGCATTGCCATTGAGGTAGCGCAGCATAGCCGGGTTTATGGTCATGTCCTTCGCCAGCTGCCGCACATTACCGAGCGCGTACTGGCGCAGCAGCCGCACGTATTCGTAGCCATACTGCGCGCTGTTGATGGTACTAAACTCCACCACGAAGTGGTTGTGCCAGAACAGCGTCATTTTCTCACTCAGCGATACGCCCTGCCCCAGCTGCTGCCCTAGCCACCAGTCGCGCAGCGAGGTGCGGCGCGCGCCTTCCAGCGTCTGGTCGAACGCCTGGCCCACCCAGGGCTGGCCGATGGGCACGGTCGGGTCGGCCGTGCTCACGTTCACGGGTGGGCTGGGTGCGGCGGGGGCAGTCAGCAACTCATCGAGCACCACCGCGAGTGAGGAGCCAGCCGCCGCCTGAATCTCGCCGCGCGTGGGGCCAAACAAGCTGCGCCGCAGCAGGTGGGCCGCCTGCGCCGTGCCCCAGGGCCCGGTGTAGGGCGCCAGCGTCGAGGCCGTGGCGCTGAGGCGCATCGGCAGCACTTTGTTGGCAAAGGGACTAACCTTCTCAGGTGGGTCGCCGGGGCCGCTGGCGGGGGCTAGCGCCGCGGGGGCCCTCCCTAGGGCTCGGCCAGAAAAAGTCTTGGGCTGGAGTAAAGCTCGGCGGTTCATAGTCGGCAGCAAGACGATTGCCTCGTAAAGATGTCGTCTTTTCTACAAAGTTTAATGACTGACAGACAATTTTTTACCCCCTCATCTATTCGTCATTTTTTTGGGGGCTATGGCACTAGCTTGGAAGGCTAGCCGGGAGCTGCCAGCCGCGTCCTAGCCAGCGCCATACCGCCCGCTGCCACCCCGGCAGCGCCCGAAACTGAGCCTTGCCCTCGGCCAGCGCGGGCACGTCGAGGCGGGCGGCGCGGGCCTGCCACCCGGCTAGGGTTAGGCTTGGCTGCGGCGCAAAAAGCCGGGCTAGCACCGGTCTGATTTCCTTTAAATTCCAATAGTGGTATACCCACGGTGCCGCCTCGCGCACCGGCCCCGCGCGCGCCCACACCACGCTGAAGGCTAGCTGCTCCATCACGTGCTTGGGGTAGAGACGGTAAAGCTGCTCGGTGAGGGCCAGCACCTCGGCCAGCAGCGGCGCATCGGGGCTGCGCAGGCCCAGCACGCCGGCATTATACATGCGGGTGTCGGGGCCGATGGTGCCGCGCGCCAGCGCCGGCCCGCCGCTGGCCTGCTGCAAGGCCCGGTTTATCTTGCGATTCAAGGGGTTGCCATCGCCCAGGCGGCCTTCCGCCACGTGCATGAAGCGCTCGCCCTGGGCCAGCGCGGCAAAAATGGCGGCCGGCGACTGCGTGAAAATAGTATCGGTATCGACGTACAGCAGCTGGCCCGCGTAGTGCGCCGCCGCGTGCTGCAATACCTTGATTTTAACCCGGTGCACGAAGTCAATTTCGCCGCGCCAGGCCCGCCATTGCATCGGCTCGATAAACACGTAGGCGACGCCAGCCACTTCGCCCAGCACGGCCTGGAAGTGCGCTGGGTTATCGGTATACACCAGCACGGTGGCGCCGACTGGTTGCCGCAGGTAGGAAAGAATGCTCAGCAGTGCCTCGTTGAGAATGTCGGCGCTGCCGTAGGCCTGGTAGATAAGGTAATTGCCCATGCCCGGCAAAGGTCGGGGCGAAAACCCACCCGCGCCCTGGCGCGGTTTCAGCCAGTAGCGCGGGCTTTCAGCCCGCGAATGAGGTGCCCGGCATCTTCGCGGATGAAAAATCCGCGCCGCTCACCACAAAAAAAGCCCCGCCAAACGGCAGGGCTTTTCGAGCTTTTCGCAGCAGGCAGGTTAGTCTTGTTCGTACACTTTAACTACAAAGACGAAGTCTTGCAGGCGCTTCACTTGCTGGGCACGGCCCGCGCCGGCTAGCTGGTTGGCGCGCGGCATGTGGTAGGGCTGGCTGTTTTGCTTGTTTCTTAGCGAATCGACGAGGCGCACCAGGTAAGACGACTTCGTAGCGAAAGCTGCGCTCTGTACATCGTCCTGGCGGCCGCTGAGCACGCCAATGAGGTTGCCCTGGCCATCGAGGATGGGCCCACCCGAGTTGCCGGGGTTCACCGGAATGCTCACTTGGTAGAACGCCGTATCACCGTTAAAGCCTGAGCGAGCGCTCAACGCGCCTTCGCCGTACACTATGTCTTCGCGCGGGTAGCCAAGCGTGTATACCCGCTCGCCGAGGTCAGCCTGCCCCCCCTTAAAGGTGTAGGGTAAGCGGCCGAAGTTGGTAAACTTCCGGTCTTTGATGCGCAGAATAGCGAGGTCGTGCTTCACGTCGGAGTATACCGTTTCGGCGTGGTAGCGCTGATGGTCGCGGCTCTCAATTAGCAAAGAATCAGCGCCTTTAATAACGTGGGCGCTGGTCACTAAGTAGCCGTCAGCGGTGAGGGCGAAGCCCGTGCCGCTGAACTTGCTGTCGCGTACTGGAAGCGCTATTTCCCCGCTAGCCTGCCCGTCAATCTGCTTTTTAATAGCGCGTTGGCCCTGCTTGAGGCGGTCGATTTCGCGCACCAGCATGGTGTAGCCAGCCATCGAGTGCCCGGTTTGGGCCGAGCGCCATAAATCGAGCCCTAGCAGCGTGCAGAACACCGCCAGCACGGCCACCGAGGCGGCCACGCCCACCGTGGCGCGGTGCCCGCTCCAGAACTCGCGCAGCCGGCGCTCGGTGCGCGAAATGCGCAGGATGGGGTGCACGGGTTGCGTGAGGCCGGCCGCCGTTTCGACTACCGGGGTAGCCTCAGCGGTCAGCATGGCCTCGTGCAGGGCGCTGATTTTGTGGCGCGTGCGGCGGCGCTCGCCGTAGGCGTGCAGCGTGCCCGTGAGGTCCAGAAACTCCGTGTAGAGCTGCTGCAACCGGGGCTCGGCGCTGAGCCGGGCTTCGAGGCTAGCCCGCGCGCCGGCCGCCAGCTCACCGCGCTGGTAAGTTTCAAATAAGGCGTAGTAGTCGGCTTCGGTTTGCATCTTGATTTTGTCCTCCCGTCTGTCGCGCTTCGCAAGGCAGATAAAGAGAACGGGTTAAACTTCTTTATAACTAGCAAAAAACAACTTCTTTAGGCGCGTTAAGCACTTGTATTTCTGGGTTTTGGCGGTGTCGGCGTTGGTGTAGCCGTGCTCCGCCGTGAGGTCGAGCATCGATTTGTCGAGCAGGTAAAAGCCTTCGAGCAGCGAGCGGCAAGGCTCGCCCAGGTGGGTGAGCGCCTCGCTCATGGTGGCAAAGCGCCGGTCGCGCTCCTCGGCTTCCTGCAAGTCATCCTCGGCCCCCGTGTTGAGGTAGGGGCCGTACTCTTCCTCATCGAGCAGGCGCACCCCGTGCAGCCGGCTTTTGGTGGTGAGGCGCTTGAGCCACAGGCGGCGGCACACGGCGTAGAGGTAGGTTTTAATCTGGCAGCTAAGCTCCAGCGAGCCTTCGCGCACCTTTTCGTAAAACACCATCACGCCCTCCTGGTACACGTCGCGGGCATCGTCTTCCGAGCCGCTGTTTTGCAGCACGAAGTGCGATACCATCGGCCAGTGCAAGCGGTAGAGCTGGCTCAGGGCCCGCTCGTCGCCACCGTGAATGGCTTTGATGAGTTGGGCATCGGCTGCCAGCGCCGTTGTGCTATCCATGTTCATTCGCTTCGGGTCTTAATGCTGGCTAACGGGCATTAGTAACCCATGAAAAACTTTTTAAAATTTTTTTGCAACCGGCGGGTTACCTCTCCGTAGCGGCGGCATTAAGGGCAGCTTTTTCGCTAATCCCTTTCCAAATTTACCCCAAGATGAACAACCTGCTGAAAGTATCTGCCCTGTTCCTGGCTGTTGGCCTGGCTTCGTGCGAGTCGAAATCGACCACTGAGTCGACCACCACTACGCCCGCTACCACCGAGTCGACCACTGCTACCACTAGCACGGACTCGACGGCTACCACCACGGCTCCTGCAGCTGATGCTACTGCTGCTCCGGCTGCTGGCGCTGCCACGACTGGCACCACCACCACTACGACTGAAGAAGTTAAGAAGTAATTACGGCTGGGCCTGGCCCAGCGTAGTTTCTGCTAAAAAGGCCCGCGCAGCAATGTGCGGGCCTTTTTTTATAAGCAGGAATTTACAATGAAGCAGCATCGCTGTGGTTATTCTTCGTTCCTCAGTCTAAATAAAGGAAAGTAAAGCCGCCGCAATGCCCGGCCAGGGCTGGTGTAAGTCGAGCGTGACGATGCGCACCGGGTGGCCGCCCAGCGCGTAGCGCACATCTACCGCGGCCGTGGCGGCGGGGTAGAGCAAAATGCCTTCGAGCGCCTGGCCGGGCGCCGGCCGTAGGTTTTGGAGGTAGGCGTAGAGCTGATAAAGGTGCGGCGCGATGAGCCGCTGCTGGTCGTAGCGCGGGCGCAGCGCGGCGGCGTAGTACTTGGTATCGAGAATAATTTTGCGGCGAGGGCTTTCCAGCGTAGTGTCGGTGAGCATAGTCGGCAGCAGGGCCAGGTCGGGCGCGTGCGGGGCCTCGGCCTGCCAGGCAATGGTTTCGGTAAATACGCGGTACTGGCGCTGCTCGCGGCGGTAAAAATTGCGCACCGCCTGCTCAAAGAGCCGCGCCATCAGTCCCTCATCGCGCCGGAAATCGGCGAAGCGCCCCCGGCTGCCCTCGGCCGGCGCGGGCAGCGACGTTTCATAAATCAGCTCGCAGATGTGCAGCAGAAAAGCCTCGGCCGAGGCTAGCCGCTGGCGGCGCAAGGTGGCAAAAGCCAGCGCGGCCGGGGCTAGCGGCTGCACGCTGGCGGGCAGCCGGCGGCGCAGCTGGCCCACCTGGCGGCGCAGGGCTAGCGGCAGACCGGGGTGCGGGGCCAGGGCGGCCAGGGTGCCGGCCAGCAGCTGGTGCAGCGGCTGGTCGGGGCTTAGCTCGTCGAAGCTGCACACGGCCCGGCCCTGGGGCAGCAGGCCGCGGGCTAGGGTAGGGGTTAGCGCGATGCGGCCGCGCAGCTGGTTGGTTTCCTGCTCATTATGGATAAAGGCTAGCGGCAGGCCGGTGCGTAGCAGTTGGCCGGCGGCGTGCAGCAGCATCTGGGTCAGCAGCTCGAGCGGGCGGTGGAAGGGCGCCGCCTCGGTGGCTTGCAGCACGGCCGGCTCGGGCAGGCGCTGCCAGGCGTAGCATAGCAGGTAGTAGAGCGTGGCGAGCGGAAT
The DNA here is from genome assembly GCF_013256625.1 of Hymenobacter sp. BRD128. NCBI lineage: Bacteria > Pseudomonadati > Bacteroidota > Cytophagia > Cytophagales > Hymenobacteraceae > Hymenobacter > Hymenobacter sp. BRD128. The sequence continues at coordinate 4,002,583 of NZ_CP053908.1, forward strand.
CAAGTGAAAAATTTGTTATTTAAGTGCTATATATCAAATAGTTACCTGAGATGATGGGAAATTCTTCTTTATATCAAAGCCCTTCGCGGAGCTGCCGCAGCTGCGCGGCAGCTTTGTCGGGCTGTTCGCGCCAGTAGTCGGCCAGCAGCGGGCCGATTTCCTGCTCGAAAACCAGGCGCAGCCACGCGCTAGCCTCGGCCGGCTGGGCGGGTGGTGCGCAGAAATAGCTGTGGCCAATTTCAAAATCGGGCCCTAATTCGGGGTCGGCGGCGATAATTTCATTTAGCGTCCGCATGCGCTCGGTCAACAAATCGATGAGTGGCTTGGGCACCTGGCTGGCTTGCAGCAACTTCCGGAGTGGCGCACCAAACTGCGGCGTCATGGCCACGAAGGCGAAGCGCCGCCGCAGGGCATAGTCGAGCGGGGCCAGCGAGCGGTCGGCCAGGTTGAGTGTGCCGATGAAGTACAGATTATCCGGCACGAAGAAGCGCGGCGCGCCGGGCGGCGCGTAGGGCAGGCGCAGGGCGTGGGCCGGGCCGCGCTTGTCGGGCTCCAGCAGCAGCAATAATTCGCCAAAAATGCGGGCCACGTTGCCGCGGTTCAACTCGTCAATCAGCAAAAAATACGGCTGGCTAGGGTCCTGGGCGGCGCGCTGGCACAGCAGCGGCAGCACCCCCGGCACCAGCTGAAACTGCCCCTTGGTGCCGGGCCGAAAGCCGAGCATAAAATCTTCGTAGCCGTAGCTGGGGTGAAACTGGATGAGCTCGATGCGGCGCTCGTCCTGGGCACCGAGCAGCAGCCAGGCCAGGCGGCGGGCCAGGTAGGTTTTGCCGGTGCCGGGGGGGCCTTGCAGCAGCAGCGCCCGGCGCCGACGCAGGCCCGCAAGACTGGCTTCTAGGTCATTATCAGTGATAAACAGTTCGGCTAGCGCATCGGTGCGGGAATAAGCTAGCGGGCTAGTGGCATAGGTGGTGCCGGGCTCGGCGGCCAGCGCGGCCGAGCTGAGCAGCGAGGTTTCGGAGCCGGTATACAGTTCTTCGGCTTGCTGCTCGGCGGCCTGGCCCTGGTCTTGGGCCGAGCCGGCGGCCAGCACCGGGCGCTTGGCCACGATGGTGAAGTCGAGGGCTTCGAGCAGGGCGTTGGTGGGCTGGCCGGCGCCGTGGGGCCAGCGCGCCTGCGGGTCGGAGTGGGCTAGCCGATAAGCCAGCTCGGCCACGGCGCGGGGCGGGTAGCGGCGGCCCCGGTACAGCAGCTCGTACACGGTGCTGGGCGGCAGGCGGCGGCCTTCGCGCTCTACCAGGCGCAGGGCGCGCAGTACTTGTTCGCGGGTGAGGGGGGCGGCAGGCGGGAGAGAAGCGGCGGTGGTCGTCACGGTGCAAAAGAACACGTACTGGCAAGGAGTGGTGCCGGTTGCCGGGGCCGCAGCGGGGCCGCCACCCGCTGCGGCCCCGCTAACCTAGCCAGCCGCTGGTTGTTATGCTAACTATGGCTCAGCAACTTCCCTCCGACCCCGCCGCGCTCAGTAGCATTACTGCTTTCCAAAACCTGCCGGCCGATGTGCTGACCTGGCTCAGCGAGCACGGCGAGCTGTGCCGCTACGCCGACGGCGAAACCATCGTGCAAGCCGGCGAGCCCGCCAGCCGGATGCTAGCCGTGGTGGCCGGGGGCATGCAGTATTACCGCCCCGACAACGGCCGCAACGAGCCGGTATTTCGGGTGGAGGCGGGGCGCGTAACGGGCGTTTTGCCCTATTCCAGGCTGCAAATATCTAAAGGCCAGGGCCTGGCCGTGGGCGAAACCATACTCTACCTGCTGCCGCGCACCGAGTTTCCGGCCCTGGAGCAGGTGAGCCCCGAGCTGGTGCAGCGGCTGGTGGGTATTATGAGCGACCGGGCCCGCGACGAAGTGCGCGCCCAGGAGCGCGACGACAAGCTGCGGGCGCTGGGCAAGCTTTCGGCCGGCCTGGCCCACGAGCTCAATAATCCCGCCGCTGCCATTGCCCGCGCCGCCGACACGCTGGGGATTATGCTCAAAAACAAGCCGGTATTATTAAAAAACCTGCTGCTGGCCTGCCCGCCCGCCGAGGCCGTGGCGGCGCTGCTGAGCGCCGGTATTCCCGAAGCAGCGGCGCCGCTCCGCTCGGCCCTGGCCCGCGCCGACTGCGAAGACGAGCTGGCCGACTGGCTCGAAACCCAGGGCTGCGAAGATGGCTACGCGCTGGCCCCCAGCCTGCTCGATGCCGGCCATACCGCCGCCACGCTGGCGCCCCTGGTGGCGCCGCTGCCCGCCCCGGCCCGGCCGCCGGCCCTGGCCTGGCTCGAAGGCCACCTGGCCGTGGTGCGGCTGAGCCGCGACATTCACGAGGCTAGCCAGCGCATCAGTACGCTGGTGGGCAATGTGAAAGCGTACTCGCACATGGACCGCGCCGGGGGCCGCGAGCCGCTGGCCGTGACGGCCGGCCTCGACAGCACCCTTAATATCTTTGACCATGCCCTGCGCCAGAAAAACGTGCAGCTCACGCGCGCCTACGCGCCCGATGTGCCGCCGGTGCTGGCCGAAGCCGGCCAGCTCAACCAGGTGTGGACCAACCTGATAGACAATGCCATTGATGCCTTGCCCGCCGCGGGCGGTACCCTGGCGGTGCAAACTGTAAAGCAACCGGGTGGCGTGTGCGTTAGTATCATTGACAATGGCAGCGGCATCTCGCCCGAGGTGCTGGCGCATATGTTTGAGCCCTTCTACACCACCAAGCCGGCCGGGGAGGGCAGCGGCCTGGGCCTCGACATTGCCCGGCGCATTGTGCAGGAGCACGGCGGCCGGCTAGCGGCGCAGTCGGTGCCCGGCCGCACTGAGTTTTCCGTATGGCTGCCCGTGGCTAGCTAACTCCTTATGAAAAAACCAATTATCCTCACCGCCGACGACGATGCCCAGGTGCTGGCGGCCATCACGCGCGACCTGCGCCAGGAGTTTCGCTCAGACTACCGCATCCTGAGCGTGGGCTCCGGGGCCGAAGCCCTGGCGACCCTCACCGAGCTGCGCGCCCGCGCCGACGAGCCACTGGCCTTAGTACTGGCCGACCAGCGCATGCCCGAGGTCGAAGGCGTGGAGGTGCTCACCCGCGCCCGCGAGCTGTTTCCCGAAGCCAAGCGCGTGCTGCTCACGGCCTACGCCGACACCACGGCGGCCATCAAGGCCATCAATTCGGCGCAGCTCGACTACTATTTGCTCAAGCCCTGGGACCCGCCCGAGCAGCTGCTCTATCCCACGCTGCACGACTTGCTGGCTAGCTGGCAGGCTAGCTACCGGCCGGCCTTCGCCGGCCTGCGGCTCATTGGCTTCCAGTGGTCGCCGCTTTCGCACGAACTCAAGGATTTTTTGAGCGGCTACATGGTGGGCTATCAATGGCTTGATTACGAGAAAGATGCCGAAGCCAAGGTGCTGCTCGAAGCCAATGGCTTCAAGGCCGAAGACCTGCCGGTCGTTATCTGCCCCGATAGCAAGGCCGTGGCTAAGCCCGACAAGCTCGACCTGGCTAGGCACCTGGGCTTGCTGGTCGATGCGCAGCAAGAATTGTATGACGTGGTAGTGGTGGGTGCCGGGCCGGCGGGGCTGGCCGCTGCCGTGTACGGCGCCTCCGAAGGGCTGAAAACGCTCATTATCGAGCGCCAAACGCCCGGTGGGCAGGCCGGCTCGTCGTCGCGCATCGAAAACTACCTGGGCTTCCCCACCGGCCTGAGCGGGGCCGAGCTGGCCCACCGCGCCTGGAGCCAGGCTACGCGCCTCGGGGCCGAGTTTATGGCCCCGCAGGAAGTGGTGAGTATGTGCATTCAGGATGGGTACAAGGTGCTGACGCTGAGTGATAAAAAAGAAATAAAAGCGCGCGCGGTGGTGCTGACTACCGGCGTGAGCTACCGCGTGCTGAATGCGCCGGGCCTCGACCGTCTTAGCGGCGCGGGCGTGTACTACGGGGCGGCGCGCACCGAGGCCCGCAGCTGCAGCGCGCAGCCGGTGTACATCATCGGCGGGGGCAATTCGGCGGGGCAGGCGGCCATGTATTTGTCTACGTATGCCTCGCGGGTATTCATCGTGATTCGTGGGGAAAGCCTGGCTGCCAGCATGTCGGCCTACCTTATTGAGCAGATTGCCCAGACGCCAAACATCGAGATTTTGCCCTGCACCCAGGTGCGTGAGGCCTGTGGCCAGCAGTCGCTCGAAGCCGTGGTGATTCAGCAGGAAGGCCACGAGCCGGAGAAGCGGCCGGCGCGGGCGCTGTTTATCTTCATCGGGGCCAAGCCCAGCACCGAGTGGGTGTGCCACCTGGCCCTGTGCGACCCCAAGGGCTACCTGCTCACCGGCCGCGACCTGGTGGCCGACCCGCGCTACAAAGCGTCCTGGAAAAAAGGCCGGGAGCCTTATTTGCTCGAGACTTGCGTGCCCGGCATGTTTGCGGCCGGCGATGGCCGGGCCGGCGCGATGGCCCGCGTCGCCTCGGCCGTGGGCGAGGGCAGCATGGCCATCAAGTTTGTGCACCAATATTTAGATGAGTAGCGCAAAGCCGGCGCTTCGCGCTACTCATGCGCTACTTGCTCAGGTAAGCGGCCCGTGCCTCGTCTAGCAGGCTTAGCACGGCAGCGCGCTGGCTTTGCAGGCTAGCGAGCGCGGTGGCTGGCAGCTGCCGCACTTGCAGGCGCTCGAGGCGGGCGCGCAGCGTTTGCCAGTAGCCGAGCGCGTAGAAGCCAGCTGGGGGTAAGCTTATGCTAAACAATAAGGTAAGACGCCAGTCGTGCGTGAGCCAGTGCTGCACGGCGGCGGTCTCCAGGGCGTAGGCTAGCGGGAAAGTGACCATGCCCACGCTCAGCATAATGGCTGCGATGAACGCCGTATCCTTGGTGGCGCGGTAGGCTATTTCGGCGGGTAATTTGTAAGGTAAATAATTGCTTAGGAAGCCGTATAACCATACCGGGAAACCCAAAATCAGGTTCAGGTAGTCGGCTAGCCGGGTGCCGGGGCGCTGGCTTTGGTCGAGGGCGGCGTCATCAATTTTGTGGGTTTCCAGGCTAGCCAGGTAGGTGCCGAGGGCGGCGCGCAGGGCGGCCAGCCGGCCGGCGTCGTGCTGCTCAAACCAGGCCACGGCATCGAGCAGGGTGCGGCTGAGCTGGAAGTTGTCGTAGAGCGTGCTTGGGTCGTCGTCGGGGTTGAGATGGTCACCAAATGTGCGCTCGACCTGCTGGGCTAGTTGGTCATCCTGCGCATCGCGGCTGATGATAAGCCGGCGCGTGAGGCGCTGGCGAATTTCCTCGGTCAGCTCGTCGGCGGCGGTTTCGGGGTCGCGGCGGTAGCTGGCGGCGTAGTCGGCCACCACGATGGGCGGGGCCACGTTCAGCAGCACATCGGAGCGAAAGCGCGTGGGGTCGAAGTAGTTGGTGCCCACGCACACAATAGTGAGGCCCAGCTTGAAGTCGTGCCGGGCCTCGGTGCCCAGCGCAATGCGGGCGGCGCCGGTTTTGAGCGGGCGCAGGCGGCGCTCGCTTACGCTGGTGCCTTCCGGAAAAATCATGACCGTGCCGCCGCGCTCCAGGTAGTCGTAGCAGCGGCCAAAGCTGGCCTCGTTGCTGGCCGTCAGCTGCTGCGGGCTAGGGGCGTCGGCGCCTTCCGCATCCTGCCGCCGGTAGATGGGAATGCAGTTGCCCGAGCGCATAATAGCCCCGAGAATGGGGTTTTTGAAAAACGTGCTTTTGGCCAGAAACGCGATGGGTTGGTGGCGCTGCACGGCCGTCACGAGCGGGTCCATGAGCGTGTTGGGGTGGTTGCTGCACAGCAGAAGCGGGCCGGGCTGGCGCAGGCGCTCGCGGTGGCGCACCTCGAGGCGGCGGAAAAACACGCGTAGCCCCACGCGCACCAAGGGCTTCATAACGGTGTAGAAGAGCATAGGCGGGCAAGTTTACGCAAAAAGGGCCGGCTGCCTTGGCAGCCGGCCCTTTTCAGGCTTGGCGCAAGCTGGCGGGCCTAGTAGGCGCTGCTCAGCTGGTCGAGGTTATTCGGGTTCTGGCTGCCCGAGGTGTTGGCGTCGTAGCGAGTACCAGCTGCCGGGCCCTGGTCACGGCGCTGGGCGCTGCCGGGCTGTGCATGCTCCTCATGCTGGCCATAGCCAAACGAGCTGCCCACGCTGGTACTGCGGTTGCTCGACTGGCGGCTGCTGCCAAAATCATTGCTGTGTGAAGGCGCCGAAGTGTAGCCGCTACCCGAAGTAACACGGTTGCGGCCGGGTTGCGGCTGGCCCTGCTGGCCCGTGGGCGAGCCGTAGCGCGAGGCACCCCAGGGGCGCTGGCCTTTGCGGTCGTAGGCATAATCGCCATCCTTAGGATGGGGCTGGTGGTCGAAGGGCGAGCGGCGGGCCTTGTGGCGATATTCACCATCCTCATCCTTATGTTTCTTATGCTTGCCGCCCCGCGTAGCCAAGAAAGCAATGCCGGCTGCCAGCAAGCCCACACCTACTGCTTTTTGCGTGGTAGTCAGGCCGTTTACGCTAGTTAAGGCTTTATTGCCCAGGTCTTTGGCCGACTGAGGGAGCTGCTGCGCCTTATCACTGATGCCGGAGTCATCCAGCCATTTTTTGCCGCTGGCTAAGGCATTATGTAGCGTACCCTGCACCCCACCCGCCGAGGGCTGGCTAGCAGGCGTAGTATAATCGGTCGGGTATTTGCCGGTGCCGGTGGCGTGGGCCGCCGTGGTCGAAAACTGCCCGTCCGTGCCCGAAGTAGCGGCGTTGGAAGAGCCTGAATAAGAAGGGGTAGTTGAGCCAGGATAGCCGTTGTTCGGCTGGGTGGGGGTAGGTTCCATGAGCGAAGAGTAAAGAGAAAAGGATAGAAAAGCCCTTGCAATGAGGACCACTCCTCTTGTATTCGTAAGTTCAAGCCCATAGGTTGCGAAGCCTGTTTCACACCGCAGGTCCGAGGCAGTTCTAACCTCTACAGTACCTCCTAGCCAAGTGGCCTGGCCCAGGTGCTCGACCTAGTACTGATGCAATTGCCTAAATAATTCCGGCGCCGTGAGGCTGGCAGCAGGAGCCTGGGCACGTCGTGGTAAAAGGTGGCATTGCCAGCCGCCGCCCCGAGCACCGGCAGCCCAAACAGCGACAACTGCCGCGCGCCGCGCTTGCCCGTGATGCGCCCCACAATTTCCCAGACGTGGCTAGCCAGGGCTTGGCTCGAAAATTAGCAGGCGCTGCCAGGCCAACGGCGTAGTGCCGGCGGCTAGCGGTGCTAGGCAAGTAATTGTCCTCTTTGCTGATACGGACCGCAGGCTTCATTGACTGCTCATGTAAAGAAACGGTAACCAATAGGGCATCTTCATCTTTCACGCGAACAACCCATTGAGCTAGCCGTTTCCCTAACGCAACCTCCTCTTTAGTGCGCTAGCCCATGTTTCGGTTTCAGAATAAAATTTGCCTCGTTACGGGCGCTACTTCCGGCATTGGCCGGGCCACGGCCGTGCGCCTGGGTCGCGAAGGGGCCACCGTGGTGTGCCTGGGCCGCGAGGTGAAGGCGGGCCACGCGGTGGAGGCCGAGATAAAAGCCGGCGGCAGCGAGGCACTATTCATCAAAACCGACGTGGGCCGCGATGCCGACCTGGTGCACGCCGTGGAGCAGACCCTGGCCCGCTTCCAGCGCATTGATATTTTGGTGAATGACGCGGCCATGATGACGTTTACACCCATTCTGGAGCTGGACCCCGCCGATTGGGACCAGGTGATGAACGTGAACCTACGGGCGCTTTTCCGCCTCTGCCAGCTCTGCGTGCCCCACATGAAAGGCGGCGCCGTGGTAGCCGTGAGCTCGGTGCACGCCTTCCAGAGCACCCCCAATGTGGCGCCCTACGCCACCAGCAAGGGCGGCCTCGAAGCGTTTGTGCGCGGCCTTAGCCTCGAAATTCCCTACACACAGGCCCGCATCAACGCCGTGGCGCCCGGCGCCGTCGAAACACCCATGCTGCGCAGCAACCCCAACGTGGTGAATGGTACCGAGAAAATAACCGGCCAGATTGGAACGCCCGACGAGTTGGCCGCCGCCATCTGCTTCCTGGCTTCCGACGAGGCGAGCTTTATCAACGGCAGCACCCTGGCCGTGGACGGTGGCCGGCTAGCGCAATTGTAAGCTAGTGCGCTAGCTAATAGGTTATTAAATTTGTGTTGACTGGCTAGCCCCGCTACCAGCCCGCGCCAGCATGTGGTGCCGGGCACCTTCGCGCGCCTCCACCTCAAACTTATTCTGATAGTAGCCCACCCGCGCCGACTCGAGCAAATATTCCCATAAAAAGCGCACGCGACCTAGGTCGCGTACCTGGCGCAGGTGCACTTGCTCGTGCGCCACCCATTCGGCATCGGCCAGAAATTCTTCGCGGGTGGCGCCGCTCAAATGCACGGTTTGGCCCAGCACCATGGCCACGCGCGGGGCGCGGCCCAGCACCAGCCGCGCAATGCGGGCCAGGGGCGAGTTGACGAGAGTGCGGGGTTGGCTCATTTGTATAAAATTCGGGCGTAGCTACGAGGGATGATTGATGATGGTTGCATGTGCGAATGCTAACTATCTTCTTTTTTATGGCATTTTTCAAATAATAACTGTCTTTTTTTGAGAAAATGCTAGGTAATTTCAAAATTTACTGCTTAGCTTTGGCCGGCCACTACCCCCTACGATTTAGGAAAAAAGGTAGTTGTCACGCATTCATTCACCCTTAATTCTGGCTGCTTAGCAGCTCTGCCTAGCGCAACAGTCTACTCCTTTTTCTGCATCCCCGGTCAGCCAGCTTACGGGCGCTGGCCGGTGCCCACCCCAACGACGGACAATGAAGAATACCCTGCTGTGTTGCCTCGCCGCTGCTTCCCTGGCGCTCTCCTTCTGCTTCGAAAAAATGCCCGATGCCCCGGCCTCGGCTGGTGCCTCGGCGCCGGCTGCTGCCGAGGCATCCTTGCTTTCGGGCCTCCTCGGCTCCGAGGGCGGGGCCGCTACCGTAGAACCGCCCGCCGTGACGGCCACGCGCGACTCGCTGGCCTACGGCTACTACAACCAGACGCTGGGCGTGCACTTGGCCCACACCGAAAACAAGAGCCTCTTGCAAACGGTAACCGACTGGCTAGGCACGCCTTACAGCTACGGCAGCAATTCGCGCCGGGGCACCGACTGCTCGGGCTTCGTAACGCAGGTATTTAAGAAAGTATACGGCATCACGCTCAAGCGCAGTTCGCGCTCGATGTTCTCGACAGTGCAGCGCGTGGCCAAATCGGACATGAAAGCCGGCGACCTGGTGTTCTTCCGTCACGGTAAGGGCGCCATCTACCACGTAGGTATCTACTTGAAAGACGGTAAGTTTGCCCACGCGGCCTGCAACGGCGGCGTTATGGTAAGCTCGCTCAACCAGCCGTACTACCACCACAATTTTTACTCGGCCGGCCGCGTAGCCGGCACCGAGGCGGTTTCGCCCGATGCCTCAGTCGCCGATGTAGTGGGCCTACTGGCCCAGGCGGCCAATGCCCGCCCCGAGTAGGCAAAAGGGCAGACGGTTTTTTAGTTTCGTGAAGGGCGGCTTCCGGCAATTGCGCCGGGAGCCGTTTTTTTGTGCCCGCATAACTTGAATGCAACGATTGCAGTACACAGACTTATCATGAACTGCGGCGGCCTGGCTGCCCTTCTTTTCTCCCTTTTTTCGGCATGGCTACTACCAGCATCCCGCCCACCGGCGACAATATCGCCGCCTCGGCCATTTTTAAGAAATTTCTGGCTTCGGCCGAAAGCTATATCAAGCAGCCCACGCGCCTCAAAAAGCTGCTGCTCGATGCCTTTCATAAGGCTCGTGAGAAAAAAGAAATCGGCACCATCGCCCACGAGGTTTGGGAAACACTGCAAAGTCTGTTTCGCCTCATCAAGCTCAGCGCAGCGGGTGAGTACACGGGCGTGCCCACTACTACGGTAGTGGCCGCCGTGGCCGTGCTGCTTTATTTTCTTTCGCCCATTGACCTGATTCCGGACTTCATTCCGGTAGTAGGCTTGCTGGATGATATGGCGCTAGTAGCTTGGTTTTCGACATCTATCAAGCACGAGTTAGATAAGTTCCACGAGTGGGAAGCCACCAGGGCATCCACTATCGTGTCGGACGACGAGCTGCACGCTAGCCGGGGCGCAGCGCCCACGGCCAGCCAGCCGGCCACGGCCGGTGCCCGCTCGCTAGGTACCACCACCAACCAATCGGCCAAAAGCGCCGGCACTACCAACCTGCCCACGGCCCCGGCTGGTGCCCATCAGTCGGCTACCGATGCGGGGCTAGGGTCGCCGAGCAGCTCCACGGCTAGCCCGGTGCATGAGGCCGGCGCCGACATAAAGCGCGATGCCGCCTTGGGGAGCGACGTAGCTGACAATACCACCGAAGGTACCCGCGATGGCAACGACGGCCGCGTAGCTACCGGCGGCAACGTGCGGTAGCGAAAAAAGACGAGTTAAAATCAAAACCCCGACTTCAGTAAGAGGCCGGGGTTTTAATTTTTAACTCGTTTCTTATGAAGGTCTTACGCGGCGTGGGCCGTTACGTAGCGCACAAAGTCACCGACCGTGTTGAACGGCACTTCATCGGGCACAGTAATGTGGAAGTTGCGCTCCAGCTCCAGGATAATATCCACGAGGTCTACGGTGTCGAAGCGCAGGTCGCGGCTCAGGCTGGCGGTGCGGCGCAGGCGCACGGTCTTAATGGCCTTGCGCTTGCTGATGATGCGCAGCACTTGCTGCTCGATGCTTTTGGTGGGAGCGGTGGTAGAGAGGACGGTAAACATAACTTTTTGCGAAAAATAGATGAGCTGAACTGGGGGCGAAGTAACGGGGCACCTCGTCGGTTTCTTGCGGCTAGTGGCTGATTCAGCCGAAGAAACCGACGAATGCGCGGCTTGGCTAGGCCAGTACGGCCGGCGTGGCGGCTTCCACTTCCTCGTGGTCTACCTCGGCCGGGGGCGGCGGGCTGTTGTAGTCGCGGCCGGTAATGCGGGCCCGTAGCTTCTCGTTAAGAAGATACATGACCGGGACTACGAGCAGGGTAATAAGGGTTGCAAACGTCAACCCGAAAATTATAGTCCAGGCTAGCGGGCCCCAGAATACCACCGACTCGCCACCCAGGAAGAAGTGCGGGTGGCCCGAGTTGAAGAGCTCGTAGAAGTCGATGTTCAGGCCCACAGCCAGCGGGATGAGGCCCAGCGTGGCGGCCGTGGCCGTGAGGATAACGGGGTTGAGGCGGGTGCGGCCCGCCGTGACGAGGGCATCGTGGAGGTTCATGCCTTGGGCGCGGAGCATATCGGTGAATTCGACCAGCAGAATGCCGTTCTTTACTACGATACCCGCCAGGGCAATTACCCCTACACCCGTCATTACAATACTGATGTTCATGCCCGAAATGGCTAGCCCCAGCATCACGCCGATAATCGAGAAGATAATCTCAGTCAGGATGATGAGCGGCTTGCTCACGGAGTTGAACTGCGTGACGAGCACCAAAAAGATGAGGGCAATGGCGCCCACGGCAGCCACGCCGAGGAAGTCGCTGGTTTCCTTTTGGTCTTCCTGGGCGCCGCCCATTTTCACGGTGTAGCCCGGCGGCACGGGGAAGCTCTTGAGGGCGCGCGTCACGTTGGCTACCACGTCGGGGCCGGTAAAGCCGTTGAGCACGTTCGAGCTAATGGTGATGAGGCGGTGCGTGTCCTTGCGCTTGATGCCGCCGTAGGTAGTGCCGTAGTTTACGTCGGCAATGGCCGAGATGGGCACTTGGCGCACCGCGCCGGTGGCGTCGCGGAAAGTCAGCGGCGCGTTCACGATGGCGTTTACGTTGTCGCGGTAGGGCTTGGCGTAGCGCACCTGGATGGGGTACTCATCATCCGGAGTCTTGAATTTGCTGGCTTCGAAACCGTAGATGGCCGTGCGCACCTCCGAGCCAATCTGGCCGGTGCTGATGCCTTCGCGGTTGGCGCGGGTGCGGTTGATGCGCACGCCGATTTCGGGATTGCGGTCCTGCAAATCCGAGCGCAGGTCTTCAATACCCCCGATTTTGAGCGAGTCGACGTAGCGTTCCACTTTTTTTGAGAGTGCGGCTAGCTTCGGATAGTCGTCGCCCGACACCTCGATGGCCACCGGCTTGCCCTGCGGCGGGCCGCTAGCCTCCTGGTCTACCGACACCTCGGCGCCGGGAATGCCTTTCACGGCTTCGCGAATGTCATCCATGTAGATGTGGGTAGCCTGGCCCTTGCGGTCGGCTAGCTCCTTGAAGGCCACCCCCACCTTGCCCAGGTGCGACTGTGACGTGCCGGCGGCGGTAGCTTCGGTGGGGTCGCCGGCACCAATGGCCACGTTGGTAATCACCGATTCCACATCGGGGTTGTGGCGGCCAATCACTTTATACACCCGTTCTTCGAGAATGCGGGTAATCGAGTCCGTGACCTCCACGCGGGTTCCCACCGGCATGCGCAGGTAGGTGTAGATGAACTTGGGGTCGCCTTTCGGGAAGAAGTCCACTTTGGGCTTGCGGGCGCCCACGGCCATGATGCTAATCACACCCAGCACCAGCAGGCCACCCACAATACCAAGCTGACGCCACACCTTGCCGCCCACGGCTAGCTCTACCAGCCGGGCGTAGCCGTTCTGGAAGCGCGGCAGAATGCTGCGCTGGAACCCGGCTATCATGTACACAAACACGTACTTATCGAGGAAGCAGAGCACGATGAGCGTCACCATCAGGTTGCCCAAAAACTTTGAGCCGGCCGCGTAGCCGCCAATAGCTACCAGCAGCAGCCCGCCCATGCCGATGAGGAAGCCGCGCGTGAGCTTGGGCGTTTCCACGTGGTCGAGGTGCTCGTTACGGTTCATGAAGCTCACGGCAAACACCGGGTTCATGATGAAGGCCACCACCAGCGACGCGCCCAGCGTGAGGATAAGCGTAACCGGCAGGAAGAACATGAACGAGCCCACAATGCCCGGCCAGAACATGAGCGGCACGAATGGCGCCACCGTAGTCAGGGTGCCCGCCAGCACCGGCACAAATACTTCGCCGGCCGCATATTTGGCGGCTTGGGCCGTGCTCAAATTCGGGTGCTCGTGCAGCAGGCGGTGCGTGTTTTCGATTACCACAATGGCGTCATCGACCACAATACCGAGGGCCAGCAAAAAGGCGAAAAGCACAATCATGTTCAGCGAGAAGCCGAACATGGGCAGCATGATAAATGCTAAGAACATACTCAGCGGCACCGACAAGCCTACGAACAGGGCGTTGGTAGTACCCATGAAGAACATCAGAATCAACGTCACCAGCAAGAAGCCGATGATGATGGTGTTAATCAGGTCGTTGAGCGTATTGCGGGTTTCATTCGACGAGTCGCCGGTGATGGTGATTTTCAGGCCCTTGGGCATGCTGGCTTCCGAGTCTTTCACCAGCTGGTGAATCTTGTCGGAGGCATCGAGCAGGTTTTCGCCCTGGCGCTTCACCACGTTCAGCGTCACGGTGGGCTGGCCATCGAGGCGGGCGTAGCTTTCGCGGTCCTTAAAGCCATCCTGCACGGTGGCAATGTCGCCGAGCCGCACCGGCGAGCCGCGCAGGTTCTTCACCTGAATGTCGGCAATGTCGGCGGCGTTCACGTATTGGCCGGCCACGCGCACGGCCCGCTTCTGCGCGCCCACGTCGATAGAGCCACCTGATACCGTGATGTTTTCGCGGGCAATGGCATTCTCAATGTCCGTGAAGCTGAGCTGCGAGGCTTGCAGCTTGTACAGGTCCACGTCCACGTTTACCTGCTGCTCCAGCGCCCCCACGATGTCGACGCGGGTGATTTCGGGCAGCGCCTCAATCTTGTCCTGAAAATCGTCGGCTAGCTTCTTGAGCTGGGCGGCGGGCAGGTTGCCGCTCAGGTTGACGTACATAATCGGCTGCTCCGAGATATTCACTTCCTTCACCAGCGGGGCGCTGGGCAGGTCGTTGGGCAGCTCGGTGCTGGCCTTGTCCACGGCATCCTTGATGAGCTGCTTGGCGGCCTGCACGTCCACGCCGGAGTTAAACTCCACGTCCACAATGCAGTAGTCCTGGTTCGAGGTCGAGTTAATCTTCTTCACCCCGTTCACGCTCTTTATTTCCTTTTCAAGCTGGCGCGTCACCAAGTTCTCGATATCAGTGGGCGAGGTGCCGGGATATACCGTGGCCACGATAATGCGCGGAATCACGATGTCCGGAAACTTCTCCTTGCCGAGCTTGATGTAGGCAAAAATGCCCGCTATTGAAAGCAGCAAGGTGATGATGTAGATGCTGGTCTTGTTATTAATCGACCAGCTGGTAGGGCCGAATTCTTTTTCTATGTCCTGCATATTCGTAAGCTGTATGAGCGTGGACAACTACTTCAAAATCAACTGCTAGCTGATTTTGACAATCTGACCTTCGTTCAGGTTCTGATAGCCGGCCGAGATAACCTCGTCGCCGGGCTTGAGGCCGCTGGTTACCTCCTGCTTACCGTTGTAAGTCTGGCCTGTTTTGATGACGCGCTTGGCCGCCACCGCCTTGCCACCCGTGCGGCTCACCACCAGCACGTAAGCGTTTTCCTCGTCGTGCTGAATAAGGTCGACGGGCAGCACCGTGGCGTTGGCCTGGCCGTAGTTCTGGATGCGCACGGTGGCTACCATGTTGGGCCGCAGGCGGTTGGCTTTGTCGGCGGGCAGGCGCAGCTCCACGGTGAAGGTGCGGCTGGTGGCCGAGATGCTACGGCTCACGGTACGCACCGTGCTCGGAATTTCCTCGGTGCCGAGGTCGGGCAGTGTCACCAGCGCTTTGTCGCCCGCCTTGATGCTACCGGCGTAAGCTTCTGATACATCGGCGAGTACCTTGCCGCCCTGGCCGCTGTTGAGCTGCACCACCGGCGCGCCGGGCGCCACGGTTTCGCCCAGCTTGGGCAGCACGTTATCGACCACGCCGCTGTAGGGCGCCACCACGTTATACATTGCCCGCTGCTGGTTGAGGGTAGCCAGGTTGCGCTGCAAGCCTTCGTAGGCATTCTTCGCCTGCAGGTACTGAATTTCGGTGCCAATCTGCTGCTTCCAGAGGCTGGCCTGCTTCTCATACACCACGCGGGCCAGGTCCAGGCGGGTGCGCAGCTCGGCCAGATTGGCATCCAGGATGCTGGCATCGACGGTGGCCAGCACCTGGCCTTTGCGCACCTGGTCGCCGCGCTGCACGCGCACGCTGGTGAGCGTGCCGGCCGCCCGCGAGCTGACGGTCGAGTTCTGGTCAAAATCGACCCGGCCCTGCACGTCGAGGTAGCCGGCAAAGTTCTGGGGTGCTACTTTCAGCACCGATACCGGCACCGCACTAGTGGCCGAGTCGGCCTTGCCGGCGCCGGTTTTGGCTTCGAGGTCGGCTATCTTGGCTTGCGTGGCGGCCTGGTCGGCCTTGAGCTTGGCCAGTTCGGCCTTGGGGTCTTTGGTGCCGCCGCAGGAGGCTAGCGCAACGGCAAACGTGGCGGAAAGAAAAAGGGTATTTCGGTTCATGTTAAAAATCATTGTCATGCTGAGCTTGCGAAGCATCTTATCACGTCGGCTTTAGTTCTCTGAGGTGGGCGGACGTGATAAGGTCCTTCGCTTCACCCAGGATGATAGCTCGTTACTTGGCCTGGGTGTACAGCTCGCCAGTGGCCTTGTCGCGGTCTACCTTGGCCACCAGCACGTCGTAAATGGCGGCGTAGTAATTGGTCTGGGCCTCGCGCAGCGAGGTTTCGGCCGTAATTACTTCGAGGTTAGAGCCCACGCCGGCGTTGAACTTGATGCGCGTGACGCGGGCCACGTCGGCGGCCAGGTCAAGGTTAGCCTTCTGATTATCGAGCACATCGAGCGCGTTGATGAGCGTAGTACGGCTCTGGGCATCTTGCAAATCAATGCTCTGGCGCAGGGTTTCAAAGCCCTTTTCCAGGGTTTGCTGCGCAATGCGCGCCTGCTGCACCTGGTACTTGCGCCGGAAGCCGTCGAAGACCGGAATGTTGAGGGCTAGCCCCACGTTGCCGAAACCAAACCAGTTCTGGTTGATAAAGCCGGCCGAGTTGCGCGAGTCGGGCCCCCGGAAAGCAAACAAGTCGCTCACCGATTTGGCCGAGCCCGTGAAGCCGTAGGCCGCCGTGAGCGCCAGGCGCGGGTAGGCGCCCGCCTGCCGGCTGCGCAGGTCGAGGCCCGCCAGGGCCTGCTGGGTCTGCAAGGTCGAAAACTCGATGCGGTTGTTATAGTTGAACGCCGCCTGCGCCTGCACCGGCTGGCCGTTGTTGATGCCCGGCGTGGGTGGGCCGCCAGGGCTATTCTGGCCCAGCGAAGCGGGCGCACCGGGCACATTACCAAGGCCATCGGCCCCGCCACCGGTGCCAAAGTTGGCCGCGCCGAGGTTGCGGCGCAGGGTGCCGGCATCGACTACGGCGGCACCGAGCGAGTCGGTGAGCGTCACGGGCTGCACCTGGGGCAGGCCCATCTGAAACTTGAGCAGGGCCACGCTGAGCTCGGTGAGGCGCTGGGCTTTCTGCTGCTCCACCACCAGGTTGTTGCGCTGCACGCGCAGGCGGTCCACGTCAAGCTTTTCGGCAAAGCCAGCCTTAAAGGTCTGGTTGGTTTGGTAAAGCACCGTGTCGAGGCGCTGCACGTTGCGGGCCAGCAGGGCTAGCCGGGCGCGGGCCACCAGGGTGCTGTAATACGCCTTGCTCACCTGCTCTACCACGTCGATTTCGGCCTGCTGGGTCTGCTTCCTGGCCAAGTCGGTATACACCTTAGCGGCCTTTAGGCCAATGAGATATGAGCCGTCAAAAAGCTGCTGCGAAAAAGAAGCCGACGTATTGCCCGCGTATTGCAGGCCGAAGGCCAGCGGCTGCGGGCTGCTGGCAGGCGGTGAGCCGTAAGCCGGGGCTAGCGTCACGCTTTGACCGGCCTGCGCCTTGGCCAAGTCGCTCTGGCTCAAGGTAGTGCCTTGCAGCACCGGCCCGGCAAAAGCCCCAAAGTCAACCAGGCTCTTTTGCAGCTTGAAGTTGTCGGCTACGTTGGCGCCGATGCTCAGCTGCGGCAGGCCCTGGCTCTTGATTTCGCCCACGCGGGCGGCGGCGGTTTGCTCGGCCAGGCGGGTGCTCAGCAGGCTAGGCTTGTTGGCCACGGCAAAGCGCACAGCCTGTTGCAGGCTCAGCGCCAGCGGGCCGGATGTGGGCGGCGCGGGCAAGGCCGCCGGGGCCTGCGCCGAAGCCGGAGCCAGCGCTGCCAGGGCTAGCGCCGAAGCCGCCAGCCATCCCCCTAGGGTACTATTTTTCATGGGTATGTGAAAGAAAGAGCTTGTCGAAACGGCTAGTGGCCAGTCTATTCCTCTTCCGTAATGTGTTGGTATTTATTAAAGAGCCGGTGGCCCTTAAGCGTGGCGACCCCCAGCAGAAAATGCTCGTCAAACACTTTATTGACCCGCACGGGGGCAAACTGGGCGGGTGGGTAGAGGTCGGGGTCGAAGGCCAGCTCAATCTGGGCCAGGTTGAGGCGGGCCAGCACCTCCACGTCGAGGTCGGCCCGAAATAGCCCTTCGGCAATGCCGCGGCGCAGGTTTTTGCTTATCTGGTCGAGGATAAACGTGCCCTTGTGCTCCGAAAGGAGCTTCCAGGCCGCCGGGTAATACTTGCGCAGGTCATGGAAAATACTCGGGTGAATGTTGCTGAACTGCTGGTCGGCCCAGGCCGAGATGGTGAGCATCTCCTGCACCGCGTCGGCGGCGTGGCTAGCCACCCGGGCGCATTCGCCCTGAGCATTACAGAGGTGGGTGGTCATCACGCCCAGCACGATTTCATCCTTATTGGTGAAGGTTTTGTAAAGAGTTTTCTTCGACATGCCGAGGTCGGTGGCGATGTCGTCCATGCTCACGCTCTTAATGCCGTTGCGCATAAACAGCGCGGCGGCGCGGGTCAGAATTCGGTCTTTAGTTTCCATGTTTGACATGGCAAAGATACAACGGAAACTTTAAGTGAGTTCGGGGTTTCCAAAGTTTCTTTGGTTGTTTCCGCTACCGCTATTCGCTAGCCAGCTTATTGACGCGGTAGCCGCTCGAATACTTTAGCCGTCGGCATAAAATTTTGGCGAATTCATAGCGCGTTTGCTGTGAAGTGATTCGATTACGTAAAGCTAATAATTTTAGTCAAATTAGCCACACATTTTCCGCCAATTTTTTTAGCAGTAATTGTTTGGTGGCTAGCCCCGCGCCGGGGTAAATACCTTTGCAGTTAATCCTGCTCATTCTGTATGCCCATGAAAATCCGCGTTGGCTTCGGCTACGACGTTCACCAATTGCAGCCTGGCCTGCCGTTCTGGCTAGGGGGCATAGCGGTGCCGCACACCCACGGCGCCCTCGGCCACTCCGATGCCGACGTGCTCATTCACGTCATTTGCGATGCGCTGCTCGGGGCCGCCAACCTGCGCGACATCGGCTTCCACTTTCCCGATACCGACCCGCAGTACAAGGGCATCGACAGCAAGAAGCTGCTGGCCCACACCATGCGCCTGCTGCGCGAGCAGGGCTACGAGCTTGGCAACGTAGACTCGACCATCTGCCTCGAAAAGCCCAAGGTGAACCCGCATATCCCGGCCATGCGCGCGGCCCTGGCCGAGGTAATGGGCGTGCCTGAAGACGATATTTCTATCAAGGCCACTACCACCGAAAAGCTGGGCTTTGTGGGCCGGCAGGAGGGCGTGGCCGCCTACGCTACCGTGCTGATTACGAAGGAATAACTCAATTGCTGCCTTTCCGTTTTTATGAAATACCTCGCCCTCGCCGCCGCGCTAGCCTTGCCCGCGTCGCTGCTCGCCCAAACGCCCACCAAGGTTAAAGCCAAGCTCAAGCCAGGCAGCCCGGTCGCCAGCCCCGGCGTGCGGCCCCACGCGCCCCTGCCGGCGCCGCCCGCCGACTATGCCGTACCCTACGCCGACCGCTACATTACGCAGGAGCACCTGCGCCGCGACCTCTCGGTGCTGGCTTCCGACGAGTATGAGGGCCGTGAAACCGGCACCAAGGGCCAGAAAATGGCCGCCGCCTACATCAGTCAGCAGTTTAAAGACGACAGCCTGCAAGCACCCGTGGCGGCCAATGCCGCCAACCCTTACCTCCAGCCCTTCAGCCTGGAGCGCAGCGCCTGGCAGCCGGGCGGCACGCTCACGGTAGGCGGCAAGGCCTACGAATGGCTGAAGGATTTTTACGCCTTCGGCCGCTCGCCCTTCGAGCAGGCCACGGCCGTGCAGCCGGTGTTTGTGGGCTACGGCATCGAGCAAGGCGATTATTCCGATTACAAAGGCCGCGATGTGAAGGGCCAGGACGTTATCGTGCTGCTAGGCGAGCCGCGCACGGCCGAGGGTAAGTCGGTACTCAGCCCGGATGGCAGCGCCACCAAGTGGGGCGTCGATTTCCGGGCCAAGGCGGCGCTGGCCGCGCAAAAGGGCGCCCGCAGCATTTTCTTCGTGACTCAGGAGCCGGCCGACCGGTTTGAGAAAGCAACCGCCCGGCTAGCCCCCCGCGTGATGCAGCCCACCATCGCGGCTGCCGAAACCGGCAACGGCCGGGCGCCGGCGTTCTTCCTCTCGCCCGCATTGGGGCTGAAAGTGCTGGGCACTAACGCCGCCGCCTTGCAGCAATACGCCACCGCTACGGCCGCCGCCCGGCAGCCGGGGGCTAGCAAACTTAAGCCCGTGAAGTTCAGCATCAGCGCGCCGCAGCAGCGCTCGGCCGTGACGACAGAAAACGTGCTGGGCTTTTTGCCGGGCACCAATTTGAAGGACGAAATCGTGGTGATATCGGCGCACTACGACCACCTGGGCATCATCGGCGGGCAGGTGTACAACGGCGCCGACGACGACGGCTCAGGCACGGTGGGCATGCTCAGCATCGCGCAGGCCTTTGCCAAGGCTAGCCGCAGTGGGCACGCACCGCGCCGCAGCATTTTATTTCTGGCTAACACGGGCGAGGAGAAAGGCCTGCTAGGGTCGGAATACTACACCGACCACTCAGTATTTCCGCTGGCTAACACGGTGACGGACTTGAACATCGACATGATAGGCCGCACCGACGCGGCCCACGAGGGCAAGCCGAATTACGTGTACGTGATTGGCTCGGATAAGCTGTCGTCGCAATTGCACGAAGCCTTGCAAACGGCCAACCGTCAGCACGGCAACCTCGACCTCGACTTTCGCTTCAACGACCCGGCCGACCCCAACCGGTTTTACTACCGCTCCGACCACTACAACTTCGCCAAAAAGGGTATTCCGGTGGCGTTTTTCTTCAGCGGCGTGCACGCCGACTACCACGAGGCTAGCGACGAGATTGCCAAGATTGAGTTTGACAAGCTGGAGGCGCGGGCGCGGCTGGTATTTTTCCTGGCCTGGGATCTAGTGAATCGTGATGCGCGGCCGGTGGTAGATTCGAATAAGCCGTAACTTTAAGCGAAGCGCGGGCAGGATAGGCACTACGCAGCTCTTGGCCGCGCTTTCTTTTTTGCCCCGTTGCGCGCCATGTTAACCAAAGCCACTGCCTTCCAGACCGACGCCGAAGCCAAAGCCTTCGACCTCGAGCACCGCCGTAAAATCCGGTTCAACATCGGCAAGTACGACGCGGCCGTGAGTGTTGGTATGCAGCACTATACCGACCACGAGCTGGCCCGCGCCCGCGCCGCCTACCTCAAGGCGCAGGTGCTCGAAAAGCTGGATGAGTACCTGCTGGAGTTTGAGAAAAACTTCACCGCTAGGGGTGGCCGCGTGGTGTGGGCCAACACGGCCGAGGAAGCCCTGGCCGAAATCGGCCGCCTCACCGCGGCGCGGGGCGCGCGCACCGTGGTGAAAGCCAAGAGTATGACCACCGAGGAAATTCACGTCAACAAGTATTTACAGGGCCGGGGCGTAGAATCGGTAGAAACTGACCTGGGCGAGTATATCGTGCAGCTCAACGGTGAGCGGCCCTACCACATCGTGACGCCGGCCATGCACCTGAGCAAGGCCGACATTGCCAACATCTTCGTCAAGCACCTCGGCATCGCGCACACCGACGATGCCCAGCAGCTCGTACTCACCGCTCGGCACCTGCTCCGCGATAAATACACTTCGGCCGAGGTGGGCATTACGGGTGGCAACTTCTTGATTGCCAAGGAAGGCGGCGTGGCCGTGACCGAGAACGAGGGCAATGCGCGCCTCTCGGCGACGTTTCCGGGCCTGCACATCGCGGTGGTGGGCATCGAGAAAATTATTCCGCAGCTTACTGACCTCGACCTGTTTTGGCCCTTGCTCAGCACCAGCGGTACCGGCCAGCAAGTCACGGTGTATAATACCGTATACTTCGGTCCGCGCCAGCCCGGCGAGCCCGACGGGCCGGAGGAAATGGTCGTTATCCTGCTCGACAACGGCCGCACCAACCTGCTAGCCCGGCCCGACCGCCGCGAGGCGCTGCGCTGCATCCGCTGCGGGGCCTGCCTCAACGTATGCCCGGTGTACAAAAATATCGGCGGCCACACCTACGAAACGACTTATTCGGGCCCCATCGGCTCGGTCATCAGCCCCCACTTGAGCGGGCTGAAAGAGCACCAGCACCTGAGCTTTGCCAGCAGCCTGTGCGGGGCGTGCACCAGCGTGTGCCCGGTGCGCATAAATTTGCATAACCTCCTGCTGCTCAACCGCCAGCAGAGCGTGGCCGAGGGCCACAATACAGCGCTCGAAAAAACGGCCATCGGCCTCTGGCGCTGGAGCATGCGCCACCGCTGGGCGCTCGACGTGCTGCCCGGCCGCCTCAAAGATTTCAGCCTCGGCTACCTGCTCGACCAGGCCGGCTGGCGCCGCCGCCGCGAAAGCCTCAAGGTAGCCGATAAGTCGTTTCGGCAGTTGTGGCAGGCTAGCCACTAGCAGCGTTTTGCGGGGCTAGTTCGTACAACGGGCCATGTCATCACTTGTGGAGTATGGGTTGCGCCTGCTGGCGGGGCTAGCCGGCGGCTGGCTCGTTATTACCACCGTGTCGGGGGCCATTCGTTCGTTTGTGCTGCCGCGCAATGAGTCGGTACGGCTCAATGTGTTCGTTTTCAGTGGAGTGCGGGCCTTGTTTGATTTTGCGGCGCGGCGGGCCAGCAACTATGCCCGCCGCGACCGCATCATGTCGCACTACGCACCGGTGGGGCTGGTGGCACTGCCCATCGGCTGGCTGGCGCTGGTGGGGCTGGGCTACACCGGCATCTACTGGGCCCTGGGTGTCGAGGATTTTACCAAAAGCTACGAGCTGAGTGGCAGCTCCTTGCTCACGCTGGGTACTGCTAAGCAAAATGGCTTTGTTATCAACGTGTTCAGCTACTCCGAGGCCACGCTGGGCTTGCTGCTGCTCACGCTGCTCATCTCGTATTTGCCCACTATTTACCAGGCGTTTTCGCGGCGCGAAATAATAGTGGCCCAGCTGGAGCTGCGGGCTGGTATTCCCACCTCGGCCTGCGGGCTGCTGCGCTGGCTAGGGCACGACCAGAGCTTTGAGAACGACGATGCGCAGTGGCTGACTTGGGAAAAGTGGTTTGTCGAGATTGACGAAAGCCACACCTCGCTGCCGGTGCTGGCGTTTTTTCGCTCGCCCCAGGCCGGGCGCTCCTGGGTCACGGCCGCCGGCCTCATCCTCGACGCGGCCAACCTGCTGTTTTCGGCGCTCGATGTGCCACGCTCGCGCCAGGTCGAGCTTACCTTCGTGGCCGGCTGCCTGGCGCTCAACCGCATTCACCGCTTTTTCGATGAAAAATCGGGCACCGAGCCCGCCGAGCTGCGCTCCGAAATCGAGCAGGAAAACGCCACGCCCGACCGCCGTAAATTTGCCCTGGCCTGGCAAGACCTGCGCGCCGCTGGCCTGCCCCTGCGCCCCAGCGAAGAGGAAGCCTGGCGGCACTACACCGAGCGCCGTCAGCGCTACGCCGAAGCGCTCGATTTTCTGGAAAAGCTGTTGATGGCACCCAACCCGGCCAGTAAATAAGCCTGGCCAGCGCCGCGCAGCGACTGTGGTGGGGGCTTACTCGTCGGGCAGGATGTTCACGTCCTGCACCAGCACCATTTTCTCGATTTCGCGGCCGCGCCGGGTGTTGGCCAGCCCGCCCAGGGCGGTTTCCTTGTAGCGGGTTTCCATGCTCTGGCCCACCTCGCCGAGGGCCGCCACGCACTGGTCGACCGGGATAACCGGGTCGACGCCCGCGATGGCAATCTGGGCCGACGAAAACGCGATGGCCGCCGCCGAGGCGTTGCGCACCACGCACGGCACTTCCACTAGCCCCGCCACGGGGTCGCACACCAGCCCGAGCATGCACTGAATGGTAATGGCCACGGCCGCAAACGTCTCCTCGACCGAGCCGCCCAGGCAGTACACAATAGCCCCGGCGCCCATCGCGGCGGCCGAGCCGGTTTCGGCCTGGCAGCCGCCCACGGCGCCGGCCAGCGAGGCATTCTGCTCGATGATGAGCGCGATGCCGGCCGCCACCAGCAGGCCCTCCAGGATTTTGCGGTCGTTGAGGTGGTGGATTTTTTGAATCGTAGTGAGCACGCCCGGCAAAATGCCCGAGGCGCCCGCCGTGGGCGCGGCCACCACGCGGCCCATGCACGAATTCACTTCCTTAGCCCCTAGCGCACTCACAATCAATTGCTTGAACTCAGGCGAAAGCACCGTGACGGGCGAGGCGGCAATCTTCTTGGCCCCGTTGTTTATCATGCCCGAGCGCGAGGTCATGTTGCCGGTCTGGCCCTCGTGCACGGCGGCGCGCATCACATCATAAGCCCGCTGCAGGGTGGGCCAGATGGCGGCTTCGGTCGCACCCTTCTGGTCAATTTCGTAAGCCAGCACGGGCTGAAAGAGCGGCTCGCCGGTGGCGGCGCAGTGCGCCTGCCAGGAAGCAAAGTCGGTGAAGAGCAAGGACATAAAAGGGGGTGGGATAGGGCAGGAAAAAAAATAGCAGAATTAAAGATAAAAAAGAACGTCATGCTGAGCCTGTCGAAGCGTCCCTCCGTGCCGCTAGGGTGTCGTGCGGGAGAGATGCTTCGACAGGCTCAGCATGACGTTCTTGGGGGCGTAAAGCCCGGTGGCTGGCCTGTGCTAGGCGGCCGGCTCCTTGGCCGTCACCAGCTTGATGCTGGCCGAGTTGATGCACAGGCGCAGGCCGCTGGGCGGCGGGCCGTCGGGGAAAACGTGGCCCTGGTGGGCGTCGCACACATTGCAGAGCACTTCCACGCGGGTCATGCCGTAGCTGGTGTCTTTCTTGTACTTGATGGCGGCCTCGTCCACGGGCTGCGTGAAGCTGGGCCAGCCGGTGCCGCTCTCAAACTTGGTGCGCGAGTCGTAGAGCGGGGTGCCGCAGCACACGCAGGCGTACAGGCCGGCCTCGTGGGCCTCGCAGTACTCGCCCGTAAAGGCGCGCTCGGTGCCGTGCTCGCGGGTTACGTGGTACTGCTCGGGGGTGAGCTGGGCGCGCCACTCGGCGGGCGTTTTCTCCACGCGGTGGGGCGGAGTGGGGGCGCCGTGGTTGGCCAGGCGGATAACGTCGTTCCAGGTTTGCATATCGGGTTGGTTGGGTAAGCTGCCTCTAGAAACGCATGCTGGCCCGCGAAAGTTGAATGCCGCCCCGCTATACTGCGGCAGTGGCCGGCACCTCGGCCTGCTGGCTGCGCAGGTAGTGCGTGCGGCCCCAGGCATACAGGGCGTCGAGCACGGGCTGCAGCGTGCGCCCGTAGGTGCTGAGGCAATACTCGACGCGGGGCGGCACCTCGGCATACACCTGGCGCTGCACAATGCCGTCCTGCTCCAGCTCTTTAAGCTGCTGGGTCAGCACTTTCTGCGAGCAGCCCACCAGCCGCTGCAGGGCGCCGAAGCGCAGCGTCTGGTCGCGCAGGTGCAGCAGAATACTGGTTTTCCACTTGCCGCCTACCATGCTTACGCTGGCCCCGATGGCGCAGCCGTACAGCTGGGCTACTTTATTTTCCATGTTAAAATATTGATTAACAACAATAGTTTCCAAAAAGTGGTAGCCTTACAAAAAGGTGCCTACTTGACAAAAGTACGGTAGGCCGCCCACCTTTGCAGCCTCAACCAGCCTGGCTGCGGCCAGCTGGCGCCCGCAGTTATTACTTATCTGGCGGCTGGCCCGGGTGCGGGCCCCGCCGCTCTAATGCATGTTTATGGAATCGAATGCTTTGTTTACCGGCTTCCGGTTGAAGTCGCTTCAGCTGCCCAACCGGATTGTGATGGCCCCGATGACGCGGGAGTTTTCGCCCGCGGGCGTGCCCGGCCCCGAAGTGGCTGCCTACTACCGCCGCCGCGCCGAGGGCCAGGTAGGCCTGATTTTGTCGGAAGGCACCGTAGTGGAGCGCCCGGCCTCCTCCAATACCCCCAACGTGCCGCATTTCTACGGCGAGCGGGCCCTGGCCGGCTGGCAGCACGTTATCGACGAAGTGCACCAGGCGGGCGGCCACATGGGGCCGCAACTCTGGCACATGGGCCTGATTGGCAACCATATGTCGGGGCAGTTTCCCGGCTGGAAGGCCGACCAGCAGGAGGGCCCTTCGGGCTTGCTAAAGCCCGGCACCCCGGCCCCCGGCCGCGCCATGACCGAGGCCGACATTGCCGACACGATAGCCGCCTTTGGCCAGGCCGCCGCCGATGCCCAGCGCCTGGGCTTCGACTGCCTGGAGCTGCACGGGGCGCATGGCTACCTCATCGACCAGTTTTTCTGGGCCGGCGTGAACGAGCGCACTGACCGCTACGGCGGCCCCAGCCTGCCCGAGCGCAGCCGGCTGGCCGGGGAGCTGGTGCGCGAGGTGCGCCGCCGCGTGGGCTCCGATTTTGCCATCATCCTGCGCCTCTCGCAGTGGAAGCAGCAAGACTACACCGCGAAGCTGGCCGCCACGCCCCACGAAATGGAGGCTTGGCTAGCCCCGCTGGCCGAGGCGGGCGTCGATATTTTTCACTGCTCGCAGCGCCGGTTCTGGGAGCCGGAATTTGCCGGCTCCGACCTCAACTTTGCCGGCTGGGCCAAGAAGCTCACCGGCCAGGCTACCATCACGGTGGGCTCGGTGGGCCTCAGCAGCGACTTTATGGGCGCCTTTGCCGGGCAGTCGTCGGCCCCCTCCTCGCTCGATGAGCTGCTGCGCCGCCTCGACCGCCAGGAGTTTGACCTGGTGGCCGTGGGCCGCCCCCTGCTGGCCGACCCCGACTGGGCCGAGAAAATCCGTGCGGGCCACGCCGGTGAATTGCAAGGCTTCAGCGCCGCTGCGCTAGGCACCCTTTATTAAGCTCAGCGTAAGCAAAAGAGAAATTGGGCTGGTAGGGAAGGGCAAAGCTGCCTGCCCACCGGCCCAACGTGTGCCGGGGTCACTCGGTGGCTAGGCCCACGCTTGCAGCAGCGCCAGCCCCGCCGGCCAGTCGCCGTGGCCGCTGGCCGCGTTGATGTGGCCGGCATCGCCAATAGTCACCAGCTCGCTGCCCCAGGCCTCGGCAAACTGCCGGGCGCGGTTCAGCGTCGCCCATTCGTCGGTAGTGCTAGCCACCACTTTGCTCGGGAAGGGTAGCCGCTGCAACGGCATGGGGCCGAAGCCGGTGGGCGGAAGCGTAGCGAAGCTCGCCGTTTCTACGTCAACGGGCGCCACCAGCAGCGCGCCTTTGATGCGGTGGCCGTAGGTAGCGGCCCAGTGCGCCACCGTGATGCAGCCCAGGCTGTGCGCGATGAGCACCACCTGGCTGAGGTCTTCGCCGGCCAGGGCCTGCTCCAGGGTTTCGACCCACTCGGCGCGGTCGGGAAAGTCCCACTCGCGCTGTTGAATGCGGGTGAAATCCGGGTTTTGGCGCTCAAAATAGGTCTGCCAATGGGCGGGGCCGGAGCTGCCCAGGCCGGGCACAATAAAAAAGCGGGTGGTTTTTTGCATGGCCGAAAATAGCCTCTGGGCCGCTTCCTGCGTAAAATCTGCCCTATGAAACTCCTCTCCGCCGCCCAAATCCGTGAGCTTGACCAGGCTACCATCCGCGAGCAGCGCACCACTTCCACGGCCCTTATGGAGCGCGCGGCCAACGCGCTGGCCGGCTGGCTCTACCAGCACTACACCCCGGCCGAGGCGGGCGAAATCCTGCTCCTGTGCGGCCCCGGCAACAACGGCGGCGACGGCCTGGCCCTGGCGCGCCTGCTGTACTTGGCCGGCTACGCCGTGCGGCTAGGCCTGCTGCCCGCCGCCACCTACTCCGACGACTACGAGTACAACCACCACGTGCTGCCCAAAGTCATTGCCATTCAAGAGCTCAGCGCCGACAAGCTGCCCGAGATTCAGCCCGGCACGCTGGTGATTGATGCCCTGTTCGGCACCGGCCTCAGCCGCCCGCTCGCGGGCGTGGCCGCCGCCGTGGTGCAGCACCTCAACGACAGCCAGGCCCGCGTGGTGGCCATCGACCTGCCCAGCGGCCTGCTGGCCGACGCGCCCCAGCCCGACCCCCAGGCGCCCGTGGTGCAGGCTAGCCATACCATCAGCTTCGGGCTACCTAAGCTGGCTTTTTTGTTGCCGCAAAATGCTGGTTACGTGGGCGAATGGCACGTGGTGGACATTGGCCTGAGTCCCG
The DNA here is from genome assembly GCF_013256625.1 of Hymenobacter sp. BRD128. Lineage (NCBI taxonomy): Bacteria > Pseudomonadati > Bacteroidota > Cytophagia > Cytophagales > Hymenobacteraceae > Hymenobacter > Hymenobacter sp. BRD128. The sequence continues at coordinate 4,030,219 of NZ_CP053908.1, forward strand.
ATTTTATTGCGCAAGCCGACACGCCCTGGCACTTTACGCGGATGCCGGGCACCGGCGGCTTCGATGCGGCCCTGGCCGCCCAGCAGCCCGATGTGGCGCTGCCCCGGCGCGGTAAATTTGCCTACAAAAACACCTTCGGTCATGCCCTGCTGCTGGCGGGCAGCCGGGGCAAGGTGGGCGCGGCCGTGCTGGCTGGCGGGGCCTGCCTGCGCGGCGGCGTGGGCCTGCTCACGGTAGCGGTGCCGGGCTGCGGCTACGACATCATCCAAACCACCCGGCCCGAGGCCATGTGCCTGCCCGACCCGCAGGCCGATTTTATCAGCCTATTGCCGGACTTGAAATCGTACCAGGCAGTGGGTATCGGCTCCGGCCTGGGCCAGCAGGAGGCTAGCCGCGCCGTGCTCGAAAAGCTGCTGCGCGAAGCCAGGGTGCCGCTCGTCATTGACGCCGACGCGCTCAACCTGCTCGGCGAGCACCGCGAGCTGCTAGCCCTGCTGCCCAAAAACACGGTGCTCACGCCCCACATCGGCGAGTTTACGCGCCTCACCTCAACCGCCCGCGACGACTACCACCGCCTGGAGCTGCTGCGCGAGTTTACTCGGCAGCATCAGTGCGTAGTCATCCTGAAAGGGGCCTACACGGCCGTGGGCGCGCCCGATGGCCGGGTGTACTTCAACAGCACCGGCAACCCTGGCATGGGCACCGGCGGCAGCGGCGACGTGCTCACGGGCCTGGTGCTGGCCCTGCGCGCCGACCAGCGCCTCGGCCCGGTGCTGGCTGCCCGCCTGGCCGTGCTGGCCCACGGCCACGCCGGCGACCTCGCCGCCCGCGAAACCGGTGAGGCCGGGCTGGTGGCCGGCGACCTGGTGCAGCACCTGGGCCCGGCGCTGGCGGCGCTCACCCGCTAGCCTTGCCTAGTGCCAGGGCAGAAGGTAGCTGGCCTGTATTTGCCCGCTCAGGCTGTGGGCATTTGGGTAGCCGTAGTTGCTGGACAGGCCATCGTGCGACTGGCTGAAAAAGGTGTCGCTGTAACGCAATTCGAGGCCGGCGCCGCAGTGCCAGCGGTAGCCCACGGCCGCCACCGCCGAAAACTCCCAGCGCCGGTAGTAGCGCAGGTCGGTATTAATAGTTTCGGTAGGGCCGAGCGGCACGCCCGCTGGCGAAACCTGCTGAGAATGATACGTATTGCGCACCTGCACCAGGTAACCGGCCTGCGGCCCCACGGCGGCAAAGAAGCCGCCACGCGCGATGCCCAGCAGCAGCGGCAGCTTGAGATAGTCGGAGCGAAACCTAGCGTCATACTCCGTTGCGGGATGGCTTAGCCGGTAGCCTTGCTGGCTGTACAGCAGCTCGGGCTGCAAAAACCAGCGCTGCGCCGCGCCGAGCGGCACCGTGGCAAACACCCCGCCCATGCCGCCCACCAACGGCGAAACCTTAGGGTCGCCGCTGGTGCCGGGGCCGACAATGGTGGAAAGCGTAGCGCCAGCCTTGAGGCCAAAGCGGACCGGCTGGCCCGTTTGGGCCTGGCTCAGCACCGGGGCCGCCAGCAGCCCAAGTGCAAATAAGCTAACTGTTTTCATACTGTGTTACTAAAAAATAACTTCTTATGACACAAGGATATAAATAAGGGCCGATAGGTTGCAAGGTGCCAGCTTACCCACGCAATGCTTAGGTCCCTTACCAGTGGTCGTGAAGGCACACGCTTGGTGCCGCTCCACTGGGCTCGCGCAGCCGCAGCACCAGCTACGCGCAAAATACTTGCTTGCTATAAAAGGTTGACTTGGCTTATTGCGGATGCTCGCGGAGCCAGTCGCGGGCTTCGAGGTATTCTGCCTCGCCGGTGTCGCTTTGCTCAAGCACGGCGCGGTAGTAGCGGCGGGCCGAGGCGGGGTCGCTGCTTTGCAGGGCCAGCCGGGCCAGCCCGGCTTCGGCAAAAATATAGTAGCCTTGCTTGGCCATGCCGGCCTGCTCGGAGTAGGCCATGCAGCGCTGGTAGTAGTCTTTGGCCTGGGGCAGGTCGTGGTATTTGTATTGCATCAGGTAGCCCATAATGTAGGTGGCCGCCCGGCCCGCGTAGGCTTCGTAGCCTACCTGGCCAGCCGCGTACTTGTGCAGCACCGAAAGGCTGGCCGCCTCGCTTTCCTCAAACTTGCCGAGCTTAAAGCACAGCTTGGCATAGTCGAGCTGAAAGCGGGAGTTGTCGGGAAACTGCGTGGCGAGCTGCCGGGCCAGCTCGTAGGCGGCCGGCAGCTGCTTTTCGCGGTTGCTACTGAGGATAGTGACCAGAAAAAAATTAGCCTCCGTACCGGTGTAGAACGCCGTGCGGCCCACTTCCCGCAGCTGGGCCAGCCCACGCTCACGGTCGCCCTTCGGGAAGAAAAACAGTACTGGCCGCAGCCACTTGTACTCCTCGGCTATCCACACGGCGTAGTAGTTAAATAACCCTTCGCCGAAAAGAAACTCGCTGCTTAAGCTGTTGGCTTCCTTACTTTTTTCGAGGTAGATGAGGGCGCGGCGGCTAGCCACGGTGGCTTTGCGCCAGTTGTGGCGCTCGGCGTGCAGGCGGGCCTCCATGCCGTAGGCGGCCGATAGAAAAAAACAGGCCTCGTAGTTGTGCACATCGGCCTTGTAGAGGGCTGCGGCGCGGGTCTGGGCCGTGTCGAGGTAAGCCAGAAAGCGCTGGTCGTAGTGGGTATCGGTGGCGCTGCTGGGCATCATGCGCCACCAGGTGCTCAGGCCCAGCAGAAAATAAGCCATCGGGTGCTGCGGGTAGCGCCGCTGCAACGAGTGAAACTGCTTATCGGCTTTGTCAAACTTGAAGTTGTACAAATTCTGCACCGCGCCGCCCAGCTCCAGCTGAATGTCCTTGTCGAGCAGCAGCCAGCCCGTGATGTCGAGCGCCTGCGGCACGGCGCGCACGCTGTCGAGCGCAATCTCGCGCATCGGTGGCACGGGCGGGGCAACCGGCTTTTGGGGTTGGGCACAGGCCGGCCGGCTGCCGATAAGTAAGCCAAGGACTAGCAAGCTGCCCGTCAGGCAGCGGCACAGAAAAGAAGGGCTGTTCATGAGCGAACCGGCAAGAGGCTGGGGTGGGGCTGCTATTAAAGCTACTCTATTTTGCTTTAGATAGTTGCTGGCCCAGGCCAAGTTAGCGGTGCCGCTAGGGTGCTGGTGGCGAAAAATCTTTACAATACAAAATAGGCCGCCGCCTGCACCAGTAATATCCCATCCGTGACGAGGGCAAAAAAATAGTCGCCCCGGCTTTCGTTGGCAGTCAGCACTACGGCAGCGGCGAGCCCGGCCGGCAGCAGCACCGCCAGCATGCTCGCCTCGCGGGCCAGGCCCAGCACCACCGCCCCAGCCAGAAATACCAGCGATACGGCCCGGGCCCCGCCCACGCCCAGCAGCACCGGAAATGTGCGCAACCCCATGGCACGGTCGCGGCTATAATCGCGGATGTCGAACACAATGGCCAGGGACGTGACCAGGCAAAACCGCTGCCCCGCCAGCCCAGGCACCGCGGCCAGGGGCTGGTGCAGCGCCAGCGCCGGCAGGCCCACCGTCACGGCCGTCCACACCCCGGCAATGAGGAACACTTTGAGCAGTGGCACCTCGCGCACGGCCCGCCAGCGGCCCCGCCACGGCAGCACCGGCCACGAGTAGCCGATGGCCAGCGCCGTCAGCGGCAGCAGCACCGGCAAAAAACGCACCCAGCCATCGGCCAGTAGCAGGTAAGCACCCGATAGCGCCGCCGCGCCGGCCAGCGCCAGCAGCGCCGGGCGGTGGCGCTGCTGCCAGGCCTTGCGCCCCGACGTGCCAGCCGGCTGCCGGTACTTAAAGGGCAGCGCGGCATCGAGGTTATAGGTGAGCAGCGTGGCCGCAAATACCAGCACCACCACGTGCAGCCCGGCCGCGCTGCCTGCCAGGGCCGGCCACAGCCGCAGGGTAGCCGCCGTTTGGGCGGCAGCGGCGGCGGCTAGCCACACACTGCTGAACAGCAGGGCATCGAGCAGGCGCAGGGGCAGGGTGCGGCGGGCGGCGGGCATGAGCTAGGAGCGCGAAACGAAGAAGTCAGAAACGACTTGTTAAACTAAAGAACGTCATGCTGAGCCCCGCGAAGCATCGCGTCCGCGCCGCTAGGGTTGCTACCACTAACGAGGCGAGCGCGATGCTTCGCGGGGCTCAGCATGACGTTCTTTTTGTAAAAAGCCGAGCTAGCCTACGGCTATTTCTTGTCGCCGCCAAACGTCTCTTCGTAGAGCTTGATGCTGTCGTTGATGATGCGGTAGGCTTCCTCGCGGCCCAAAAACTGCTTTACCTCTACGTGCTTTTTTTCCAAGGCTTTATAATCCTCAAAAAAGCGCTGCATTTCGAGCATCATGTAGGGCGGCAGGTCGGCCAGCTCGTTGTAGTGGTTCACGCTCACGTCGTGGGCAGCCACGGCAATGATTTTGTCGTCTTCCTCGTCCTGGTCGAGCATCTGCATCACGCCAATAACCTTGGCCTCAACGAGGCACATGTGCGGAATATCCACCGAGCACAGCACCAGGATGTCGAGCGGGTCTTTGTCGTCGCAATACGTTTGGGGAATGAAGCCATAGGCCGCCGGGTAGTGCACGGCCGAAAACAGCACGCGGTCGAGCTTAAGCAGGCCGCTTTCTTTGTCGAGCTCGTACTTGCCTTTGCTGCCTTTCGGGATTTCGATGACGCCGGTAACGGTCTGGGGCAGGCTGTCGCCGCGCGATACGTCGTGCCAGGGGTTAAATTGGGCCACTGTAAGTAGGGGAGGGGAATGAATGAGAGTTGGAAAACAGAATAACGTAAAAAAGTCCGCGAGCGCCGAAATAACTATTTCAACAGCTCCTGAAGCGGCGCACCGCTGCACCCGCTAGGCTCCTGAATGTGCAAATAACGGGCAACCGTGGGCGCGATGTCCACGATTTTAACGTCGGCGCTCGACTCGCCGTGGGGCACGTGCCAGCCCCACCACAGCAGCGGCACGTGGGTATCGTAGGCCCAGGATACGCCGTGCGTGGTGCCCTTAATAATGGGGTAGCTGTAGGCTTCGAGCCAGCCTGGTGACATCACAAACAGCACGTCGCCCGAGCGCGGCGCGTAGAAGCCGTTGGCCTGGTACATGCTCAGGCCCACCGGCCAGGCGTTGCGCTGCAAGTCGGTGGCCGAGATGGCCTGCGCAATGTGCGGCTGCTGGCGCAGGATTTCGGCTACCTCGTTTTGCACCTTGGCCATTTCCAGCTTTTTCTGGGCCAGCAGGTCGCGGTTGAGGTAAACCTGTTGGTTTTCAAAGTCGAGTATCCACTGGCCGGGGCCGTGGGCGTGCACCAGGGCGCGCTGCACCGAGTCGCGCAGCGCCGCCATGCTCAGGCCGCCGCCCGGCAGGTGGTGCGCTTCCAGAAAGCCGGCGGCCTGGTCGGCGGCATGGTCGGCGGTCAGAAACACGAGCGCCTGGCCCTTGCCCACCTGCCGGTCGAAGGCATCGAGCACCCTGGCCAGGTCGCGGTCGAGGCGCAGGTACGTGTCCTCGGTTTCGATGGCCGTGGTGCCAAACTGGTGGCCCACGTAGTCGGTGCTGCTAAAGCTCAGGGTCAGAAAATCGGTGAAGCCGCGCTGGCCCAACTGCTCCTGGCGCAAGGCTTCGAGGGCAAAGTCAGCGGTGAGCGAGTTGCCGAAGGGCGTCGAGCGAATGAGGTCGAGGTTGCGCGTGGGCGCGGCTGGCTGTTTCTCGCCCGAGGCCTTTTCGGTGGCCTTGACGGCGGCCGGGGGCACGGCGCTCAGGCTAGGCAGGTCGTGCGGAAAAACCGGCTTGGCCTCGCCCTTAAAGGCGGATTCCCAGGGCACGTCGTCGGGCGTGCTTTCGGTGTACTCGGCAATGGGCAGCAGCGTGTTCCAAGGCTGGGCCAGGTACTCGGCGGCGTGGCCGGCGGCGTTAAACTTAGCGACCCACTCGGGCAGGGCCGGAGTGTAGAAAGTGCTCGTAATAAAGCCGCCATTGGTGCCATCGTACCAGTAGGCGGCGTTGGCGGCGTGGCCGGCGGGCAGGATGCTGCCCCGGTCTTTAATGCACACCCCAATCACCTTGCTCTGAAAATTGGTGGCTAGCCGTAGCTCGTCGGTGATGGTGGTCGACAGGTTGTGGCGCGGCGACATCTGGCCGGCCGCTGCGGTGCCGCCCACGGCCTGCACAGTTTTGTCGTCGGTGACGTAAGTGACTTTGCCCGTTTCGCGCTCAAACCAGTTATTGCCCACAATGCCGTGGGTGGCCGGCGTGGTGCCCGTAAACACGCTCGTGTGGCCCGGCCCGGTGTAGGTAGGCACGTAGTTGTAGTGGCAGCTCTCGTAGCTAAATCCTTCGCCTAACAAACGCTTAAAGCCCCCGCTGCCCAGCTTATCCCAGTAGCGGTAGAGGTAGTCGTAGCGCATCTGGTCTACTACGATGCCCACCACCAGCTTGGGCCGCGCCAGGGACGGCCCTTTTTTCTGCGCCAGCGCTGGCAAAGCCAGCAACAGCAGCAATCCAAGTTTTTTCATGCGAAAGCCCATAAAAGCGGCCCGCAAAGATACCAGCCGGCCGCCGCGCCGCGGTTCACATTTCTCTCGCGGGGTGCACTTCCGCGCTCTCGAACTGGGCAGCAACTCGCGCACGCCAGCCGGCAAGATGGTTATTGGGGGTGTTCTCGTCCTTCAATCAGCATGGGCGCGAGAATAACCAGCAGAAGAGTTTGGCGGGTATTGCCCTGGCCAAGCAGCAGGGCGAGTACCTGGGCCGGCTAGGCATGACACGGAGAAGGCCGCTAAGGTGGTGAAGGGGCTGGCTAAGGGGGTATCGGTCGCGGAGATTGTTACCCTGACTGGCATCAGCCGCGCCAGCGTCAAGCGCTATCGCCAGGAAATAGCCAGGCCTCTCTAAGCTAGGAGCACAGGACTTCATCAGCTAGGCTGGGTATCACCTGTATTTTAGGGCTTATGAAAAGCTATTGGTTACTTCTGCTTCTGGGCTGGCTGGTGCCAGTTGCCAGTTGGGCGCAGGAAGCGCCCGCCGTCTTCGCTACTGCTCCTCCGGCCAGGGCCGATAGTTTGGTGCAGGCCCTGCGCTACCAACGGGTGGAGGTCGTAGCGGGGGCCTCGGCCGACGAGCTGTACGCCCGCGCCCGCGAATGGGTCGCCCTCACCTTCGAGGATACCCACCAGGTACTGCAATTGGAAGACGCTTCGCGCCATCTGCTGCTCGGCAGCGGCTACACGCAGGCCCAGGGGCGGCGCCCAAACGGAACAGTTAAAAGCACGGTGCCCCTGTGGTTCCGCTTCCGCATTGAAGCGCGGCCCGGCCGCTACCGCGTGGAATTTACCGACTTTGGGGCGGTGCGCGGCTTTCAGGGGGGCAATATGCCGCGGAAGGCATTGCGTTCTGGCTGCGCAACAGCTACGCTACCCGCACCGCCAGTACGCGCCATAGCGAGCCGGGACAAAGTCTGACCACGACGATGGAAGACAGCAGCGCGCGTACCGCGACGATGGTAAAAGAGGCCATCGAGCGGGCGGTAGGCGACTTATTGAGGAGCCTGCACCAAGTAGAGGTGGCGCCACCAGCGACCTGGTAGGCGTCAGAAGTAATAGTCAATCAACTACTTGTGGTGGAAAACTGCCACGCTTTTCGACTGCTCAAGAAGCAGTTGAGATATAGCTGCTGCCTCACAAGACTTGTTATGTGAGGCGATTTTTTCTGGATTCTTACCCCACCTTAGCCGGGGCCTCCATGTACGTGCCGCATACCTTGCAGGTGCGCAGGTCATCGTTGGCCCAGAAGCGGTCCATAATGGGCGGCAGCTGGGCCACGATGTCGGTAATCTCGGCGTATTCCTCGTAAAGCTTGTGGCCGCAGTTTTCGCAGTACCACTGGAAGCCGTCGAGCTCGCCGGCCGTGCGGTAGCGCTCCAGCACCAGGCCCACGGTGCCGGCCGGGCGGCGCGGCGAGTGCGGCACACCGGGCGGCAGCAGAAACATATCGCCGGGGCCGATAATGATGTCTACCGGCCGGCCATCCTCGATAATCTTGACGGTCATCTCACCTTCGAGCTGCCAGAATAGCTCCTCGCCCTCATCCACGTGGTAGTCCTTGCGGGCGTTGGGGCCGCCCACCACCATCACGATAAAGTCTTTGTTATCCTTGAAAACCTGCTGGTTGCCCACGGGCGGCTTCAGCAAATGGCGGTGCTCAGCAATCCACTGCTGAAAATTGAAGGGACGGGCGACGGGCATGGCTAACGGCGAAAAGGAGATAAGCGCAAAGCTAGCTACCGCGCTACGGCTACTTTTGTTGGGGCCGGGCCGGGTGGCTAGCCCCTTTCTGGAATGCCAAATTTCCCTTCTGCCAGCCCCACTAACACCCTGCGCGGGCGCGGCCTGCTGCTGGCCGGGCTAGCCTACGCGGCGCTGTATGGCTGGTTTTCGTGGCCGCTGGGGCGCGAGTGGAGCACGGCCTTCGTGGGCAATCCGCACAGCGACGCCAACCAGTACATCTGGAACGTCTGGAATTTTCAGCGCCAGGCGGCGGCCGGCCACAATCCATTTTATACGCCGCTGCTGCTCTACCCGCAGGGCACCAGCCTGTGGCTGCACACCTACACGCCGGTGCTGGGGGTGCTCAACCTGGCGCTGCACCAGGAGTTCTGGGCCGTGAACCTGGGCCTGCTGCTGAGCTTCGTGCTGAGCGGCGTAGGGGCAGCGCGGCTGGCTGGGCGCTGGGTGCGGCAGCCGCTGCTGTGTGGGCTGGTGGGGTTCGCGTTCGCGTTTTCGCCCTTCAAGCTGGCGCATTGGCCCGAGCACTACCACGTGCTGCTTACGGCCACCGTGCCTTTCTATATCATGGCGTTTCTGGACGGGCTGACTTTTGAGCCGGGCCGCTGGGTGCCGCGCGTGCGCAGCCGGCAGCAGGTGGCGTGGGCCATTTTTTTATTGCTAATAACCTTGCTGAGTGATTATTACACCCTAGCGGGCCTGCTGTGGTTTTCGGCGGGCTACGCCGCGTGGTGGGCCTGGCGGCTGGGCGCTATCAGCTGGCGGCGCTGGCAGCCCTGGGCGGCGCTGGTGGCGATTTTCGTGCTAGGGCACTTCATTTCGCGGGGCCTGGCGCTGGTTGGGCTCGACGATAAGGCGGGCGTGTGGTGGGGCGGCGACCTGGCCGGCTACGTGGTGCCGCCCAATGGCAGCCGCTGGCTAGCCACCCCCGCCACGCGGGCTCTCTGGCAAAGCCCGCGCTTCCATAATCCGGCTTCTACCGAGAATGTGTCGTTTTTGGGTTATCTGCTGCCGCTGCTGGCGCTGGGGCTGGCAGTAGCGGCGTGGCGGCGCCCCGCCGCCGCGCCCCGCCCGCCCGCCGAAACCCGGCCGTTCTGGTTTTTGCTGGCGCTGTTTGTGCTGCTCACCATGCCCGAGCTGCGCTGGCAGGGTAAAGACCTGCTGCGGATGCCCACGAGCATCGTGCACTTTGTGCCGTTTATCAACAACATTCGCTGCCCCGTGCGCTACGTCATGCTGGCTTCGCTGCTGCTGCCGCTGGCGGCCAGCATTGGCCTCGATGGTTGGCTGCGGCGCTGGCCGGCGGCCGGCCGCTGGGTGGTGGCCGGGGCGCTGCTGCTGGGCGTGCTGGTCGAGTTTCAGCCCACGGCCTACCCGCTCATCCGGGCGGCCGACGTGCCCACGGCTTACCGCGTGGTGGCTGCCAGCGCCAGCCCGGTCGTATTTCCCATTCCGCTGGGACTGCTCGACGGCTACCGGCAAGTGGGCCACATGGATGCGCAGGAGCTGTTTTACCAGACTGTGCACGGCAAAGCGCTGCGCGGCGGCTACCTCTCGCGGGTGCCGGCTGCCACGTTTGCGGCCTTTGCCCACGAGCCAGTGCTGCGCACGCTGCTGCTAGCCCAGGAGCACCCCGATTCATTGGCCCTCCGGCCCGCGCCCACGCCGGCCGAGGTGCGGGCGTTCCGGCAGCGCTACCCGGCGGCGATATTCGTGGTGTACCCCGCGCAAAAAGGCCAGCCGGCGCATCAGCTGCTGCAACGCTGGCTGCTGCCGGCCGGCTACGTCGAGCAGGTGGTGCCCGATTACGTTGGCGATTACGTGGTGCTGAAGCCGGGGAAATAGCTGGTGAGTAGCAACTTGGCTATCATTATTTCGCCGGCTCGCAATGACAGCCGGGTTTTATAGCTCACTACTCACTCTGATTTTTCCTCCATCGCCGTGGCTTCCACGTCATCGACGAAGCAGCCGGCGCCGTTTTCGTTGAGGGTGTACACCTTGAGCACGTCGGTGGGCAGCACGTCGGCGGGCAGGGGCGCGTCGAAGTAGATGTGGTTCCAGGTAAGGTTCCGGCAGCCGGGGTTCTGGAGGCGGGCGCCGTACCAGGCCAGGTTCTGGCCGTTGCGCTCTACGCTCATTACCAGCTTGTTGCCCCAGGCACCGTAGTCGGAGAATACCCGGCAGGCGGCGCGCACGTACTCGCCGCCGTGCAAGCCGGCGGCCCCCAGTGCCACCGTGAAAGCCGGACTATAGGCGTGGCTCCCGTCGGCGTGAAACGACTGCCGGCTGTAGTAGCCCTGCCCGGCGCTGATGCCGGTGGCAGCATCGGCGGGCAGCTGGTCGAAGTCGAGCTTGCCCAGCGAGCGGGGCCGGTAGTGGCGCTCGGCGCGGGGCAGGCTAGCCGGCACGTCGAGCTGCGCATAGTCGGCCTGAGTGGGCGATATTTTGCCAAAGATGGCGAAGTAATAGCGCCGGTTCATGTCCTCGGCGTCGATAATGGCGTTTTGTATTTGCCAGTGTTGCAAGAGGTTGAGGTCGATGAGCAGCACGGTTGCCACGGCCGCCGTGGCCTGCCACAGCCGCGCCCGGCCGGGCGCCAGCACCCAGGCCACGGCCGCCGCCCAGGGCAGGCCCAGCACGGCGTAGCTCTGCACCAGCGCCCGCTGCCCCAGGCTGCCGCCATACCACCAGATGTCCCAGGCCGACACCACCCACAGATTCAGCAGGAAATAGGCTAGCGCCGGCACGGCCAGCCCCCGGTGCCGCCGCCACAGCGGCCCGAAGCCCGCCAGCACTAAAATTAACAACGGCGAATACACCAGCCAGCCCTTGCGGAAGCTGAACAGCACTTTCAGTAAATGCGGCTTCAGAAAGCTAAAGTGCTGGTCGCCGTAGCTGTAAAACAGCCAGTGCCCCGTGGCCCAGTGCCAGTACAGCGCCTGTGGTAGCGCGCCCAGCAGGCCGCCCAGGGCCAGCAGCGCCACATCGGGCCAGCGCTGGCGCAGCAGCGCCAGCTTCTGGCGGGCGGCGGCCAGGCTACCCACGCCCCACAGCACCGGCACCACCGCCGCCACCGCCTCGGAGGGCCGGATGAGCACCAGCAGCCCCAGCGTGAGCCCGATGGCGAAGGCACCCGCCCGGCTCGGCCGCTCGTGCCAGCGCACCGTAAGCCACAGCAGCAGCGCGTAGCCGGCAAAGAGGTAGTTGTGGGTCATGGCCACGTCGAACACCGCGTACTCCAGAAAATTGGAGCCCAGCAGCAGCGTCACGAGCACCAGGGCCACCACCGCATCGGGATAGTAGCGCAGCAGCACCCGGCGCAGCAGCCCCATGCCCAGCAGCGCGTAGAGCATGCCGCCGAAGGCAATGGCCACCTGGTAGGGCGCCGAAAAGCCATCCTGCGGATAGCCTAGCCAGCCCGCCGCCCAGTGCCCCAGCCAGAAAAACGGCGTTTCGAGCACGGCCAGGCCCATCGTGTACTTCATCACGAGCTGCCCGGCGGGCGCGCCCGGCACCTGAAAGGCCTGGTAAAACGAGCTGCTGGGCCCGTACTCGCGCATGATGTCGGCCACGAAGGCCTGGTGCCCCAGGTCGTGGTAAATAAAGTGGGCCGGCAGGTAGAGGTAATACCCCATCGAGTCCCAGCTCAGGATGGCCAGCACGTTGTGCGTGTCCCAATAGGGCACCCACAGGCGCACCTGCACCATCAGAATAAACAGCACCAGCAGCGCCCCCAGCGACCAAGGGGCCCGCGCGGCGGGAGAAGCCAGCGAGCGAGCAGGCATAGCGAAAGCGAATCGAAAAAAGCGAAAGAAAAACGGCCGCTAGGGTCCCACGCGCCGCAGCGCCACGTCGTCGAGGTAAGTAGGCGAGGTGCCGGCGTCGTTCCACAAATACACCTTGAGGCGGTTGGCGCCGGCGGCCGTGGCGGGCAGGGTAAAGGGCAGCTTCACGGCCGTCCACTCGCCAAACTTGGGCACGGCCTCGGCCACCGGCAAGGCGGTGTAAAAGACCCGCGTTTCGTCGGTCGGGCTGGCATCGACCTGCACCACGAGGCGGGCCGTGCTGCCGGCTGCCGTGCGCAGCACCCAGCCCGTAAGCTCCAGCTGCTGCGGCACCTTACCAGGGCTAAGCTCCTCCAGGGTGCGCGCAAAGGTGTAGCTGAACGGCACTTCGGGGCTAGCCAGCACGGCCACGCGCCCGCCGTGGGCTTTGGCCGTAGTGAGCGAGGGCTGCGCCACGCCGCCCCAGCCGGCGCTGTGCTCAAAGTCGTTGTCCATGAGCACGGCCGCGTCGGGCGCGGTGGGGCCAGGGCCGCCGCAGGCACTCAGCAGCCCAAAAGCCGGGAAGCAAAGCAGCCGGCAAGCAGTAGAAAATCGCATGGTTAAACTTGGGAAAGCGATGGGGCACACTGCGCCAAATGTAAGCCCGATTTGGGGGCTGGCGGGTGCGTATGGCTGGCGCGCGGCTATCTTTGGCCGGCTTAATCCGCTTACGATTTTGGTTAAATTCGACACCCTGTCCATTGTGGTGCCCGTTTACAACGAGGCGCGGACCATCCACCAGATTCTGGATTTGCTGCGCGGGCTGCGCCTTACCCAAGATATTGCCAAGGAGATAATCCTGGTCAACGACTGCTCGACGGATAACTCGGGCGAGGTTATCCGGCAGTACGCGGCCACCTATCCCGAGCTGAACCTGCGACTGATGGAACACGCGGTAAATCAAGGCAAAGGGGCGGCATTGCACACCGGCATTCGGGCGGCTACCGGCGACTACGTCATCATTCAGGATGCCGACCTCGAATACGACCCCGAGGAGTATAACCTGTTGCTCAAGCCTATTCTCAAGGGCTTTGCCGACGTGGTCTATGGCTCGCGCTTCATGGGTGGGCAGCCGCATCGCATCCTGTTTTTCTGGCACAGCATCGGCAACGCCATCCTCACTTTCCTGTCAAACATGGTCACTGACCTGAACCTGACCGACATGGAAACCTGCTACAAACTCTTCCGGCGCGATATTATTCAGAATATGAATCTGGTAGAAAAGCGTTTCGGCTTCGAGCCCGAGGTGACGGCCAAGGTGGCCAGGGTGCCCAATGTGCGCATCTACGAAGTAGGCATCAGCTACTACGGCCGCACCTACGCCGAGGGCAAGAAAATAGGCTGGCGCGATGGTTTTCGAGCCATTTTCTGCATTCTTAAGTACGGGCTGCTGGGCGGCTAGCAGGCTTGGAATCAGGGTTTTTGCACCACGGCCAACACCGACTTGCCTAGCGCAAAGCCCGTCACGCGGTCGGCCAGGCGCGACACGGGTACTATCGTGCTGTCCCAAAATTTTATCTGGGCTAGCGTGGGGTAGGTTTGGCGCAGCAGTAGCTTATTAGCCGCCGAGGCCAGTAGGCCCACGCTATCGAGGTAAAGTAATTGCTGGATGCGGCTGCCGGCCGGCAACACCCGCCGCAGCATAGGCCGCGAGTAGCGCCGAAAATGCCCAATAGCTTGGTCGAATGGACTGAACAGCCACTGGTGGGCCGGCACCACGATGAGAATGGCCCCACCGGGTGCCAAACGGTCATAGGCCCGCCGTAGCTCGGCCGCGTCATCCTCAATGTGCTCAATCACATCAATATACAGAATGGCGTCGAACAAGCCCTCGCTAGCGGGCAGGTCGTCGAGCACGCCTACGTGCAGGCGGCAGCAGGCGGGCAGCTCGTGGGCGCGCAGCAGCTCGGCGATGCGGCCCGCCAAGGCCGCGTCGGGCTCCAGGCACAGCCAGTCGGCCTGGCTGCCATCGCAGAGGGTGCGCGTGGTGCCCCCAATGCCGGCGCCAACTTCCAGCACCCGGCCTTTCAAAAAAGGCCGCAGGCGGGCGCCATAGTAGGCTTTCCAGCGCGTGGCGTGCTCAAAGAGCGCCAGCTCGTCGCCGATATAGTGGGTTGCGTCGTTGGTAAGAGCTGACATGAGCGGAGAAAGAAGCGGGGGCCGACCGCAAAATGCGGCGGTGGGGCCGGCAAATATATTGCCAGCAGCTTAGCTTGGGCGTTCCAGCGCAGGGGCTATACCTTTACGGCTATGCCTGTTCCGCTCCTTTCGGTCGTTATTCCGGTCTATAACGAGGAAGATTTGATTGATACGCTGGTGGCCCGGTGCCTGGCGGCCCTGGCAGCGGTGACCCCAGACTTTGAGCTTATCTGCGTCGATGATGGCAGCCGCGACCGTACCCTGGCCCGGCTGCTAGCCCTGCGCGCCGCCGAGCCCCGGCTTAAGGTGCTGTGCCTTTCGCGCAACTTTGGGCACCAGGCGGCCTACACGGCCGGCCTGCACGCGGCCCAGGGCCAGTTTGTGGCCATGATGGACGGCGACCTCCAGGACCCGCCCGAGCTGCTGCCGCGCATGTGGGAGTTGCTGCGCTACGATACCTGCGACGTGGTATATGGCCAGCGCACCGACCGCGCCGAGGGCTGGGGTCGCCAATTGCTCATTAAAAGCTTTCATGGCATCTTCCGCAACTTTTCCCGGCTGCGGGAGGCCGATAACGTCGGCAACTTCTCGATGCTGAACCGCCGGGCGCTCACGGCGTTTCTGTCCTTGCAGGAAAAAAACCGCTACCTGCCCGGCCTGCGCTCTTTCATCGGCTTTCGGCAGGTGAGCCTGCCCTACGCCCGCGAGGCCAGGCCCGATGGCACCCTGCCCAAGATGTCGTACCAGCGCCTGTTTGCCCTGGCCCTCGATGCGCTGTTTTCCTTCTCCGACCTGCCCATTAAAATCTGCCTCTACACCGGACTGCTCGGCATCATCGTGTTTATGCTAGCCGGCATGTACGTGGTAATCAGCAAGCTGCGCGGCGTGGCTATGCTGGGCTGGTCGTCGCTGGGCCTGAGCTTGTATTTTCTGGGCTCTATTCAGCTGCTTTTTTTGGGCATAATGGGCGAGTACGTCTTCCGCATTTACCGCGAAAACCAAAACCGCCCGCTCTATTTCGTGCAGCACTACCACCAGGATTAAATGATAAATCTGACCGCAACCTCGCCGGCCCGGCGCTGGCTGATGCCGGCCTTTTTCGCGCTGGTGCTAGGCCTGGGCCTGCTGCTGTTTACCGATTATGGCATCTCCATTGATGAGCAGATAAGCCGCGACAACGGCATGGTTACGCTCCGGCACCTGGCCGAGCCGCTAGCCCCGGACTGGGTAGCCAGCCACCCCGATTTTGCGCCCTTCACCACTCCCCTGGCTGAGTATAAGGACCGCGACTACGGCGTCGTGTTTGAGACGCCGGTGAGCTTACTGGAGCAGCTATTCGCTATTACCGACGCGGGCGATAAGTACCTGTTTCGGCACCTGTGCACCTTTTTGGTGTGTTTTGGGGGCCTAGTGGCCGTGTATCAGCTGGCGGCGCGGCGCTTTCGCGATTGGCGCCTGGGGCTGCTGGCCGCGCTGTGGCTGCTGCTGTCGCCGAGGCTGTTTGCCGAGTCGTTTTATAATGACAAGGATGCGGTGTTCATGGCCTTGTTTGCTATTGCCATGAACACGGGCGTGCGCTTTCTGCTGCGCCCCACGCCGGGGCGGGCGGCCTGGCACGCGCTAGCCTGCGCGCTGGCCATCGATGTGCGGATTATGGGCATTTTGCTGCCACTCTACACGCTGGGGCTGCTAGCCTGGCGCGGGCTGCGCGGGGAGGTCTACTGGAAGCAATTAATCGTTAATGTATTAATTTACAGTGCCCTGCTTATTGGATTGGTGCTGCTGCTCTGGCCCTACCTCTGGCCGGCGCCGCTGCAAAATTTTCTGGAAGCATTCGACAACATGCGCACGTTCCGGTGGACGGGCACGGTACTCTATAACGGCGCCGACATTCACGCTACCGATTTGCCCTGGCACTATGCGCTGGTGTGGCTGGGTATTACCACGCCCGTGCTCTACCTGGCCGCCGCGCTGCTGGGGCTGGGGCTAGCGGGCTACCAGCTGCTGCGGCAGCACTGGCGCCTGTGGGCCGATGAGCAGGGGATGCAGGATGTTTTTTTTCTGGGGTTTTTTGCCGGCCCGCTGCTCGCCGTTATTCTGTTGCACTCGGTGCTCTACGATGGCTGGCGGCAGCTCTATTTCATTTACCCAGCCTTCCTGCTGCTAGCCCTGCGTGGGTGGGTGGCCGCCGCCCGGTGGCGGGCGCCCTGGGCTGGCTGGCGCCAGCTGCTCTACGTCGGCACGGCCTTGAGCTTAGGGTTTGTCGCGGTCGAGATGGTGCGCGCCCATCCGCTTGAAAACGTGTACTTTAATGCACTGGCTGGCCCCAACGTGGAGCACCGGTTTGAGATGGATTACTGGGGCCTGGGCTACCGGCGCGACCTGGAATTTGTGGCGGCTCACGATGCGCGCCCGAGCCTCAAGGTGTTCGCGCCCGGCCCTAGCGGCGCTCCGCTAAACCTGTGGCTGCTGCCCCCGCGCAGCGCGACCGTCTGCACTTCGTCGATACCCCCGAGCAGGCCGATTACTTTCTCACCAACTTCCGCATTCCCGGCTACCGCGCCTTTCGCGACCGCTATTTCTACTTTGAGGTGTATCAGCAGTGGGTCGATGGGCGCAAGGTTCATGCGGTGTATGACCTCGCAAAGTAGGCCATGCCGCCCGAAGGCTGGCGCCCCGACTATCGGGTTTAGGCCCGTCTATCTTTGGCCGGCCCGGCTCCCTGCTAAGTTGGCTGCTTTCTCCCTTTATCCCGCGTGCTCTTTGCCTGATGTTACTCGCGCGTAATTTTTCGAAGCGCTGGCCGATGTGGCTAGGGTGGTTTGTGTTGCTGGGGCTGGCCGTCTTGGCCGACTGGTATCGGCGGGAGCGGGTGGCCTACGCCGACCTGGCGTACCAGCTGTTTTTCTTCATGCGTTACGGCGATTTTTTTATTCAGAACCGGCGCTTTGTAGCGGGGCTGACGCAAATCTTGCCGCTATTGGGTACCTGGCTGCATGCGCCGGTGGGCGTGCTGCTGCGCCTCTATTCGCTGTCATTTGCCGTGTACTACGCGGGCATCTTCGGGCTGTGCGCCCGGTGGCTGCGCAACGAGCGGGTGGCGCTGGCCGTGCCGCTGCTCTACGCGCTGGTGGCGGCCCGCACCTTCTACTGGGCGCAGTCGGAGCTACCCCAGAGCCTGGCAATCCTGCTGTTTTACTACGCCGGCATTAGTGGGCAGGCGCCCTTGCGCCGCCGGTTTTCTACCATCGCGCTAATTGCCCTGGTGCCCGTCATCATCTTTGGGCACCCGCTGATGCTGCTGCCGTTCGGCTTTCTATGGGTCTACGACTGGCTGCTGAATCGGCGGTGGCGCGATGGCCTCTACTATGTGCCGATACTGCTGGCGGTGCTCACGTATTGGTACCGCACCGCTACCATCCCGCCCGGCTCCTACGAGGCGCAGCGCCTGACGACGCCTACCATCGGCGCGCTGCTGCATTTTTTTGACAACCCAAGCTTTACGCAGCTGCTGGTGATGTGCCGGGGTACGCTGGCCGCGCTGCCGGTGCTGCTAGGCCTGCTCACTGTATATTACCTGTGGCCCGCCGGGCGCGGCCTGGCCTGGCTCACGGCCGGCCGCGCGCCCGGCGCGCGGCTGCGCTGGTTGTGGCTGGTGGCGTTCGGCACCGTGTACCTGGCCATTGTGTGCACCTCGTACCCGGGCGAGCAGGACTTGGTGTATTTTGAAAACCTGCTGCTGCCGCTGGCCGTGGCCTTGCTCATCCCGTTTTGCGTGGAGGTGCTGCCCGCTTTGCTGGCGCGGCCGGCGAGCAGCCGGGCGGCGGCGCTAGTGCTCACGGTGGTGATGCTGGCCCGGCTAGGCTTCATCCAGCACTTGAGCGAGCCCTACGTGCAGCACCAGCGCTGGCTGACGCGGGTGCTGAATTATACCCGGCAGTTTCCGGAGCGCAAATTCATAATGGGCGAGGCCACCGCCGACCCGCACAACCAGCGCGCCACCAACGGTACACTGTGGGCCGCCGCCTACGAGTCGATGCTGGTAAGCACGCTGCCTAGCCCCGACTCGGCGCGCACCGTGCTTATTGTGCCGGAGGCCGAGAAGCTAGCCGCTGGCCAAAACAACAACTTATTTCTCGGTCCCTGGGATACGAGCCCGCTGCCGGAGCTACCAGCCCGGTATTTCCGCCTGCCAGCCACGCCTTATCGCCTGCTGGTCACCAGCCCCCCGGCTGGCCCCGACGCGGCGCCCTACCTGGCCGCCGTAGCTCAAGCCACTAAGCTGCAGATAGTGGAGATTCCGCGCGCGCTGCGGGCTAGCCGCGCGCGCACCGTGGTGGTGCGGCTCACTGCCCCGGCCGGCCAGCTCCTACACGCTGGCTTAAACGCACCGGCTAGCCTCCGGCTCAGCACCCGCTTCATCCTCGACCCCACCTACGAAGTGCCAACCGAAGTCACCAGCTCGCCGCTCGAGGTAGATGTGCGGGGCGCCTGGACCCAGGTGCTGCCCCTGCATTGTCCCGATAAGCCCGGCACCTACGTGCTGGACGTTAGTCTGGAGTCGAACGACCCGGCCCAGGTGCTCGTGCGGCAGCGTCAATCTGTGCGGGTCGAATAAGCAGCAGCTAAGCGCTTGTCTTAAAGATGATTAGCTGCCTGGCTTGGGCGGGACTGGTGGCCAATCAAGCCAGAAAAACCGCTCGCGGTACCAGGTGGCCGTCATGTCGCAGCAGTGCAGGATACCGCGGTAATACTGCCAGGTCTGCAATTGGTTGAGGGCCACGCCCAGCACGAGCAGCACCCCCAGTAGCACCCCGGCCCAGCGCCGCCGGAAGGCCCGCTCCAGCAGCGCCGCCAGGGGCAAGCTCAGCAGCGGGTAGAGGCTGATGAGCGGCCGGGCCCCAAAGCTGCCCCCGTAGCCCCAGTCCCACCACGAATACGTGACCCACAGCACCAGCGGCAGCAACGCCAGCAGCACCGGCAGGGCCGCCCGCGCCGGCCCGCGCAGCGCCAGGATGCCGAGCAGCGCCAGCCCCATCAGCGGCGAGTAAGTCAGCCAGCCCTTGCGGATACTAAACAGGCCCTCGCGTAGGTGCGGGTGGGCAAAATCGAAGTGCTCGTCGGGATAAGTGTCAATGTGCCAGGCACCGCCGTAGTGGTGCCAGTAGAGCAGCTGGCCGAGCAGCAGCGCGCCCGCTACGCCCGCCGCTAGGGCCACTTGCCCTTTGTGCTGCCACAAGTCGCGCGCCCGGCCGCGCACCGCCGCCCCCGAAGTCAGCCCCCACAGGGCCGGCACCAGCACGTTCCAGGCTTCGGTAAAGCGCACCAGCGTGAGCAGGCCCAGCACCAGGCCCAAGCCCAGCGCGTCGCGCCGGCGAAAGTGGGCTAGCCACTGCCCCGTCAGGCCCAGCAGCACGGCATTGAGCATAAATAACGTGCCGTGCGACATGGGCGACTCGTAGCTGGCGTAGCAGAAGAAGTTGGTGCCCAGCCCGATAGCCAGCAGCGTCGCCGCCGTAGTCAGGTCATCAAAGTAGCGCCGCAGCACGCCCCGCAACACCCACAGCCCCAGCATGGCCCATAATAGGCTGCCGAGTTGAATAGCGTGCTGGTAGGATGAAGAAAAGCCGTCGGGCCTGCTCGTTGCGCCCGCTAGGGCTAGGCCGTGCGCTACCCAAAAGGCAGGCGCGTAGAACAGACTCATTCCTAGCGGATACTTGATGACGTGCCCGCCGTTGGGGGCAGCAATAAGCACGTAGCGATTATCCAGCTCGGGGCGGTACTGCTGCCGGGCGTAGGCCGTGTAGGTGCCGTTGCCCTGGTCGTGGTAGATAAACTGGCTGGGCAGGTACTGGTAGTAGCCGGCCGTATCCCAGACCAGCACGTCGGCGTGGTCCCATTTGGCGGTTTTGTTTACGACCACCAACGCCAGGACGAGCGTAAACAAAACCACTAACAGAGATTTCATCGGATACGGTAACGGGTGCCGCCGCTAGCCCCTCGGCCCGCGGCGCGGCCCCAGATAAGGCCTGGCTGGCGCGCTGATTTACTTAGCTACTTGGCTCAGCGTGAGGTCATCGAGGTAAGTGGGCTGGCCTGCCCCGGCGCCCCACATATACACCATGATGCGGCTGGTAGCCGACACGGTTGGTGGCACCGTAATTACATGCTCAATGTGCTTCCACTCATTGAGCTTCGGCACTTCCTTGCCCAGGTCGATGGCCTCCCACAGGGCTTTGGCGCCGGTAGCCGGGTCTTTTATCTCCGCCACCAGCTTAGCCGCGTTCTGGTCGCCGGTGCGCATTACCCAGGCGCTAATGCGAATTTTATCGGGCCGCATCGTGCTAAGGCGCCCCAGCGGGTTGCTGTAGCCCAGTCCGTACTCTATGCCGGGCTGCACTACGATGCTGTAAGCACCCGAATGGGCCTTTTCGCGAGTAAGCGAAGGCACATCACCTACCCAGCCGTCGAGGTGGTCAAAATCGTTGCTCGTCAATACGTCTTTCTCCTCCGCACTAGTTTTGGAGCAGCCGCTGCCGAGTAGAAGTCCTAGGCCGAGCGCCGAAAAGGTGAATAATCTGGCTAACTGAGTAGAAAATGCGAGGTGCATAAAAAAGAGCTTGCTAGGTAAAAGACCTGTGACAAAGGTAGGGCGGCTGTCGGGCACTTGAGGTCCATTATTGGCCCTATATCGACCGCGCGTTGCCACCTAGCGGCAGGCAATAAGCTTGGCCGCGCCACCAACTGCCAGCATCGCCTGCACTTCAGCCCCAACTTTGAAGCGCCGTTGCCACCAGCAGCCAGTGAGTCAATAGCAACGCTATTGCTTGCTGCCTTCTACCCGTGCCTATGCCTGCTACTGCTCTCCCTGCCCTGCGCGTCCGACCGCAACTCGCGTTGCTGCTGCTTTTTACCTTGATTTACAGCCTGGTATCGCTGGTGAATCAGGTGAATTTTCGCACGGGTGCGCTCGATATGGGCTACGAGGCGCAGGCCGTCACCGACTTTGCGCACCTGCGGGCGCCCCGCGTTACGCTGCTACCCGATGCGCCGCCCACCGCCTTCCTGGCCAATCACTTCAGCCTGACGCCGGCCCTGGCGGTGCCGCTCTACTACTTGGTGGGCCCGGTGTGGGCCCTGCTGCTGCTGCAAATCGGGGCGCTGCTGGTGGGGCTGGAAGGTGCCCGGCGCTATGCCCGCTCGGTGGGGGCTAGCGAGGCGCTGGCCAACTGGGCGCTGGCTTTTCTGGGCAGCCAATGGGCGCTTTTCTCGGCGCTAGGGTTCGATTTTCACGATAATGTGCTGGTCGCGATGGTCCTGCCCTGGCTGGCCCGCTGGGTGGCCCAGGGGCGCTGGGGCCGGGCGGGGCTAGCGGCGGCTTTCAGCGTACTCAGCAAAGAAAACCTGGCGCTGTGGCTAGCCTTTGTGCTGCTGGGGCTGGCCTGGCAGCACTGGCCGCGCCGGGCGGTGGTGTGGCGGGCCGCTGTAGGCGTGGTACTGGCGCTGGGCTACTTCGTAGCGGTGACGCGCTACCTCATGCCGGCCCTCGATACTACTCACCGGCCCTATACCCAGCTCGCCCGCTACGGCCAGTTCGGCTCCTCGCTGCCGGGCATTGCCGGGCACCTGCTCACGCACCCCGGCGTGCTCTGGAACGTGCTCTTCACCAACACGCTGCCCGATACGGCCTACGACTACATCAAGCTGGAGCTGTGGGTGGGCCTGCTGCTTTCGGGCGGCTGGGCGCTGCCGCGCCGCCCCTGGTATGCGCTCATGCTGGTGCCCATCATTGGCCAGAAAGTATTGGCCAATGATGCCGGCTTTTGGGGAATTAACTATCAGTACTCCGTCGAGATAGCGCCGGTGCTGACCCTGGCCGTGGCCGATGCCCTGGCTAGCCGCCGCCCGGCCAGCGCTCACCGCTGGCTCTGGGCGCTGGCCGGCGTGGTGCTCTTTACGGTGGTCACGCTCTATACCAGGCGCAGCACCTGGTACGACCGCAGCACCACCAACTTTCTCATTGGCAGCCATTACCGCCCGGCTTATGCCGACCGTGCGGCGCTGCGGGCGGCGCTGGCCAGGGTGCCGGCCGGAGTGCCGCTCAGCGCTTCCTCGACCCTGGTGCCGCATCTCACCGACCGGCGCAACTTGTTTCTGTTTCCGGTGCTGCGCACGGCCCGGCTCGTGGCCCTGCTGCGCGAGCCTGACGAGCGCGGTGCCTGGCCGCTCTCGCCGGCCGAGGGCAAGCGTGCCGCCGCGCAGCTCTGCGCCGACCCCAGCTACCGCGTGCTCTATGAAGATGCCCGGGTAGTACTACTGGCCCGGCAGTTTGCCCCGCCCGACTCGGCGGCCTCGTGGCGGCCCTAGCACCAGCGGGCTAGCCTTCCAGCGGCACGCCGCGGTAAAGGGCGGCCAGCGGCAGCATGGCACTTCCGCGGTAAGCGTGGGGTTAAGCGGGTTTTCGGGCGTCTTGGTTCGATTAAACTCCGCTTCCCCGCACACCGCCGACAAATCGGGGCTGGCATTGAGCACCTGCACGCGCTGGGCGCTTCGTTTCCGCCTCCAGGCGTAGATAGTCCTCGGGCGATACGCAGCCGGGCGCGTCGATTTTGAAAGCGGGCAGCCCCATAAAAGCAGGTAGTTAGGGCCCGGAAGCTTTTGCTTTTCAAAAATACGCCCCGTCCGCCCAACCCCGCCCGGCCTGTTACCTTTGCAGGCGCAATTGCTTTTTCCCGACCCGTGGCCGAACCCGCTGCCGATTTCTACGCTCACCCCACCGCCGTGCTCGACGCGGGCTGCCGCGTGGGGGCGGGCAGTCGCATCTGGCACTTTTGCCACCTGGCGGCGGGGGCGGTGCTGGGCGAAAGCTGCTCGCTGGGCCAAAACGTGTTTGTGGCCGATGGGGTGACGCTGGGCCGCAACGTGAAGGTGCAAAACAACGTGAGCCTCTACGCAGGCGTGGTGTGCGAAGACGACGTTTTTCTGGGCCCCTCGGTGGTATTTACCAACGTGAAAAACCCGCGCGCCGCCGTGCCGCGCCGGGGGCTGGCCACTACCAGCCTACGTACTTGGAGCAGGGCGTCAGCATCGGGGCCAATGCGACCGTGGTGTGCGGCGTGCGGCTCGGGCGCTACGCGTTTGTGGGCGCCGGCAGCGTCGTCACGCGCAACGTTCCGGCCCATGCGCTCGTCTACGGCACGCCCGCCCGGCAGCACGGCTGGCTGAGCGCCGCCGGCCACCGGCTAGCCTTCGACGAAAGTGGCCGGGCCAGCTGCCCCGAAACGGGCGAACAGTACCTGCTTAGCCCCGATAAAAAATCGGTGTCAATTGTGAGTGAAGAAGTTATCTCGCTAACGGCCAACTCATAACTCATAATTACTAACTCCTAACTCTAAAGAAGTGTACGACGAACTCCTCCGCAAAGAAGCCAAGCTGGCCGTGATTGGCCTCGGCTACGTGGGCCTGCCCATCGCCCTCGAATTTGCCAAGCAACTCTCGGTTATCGGCTTCGACATCAACGCGGGCCGCGTGGAGATGATGCGCAACCACCAGGACCCTAGCGGCGAGCTCGACAGCTCGGCCTTTGCGGGTACCGACATCACGTTTACCGACTCGCTCGACGTGCTGCGCGAGGCCAAGTTCTTTATCGTGGCCGTGCCTACGCCCATCGACGAGCACGCCCAGCCCGACCTCAAGCCGCTGCTCGGCGCCTCGGGCTCGGTGGGCAAGGTGCTGAAGAAGGGTGATTACGTGGTGTTTGAAAGCACCGTGTACCCCGGCTGCACCGAGGAGGACTGCATTCCGGTGATGGAGAAATTCTCGGGCCTGAGCTTCGCCAAGGGCGATTTTAAGGTCGGCTATTCGCCCGAGCGCATCAACCCCGGCGACAAGGAGCACACCCTCACGAGCATTGTAAAGGTGGTGGCTGGCTGCGACGACGAGAGCCTCGACACCATCGCCAAAGTCTACGAACTGGTGGTGAAGGCCGGTGTGCACCGCGCCAGCAGCATTCAGGTGGCCGAGGCCGCCAAGATTATCGAAAACACCCAGCGCGACGTCAACATCGCCCTGATGAACGAGCTGTCGATGATTTTCGACCGCATGAACATCAACACCTACGAGGTGCTCGAAGCCGCCGGCACCAAGTGGAACTTCCTCAAGTTCAGCCCCGGCTTGGTGGGCGGCCACTGCATCGGCGTGGACCCCTACTACCTGACTTACAAGGCCAAAGAGCTGGGCTACGATGCCAAGGTTATTTTGAGCGGCCGCACCACCAACGACAACATGGGGGCCTACATCGCCCGCAAAACGGTGCAGATGATGATTAAGCGCGGCAAGGATGTGGCCAAGAGCCGCGTGCTGGTGATGGGCGCAACCTTTAAGGAAAACGTGGAGGACATCCGCAACTCGAAGGTGGCCGATGTGATTCAGGAGCTGAAAAACTTCTCGGTGAATGTGGACATCGTGGACCCGCACGCCAACTCCGATGAATTGCACCACGAGTACGGCTTCCGCCTTACCGCACCCGATAAAATCCGCAAGGACTACGATGCCGTGATTGTGGCCGTGAGCCACAAGCCCTACCTGGAAAAGGACGAGGCGTACTTCCGGTCCATCACGGCCGACAATGCCGTGCTGGTTGACATCAAGGGCTTGTATCGCACCAAGCCGATGGAAGAACTCCACTACTGGAGCCTGTAAGCCGGTTTTGCGGTAGCAGTTTTTCGTTTTCGGCCTGGGCAGAAACGCGAAACGGTAACGAAAACCATCAATGAAAAACGAGTTAGCTATGAGCAAAATTCTGGTTACCGGCGGGGCCGGCTACATCGGCTCGCACACCGTAGTCGAGCTGGCGCAGGCGGGCTACGAGCCGATTATCATCGATAATTTCAGCAACTCGCAGGAGTCGGCGCTGGCGGGCATCCAGGCCATTCTGGGCCGTGAGGTGCCGTGCCACCGCATCGACTGCGGCGATGCCGAGGCGCTGCGCCAGGTATTTAAGGCCGAGGGCAACATTGCCGGCGTCATTCACTTCGCGGCTTTCAAGGCGGTGGGCGAGTCGGTGCAGAAGCCGCTAGCCTACTTCCACAACAACGTGGGCTCGCTCATCACGCTCTTGCAGGTGATGCAGGAAAAGAAGGTTGAGAATCTGGTATTTTCGTCGTCGTGCACCGTCTACGGCGTGCCCGACCACCTGCCTGTGACCGAGGCCACGCCCACCAAGCCCGCTAGCTCGCCCTACGGCCGCACCAAGCAGATGTGCGAAGACATCGTGCACGACGCGGCCGGCGCGCCCGACAACAAGGTGCACACCATTTTGCTGCGCTACTTCAACCCCATCGGGGCGCACGCGTCGGCCAAGATTGGCGAGCTGCCGCTAGGGGTGCCCAACAACCTGGTGCCCTTCATCACGCAAACGGCGGCCGGTTTGCGCGAGAAGCTGACTATTTTCGGCAACGACTATGACACGCCCGACGGCACCAACGTGCGCGACTACATCCACGTGGTAGACTTGGCTAAGGCCCATATCGTGGCCGTGCAGCGCCTGCTCGACCGCAAGGCCAGCGACGCGGTCGAAACCTTCAACGTGGGTACCGGCCACGGCAATACGGTGCTCGAAGTCGTGAAGACCTTCGAGCAGGCTAGCGGCCAGAAACTTAACTACGTAATCGGCCCGCGCCGCCCCGGCGACGTGCCCGCCATCTACGCCGACGCTACAAAATCGGCCGAGGTGCTGGACTTTAAGACTACGACCTCCCTGTTCGACTCGCTGGCCAGCGCCTGGAAATGGCAGGAAACGTTGGGCAAGTAATTGCCAGGCTGACGAAGGAAGCATCTTATCACGGCTGCGTTCGTCAGATTTAGTAACCCAAGCCAGTCGAGTGTGGTAAGGTCCTTCGCTGCGCGGACGCTAGCTCAAAGATGACAAACGTTTTATGAAAATTCTCATTACCGGCGGGGCCGGCTTCATTGGTTCGCACGTGGTGCGCCTGTTCGTGACCAAATACCCCGGGTACCAGATTCTGAATCTGGACGCGCTCACCTACGCGGGCAACCTGGAAAACCTGCGCGATATTGAACACGCGCCGAACTACAAGTTCATCAAGGGCGACATTGCCGACCAGGCATTCGTTGACCAGCTGTTTGCTACCGAGGAGCCCGATGCCGTGATTCACCTCGCGGCCGAGAGCCACGTCGACCGCAGCATCACCGACCCGCTGGCTTTTGTGCGCACCAATGTGCTGGGTACCGTGTATCTGTTGAACGCGGCCAAAAACCTCTGGAAGCCCAACGGCTTTGAAGGCCATACGTTTTACCACGTCAGCACCGACGAGGTATACGGCTCGCTCGACTTCGGCCCCGAGCTGTTTACCGAAGAAACTTCCTATGACCCCCGCTCGCCCTACTCGGCTTCCAAGGCCAGCTCCGACCACTTTGTGCGCGCCTGGTACCACACCTACGGCCTGCCGATTAAGCTGAGCAACTGCTCAAACAACTACGGCCCCAACCACTTTCCCGAAAAGCTCATCCCGCTAGCCATTCACCGCCTGCGCACCGGCCAGAAAGTGCCCGTGTATGGCAAGGGTGAAAATGTGCGCGACTGGCTTTTCGTGAAAGACCACGCTACGGCCATCGACGCGGTGTTTCACCAAGGTAAGCTGGGCGACACCTACAACATCGGCGGCGTAAACGAGTGGCAGAACCTGAAGCTCATCGAGCTGCTCTGCGATGTAGTGGACGAGAAAACCGGCCAGCCGGCCGGCACCTCGCGCCAGCTCATCACTTTCGTCACCGACCGCGCCGGCCACGACATGCGCTATGCCATCGACTCCAGCAAAATCATGAATGAGCTGGGCTGGAAGCCGAGCGTGACCTTCGAGCAGGGCCTGAGCCAGACCGTAGATTGGTACCTGGCCAACCAGGAATGGCTCGATAACGTGACCAGCGGCGCCTACCAGGACTACAACCAGAAGCAGTACGGCAACCGCTAGGCTGGTAGTCAGCCTAAAATCGTGTGTCATTGCGAGCGCAACGAAGTGGAGCGCAGCAAGCTTTCCTCTCTGGCAGCAGGGGCAACCAAACGATTAACAACGATTAAGGAAAGATTGCCGCGCTCCACTTCGTTGCGCTCGCAATGCCAAAACAGCTTTATGTACGAAACTCCCTTTACCGACCAGCCCATTACTGAGCTGAGCTTTCTCGTCACCGGCGGGGCCGGCTTTATTGGCTCCAACCTGGTTGAATACCTGCTGAAGCACGGCGCCAAAAAGGTGCGGGTGCTGGACAATTTCTCCAACGGCTTCCGCAAAAACCTGCGCCTGTTTGAAGGCAACGCCGCGCTGGAAGTGCAGGAAGGCGATATCCGCGACCGCGAGGCCTGCGCCCGCGCCTGCGCGGGCATCGACATTGTACTGCACCAGGCCGCGCTAGGGTCGGTGCCGCGCTCTATCAACGACCCCGTTACGACCGACGAGGTAAACGTGGGCGGCTTCGTGAAAATGCTGTTTGCGGCCAAAGAAGCCGGCATTAAGCGCTTCGTGTACGCGGCCAGCAGCTCGACCTACGGCGACCACCCTGGCCTGCCCAAGGTGGAGGACCGCATCGGCAAGCCGCTCTCGCCCTACGCCGTAACGAAGTACGCCAACGAGCTCTACGCCGACGTGTTTGCCCGCACCTACGGCATGGAGATTATCGGCCTGCGCTACTTCAATATCTTCGGCCCGCGCCAGGACCCCGGCGGGGCCTACGCGGCCGTAATCCCGCTCTTCATCGACGCCATTCTGGAAAACAGCGCACCCACGCTCAACGGCGACGGTGGCCAGACCCGCGACTTTACCTTCGTGGCCAACGCCGTGCAGGCCAACATCCGGGCCGCACTCACGCAGAATCCCGAGGCCGTGAACCAGGTATACAACATCGCCGTCGGCGACCGCACCTCGCTGGTGCAGATGTACGACATCCTGCGTGAAGAAGCCCACTCCAACCTGGAGCCCAAGTTCGGTCCCAACCGCGCCGGCGATATCCGCGACTCGCTGGCCGACATTACCAAGGCCGAAACCCGGCTAGGGTACGCCCCGCAGGTGCGCATCCGCGAGGGCCTGAAACGGACGCTGTCGTGGTTTAGGGCCAACCAGGACTTTATCAAGGAGCGCAACTAGCGCGCAAGGTTTCGCGAGGTTGAGCAAGGTCTCGCGAAGTTGATGAAAACAGAATCGAAAAACTTGCGAAACTCATTTTAACCTTGCGAAACTTCGCGCTATGAAAGGCATCATCCTCGCTGGCGGCTCGGGCACCCGGCTGCACCCCCTGACCCTGGCCGTGAGCAAGCAGCTCATGCCCGTCTACGACAAGCCGATGATTTACTATCCGCTGTCGATTCTGATGATGGCCGGCATTCGGGAAATCTTGATTATCACCACGCCCCACGACCAGGCGCAGTTCCAGAAGCTGCTCGGCACCGGCCAGAATCTGGGCTGCAACTTCCAGTACGTGGTGCAGGAAGTGCCCAACGGGCTAGCCCAGGCCTTCGTGCTGGGGGCCGATTTTATTGGGCAGGACAAGGTGGCGCTGGTGCTGGGCGATAATATTTTTCATGGCGAAGGCATGGAAGAGTTACTGAAAGCCAACAGCGACCCCGACGGTGGCGTGGTCTACGCCTACCACGTGCACGACCCCGAGCGCTACGGCGTAGTCGAGTTCGACGAGAATAAGGTAGCCCTCAGCATCGAGGAAAAACCCGCCAAGCCCAAGAGCAATTACGCCGTGCCGGGTCTCTACTTTTATGACAATGAAGTAGTGGAGATTGCCAAAAACCTGCAGCCCAGCCCGCGCGGCGAGTACGAAATCACGGACGTCAACCGCGAGTACCTGCGCCGGGGCAAGCTGAAAGTCGGCATCCTGGGCCGGGGCACCGCTTGGCTCGACACCGGCACCTTCGAGAGCCTGATGCAGGCCGGCGAGTTTGTGCGCGTGCTGGAGCAGCGCCAGGGCCTGAAAGTAGGCTCGATTGAGGAAGCTGCTTTCCGTCAAGGCTTTATCAATGCCGAACAGCTGCGTAAAATCGCGGCGCCCCTGCGCAAAAGCGGCTACGGCGACTACCTGGTAAACCTGCCCGACCAGCTGGTAATGGGTGGGTAGTGCAGTAGCGCGCAGCCGAAGCCGCGCGCTACTGGTTCAATACCAGCCGAAACGTGGTGCCTTTGCCCACCTCGCTCCACTTCACGAAGAGGCGGCCCTCGTGGTAGTTTTCGATGATGCGGCGGGCCAGGGCTAAGCCCAGGCCCCAGCCGCGCTTTTTGGTAGTGTAGCCGGGCAGGAAAACGCTTTCGAGCTTGTTCTTGGCGATTCCTTTACCCGTGTCGGTGATGTCGATGGCTACCTGCGGGCGCGGAGCGCGGCGGCGCCACCATTCGCGCCGGGGCTTCACCCGGCACAGGCGCAGCGTGATGGAGCCGCGCCCATCCATAGCATCCACCGCGTTTTTGCAAATATTCTCCACTACCCAGTCGAAGAGTGGCACGTTGAGGCAGGCCGGCGTGTCGAGTGGCAGCTCAGTTTCGATGCTGAACTTGACCTTGCGCGACACCCGGCTCTCGAGGTAGGCAATGGCGTTGCGGGTGGTGTGGTAGAGGTTTTCGGCCTTGAGCACCGGCACCGAGCCAATGTTGCTGAAGCGTTCGGTGATGATTTCCAGACGTTTAATATCCTTGCCGAGCTCCTCTACTATGGGCTCGTCGCGGAAGCGGTCCGACTGCCGCAAATATTCCTGCCAGCCCACGAGCGAGCTCAGTGGGGTGCCGAGCTGATGCGCCGTTTCCTTGGCTAGCCCCACCCACACGCGGTTTTGTTCGGCCCGGCGCGAGTAGCTAAAGGCGATATACGCCATCATGGCTAGTGAGGCAATTACGGCCAGCGCTGCTAGGGGGTAAGTGCGCAGCTGCCGCAACAGGCGCGAATCCTGGTAAAACAGATAGTTGCGGGTATTGCCGGGTAGCTCAATCACGATGGGCGGGTGGCGCTTTTGCATATCAAGCAGCACTGCCCGTAGCTGTTGTATCGAGTCGGCGGCCGAAAGGTGTTTAGCCAAGCCCAAGTTTTTGGTATCAATAATATCCTCCCCATTGGTCAGAATAACCGGGATAGTGGTGTTGGCCTCAATAATCTGCTCCTGCAAAAAAGGCAGGTTTTTAGTGTCTTCCGTATTAATAATGTAGCGTTGGGTTTTGGCGTATAAATCAATCTGGTGCTGCTCGCGCTCCGAAAGACGCTGCACTAGCGTATTAGTATACACTACGGTAGCCCCGGCAATAAGCAAGGCCATCAGCAAGACCAAGAGCTTAATGCGCGATTTCTGGTCGTAAAGGGGAGGAAGCATAGGAGCGGCAAAGGTCGGGCGCAGCGTCCGGAGCGCCGCTAGCCCCATTCAACGAGCGAAAGCGCTAGTTTGTGCGCGGCCCGCCGCCGCCGAACCCATTGGCCCATTCGCCTGTTTCCATCGCAGTTATTTATGCCGTAATTTTGCAGGCCGGCCCTGGGTCGACCCGTGCTATGTCTCATCCATTTAAGGCTGTTAGTTTATCCTTCCGTAATGCCCCGCTCGCCATCCGCGAGCTGCTGGCATTGGACGAGGCCGCCTGCCGCCGCTTTCTGACGCAGCTGCGTACTGAGCTGCACCTCACCGACTTGCTGGTGCTCAGTACCTGCAACCGGACCGAAATCTACTACGCCCATGAGCATGACTACTCGGCGGCCATCATCCGGGCGCTGGGCGAGCTCAAGCAGCGGCCCGACGCGGGCAGCTTTGCCGAGTATTTTGACCGCTTCGATAATGCCGAAGCGGCTACGCGCCACCTATTTGAGGTAGCGCTGGGCCTCGATGCGCAGGTAGTGGGCGATATGCAGATTATCAACCAGGTGAAGCAGGCCTACCAGTGGACGGCCGATGCCGATGCGGCCGGTCCGTTTTTGCACCGCCTGCTGCACACCATCTTCTTCGCCAACAAGCGGGTGCAGCAGGAGACGAGCTTCCGCGATGGCGCCGCCTCGATGAGCTACGCCGCCCTGGAGCTGGTAGAGGAGCTTACGGCCGACGTGGCTAGCCCCCGCGTGCTGGTGGTGGGCCTGGGCGAAATCGGCAGCGACGTGTGCCGCCACTTGGCCGATAGCAAGTCGTTTGCCAGCGTCACGCTCTGCAACCGCACCCGCGCCCGTGCCGAGGAGCTAGCGGCAGAGTTTGCGCCCGGCCAACTGCGCATCGCCGATTTTGAGCGCCTGCCCGACACGCTGCGCGAGGCCGACGTTATTATCTCGTCCATCAGCCGCGACACGCCGTTCTTCACCCGCGAGCTGGTGGCTAGCCTCGACGTGCTGAGCTACAAGTTCTTTATCGACCTGGCCGTGCCGCGCTCGGTGGCTGCCGATGTCGAGCAGGTGCCCGGCGTGCTGGTCTACAACGTCGATGCCATTTATAGCAAGGCTTCGGCGGCCCTGGAGCAGCGCCTGGCGGCCGTGCCGCAGGTGCAGGCCATCATCAGCGAGAGCCTGGCCGACTTTGCCGACTGGAGCCGCGAAATGCTCGTGTCGCCGCTTATTCAGCGCATGAAAGCGGGCCTGGAGCAATTGCGCCAGCAGGAGCTGGACCGGTTTCAGAAAAAAGCCACTCCGGCCGAAGTAAAGCTGCTCGACGATGCTACCCGCGCCTTCATGCAGAAGGTGCTGAAGCAACACGTGCTGCACCTCAAAGCCGCCTGCCGCCGCGACGAAGCCGAGCAGCTACTACCCTTGCTTACCGACATCTTCGACTTAGAGCGCCAACCAGCCAGCATTTAGCAAAACCGCCATTGCTATAAGCAGCCCGCCCGCCCAATTGCCGGTTTTGTATCGGCAATTGGGCGGGCGGGCTGCTTATGACGCAGGTTACCGTCAAAATTAATCCGTCATTCACACTTCCTGTTAAATTACAAGTTCATTCGTTTGCGGCAGACCGCTCAAAGTGCAAAACAGGATAAAATTTCCTGACTAAAAAAAAGAGGTGCGCAGCCCACTAGCAATGGCCTGCGCACCCGCTACAATAGTCAGATTAGATACGGCCGGAGTATGATTCCAGCGTGTCGATGATTTTGAGCAGTTCTGGTACGGCCAACGAGTAGTAAATCTTGGTGCCTACTTTGCTCGACTTCAGCACGCCACGGTCTTTGAGCGTAATAAGGTGCTGCGAAGCAATAGCTTGGGGAATGTCGAGGGCCTGATAAATTTCAGTAACCGACATCTGGTGGTCCTTGGTTTTGCTTTTGCCGAGCAGGTCGACAATAGCCAGGCGCTTGGGGTGCGAGAGCACTTTAAGCATAGCGGCTGCGCGGTCCAGCTGCTCCGCTTCGACGCGGCTGTGCAATGGTTTCATGGTAACTTTAAATTAAGAAATGGTAGAAGGGAAAATAGAAGAATGAAACCAAACCCCTATTGCTAGGGTGTTGGCACCGCAAAGTAAGTGAAAGAATACTATTGTAGAGTATTCTGAACACATAAAAAAATAATAAAAATAGTGTCTATCCACTTGGGTAAATACAATTTGTGGCCATACGTTCTATTTTGGCACTTTTTTACTTTTTTTGAGTACTTAATCAGGTAATTTTTTTTGTACCCAACTGAATTTTCTTCGCAAAAAAGCAGCCATACAGCTCTACTTAAAGGCTGCTAGTTAGCTCCATGCTAGCGGTGAAGAGCAGGCTCAATACAATGACGCGCTACGGAAGAATTTTCTTCAACTAGCGTTGGCGCGCTTGCGTACCGTTGAGGGTTGACGTACTGCGTTATTTGCTGCCTATGGAAATTCCTGCTTTTTTACACCGCGAGGTAATCGGCAACGAGTTGCTGGATTATCTGCTTGCGGCCATTATTATGCTGCTAGGGGCCGCGCTCAACCGGCTACTGTCGCGCCTGCTGAGCAAAGGCTTGTTTCGGCTTACCAAGCGCTACACGGCCGGCGTCTCGGAGAGCGAGCTGCACGACCTGCTGATTCAGCCGCTGGGCGCGCTGTTATTCCTGGTTTCTTTTTATTTGGCCTTCAGTGTATTGCGCTATCCTATGCCGCCGCTGGCAGTGAAAGGCGTGGAGCCTTGGCCGAAAGTGGCGTTGCTAGGCCTTTTTCATCTGGGGGTGATTGCGACGGTGGTGTGGGTAATTATGCGGCTGGTCGATTTTGCTTTGCTGGTAGTGCAGCGCCGGGCCGAGTTGGTTACCACGGCCGGCACCCGGCGGCTCGACAGCCAGTTTCTGCCTTTTGCTAAAGACTTACTGAAGGTTTTTATAGTAGTTATCGGCCTGCTGGTGGCGCTGGGGCAGGTATTTGGGGTGAATGTGACGGCCCTGATTGGCGGCCTGGGCATTGGCGGGCTAGCGGTGGCTTTTGCGGCCAAGGAAAGCCTGGAAAACCTGCTGGCCTCGTTTACCATTTTTCTTGACCAGCCTTTTGGAGTGGGCGACCTCGTGACGGCGGGCTCGGTAAGCGGCACGGTGGAGAAAATCGGCTTTCGCAGCACCCGCCTGCGCACGGCCGAAAAAAGCTACCTCACGGTGCCCAACAAGAGCATGATTGACAAGCCGTTGGATAACCTGAGCCTGCGCACGGCGCGGCGGGTGGGCTTCACGCTTTATTTTGACCAGAAAACGACCAGCGACCAGCTGCAAGCCATTATCCGAGAGGCGGTGGCGGCGATGAAAGAACATCCGCTCGTGACCGACGATGTGCAGATGAAATTCAACGCCATCTCGCCCGCCGGCAAGGAGGTAACGGTGCAATACTTCGTAGAAACGAGCAGCTACGACGAATACCTCGATGTGAAAGAGTCGCTGAACTACCGCTTAATCGAGGCCGTCGAGCACCAGGGCGGTAGCTTTGCCCTGGCTACGCCAGCACCCGTGGCCGCTACGGCCTAAAGCGGGCCGGCTGTTTTTTATTCGCAATCACTAATGTCCGAAACGCTGTTTTTGACGCCGGGCCTGCCCAAGGCCGGCCGCTACGCCGAGCTGCATCCCCAACTCGAAGCCCTCACGGCCGGCGAAACTGACCGCACGGCCAACCTGGCTAATACGGCCGCCGCGTTGCGGCAGGCGTTCGGGTTTTTCTGGGTGGGTTTCTACCTGGTGCAAGGCGAGGAGCTGGTACTGGGGCCCTTTCAGGGGCCGATAGCCTGCACACGCATCCGGCGCGGGCGCGGCGTGTGCGGCGCGAGCTGGGCCGAGGCGCGCACCGTGCTGGTGCCCGATGTGGAGGCTTTTCCGGGCCATATTGCGTGCAGCTCTGACTCAAAATCGGAAATCGTGGTGCCGGTTTTTAAAGACGGCCGGGTAGTGGCCGTGCTCGACGTGGACAGCGACCGGCTAGCCGACTTCGACGAAGCCGACCAGGCCGGGCTGGAGCAATTGATGCAACTGGCCGCCACTTGGTTTTGATAAAAGTAACAGCATGAGTAAGCATTGGGGATGGCTGCTGGCGGTGGCACTAACGGCCTGCGGCACGCAAGTAGAAATAGCGCCCGGCGTAGCGCTGAAGCACGGGCACAGCGCGGGCTTTCAGCAACAAGTAAAGCTGTTGGCGGCCGAGCAGGTGAAGGTATCGGTTACTACGGCGGGCAGAGCGGGGCCAGCCGCGCCCCGGCTGCTCACCCTCGAAGTAATCAACCCGCACAGTACGCCCGAGCATCCCGATACCTTAAAGCAGCGCCTGCGCAAGTTGGCGCGCCTGTTGGTGGCTGACCTGGCTAGCCCCGCCAGCTACCAGGTGGTGAGCGCCCAGGCTACTTTCCGGCGCAGCCTCTTTTCGCCGCGCAACAGCTCCAGCTCCCAAGCATTTATTTACCCAATAGCCAGCCTGCGCTAAGAAAAGCAGCTGGCGCAATTTCTTTCTGCACCTTATGGAGCCGATGCACGATGCAACTGCCGCCGCCGCCGAGCCGCTGGTAATTATGGGCGCCGGCCTGGTGGGCTCGCTGCTGGCGCTGTACCTGGCGCGGCGCGGCCACCCGGTGCAGGTGTTTGAGCGGCTGCCCGACCCGCGCCGACAGGGCCTGCTGGGGGGGCGCTCCATCAACCTGGCTTTGAGCGACCGGGGCTGGCGGGGGCTAGCCGGCGTGGGCGTGGCCGATGATATTCGGCAGGTAGGTATTCCGATGTACCGGCGCGTGATGCACGACGGTCAAGGCAACCTGACGTTTCAGCCCTACGGGCAGGAAAATCAGGCCATTTACTCCATCAACCGAGGTAGCCTCAACTGCACGCTGCTCGACCTGGCCGAGAAAGAAGCGGGCGTGCAAATCACCTTCGGCCAAAAGCTGACCCAGCTCGACCTGCCCGGCCGCCGCCTGCACTTGCAGGATGTGGCGAGCGGCCACGAGCACGACGTGGCCTACGAGCGGCTCTTTGGGGCCGATGGGGCGTTCTCGGCGGTGCGCGCGGCCTTGCAGCGCACCGACCGCACCGACTACTCGCAGCAATATCTGGAGTATGGCTACAAGGAGCTAACCATTGCGGCGGGGGCTGGCGGCGCGTGGCAGCTGGAGAAAAACGCGCTGCATATCTGGCCCCGGGGCAACTTTCTGATGATTGCGCTGCCCAACCTCGACGGCTCGTTCAACGCTACGCTGTTCTTTCCTTACGAGGGGGACAAATCGTTTGCGGCGCTCCAGACGCCGGCCGACGTGGCTAGCTTCTTCGCCGCCACCTTCCCCGACGCGGTGCCGCTGATGCCGCAGCTCACCGACGAGTTTTTTGACCATCCTACCGGCTCGCTCGTCACTATCCGCTGCTTTCCGTGGGCCTACCGCGACACGGTGCTGCTGCTCGGCGATGCCGCGCACGCCATCGTGCCGTTCTACGGCCAGGGCATGAACGCGGGCTTTGAGGATTGCACCGTGCTCAATCAGCTATTAGAACAGCACGGCGAGGCCAACTGGGACCGGGTGATGGACGAGTTTGAGCACCAGCGCAAGCCCAACACCGACGCGATGGCCGACCTCGCACTCTACAACTTCGTGGAGATGCGCGACCGCGTGGCCGACCCGCGCTTCTTGCTGCAAAAGAAAATCGAGAGCAAAATCGCGGCGCAGTTTCCCGGCCAGTGGGTGCCGCTGTATTCGCGCGTCACGTTCTCACCCGATACCTCTTATGCCGAGGCCTGGGCCGCCGGCCAGCGCCAGGAAGCCATTATGGCTAGGCTCATGCCGCACATTCAGGTCGAGGCTGACTACGAAAAGCCCGAGGTGCAGGAGCAGGTGCAGCGGGAGCTGGCAGGCAGATAAGAAAGCTTACGCAGTCGGCAAAAAAGAACGTCATGCTTCGACAAGCTCAGCATGACGTTCTTTTTTATAGTGGCTAACCTTACGGGGCTACCGTAATGGTGCGCGTCACCGAGTTGTACGGGCCGGGAATCAGGTTGCCACTGCTATCGAGCAGCTCCAGCTTGATGGTGGCCTGGCCGGCGGGCAGGCCTTCCATCATGTAGGGCAGCCACTGGTCGAGCATAAACTCGGTGCCGTTGATGGTGGCGCGCACCTTGTTGCCGTCGGGGGCTAGCGTGGTATTTACGAGGTAAAAGTCCAGCATAATCTTCTGCGCGTCCTTGCCCGAGTACGTGTCCTTGGGGCGGCTGTAGAAGAGGTGTGGGGCTTTCAGGTCGAAGGCCATCGGCGGGGTGCCGGCGGCCGGGGTGCCCACCGTGATGGTGCGCAGGTCGTAGGCCCCCATGTGCTTGAGGCTCTCGTGGTAGGAGCGCGACAGAAACGACAGGACAACGTGCTGGCCGTCGGGAATGGGCTTGGTAAACTTGGTGTCGTAGTGGGCGGTGTAGGGCATGTTATCCACAATATTGTGGATGTGCTGGCCCTTCATCGAGTTAGCCATTTGCATGGCGTGGTCGCTGTCCGTCATCTTGGTCAGCTGGAAGTTGGTCAGCTCATACGAAAACGTTACCTCGCCGCTGGGCACCGTCGAGCCCTGAATAGGCGCATTCAGGCGCATTTGGGCAGAAGGAAATTTGGGCGAGTCGTTGTAGGGCGTGAGCGTGATGCCGCCTTTGCTCTGCGCCTGGCCCGACACGGTAGAGGCCGCGCGCGGCGCCCCGATGGCGCTGGGGCGGTCGGCGGGGCTGGTGGTGGTTTCGGCCTGCTGCGTGGTGCTGCAGCTGCCAAGCAGAGCCAGGGCCGCCAGGGCTACCGGGCCACCGAGCATTTTACGTTGGAAAAGCATGTGCTGAGAAGAAAGGTGTAAGGTGAACAGTGAGTACGCAAGTAAGTGGCTACAGGGTTTTTTTGTTAACTTCGCCCTAGCTAACTACTGGTTGCTGCTAGTGGGTTGGAGCCGGCGGCGGGCTGTTTTGGCAGGCTAGCCCACCGGCCTTGGCTCGCTACCAGTGGTTAGGGAGCGTAATCAGCAACTCATCAACCACCAACCACTTTTACCAAGTTATGGCTGATAACCTGCCTGACCACATTCCCTCGCTCGACCTCGCGGATTTCCGCTCGGGCGACCCCGCCCGCAAAGCTAAGTTCGTGCAAGCCCTCGGCGATGCCTACGAAAGCATTGGCTTCATTGCGCTCAAAAACCACGGCCTTAACGACCAGCAAACCAAGGAGCTGTACGCCGACGTGCAGGCGTTTTTTCAGCTGCCCGACCCGGCCAAGCAGTCGTATGAAGTGCCCGAGCTGGCCGGCCAGCGCGGCTACATCAGCAAGGGCAAGGAGCACGCCAAGGGCCGCAACACCGGCGACCTGAAGGAGTTTTACCACGTAGGCCAGGAAGTGCTCGACGAGAACGACCCGGTGAAAAACGACTACCCGGCCAACATCTGGCCCCAGGAGGTGCCCCGCTTCGCGCAAAGCACCATGAAGGCCTACCGCACCCTGGAAGCCGCCGGCAAAGACGTGCTGCGCGCCATTGCCTTGTACCTGAACCTGCCCGAAAGCTACTTCGACGACAAGGTGCAGAATGGCAACAGCATCCTGCGCCCCATTCACTACTTCCCCATCGAAGACCCCGACGCGGTGCCCGCCGATGCCGTGCGCGCCGCCGAGCACGGCGACATTAACCTCATTACCCTGCTGATGGGGGCCAGCGCCGACGGCCTGCAAGTGAAGCGCCGCGACGGCCAGTGGATTAGCATCACGGCTCTGCCCGACCAGATTGTGGTGAACGTGGGCGATATGCTGCAGCGCCTCACCAACGGCGTGCTCAAGAGCACCATTCACCGCGTGGTGAACCCGCCCCGCGAAAAAATGAACACCTCGCGCTACAGCATCCCGTTCTTCATGCACCCGCGCTCGGAGATGAGCCTGGCCGCCCTGCCGCACCTCGTGACCGAGGACAACCCCAAAAAGGAAGCTGACATCACGGCCGGTGAATTTCTAAACGAGCGCCTCATCGAGCTGGGGCTCAAGAAGAAGTAAGCGAATAGGAAGCCGAGTAAAAACGTCATGCTGAGCCCCGCGAAGCAGCTTGCCCGCCCCGTTGGAGTACCAACCCTAGCGGCGCAGCAGCGAGGTTTCGCGGGGCTCAGCATGACGTTCTTTTTTGCCTGGCAAAGCCACACAACCGGCTAGCCGGCTTTATCTTCGGCACAGCTACTTGCCTGCGCCGTGCCCGACCAATTGCCTGCCCGCCCCGATTTATCCGTGCCGCTGGTGCCGCTGCGCCGGGCGGGCCGCCGGATGCGCCGCACCCGCAATTTTATCTTCCTCAAGGATGTAGCCGCGCTGGCCTGCACGGCCTTCGGCGGGCCGCAGGCGCACCTGGCCATGATGTTTCGGCTGCTGGTGAATAAGCGCCGCTACCTCACCGCCGCCGAGCTGCTGGAGCTGCAGGCACTGTGCGCGCTGCTGCCCGGCCCCACCTCCACCCAGACCATGACGGCCATCGGCTTTCGGCTGGGGGGGCCAAATCTGGCCTACCTCACGCTGTTTATCTGGTGCCTGCCGGCCGTCACAATAATGACCCTGGCGGGGCTGCTGCTCACGCACTTCGACACGGCGTTTACGGCGCGGCTGGTGCAGTTTGTGCAGCCCGTAGCAGTAGGCTTCGTGGCGTTTTCGGCTTATCGCATCGCCGAAAAGGTTATTCAAACCAAAACCGCGGTGGCCCTGATGGCAATAGCGGCGATGGTGGCGTACTTCTTCCAACTGCCGGGCGTGCTGCCGCTGCTGCTGCTGGCGGGCGGCGCCGTGACCACCCTGCGCTACCGCAAGCACGCCATCGTGCCCAATAAAAAACCCATTCGGGTGGAATGGGCCAACGGGGCGCTGTGGCTAGGTACCTTTTTGGTGGCGGCCGTGCTGGGGCACTATACCCGGCTGCTGCCGGTGCGGCTGTTCGAGAATTTCTACCGCAACGGCTCGCTCGTATTCGGCGGTGGGCAGGTGCTGGCGCCGCTGCTCTTCGCCGAGTTTGTCGAGTACAAGCACTACCTCACGGGGCCGGAGTTTCTGTCGGGGCTCGGGCTGGTGCAGGCGCTGCCGGGGCCCAACTTCTCGTTTGCCAGCTACATCGGGGCGCTGGCCATGCGGCCGGTGGGCGGCCCGGCGGCCCAGCTGCTGGGCGCGGCGGTGGGTGCGGTGGGCATCTTTTTGCCCGGCACGTTCCTGATATTTTTCGTTATTCGCTTCTGGGACAGCCTGAGGCAGTACCGCGTGGTGAAGGCCTCGCTCGAAGGCGTGAATGCCGTGAGTGCCGGCCTGGTGTGCGCGGCGGCGCTGCTGCTCTACCACCCGCTGCCCGACCGCCTGCTGGCGCTGCCCGGCTCCTGGGCCACGGCTCACGGCGTGGCCCTGCCGCTCAACCCGCTGCTGGTGGGCCTCACGTTTTTGCTATTACTCTGGGAAAAAGTGCCGAGCGTGGCCATCGTGGGCGCGGCCCTGCTGGCCGGCGCGCTGCTAAAGGGCTAGCGGGTGCTGGCCGGGGCCGCTGGGCTGGCCGCATCGGCAGGCGCGCGCTGGGCGGCCTCGGCCTGGCGGTTGGTGATTTCCACGTAGGCCTTGCCCGTCACGGGCTGGCCGCGGTGGGTGCCCGTGACCTTGCACATGCCTTCCCAGTAGTACATGGTGAAGGCGTGGAAGAAGCGCAGGCCCAGTTCCTGGTCGGGCACGAGGGGCTCTACCACGAGGTCGTAGCCCTGGCCCGGCACCTGCACGCGCCATTTGGCCGGGTATTTCTTCTTGGAGTGCGGGCTGGTCCAGTAGGTGAGGGGCGTGAGCGTGAAGTCGTTGCCGCTCAGGTGCACGTTTTCATTGCTGGCGCTGAAAAACGAGCCGTTGTTGAGCGTCTGGTTGGTTTCGGTGTTGCGCAGCGTATTAAGCATCAGCTCCTCGCGGGGCTGGTCGAGCTGGATGCTGAGCCAGTCCCAGCCCACGCCTTTGCTCACGATGCTGGTGCAGTTCCACTGGCGGTCGTACCACAGCTCGCCGCTTACCTGGTGCACCTGGCCGCCCACCGTGAGCGTGCCGGTGGTGGCTAGCCTTGGGTAGGAGTAGTAGCCCGCCAAAATGCCCTGGCCGTAGTTTTCGTAACCCGTGCCGCCGTGCAGCAGCACCGGCTTGGTGGGCGTGGTGCTGAGGTTGAGGGCGTAGCCGGCGTTGGTTTTGCCGGTGAGGACGGCCTGAAACTGGTAGGTGCCTTCCTGGCCGTTGAAGGTCCAGGTCTGCCCGGCCTTGTGGTCGCGCAGGCGCACGGGCAGCGAGTCGGTGAGCAGGCGTGGCAGCTTGTCGAGCTGGTAGTCGTAGTTGAATTTCTGGCCCTGGGGGTCGGTAATGGCCACGTTCACCATCTGGTAATCATCGCGGCCATCCTTCAGATTGAAGTGAAAAAAGACGTATTCCACGCCAAACTCTTCGCCGCTAGCCTCGTCGCGCAGGTGGCCGGTGAGGTACCACCACTCCAGCGAGTTTTTGGGGTGCACGGCCTCCTCATGGGGCAGGTCGGCGCGGGTAGTGGTGGGATTAAAGCGGATGGTCGGCACCGGCTTAAACGAAGAGCAGGCCGATAAAAAAAGCGTCAGCAGCAGGGCTAGGGGTAGGCGCATCATACCCTGGCACAAGGCTTTTCGGGGCCGAAAAGTTTGGGTGCGGTGCTGGGTTTAGAAGAAGCCAGGGTTTCGGTTGATTACTTTTTTTATCTTAATATGGTAAGGCTTGGTACGGGTAGAGTCAAACGGCACCCTTGCCCCTAGATGATTTCTTCCATAACTCTTCTTCCAATAAATAACAGTAATGTAGTGCACTTTACTAAACTCACGTTTGGGCAGTAATAACCGAAAATGACCCCTGGCATCAGTACTGCCATCAATGCCTTTCACTCT
This sequence comes from Hymenobacter sp. BRD128, assembly GCF_013256625.1. NCBI lineage: Bacteria > Pseudomonadati > Bacteroidota > Cytophagia > Cytophagales > Hymenobacteraceae > Hymenobacter > Hymenobacter sp. BRD128. Next base: position 4,071,835 of record NZ_CP053908.1, read on the forward strand.
CACCCGCGCCTCGACTTTGCGAATGCCCAACCAGTTACTCACCACTCCTTGAACAAGAAACAAGCTATCGGGAATGGTAGCGTGTGTGGAATTGGTAACCGTAGCTCTGGGCTTCACACCCTGTGCCCGCGCCTTCATCCCGGACACCGACCCTAGCAGCAACACCGTAGCCACCGCCCACCGCTGCCACCCGGTTACGGGCTGCGCCGCCGCCACTAGGGGCCGGTCCACTTGGTCTTCCCGAAACCGGCCGCATCTGCGTTCAGGACTATACTGTTTCAAAAAGGCCACGACCTCCCCGTCTGTCATCCAAGTAAAGTCCACGACCTGCGTTTGGCAGCTAGCGCAATGCCGTCCTACGTCGGTAGGAGTCATGGCATCCCAGCTTTCGGCGCAGGGGGCAGGCTGATGAATAGTAGTGGGGGGCATAGCAGTAAATGTATGTCTACTACCGCAATTAAGGCCGAAATGGCTTGGTAACCCAATACTTACCCCAGTTGAAGAAGCGGCGCGGGTGCCAGGGCCACGGGCGCTGATAAACGCCGCCGATGATGACTACTTCGCCCGCCAGCATACGAGTGTCAGCGGCTAGCGCTACCGTGAGCGGCTGGCTACTCGCCGCTACCACTTTCTCCTGGCTGGTAAAACCTACGGAACTAAAAATGAGGTGTATAGGCGTAGTGCTAGCCGCCACCGGCAACGCAAAGGCTCCGTTGACATCAGTCGAAACGCCCGTATCAGTGCCCTTCAGCAGCACCGTCACGCCCGGCAGGCCTTCGTGCGTGGCCGAGTCGGTCACGGTGCCGCGTATCGTTAGGAGCCCGCCGGTGGGCGGGGCTGGTGCGGGCGCAGCGGCGCGGCCGGGCTGCGCCGCGGTAGTGGCGCTGCTGGCCGCTGGCAGCGGCCCGGCGTAGTAGCTGCCGCGCGTTTGTGCCGCTACCCGGCTGCTGCCGAGCACTCCCCGACTGCCAGCATTGCCCCTAGCCAGCTGCGCCAGCGGTTGGGCTGGGTGGCCGGCACTAAGGGCCGGGCTAGCTGGTCGGCCCGCAGGCGGCCGCAGGTTTGGCCGGAAGCCTGGCGCAGAGCAGCCAGGATTTCCGCGTCGGTTTTCAGGGTAAAATCGACCACCGTTTTTTGGCAGGCAGCGCAGTGGCGGCCGGTGGCGGTGGGCGTCATGGCGTCCCAGCTTTCGGCGCAGGGCTGCGGAATGCGGACTAGGGTAGGGCATTGAAGCATAGCTCAGAAAAGCACGGTGGTTTTCCTTCCGATGCCGGGCCGCGCCCGATTGCACACGGCCGGGCCGTATCTTGGCCGTTTACTAGTTTGCGCGCCCAATCTTCTTCCCGGCCGAATGCCCCCACCAATTCCTCGCTCTTTCGCCGCAAGTCCATCGCGGCCATCCTGGCTAATCCGCCCGCCGACGCCGACGGCCACGGCGGTGCCCCCGGCGGGCTAGCCCGCCACCTCACCGTGCGCGACCTCACCGGCCTCGGCATCGCGGCCATTATCGGGGCGGGCATTTTCTCGACTATCGGCCAGGCTAGCCTCAACGGCGGGCCGGCGGTGTCGCTGCTGTTTGTGTTTACGGCGGTGGCCTGCGCGTTTTCGGCGCTCTGCTACGCGCAGTTTGCGGCGACTATTCCGGTGAGCGGCTCGGCCTATACCTACGCCTACACCTCCTTTGGCGAGCTGGCGGCCTGGATTATCGGCTGGGCGCTCATCATGGAATACGCGGTGGGCAACATCGTGGTAGCCATTTCGTGGAGCGACTATTTCACCGGCCTGCTCGATGGCATCGGGCTGCATATTCCGCGCTGGCTCACGATGGGCACCCAGAGCGCGCACGCTGGCTACGAGGCCGTTATGGGGCTTATGCAGGCCGGCAAGCCCCTGGCGGCGGCCACGCCTGCCCAACTCGATGCCTACTACGCCTGGGCCCAGGCGCCCGAGCTGCCCGGCGGCTTCCGGCTGGTGGTCGATTTGCCCGCTTTCCTCATCACGGTGGCCATCACGGCGCTGGTGTACGTGGGCATCAAGGAAAGTAAGAACGTGTCTAACCTGTTGGTAGCTTTAAAACTAGCCGTGGTGGCCATCGTGATTGCGGTGGGCGTTTTCTACGTGCAGCCGGCCAACTGGCATCCTTTTGCTCCAAATGGCATTGGCGGCGTGCTGAAAAGCGTGTCGGCCGTGTTTTTTGCCTACATCGGTTTCGACGCCATCTCGACCACCGCCGAAGAGTGCAAAAACCCCCAGCGCGACCTGCCCAAGGCGATGATGTACGCGCTCATTATCTGCACGGTGCTCTACGTGTTTATCACGATGGTGCTCACGGGCATGGTGAATTACAAAGAGCTAGGGGTGGGCGACCCACTGTCGTTCGTGTTTGCCAAGGTGGGCCTGACCTGGTTTTCCAAAATCGTGGCCGTGAGCGCCGTGTTTGCCATGACCTCGGTGCTGCTGGTGTTTCAACTGGGGCAGCCGCGCATCTGGCTCACCATGAGCCGCGATGGGCTGCTGCCGCCCGTGTTTGCCAAGGTGCACCCCACCTTTCACACGCCTTCGTTCAGCACCATCGTCACGGGTATTTTCGTGGGCGTGCCGGCCTTGTTTCTGAACATGGACCTAGTGGTGGACCTCACCAGCATCGGCACGCTGTTCGCCTTTGCGCTGGTGTGCGGCGGCATCCTCATCATTGACCCCTACGGCAAGTCCGATGCCCGCTTCACGGTGCCCTACATCAGCGGGCGCTGGCTGGTGCCGCTGCTGCTGCTGGCGGCCGGCTGGCTGCTGTGGCGCTACGACCACGACACGATTGTGAAGCTCATCGAGGACGTAAACGGCAGCACCGCCGCCCGCTCGGGCGAAGGCTACTACAGCGTCTTCCGCCACCAAATTCCGTACCTCGTGTTCATTCTGGCGTCGCTGGCCATCGCGGTGGTCACGTTCCAGAAGAAGCTCTCGCTGCTGCCGGTGCTGGGCCTGCTCACCAATCTGTATTTGATGACGCAGCTCGGCATTAACAACTGGACGATGTTCCTCATCTGGCTGCTCATCGGGCTAGCCATCTACTTCGGCTACGGCTACAAGCATTCCAAGCTAAATAAATCGGCCGCTTAGATGCTACCGGGTAGTTGGCAAGTGAGTAGAACGGCAGCTAGTTTAGCGGGTTAGCTTTTCCCGCGCTATGTTGCCAGCCGCTCGCCCATTATTCTTTATGCTGCTGCTAGCCCTGTTGCCCCTGGCCTTGGGCTACTGGGTTAACGCACGCGCTCCCTATCCGGCTAGCCGTGCGCACGCGGCGGGCCACTGCACGCGGTATTGCGCGCTGCATTACTGCACCCACGCCACCCGCGCCAACAGCCCGGCCTATTATCAGCTGCTGCCCGTGTACGACGCCACCGTGCGAACCCTAGCCAGCGGCGGACGCGGCTGGTACGCTGCTACCAACGTGGTCGTGTACCTGGTGCTGCTGCCGGCCCTGCTCGTTTGGCTCACTTACGGCGCCCTGCGCGATGGCCAGCGGCTAGCTCAACTCCGTCGCCATGCCTGACACGCTAACACAGGCAATGCGCTGGGCCTTCTGGTACTGCTGCGACTTTATGGTGAACCTGGGCAACCGCACGCATAGCTCTTACTACGAGGCCAATACCTGGGTGCTGCTGGTGTTGCTGCCGGGGCTGCTGGCGCTGCTTATCGGGGTGCGGGTGGGACAGCGGCTGGCCCTGCGGCGCGTGCGGCGACGTGTGGCGGCGCGGCGCTAGGCTGGTGGGTGGGTATGGTCCGGCTATCTTGGCGTTAGGATTCTATACTACCGCCTAGCCAGCTCTTTATGTCGCCTCCCGATACGCTGCCCGCCACCGATGCAACGACCCTGGTCGCCCGCCTCGACGCCTCCCGCCAGGAGCTGCTTGACCTGGGCATGCGCAATCCGCTGCTCAACTTTCGCCTATCTAAAGCGCAGGGCGTGAGCATTGTGCGGGAGGAGGCCGCGCCGGTGTTCGACGTGCTGGTGCGCCAGGGCAAAACCATGTATTTCCAGGCCGCGCCCGAAGCGCCGAAGCCGGCCAGACCTGCGCTCAAGGAGCAACCCACCACCGCCTCCGATGACCTGCCGGCCCTCACCGATTATCTGGTCGAAAACCCGCCCTTGCCGCCCACCGAAGCCGAGCGGCTAGCCCTGCTTTCCGATAACAAGCTGCAAACCGCCGAGCCGCTGGCCCAGCTCGAAAAGCGCCTGCTCAACACCTACTACACCGCCCGCACCAGCCTCGAAGAAACCGGCGTCAATATTCTCTACCTGGCCCTGGGCATGCTCACCTGGTACGAAGATGCCAGCAGCCCCGAGCCGCGCCAGGCGCCGCTGGTGCTGGTGCCCGTGCTGCTGGAGCGCGGCACCGCTGCCGAGCGCTTTCGGCTGCGCCACACCGGCGCCGAGGTCGAGGGCAATTTGTCGCTCCAGGCCAAGCTTAAGGCCAGCTTTGGGCTAGCCCTGCCGCTGCCCGAGCTCGATGAGGAAGGCCAGCTGGGTGACTACTATACCGAAGTAGCAGCGGCCGTGGCGGGCTTCGCGCGCTGGCGGGTCGAGATTGACAGCCTGGCGCTGGGCTTTTTTTCCTTCGGGAAATTCCTGCTTTATCGTGACCTTGACCCCAGCACCTGGCCGGCCGGGGCTAGCCTGCTCGACCACCCGGCCATCGGCGCGCTACTAGGCACCGATACGGGCTTTCAGGATGCCCCGCCCACGGTGGGCGAAGCAGCTTTCCTCGATACCGAAAGCCCGGCTGCCGAGCTGCACCAAGTGCTCGACGCCGACTCGTCGCAGCTGCTAGCCCTGCTGGCGGTGCACGAGGGGCGCAACCTCGTCATTCAGGGCCCACCCGGTACCGGCAAGTCGCAAACCATTGCGAATCTGCTCGCTGAGGCCATTGGGGCCGGTAAGAAAGTGCTCTTCGTGGCCGAAAAAATGGCGGCCCTCGAAGTCGTAAAGCGCCGCCTCGACGCGCTAGGCCTCGGCGCGGCTTGCCTAGAGCTGCACAGCCACAAAGCCAACAAAAAAGCCCTGCACGACGAGCTTAAGCAAATCCTCAGTCTGGGCCGCCCCGCCACCGCCGCCAGCGTAGAAGACCAGATGGCCCAGCTGCCGCGCTACCGACTGGCCCTCAATGACTATGCCCTGGCCGTAAACGCCCCGCTAGGTCGCAGCCGCCGCACCGCCCAGCAGCTAGCCGGCGAGCTGCTGGCCCTGCGCGAAGCCACCGGCACGGTGCAGCTGCCACGCCTTCCTTTTACTGAGCTAGCCAACTGGACCGATGCCGATGCCGCCCAGGCCGGGGCCCTGGCCACCCGCCTGCAAGCCACGCTGCAGAAAATCGGCCCGCCCAAAAGCCTGCTTTTCTGGGGCAGCGAGCTGACCGTGCTGCTGCCCGCCGACCAAGCCGCGCTAGCCCCGCGCCTGGCCGAAGCCGTGGCTGCCGTGAAGGCGTTGCAAGCCGCCGTCACAACCTTGGCGCACCTGCTCGGCCTGCCTGCGCCCACCGGCCGCCTTGCTGCCGAAGCGCTGCTTCCCGCCGCCCGCCACGCCCAGCTAGCCCCACCGCTGGCCGGCGCCGTCGTGGCCGATGCCGCCTGGCTGCACCAGGCCGGCCGCCTCACCGAGGCGCTGCACGCCGGTGCCGCCCACGCCGCCCTGCGCCAGCAGCACGACGCTGAGCTACTGCCCGAGGCCTGGAGCCAACACTTGCTGGCCGAGCGCGCCGCCCTGCTGGCCTACGGCGACAAGTGGTGGAGCTTCATCATCAGCGACTACCGCCGCGCCCGCCAGCGCCTGCAAAGCCTGTGGCGCGGCCCGCTGCCGAAGGATAATGCTGGTTTGGTGGCGGTTATCGATGCCATTCACGAAGCCGCCCGACACGTGCAGACGGTGGCCGACGCCGCGCCGCTCGGCCAGCAACTCTTTGGCCCTGCCTGGCATGGTGAGCGCTCCGACTGGCCGGCGTTGCAGAAGACACAGCAGTACCTCACGGGTACGCACCAGCGCATTGCGCGCGGCGAGCTGCCCGCCGCGCTGCTAGCCTACCTGGCCCGCGCCGAGCGGCCCGAAGCTATTGCCGCGCCCCTGGCTAGCCTCGAAAACGCGCTGAATCAGCAGCGCGCCGCCGTGCAGGCCGTGGCCGACGCCTTGCAGCTGAACGAGGCCCGGCGCTTTGGCCCCGAGGGGCGGTTGCAGTTTCAACCATTTGACCAGCAGCTAACTATACTCTCCGCCTGGGCCGCCGACCTGCCGGCCCTGCGCCTCGCTACCGAGTGGAACAACGTGGCCGCCACCGCCCGCGCCGAGCACCTGCCCGAGCTGCTGGTGCTGGCCGAAACCTGGCCCGAGGCTAGCCAGTACTTGGCCGCCGCCGTGCGCCAAACCTGGCTCGAATACTTGCAGCGGCTGGCCTACGAGCAGTACCCGGCCCTGCGGCAGTTTGAGCGGGCTAGCCACGAAGAAGTGGCCGCCCGCTTCCGGGCGGCCGACCGCGACTCGCTGTATCACAACCGGATACGGGCCATGCGGCACCACTTTGAGCAGCTGCCCAACCCGCAGGCGGGCGGACAGATGCTGCTCTTGCGCAACGAGTTTGCCAAGAAAACCCGCCACTTGCCCTTGCGCCAGCTTATGGAAAAAGCCGGCCGGGCGGTGCAGGCCATCAAGCCCATTTTTATGATGTCGCCGCTATCGGTGGCCAGCTACCTGCCGCCCGGCGCGGTCGAATTTGACCTGGTGGTGTTTGACGAGGCTAGCCAGGTGAAGCCCGTGGATGCGCTGGGCGCCATTGCGCGGGGCCGCCAGTTGGTGGTAGTGGGCGACTCGAAGCAGCTGCCGCCCACGAGCTTTTTCGACTCGCTCACCGGCACCGGCGAAGCGGCCGACGAAGAAAACGTGACCGCCGACATCCAGAGCATTCTGGAGCTGTGCAAAGCCCGCCAGATGCCCGAGCGGATGCTGCGTTGGCACTATCGCTCGCTGCACCAGTCGCTTATCGCGGCGTCCAATCATCTTTTCTACGAGGATAAGCTGGTGATTTTTCCCAGTCCCGGCGGGCAGGGGCAGCTCGGGTTGGTGTACCATCACCTGCCCGACACCTACTACGAACGCGGCACCACACGCACTAATCCGCTGGAGGCTGCGGCCGTGGCCGAGGCCGTGCTACACCACGCGCGCACTACGCCTCGGCTTACGCTAGGCGTAGTGGCGTTTAGCACGGCGCAGCGCCAGGCCATTCAGGATGCGCTGGAAAGCCGGCGTAAGCAGCACCCTGAAGCCGAGGCATTTTTCAGCGGCCACCCGCACGAGCCGTTTTTTATCAAGAACCTGGAAAACGTGCAGGGCGACGAGCGCGACGTTATCCTCATCAGCCTCGGCTACGGGCGCACCGAGGACGGTAACCTCACCATGAGCTTCGGCCCGCTGAATGGTGAGGGCGGCGAGCGCCGCCTCAACGTACTGATAACCCGCGCTAAGCAGCGCTGCGAGGTCTTTACCAACCTCACCGCCGACGACCTCGACCTGAGCCGCACCCGCGCCAAGGGCGTGGCGGCGCTGCGCACCTTTCTGCAGTTTGCCCAGCACGGCCGCCTCAGCCAAAGCGAGGAGGCTAGCCGCGAGGTCGCCACGCCGTTTGAGGACGAGGTGCGGCGGGCGCTCACGGCGCGGGGCTACACCGTGCGGCCGCAGGTGGGCAGCCAGGGCTTTTACATTGATTTGGCGGTAGTTGACCCTGGCGAGCCGGGCCGCTACGCGCTGGGTATCGAGTGCGACGGGGCCATGTACCACAGCGCCCGCTCGGCCCGCGACCGCGACCGCCTGCGCCAGCAGGTGCTCGAAGCCGTGGGCTGGCGCCTGCACCGCATCTGGAGCACCGACTGGTTTCGCGACCCGGCGGCCGCCACCGAGCGCGCCGTGGCCGCTATCGAAGAAGCCCGCCGCCAGGCTAGCCTCGCCCAGGCTGATGAGCCGGAAGAGGCTGCTGCTGAAAGCGCTAGCCCCGTCGCGCTGGCCCGCGAGGAGCCGCCCGCGCCCGGCGCCTCGGCCGCGCCGCCCTACCAGGTGGCGCAGCTGCCGCCCACCATTGCGCAGCGCGAAGTGCCCCAGCACCCGGTGGGCCGCCTGGCCGCCTGGGTGGCCGAGGTGGTGGCCGTGGAAAGCCCCGTGCACCTCGACGAGGTAACGCGGCGCCTCGCCAATGCCGCCGGCGCCGCGCAGGTGGGCGCGCGCATCCGGGCCAGCGTGGCCGAGGCCGCCCGGCTAGCCGCCAAAATCGGCAGTATTCGGGTGCAGGGCGACTTTTTGTGGACGCCCACTATGCTGCCTACCGCCGTGCCCGTGCGCGACCGCAGCGCCCTACCGGCTATCTCGCGCAAGCTTAGTCTGGTGGCGCCCGAAGAGCTAGCCGCCGCCGTGCGCACCGTAGTGCGCGACAGCTTTGCCCTGGAGCGCGAGGCGGTAGCGCTACCCACCGCGCGGCTGTTGGGTTTCGGCAGGCCTAGCGAGGAACAGAAGCAGCTGATTGGCGAAGCGGTGGAAAAGCTTTTGCTGGCGAAGGAATTAGTGGAAAATAACGGTGTGCTGACTGCTAGTTAAATAGCTGACCTACTGCAAACTTTGTGCATCGGCTTTGCAACTACGACAGATTGAAAATTGCCATTAAGCGACGGACGGCGAAGCGCTTTGCAGCGCCGCCAGCAGGCTAGCCCCCTGCGGGCTGCCCCAGCCGGTGCAGGCATCCCAGCCGGGCGCGGCCGCGAAGGCACCATTAGTGCCGCTGGTGATGTCGCGGCATACGTTTTTGCCGGCCAGCGAGCCGTAGAGTAAGGGGTTCAGAAAGCCCACTGGCTTGGGCAGCTTCTGGTTGAGCAGGGCCAGCAGGCCGGCCCACAGCGGCGCCACGGCGCTGGTGCCGCCGATTACCATATTCTGGCCATCTACCCGCACTTGGTAGCCGGTGGCGGGGTCGGCGTCGCCGGCCACGTCGGGCAGGCCCCGGCCGGGCGGGGTGGCAGTGGGCAGCGTGAGGGCGCGCTGGTAGTCGGGCACCGGAAAATGGGCGCTCAGGCCGCCGCCGGTGGCGCTGTCGGGGCCTTCATTCCACACCACTTCGTCGCTGATGGTCTGTGCATTAGCCGTGAGCTTGGTGCCGCCGCAGGCCAGGGCGTGCGGGCTGCTGGCCGGAAAGTCGGCGTGCGGCTGGCCGTCGGCCACGCCATCGGCCGAGCCGTTGTCGCCGGCCGCGCAGCACACCGTGACGCCCAGTAGGGCAGCGGCCTGAAAGGTTTGGTCGAACTGGTCCATTGATTGGGCGGTCCAGGTTGATTCGGGCCCGCCCCAGCTAATGGAAATAATGGAAGGCTTGTTGGTGGTGTCGTGCACCGCTGCCGTAATGGCGTTGAGAAATCCCTGCGAGGTATTGGGCGCGAAATACACTACGATGCGCGCCTTGGGCGCCACGGCGGCGGCCACTTCAATATCGAGCAGCACCTCGCCGTCAGCGCTGTTGGCGGTGGTGGGCTGGTTGCGGCCGCCGTTCACGCTCACCACTTTCACGGTGGGCGCGGGCAGCTTGAGGCCAGCGAAGTAGGTTTTCAAATCCTGCGGCTTAAACCCGCCCCCAGCTCAATGATGGCAATGGTTTGCCCCGTGCCATCGAGGCCGGTCGGAAACTGATACAGCTGCGCCAGCTGCGGCGGCGTAAAGGCCTGGGCCACCGCCCGCGCCACAATGGCCCCCAGCCCCGGCGCGGGCCGCACCTGAAAGTGCGGCTGCGCCTGCGGCCGGTTGTCGAGTCCAAACACGCCCTGCACGATGTCGCTCAGCGCGGCGGGCACCGTTACGGGGCCAGTGCGGCCCCGGTACGTGCCTTCGGGATACGTGTACTGGTGCAGCTGCGTGCCAAAGGCTGCCTCAAATTCGGCGGCCGTGCCGGCTAGCTGCACCTCGCGGCACCCCGGGTCGGTGTGCATTACCACCAAGCCGTGGGCGCGGGCAAAGTCAGTTACCTGCTGGATATCGTGCGGGTCGGCGCCGCACTGGGCGGCTAGCTCTTCGCGGGTGAGGTAGGCCCGCTGCTGCGGCAGCACATCGGCCAGGGCGCCGGTGGCTTGCAGGTTGGTCAGGGGCATTTTGGGGCGCACGCGCACGGTTACCTCCAGTCGTTCGGTAGGGGGCAACGGGTGCAAAGGCTGCGCCTCGGGCAGGGGCACGCGCTCGCTGCCGGGCACGGCAACTCGGGCTTGGGTGGGGGACATAGCTAGCTTGCTGGAAAAGGGATAGAGGGAATAGCTTCTCTCTACGCAAACGGCCAGCATCCGATTACTCCTCACCCGTGCAAAGGCCGCCCCGGCTTGCTGGCCAATGCTGCCGCGGGTGCCCGCCGCTAGTTACCGCGCCCGGTGAATGATGAACACTCCGGCCAGAATAACGACCATGCCCGCCGCGTGCCACAGGTTAAACGCCTCTCCATCGAGCGCGCCCCAGGCCAGCGCCACAATCGGAATGAGGTAGGTGCTCGATGAGGCAAAGAGCGTAGTTGAGCGCTGGATGAGCATATTAAACAGCACCGTAGCCACGGCCGTGCTCATGGTGGCCAGCAGGGCAATGTAGCCAAATGCCGGCCAGGCGCCCGGTACCGTGGCCAGTTTGTGCACGAAACCAGTGCCGAGCAGCAGATATGCCAGCGCCGGCCCGCCGATAAGGAGCAGCAGCAGCGAGGTCACGGCCACCGGCGTCAAAGTGTGCAGGCGGTGCTTTATCACGTTCACACTGAGGCCGTAGCCTACGGTAGCCACCACGATGTAGCCGCCGTACCAGGCCGAGCCCGCCTCGCCGGTTGGGCTAGCCGCGTCGCCGCTGCCGCCCAGCAGCATCAGCACCACCGTGCCCGCCAGGCCCAGCCCAATGCCCAGCACCCGCAGCCCGGTGAGGCGCTGCCCAAACAGCAGCGCGCCCACCAGCAGCGCAAACACCGCCGTGAGGGCATTGAGCACGCCCGCCAGTCCCGAGGCCAGCCGCGTTTCGGCATAGGCGAATAGAAAAGCCGGAATGAGCGTGCCTACCGTACCGCTGAGCGCCAGCCACTTGAGCCGGCCGCGCTCGACGCGCCCGATTTCGCGCAGCGCAAACGGCAGCAGCAGCATGGCCGCCACGCTCACCCGCGCGGCGCCCAGCTCCAGGGCCGAAAACACCACCAGCCCTTTTTTCATCAAAATAAACGACGTGCCCCAGATAAGCGATAGCACCCCGAGCAGCCCCCAGGCCGAGGCTGGCGGCGCGGGGCTAGCCACCGCCACTTCGGGCGCGGCCGACGCGGCGGGCGCGATAGCTACGTCGGCGGCAGTTGAGGAATCGGGCAGGGTAGGAGCGGGCATCGTGCAAAATTACGCCCGGCGCCGGCTGGCTAGCCTGCCCGTAGCGGCTGCCGCGCCGTAACATTGCCCCTGATTTTTATTTCTCCGCCCTATGCCCGCTAGCATCACGCCCACTCTCTCGCCCCAGGAACTCGAAAAACAACAAGCTGCCGCCGCTGCCGTGCGCTGGGTGCGCGATGGCATGGTGCTGGGCCTGGGTAGCGGCAGCACCTCGGCCCAGTTTATCATTCAGCTCGGGGCAGCCGTCCAAAATGGCCTGAAAGTGCAGGGCACCGCTACTTCACTGGCGAGTGAGGCGCTAGCCCGGCAGGTGGGCATTCCGCTGCTGGAGCCGCGCCGGGGCCTGCGCTTCGACCTTACCGTGGACGGCGCCGACGAACTCGACGCTCACCTGCGCCTCGTTAAAGGCGGTGGCGGGGCGCTGCTACGCGAAAAAACCATCGAAACGGCGTCCGACTACCTGCTCGTGGTGGCCGATTCGTCCAAGCTGGTGCCGCAGCTCGGCCGCTTTCCGCTGCCGCTGGAGGTGGTGCCCTTTACGCTGCCCTGGGTGCTCGATGCGCTCGATGGCCTGGGTGCCCACCCGGTGGTGCGCCCCGCCCTGGCCGACCCTAGCCAGCCCTACTACACCGACCAGCGCAACCTGATAGTAGACTGCCACTTCGGAGCCATCGCTGACCCCGAGGCCCTGGCTGCGCGGCTGCAAGTCATCCCCGGCGTGGTCGAGCACGGTATCTTTCTGGGGCTAGCCAAGGCGGCTATCGTCATTCAGCACGGCCAGCCGATGGTACTTAAGCCCGGCGAGGCCGCCCGCCCAGCCACGGAGTTTGCAGCGCTGCCGTAGAAAAAGCAAGAACCAACTAAACAAGAACGTCCTGCTTCGGCAAACTCAGTAGAACGTTCTTGTTTAGTTGATTATTTTTTCAGCTGCGAAGCTGCTGCGGCGTCTAGAAACCAATCGACTTCTTTGCCCTCCAGCTCGATGAGTTGGGCCGGATACTGGTCCACATTGCGGGGCAAATCCAGAATCTGGTGCACCGCTTCGGCCTTGCCCTGGCCATAGACTAGGAAGGCCACGGCCCGCGCCTGGTTGATGAGCGGCGCCGTGAAGGTGATGCGAAAAACCTGCTCCACGGGCAGCCATACATCTTTCACAGCCACAGTCTTATCGTGCAGCACGGGCGTGTTGGGAAAGAGGGAAGCGGTGTGGGCGTTGTCGCCCAGGCCCAGCAGCACCAGGTCGAAACGGGCTTCCTGCTCGCCAAAAAACTCCTCCACATCTACGCCGTACTGCGCGGCAGCCTCGGCCGGGGCCAGGCTGGTATCGACGGCAAATACCTGGGCCGGCCGGATGGCCAGCGGGTCAAAAAGGGCCTTTTTAGCCAGCAGGTAGTTGCTGTCGGGCGAGGTCTGGGGCACGTTGCGCTCGTCGCCAAAGAAGAAGTAGACTTTTTCCCAGGCTACCTGCTCGTGGTAGGCAGGCGAGGCCAGCAGCTCGTACAATTTCTTGGGCGAGCTGCCGCCCGAGAGCGCCACTACGAAGCGGCCGCGCGCCGCCACGGCCTGGCTAGCCTGGGCCACAAAGTAGTCGGCCAAGGCCCCGAGCACCGCGTCGGCGGTGGCAAAAACGTGCAAATTGAAGCTACTTCTTTCCATTGAGCGGTAAAGTAAACCAGTGGAAGCCATCCTTGGCCACGAGGGCCTCCGCATCTTCGGGGCCCCACGAGTCGGCCGAATAGTTGGGGAAATTCTGGCTGATGCGGTTCTGCCACGAGGTCAGGATGGGCATCACCAGGTCCCAGGCTTCCTCCACCTGGTCGCCGCGCATGAATAGTGTCTGGTCGCCGAGCATCACGTCGAGCAGCAGTGTTTCGTAGGCTTCGGGCGCCTGGTTATTATAGGTGCCTTTGTAGTCGAATACCATGTCCACGGTGTTCAGCATCATGTCCACGCCGGGGCGCTTGGCCTGCACTTGCAGCCGGATGCTCATCTCGGGCTGAATGCTGATAATGAGCCGATTCTGGCGCATTGTTTCGGCCGTTTCGGGCGAAAAGATGAAGTGCGGTACGTCCTTAAACTGAATCGTGATGACCGACGCCGAGCGGTGCAGGCGCTTGCCGGTGCGCAGGTAAAACGGCACGCCCTGCCAGCGCCAGTTATCCACAAAAAACTTCACCGCCGCGAAGGTTTCGGTGTTCGACTGCGGGTTGGCGCCGGGCTCCTCACGGTAGCCGGGCACCTGCTGGCCCTCTAGCCAGCCGGCGCCGTACTGCCCGCGCACGGCCTGCTCGCGCACGGTCTCGGGCGTAAAGCGGCGCATGGCGCGCAGCACGTCCACCTTGCGGTCGCGCACTTCCTCGGCCGTGAAGCGCACCGGCGGCTCCATCGCCACGATGCACAGCAGCTGCAACAGGTGGTTCTGAATCATGTCGCGCAGCGCGCCCGAGCCGTCGTAGTAGCCGGTGCGCTCGCCCACGCCCAGGTTTTCAGTCACCGAAATCTGCACGTGCTCGATGTGCTCGCGGTTCCAGAGCGGCTCCATAATGGCGTTTGCAAAGCGAAAAGCCATGATGTTCTGGACTGTTTCCTTGCCCAGGTAGTGGTCGATGCGGTAAATCTGCTTTTCCTGAAAAATGCGGCCCAGCAGCGCGTTCAACTCCTTAGCCGATTCCAAGTCGTGGCCAAACGGCTTTTCAATCACGATGCGCGTGCGGTCGGCATCTTCGGTGAGGCCGGCCTTGGCTAGGTTTTCGGCGATGATGGGGAAGAAATTGGGCGCCACCGCCAGGTAATAAATGACGTTGGCGGGCGCCTGCCACTCCTTTTCTAGCTCTTTGATGAGGTTGCCGAAGTCCTTATAGGTTTCCGCGTTTTGCACATCAGCGGCCTGGTAGCGCACGTGCGGGCCAAAGCCCGTCCACTTGTCGTCGGCGACTTTGCCGGTGCGCGAAAACTCGTTGATATCCTTAAGCATCCGGCCCTGAAATTCCTCGTCGGTGAGCTTGGTGCGGCCCGTGCCCACGAGGGCAAAATGGTCGGGTAGCCAGCCTTCGAGGTAGAGGTTGTAGATGGCCGGGGCCAGCTTGCGGGCGTTTAGGTCGCCGGTGCCGCCAAAAATGACGAATACGGTCGGCTGCGATTTAAGGGCGGCGTTCATTTACTGCTGCGGGTTAAGAGGCTCCTGGTTCGACTGCTTAGTGCCGGCCACGGGCGGCGTGGCGGGTTTTTCGTTGGCCGCTGGGCCGGCCGGCGTCTCAGTCTTGCTGCGCAAGCCAGTCCACTGGGTATGAAAAACACCTTCCTTACCAATAAGCTCATAAGTGTGCGCCCCGAAGTAGTCGCGCTGGGCCTGAATGAGGTTGGAAGGCAGGCGCGCCGTGCGGAAGGCATCGAAGTAGCCTAGCGCCGAGGTGTAGGCCGGCACCGGCTGGCCGGCCAGGGTAGCGGCGGCCACCACGGCGCGCACGCCGGGCGCGGCGCCCTGCACCAGTTCCTGCACTTTTGAATCTAGCAGCAAATGCGCCAGCTTGTTATCCTTTTCAAAGGCATTATAAATGTCGTTTAAGAACGCCGAGCGGATGATGCAGCCGCCGCGCCAGATTTTGGCGATGGTGGCTAGCTGCAAGTCATACTTAAACTCTTCCGACGCCTTGGCCAGCATGTGCATGCCCTGGGCGTAGGAAATTATCATGCTGAAGTAGAAAGCCTGCTCCAACTGCTTGAGTAGCTCAGCTTTATCGCCGGCCAGGTGCCCGGCTGCGCCGTACTGCTGGCTGAGCTGCACGCGCAGGTCCTTGTACTTGGAAAGGTCACGCATCGATACGGCCGCGTCGATGGTCGGGATGGGCGCCTGCAAGTCCATCGCCACCTGCGAGGTCCACTTGCCGGTGCCCTTGGCGCGGGCCTCGTCCTTGATGTCGTCGAGCAGCAGGTGGTCGGTGCCGGGCGCGTCGAAAGCGAAGATATCCTTGGTAATGTCGAGCAAAAAGGACTGCGCGCGGCCCTCGTTCCACTGCGTAAATACCTGGCCGATAGCCGCGTTGTCTAGTCCGAGGCCGTTTTTGAGCAAGCCGTAGGTTTCGGCAATCAGCTCCATCTGGCCGTACTCGATGCCGTTGTGCACCATTTTCACAAAGTGGCCGGCCGCGCCGGGGCCCATGTAAGCCACGCAGGGCGCCCCATCCACGTGGGCCGCAATGGCCTCAAACACCGGCTGCATGGTAGCGTAGGCATCCTTGTCGCCGCCCGGCATCATGCTGGGCCCAAAGCGGGCGCCTTCCTCGCCGCCGCTCACGCCCATGCCGAAGAAGTGAAAGCCCTTGCTGGCCAAGTCCTTGGCCCGGCGCTCGGTGTCGGTAAAGTGCGAGTTGCCGCCGTCGATGAGAATATCGCCGGGGGCTAGCAGCGGCAGCATATCGGCAATCACGCTGTCCACGATAGGGCCAGCGGGCACCAGCATCATAATGGCGCGGGGCGTTTTGATGCTCTGCACGAAGGCTTTAGCATCGGTGAAGCCCTTGACCGGCTTGCCCTGGCCTTCCTGGCCCAGCAGGTCTACCTGCTTCTGGTTTTTGTCGTAGCCAGCTACGGCAAAGCCGTGGTCGGCCATGTTCAGCAGCAGGTTGCGGCCCATCGTGCCGAGGCCAATCATGCCGAATGCGTAGTCCGTGGGGGTGTCGCTCATCGTGCGAAGGAATAGGAGTGAAAGCGCAAAGGAAGGCTATACGCGGAAAAGGCCGCCGGGCTGCCCTGAATTGTTTGTGAAGCCCAGTCGCGGCCTCTGTCAGCCCGATTAGCGTAAGCAGCTTACACCCTCCTTGGTTTGAAAATGAGCGCTCCCAACCGGATATTTTGTGGGCTAGCCACGCTGGGGCTGCTGACGCTACTAGCGGCCCGGCCCGCTCCCGCGCCCGACCTGGCGCGCACGCTGCGGGCTGGCCGCTGGCAGCACCGGCTACTGCTGCTGGGTGCGCCCAAGGCTAGCCAGCCCGACTTTCAGCGGCAAAAAAAGCTCTTAGCTGCGGCTGAAAAAGGCCTAGCTGCCCGCGATTTTAAAATTATAGAAGTATTCTACGACCAGCTTTCGCCCGCCGACCGCTGGTGCTGGACGCATCAGCTGGGCCAGCCCCTAGCCGGCTTTCGCCTGCTGCTCATCGGCAAAGACGGCGGCGTGAAACGCACCGAAACCCAGCCGCTAGCCTCGGCCGCCCTCTTTAGCACCGTCGATAAAATGCCTATGGCCCGCAAGGAAATAAAAAGTAAATAATTATATAATATAAATTTTATAATTTTTTAAAAAAATTTTATCTAGTATATTTGAGCGAACTTTACAATTGTCATCAAAAATGTATTCCTAATGGCAAATTCATTAACTATATCTCCGATATCCAATTCACTGTCTAATGCATTAGTAGAAAGAAATAATATTAATTATAACATTGAAGCATTAAGGGGCTTTGCTGCCATATTCGTAGTATGGCACCATGTGATAGTATTTACTCGCATGGTTGACCCCGGATTTAGTCCAACTGGTATATTTGCTTACGGACCTTCTGGGCATTTCTGCGTATTGCTTTTTTTTATCTTATCAGGATACGTCATTGGTATTAGTAATAAAAAGCCTATGACCTGGTCCACGAGCGGGCTGTATGTTAAAAAGCGTATCGTGCGCCTATATCCTGTTTTTCTTCTGACATTATTACTTACTGTATTAGTTACTGAAGAGCATTTTACTTGGAAGGAGATATGTGGTAATGCACTTTTTTTGCAAGGATTTTTCTTGCCTGCAATAAACCCAATTGCCTGGTCACTACAATACGAATTGCTGTACTATGCTCTATTCGTACTTATATCTTCTAATAAAATAAATCCATCTATATTGGCAATTATTTCTTTTGTAGTGGCTGTTTGTAATTATTTATTTTATCCATATATAAAATTTCCTATTATTACATCCCTATCCTATGGCTTAGTTTTTTGGCTGCTCGGCTTAATAATTAGTCAGTTGTCAGCTCTTAAGAACCAAGAAAAAATTTCGTATCAGACACTTTTAGGTTGCCTATTTTTAGTGTTATGCATTACGCAATTCAACCTTTTTGACACATTGTTGCATCGGATAGTTAATGCATTGCATACGACAGGTACATTTCTGGGAGTGACGGAGTTTTTTAAAATTGCAATAACTAATTTTGATATAGCGGATGCCCCTATGTCATTCTTAATTATATGTGTTTTTGTAAATAATGGTAAATATAATTTCAATTTATATTTAAAAATATTATTGATTATTTCCTCTATAAATTTAATTTATGTGGGTAAGCATTTGCGTCAGGGTGATTTAGACCTGACTATGTACGTAATGCCTACTATTTTTCTAATATTCGCGATGATATGTGTTTTTATTCGTAATTCCTGGCTTGAGCATATTGGAAAAAAAATTATTCAAGCAGGTATATGGTTGGGTTCTATATCATATGGGGTTTATATGGTTCATTACCCAATTATGCTGTTGCTAAATCGTATAAAAGTATTTTCCGGAAGTCAAATTACTTTTGCAGTGCGCGTAGTAATTCTTTTTGCGTTAGTACTACTGCTATCCTATTTGCTGGAAAAAGTTATTCAACCACGTATCAAGAATTATTTTCTTCCTCAGCAATCTGTGAAGTAACTGAAGTGAGCAAGATGCTCCGGTAAGCAGTTCAGTTTGGCAAACGTTTAACTACTTAGCCCAAGTTGCGGGGTAGAGTAGGAGCATAAAAAAGTCTGTTCGGCGTGTACAGGCTAGGTTTAGGGTTTCTGACCTCCCAAGCCCTTGCTGACCATGCGCAAACAGACCGTTGTAATGTACTGCGTCCTCGATGATTTACTCCGCTTTGCCAGCCCTGCCGGCACGCGGCCACCGACATCGGGCCAGCGCTTGACCGATGCCCAGGTGCTGACGACGGCCCTGGTAGCCACCCGCGTTTTCGGTGGCAAAATAGTCGTAGCCAAGCAATACATGGAGTAGCATTGGAGCCAGAATCGGTTGGACAAGAGCGGATTCACGCACCGTTTGCATGCGCTCACCGATACGCTGCTAGCCCTCTTTGCTACCTGCGGCGACTTGCTCAAACACCTGCACTCGGAAGCCCACTACGTGCTGGATTCGTTTCCGGTAGCCGTGTCATAATGCACGTATTTCATGCTGTAAGATACTGACAGGCAAGGCTTATCACGGCCGCTGCGTCAGCAAGCGCAGTTGGTTTTACGGCTTCAAGGTGCAAGTTATAGCCACCAGCAATAGGCTGCCCGTCGGGTTTTACATCTAGGTCGGGGCCGAGTCAGAGCAGACTGGCCAGCGCGGTCGCCCGTGGGCAGCGGGCTCTACACCAATACCAGCTGCACGGACTACGTGGCGTAAGCCCTCTTCAACGAGGCTAGTAGGAGCCAGCAGCAAACCGCCCGTAAGCAGAACAGCAACCGGCCCTAGCATCCGGCGCAACGCTTTCTGCTACAGTATTTTCGCAAGAGCGTCGAAACTCGTGCCAGCCAGCTCACCGCCCGCTTTTCTAAACAGATTCACGCCGTCATGGCCGCAGGCTTTGCTTTAAAAATTGCCTTATTCATCTTTGCCCAAGTCCTGGACCAAGTCGGCTTATAGTCCATAGTCCGCACCTTGGCTTGCTTAGCTATGCTGGCCGGCTAGCCTACCAGTACGGCATCGCTAGCCGCGATTTCTTCCAGAATGGCGTATATATCGGCGCCATTTTCGGCATCGACCAGGCGGGTGCGCCACTGCTTGGCACCTTCCAAACCCCGGAAATAATGCGCGTAGTGGCGGCGCATCTCGAAGATGCCGGCCTTGGGGCCTTTCCACTCCAGGCTCTTGTCGAAGTGCATCTTGCACATGGCAATGCGCTCTTCGAGCGTGGGCGGGGCTAGCCGCTGGCCGGTGGCCACAAAGTGCTTCACTTCCCGGAAAATCCAGGGGTAGCCAATGGCTGCGCGGCCTATCATCACGCCATCTACGCCGTAGCGGGTTTTGTATTCGAGGGCTTTCTCGGGCGTGTCGATGTCGCCGTTGCCGAAAATCGGAATCTTGATGCGCGGGTTTTCCTTGATTTTGGCGATGAGGCGCCAGTCGGCCTCGCCCTTGTAGAGCTGCACGCGGGTGCGGCCGTGCACCGTAAGCGCCTCAATGCCCACGTCTTGCAGGCGCTCGGCTACTTCCTCCACGTTGAGGGTACTTTCGTCCCAGCCCAGGCGGGTTTTCACCGTCACGGGCAAGTGGGTGTTCTTGACCACAGCGGCGGTCATGGCCACCATCTTCGGAATGTCGCGCAAGAGCGCGGCGCCCGCGCCGCGCAGGGCCACCTGCTTCACCGGGCAGCCGTAATTGATGTCGATAAGGTCGGGGCCGGCCTCGGTGCTAATGGCCGCGCACTCGCCCATCGTATCCACATCGGAGCCGAAGAGCTGAATGCCGATAGGGCGCTCGTAGTCAAATACATCGAGCTTCTGCCTGCTCTTGGCCGCCGCCCGTATCAGGCCCTCCGAGGAGATAAATTCGGTGTACATGAGGTCGGCGCCGTTGGCCTTGCACACGGCCCGGAAGGGCGGGTCGCTCACGTCCTCCATCGGGGCTAGCAAAAGCGGGAAGTCGGGCAACTGGATGTTACGGATATTGACCACGGAAATAAACGAGGTTTGAGCAGAAGAAACGTCCTGCTGAGCTTATCGAAGCAACTCTACTGCGCTGCTGTGGTCACGAACCTAGTGGCGCAGTAGAGCTGCTTCGACAAGCTCAGCAGGACAAACGAATATTTATTGCGCAAATTTACACCCCCTTGAACACCCCCGCCCTTATGAAAGGTTTAGTGCCCCGCCCTGTGCACCCCGCCGTGCAACTGCTCATGCTGCTGGGGCTGGCCGTGGCGGGGCTGTGCCTGGCTAGCCTGCTAGCCCTGGTGCTGGTCAATGCGTTGTACGGCATTTCGATGCGGCAATTTTCTAGCCTGGCGGCCATGCCCGACCAATATCCGCACGGTTGGGATGTGCTTATGCTCTACCAGGGCTTGTCGCTGGCGGGTGCGGGCGCGGGCGCGCTGGTGCTGCCGCGCCTGCTGGGGCAGTCGGTAGCCAGCTATTTTGCGCCGCGTCGGCTAAGGGCGGCGTGGTGGCTGGTAGCGGCCGGGCTCGTTATTCTGTGCTCGGTACCCTTTCTTTCGGCCTTAGTAAGCTGGAATGCCGGGGCGCATTTCCCCGGCGCGCTGCACAGCTTCGAAACCTGGGCGCGCGACATGGAAGACCAGGCCGCCGGCCTCACCAAGTTTCTTACTGATTTTAATTCGCCCGGCCGCTTGCTGGTGGGTCTTATCGTTATTGCCATCGTGCCGGCCGTGGCCGAGGAGCTGGTATTTCGGGGCGGCGTGCAGCGCAATTTGGTGCAGTGGTTTGGCTCGCGGCACGTGGGCGTGTGGCTGGCGGCGGCCATTTTTTCGGGCATTCACATGCAGTTTTTCGGGTTTGTGCCGCGCTTTGTGTTGGGGCTGGTGCTCGGGTACTTATATGAGTGGAGCGGCAATATTATGGTGTCGATGGCCGCGCACTTTACCCAGAATGCCTTCCAGCTGCTGCTGCTCTATCTCTTTCAGAATAAGCAACTCCCTAGCTCCTTTAACCCCGATGCCAACGTGGCCGTGCCCCTGCCCGCCGTGCTGGCCTCGGCCTTGCTCACGGCGGCGCTGCTCTACTGGCTGCACCAGCGCTGGACGGCTAGCCGCCCGCCCGCCGCGTTTGACCCGGCCCCGCCCAGCGCACGCGTGCTACCCTAGCTTTTCCACCACAAGCCCCTCCGGCCCCAACCTTTGCCCGATTTGAACCCAGACGCTACCCCTTTGCCTGCCCCCGAACCAGCCGAGCCCAAAGGCCCCAGTAACCTGCGCCTGCGCGTGATTTGGGGCGCCCTGGCGGCGGCGCTGCTCATCGGCTGCACGTTTGGCGGGCCTATCTCGTTTGCAGTGTTTTTTGCCGCCGTGCAGGCCGTTATCCTGAAGGAGTTTTACCGGATAATGCGGGCTAGCGGGTATCGGCCGGCCAGTTGGATAGGTGGCATAATTGGGGTACTGATTTTTTGCTGGGTGCATCTGCTTACTGGCTTCTGGCACTACGCGCAACGCTTTGATTGGCATCTTAACACGACGTTATATCCTCCCTTGTCCTCCATGCAAGGCTGGATTGAGCCTATGCATCCGGTAAGCATGCCGCAGAAGGTTTATCACCTTTTATTTGGAATACCTGGTGCTGCCCATCTGTACTTAGGGCTAGTACTCAGTGCTGTATTAGTAACAGCGCTGCTCTTGCGCGAAATTATTTGTTGGCCCAATCATGGCCAGCCGTTTCCTAATGTAGCAGTTACGCTAGCTGGGTTGCTCTACGTAAGTATGCCAATGAGCTTGCTTAGTTCGCTGGCATTTCGTGGGGAAAATTACCGCCCCGGTTATGTATTTCTCCTCATTTTCTTCGTGTGGGCGGCCGATACCGGCGCCTACTTCGCGGGCAAAAACTTTGGCAAGCACAAGCTGGCGCCTAGCATCTCGCCGGGCAAAACCTGGGAGGGCTGGGCCGGCGGCGCAGCCCTGACCCTAGCCACGGGCTGGGCAGCCGGCTACTTCCTGCCCGATATACCGCTGAGCCACCGGCTGGTGGCGGCGGGCGTGGTGGCCGTGTTTGGTCCGCTCGGCGACTTGGCCGAGAGTATGCTCAAGCGCAGCGCGGGCGTGAAAGACTCGGGCACCTTTCTGCCCGGCCACGGCGGCCTGCTCGACCGCTTCGACGCCTTTTTGCTGGTGCTGCCGGTGCTGGCGCTGCTGCAAGTGCTGCTGGGGTAAAAGGCGAAGGAGGAAGTGGGAACGAGGAATGAAGAATTATGCTGACGTAATTCTTCATTCCTCGTTCCCACTTCCTCCTTCGCCGTAGGCGTACCTTTGCGGCGCTTTTTCGTAAGCACACGCACCCTCTCTTATCCCACCCAACTCCTCACTTATTACCTCCTCACATGGCAGCCACCACTGTGTATAAAGAGCCGGCCCCGCGGGTCGACACCGAAAATCCGCTTGAATCCATGATGTCGCGCTTTAATATCGCGGCCGAAATCCTGGGACTCGACGACACCTCCTACGAAGTGCTGAAGGCACCCGATAAGCAGGTCATCGTGCACATGCCCGTGATGATGGACGATGGCAAAGTACAGGTTTTTGAAGGCTACCGCGTGGTGCATAACACCATCCTGGGTCCCAGCAAAGGCGGTATCCGCTACGATAAGAATGTAAACCTCGACGAGGTAAAGGCCCTCGCCGCCTGGATGACCTGGAAGTGCGCCGTGGTTGATATTCCCTACGGCGGCGCCAAGGGTGGTATTATCTGCGACCCCACCACTATGAGCGTGGGCGAGCTGGAGCGCCTCACCCGCGCCTACACCGTATCGATGAAGGATGTTTTTGGTCCCGACCGCGACATTCCGGCCCCCGACATGGGCACTGGCCCCCGCGAGATGGCTTGGATTATGGACGAATTTTCGAAGGCCGTGGGCCAGACGGCCTCGGCCGTGGTCACGGGCAAGCCGCTGGTAATGGGCGGCTCGCTGGGCCGCACCGAAGCCACCGGCCGCGGCGTGATGACCTCGACCCTAGCCGCGCTAAACAAGCTGGGCATGAAGCCCGAGCAAACGTCCGTAGCCGTACAGGGCTTCGGCAACGTAGGCTCGTGGGCCGCCAAGCTGCTGTTTGATAAAGGCTTGAAAGTAAAAGGGGTATCGGATATTTCGGGCGCTTACTGGAACGAGAATGGCATCAATATCGACGAGGCCATTACTTACAAAAATGCCCACGGGGGCCGCCTCGAAGGCTTCGAAGGGGCCGACCCGATGGACCCCACCAAGCTGCTGACGTCGGAGGTGGATGTGATTGTGCCCGCCGCCGTGGAAGACGTGATTACCGAGCAAAATGCGCCCAACATCAAGGCCAAGCTGATTGTAGAAGGCGCTAACGGCCCGACTTCGGCTTCGGCTGACCCCATCATCAATGAAAAAGGCATTCTGGTAGTGCCCGACATCCTGGCCAACTCGGGTGGCGTGACGGTGAGCTACTTCGAATGGGTGCAGAATAAGCAGGGCTTCAAATGGAGCCTCGACATGGTTACCGACCGTGCCGACCGCATCATGACCGAGGCCTTCGAAAAGGTGTACGCCACCAGCCAGAAGTACAACATTCCGATGCGCATCGCCGCCTACGTGGTGGCCATCGACAAAGTGGCCCAGACGTATAAGTACCGCGGCGGCTACTAAGCCTTACAACCTCATTGTAGAGAAAGGACGCGGCGCTTAGGGGCCGCGCCCTTTCTTTTTTAAGCCCGCTGGTGGCCGGCGGTAACTTTGCTGGCCGCCTTACGTGTTTCTATTTTTGAATGCCGCTAGCCCCTGCGAAATTCGTTATTCCTCGTTTCATCCGTGATTAAGATACACAAAGAAGGCCGCCGCATTCTGTTCGTGACGCTGCTGGTGCTGCTGGCCCTCAATCTGCTGCTGAGCCGCTATAATGGCCCCAACGTATTGTTCAACCGCATTTTTGCGGGGGCCTCGGTGGTGGCGTTTCTGGCGCTGTTGCAGTTTTTTCGCTCACCTTTTCGGCGCCTGCTCACCCACGAGGACCTGCTGCTAGCCCCGGCCGATGGCAAGGTAGTGGTGATTGAGGAAGTATTCGAATCCGAATACTTTGAGGATGCGCGCCGCCAGATTAGCGTGTTTATGTCGCCCATCAACGTGCACATTACCCGCAACCCGGTATCGGGCATTGTGAAATATTTCAAGTATCACCCCGGCAAATACCTGCTGGCCTGGCATCCCAAAAGCAGCACCGACAATGAGCGCACCACGGTGGTGGTCGAAAGCGACGCCGGCCCGTTGGTGCTCTTCCGGCAGATAGCCGGCGCTATGGCCCGCCGCATTGTATGGTACGTGAACGAAGGCGACGAAGTGAGTCAGGGTGAAGAGTTTGGCTTTATTAAATTCGGCTCGCGGGTCGATGTTTTCGTGCCGCTTGATGCTGATATTAAAGTAACGCTCGGCCAGAAAGTGAAAGGCGGCGAAACCGTATTGTGCCAGCTTAAAGGCTAGCAGACTGCAAACCGGAGCATCATAAAAAAGCCCGACGGTACCAAGTGCCGCCGGGCTTTTTTCTGATGCTCAGAAGATTATGGCGCTTGTTGCGTCTGCTGCTTCATCAATTGGGCCGCGCCGGGAATGTGCGTGAGCAGCATGCCTAGCCCCATTACAATAATGAAGCACACTAAGAGTGGTATCAGCCAGCCGCGCGGCTGAAACTGATAAGTGCCCACGTAGCGTGGCCAAAACCAAAAAATATACACCAGGATGGCGGGCAAATTGAGCAGTGATACAAACCAGGGACTCAGCACATAGCGCTGCATAAGCAGGTTGACCACCGCCGCCTCGGCTACCAGATAGGCCAGCACAAATGCCACTAGCCCCCAGATAGCCTTCGTTTGCTTAAGGCGGCGCAGGTTGATAGCCAGCAGCACCGCCCCGGTAATAATAGTGTTGAAGAGCACCGAAAACAGCACAATCACGCCCGGCGTGTAGAGCACGGGTTGTTCCTCTTCGGGTACCGCCTGGGTTTCGGAGCGGCTCAGCTCGCTAGCCCTGGTGGCGGCTTCGGCCTGCTGGGTGCGTACTACGGCTTCGAGCTGCGGGCGCAGGCTGGCCTCCTCGGGTGCGGGCAGGCCCCGGCGGCGCAGCTCATCGAGGGCCGCCAAAACCGCCTCTTCGCGGTACTGCGCGTGGCCCTTCACGTATTCGCGGAGCGCTGCCTCGGGCTTGAGCGCCATTTTAGCTGCGTAATCTTCCATTTTAGTCAGTGAGCAAGGAGCAGTAAACAATGAGCAGCTGTTAAAAGCAGCGAAAACAACTGCTCATTGTTTACTGCTCCTTGTAAAACTCCGAAAGGGCCGCGCCCGCCCGGCGTACATCCTCAAACGAATTATAGAGCGGCACGGGTGCCAGGCGAATCACATTTGGCTCGCGCCAGTCGGCAATGATGCCGCGCGCGGCCAAAAAATCGAACAGCTCGCGCCCGCGCTCGTGCACCAGCAGCGAGAGCTGGCAGCCGCGCTGGCTAGGGTCGGCGGGCGTAATAATCTCGAATTTCGACTGCGGCAGGCCGAGTTGCTGAATGAGGTATTCGAGGTAGCCAGTCAGCTTTTCGCTCTTCTGGCGCAGGCTAGCCACGCCGCCGGCCCGGTCAAAAATCTCCAGGTTGGCGCGGTGCACGGCCATGGGCAGCACCTGCCCGCACGAAAGCTGCCAGCCCGCCGCGCCCGGCGACGGCCGAAAGCCCGGCTTCATCTGAAAGCGTTCCTTCGGGTCGTAGCCCCACCAGCCGGCTAGCCGCAGCAAGTCGGGCCGGTGCGCAAAGCGCTCATTAATAAATACGCCCGACGTGCCGCCCGGCCCCGAGTTGAGGTACTTGTAGGTGCACCAGCAGGCAAAGTCCACGTCCCAGTCGTGCAGGTTCAGCACCACGTTGCCGGCCGCGTGGGCCAGGTCGAAGCCCACGGTGGCGCCCACCGCGTGCCCGGCCCGCGCGATGGCCGCCATGTCGAATACCTGCCCGGTGTAGTAATTAATGCCGCCGAAGATGACCGTGGCCAGCGAGTCGCCCAGCTCCGCGATTTTGGCCTCAATATCCTCGGTGCGCAGCGTGTGCTCGCCGGGCCGGGGCGTCATTTCCACAATGGCCTCAGCCGGGTCGAGACCGTGCAGCCGGGCCTGGCTTTCGAGCGCGTACTGGTCCGAAGGGAAGGCACCGCCCTCCATCAGCACCTTGTAGCGGGTGGCCGTGGGCTGGTAGAAGGAAATAAGCAGCAGGTGCAGATTCACCGTTAAGGTGTTCATTACCACTACTTCAATCGGCTTGGCACCCACCACGCGGGCCGTAGCCTCGGCTAGGGTGTCTTGGTAAAACATCCACGGCGACTCGCCGTGAAAGTGGCCTTCCACGGCCTGCGTTTCCCACGATTTAAACTCGGCCTCCACGGCGGCGCGGGCCGCCGTGGGCAGCAAGCCCAGCGAATTGCCGCAGAAATACGCCGTGGGCTGGCCATCGGGGCCGGGCGGAATGTGAAATTCCTGCCGGAAGGGGGCTAGCGAATCGGCCGCGTCCTGGGCAGCGGCAAAAGCGGGCGAAACATCGTAGGTCATGCGGGTGGGAATAGGTCAGGTAAGGAAAAACGTTTGCCATTACTGCGCATGGCCGTAATGACAAACGTTTTCGGGCTTCAAATCAAGTCAGTTATTACATTTTCTCGAAAACCATGGCCGTGCCCTGGCCCACACCCACGCACATGGCGGCTAGGCCGTAGCGCACGCCTTCGCGGCGCTGCATCTCGTGCACCAGCGTGGCAATGATGCGGGCGCCACTCGACCCGAGCGGGTGGCCCATGGCAATGGAACCGCCGTTCACGTTGAGCTTGGCCATGTCGATGCCCAGCTCGCGCACCACGGCCACACTCTGCGAGGCAAAGGCTTCGTTGATTTCAAACAGGTCGATGTCGGCTAGGGTCAGGCCGGCGCGCTCCAGCACCTTGCGTACTGCCGGCACCGGCCCCATGCCCATAATAGACGGGTCGACCCCCGCCACGGCCGACGAGATAATGCGCGCCATCGGCTTGAGGTTATAGCGCGTCAGGGCTTCTTCGCTCACCAGCAGGGCGGCGGCGGCGCCATCGTTGATGCCGGCCGAGTTGCCGGCCGTCACCGAGCCGCCGTCGGGCTGAAAGGCGGGCTTGAGGGTGGCTAGCTTTTCGAGGGTCGAAACGCGGGGCTGCTCGTCGGTGTCGAAGAGCGCCGTATCACCTTTGGGCTGCGGCAAAAACACCGGCACCAGCTCCTTGCGGAAGCGGCCCTTCTCGGCGGCGCGGTGGTACTTACGCTGGCTTTCAAAGGCAAACGCGTCCTGGTCTTCGCGGCTCACGCCGTACTGCCGGGCCACGTTCTCGGCCGTGTCGCCCATTGTGTAGGGGTAGTGCTCCTTGGCTAGGCGAGCATTCACGAAGCGCCAGCCCAGCGTCGTGTCGTGGGCCGTAAAGTCGCGGGCAAAGGCCGTGGCCGACTTCGCCATCACGAAGGGCGCGCGGGTCATGCTTTCGGCGCCGCCGGCCAGGTACACGTCACCCTCACCCACCTTGATGGCGCGGGCCGCGTCGATAATACTCTGCATGCCACTGGCGCAGAGGCGGTTTACAGTATTGCCGGGCACCGTGACGGGCAGGCCAGCCAGCAGCGCGGCCATGCGGGCCACGTTGCGATTGTCTTCGCCGGCCTGGTTGGCGGCGCCCATTATTACGTCCTCGACCGCATTTTTATCGAGGCCAGGGTTGCGGCGCAACAGCTCGCGCAGAACGAGGGCAGCCAAATCGTCGGGGCGAACGCTGCTGAGCGCACCGCCAAATTTTCCAATCGGGGTGCGCACGGCATCCACGATATACGCATTAGGCATTCCGGGAGTATCGTTGGGGCAGAGCGAGTCCGCCGGTTGAGGGCTAATTTTGGCCTGGCAACGCGCACCGGCGCGGGCCTTTTTCACAACCACAAAGATGATACAAAGAATCCAAAGCGTTTTCCTTTTGCTGCTGGCTTTGTCGATGCTGAGTTTGCTGGCCCTGCCGCTCTGGTACAAAGCCGATGCCCTCACGCACCAGGAGCTGACCCTGACGGCCTTCAACTTCACCGCCGTTAATATGCCCACGCCCACGCCCGGCGCCCCGGTGTGGATAATTGCTGTGCTGGCGCTGGCCTCGGCGGCCGTGGCAGCCTACGAAATCTTCCAGTGTCGCAACCGCTTCACGCAGCTCAAGCTGGGCATGCTCAACCTGTTGCTGCTCGTGGCCACCTTCGGGGCCGCGTTTTACTTTTCCAATCTGGGCGAAGCGCTGCTCAATCCCAAGCTCGAAGGCAAGTTTCAGCCGGCCTTCTACCTGCCCACGCTGGGGCTGATGCTCAACCTGCTGGCCAACCGCTTTATCCGCCGCGACGAGCAGCTGGTGCGCAACAGCTACGACCGCCTGCGCTAGCTGCGGGCTGATTGGCAATTGCGAATAATCAGCAATTAGCCAGTACCTAAAAAGCCCCGGCTGCCAACTTGGCGGCCGGGGCTTTTTAGTGGTGTTTAAGGTTGGAAAGGGCGGTTACTCTTGCGGCAGGCCTACGGCCTGTTGCAGGGTGCGAATACTGGATTTGAATTGCAGCGCCTCGTACAAGCGGCTGAAATTCTGGGGGTCGCTCAAGTGCGAGTAGCTGAAGCGAGCCAACTCGATGCGCGACTCATCGTGGGGGAAAGCTTGCATCAGCTCGGCTAGCTCGTCGGCGCGCAGGCTGCATTGGTCGAGGGCCTGGGTGGCGGTGCGCAGGCGCTCGGCCTCGGTAGACTGCTGGCGCAGGTCCTGGGCTAGCCCCGTAATCTCTTCGGGCGAAAAGGGGCGCAGATTGGTGGCACCGCCCAGACTAGGGTAGTAGCCACCATCGGCGGTCGCGTTGGGGTAGGTATTGCCCGGTGCACGGTTGGCGCCGCCCGGATAAGCCGGGGCCGGCGTAGGGTAACCCTGCCCCTGGCTAGGGTAGCTGCCGCGCGGGTCGTAGCCGGGGCCATACTGGCCACTGCCGTAGCCGCCCTGGGGCGGCACTGGTGGCTGGGCATTGCCGTAGTAGCCACCGGGGCCGTTGCCGTAAGGCCCGTTGGCCGGGCCATAATAGCCGCCCTGGCCGTAGCTGGGACCGGCCGGCGGTACCACACCTACCTGCCGCAGCTGCGGGCCATAAGGCCGCATCAGCAGCACGTAATCTGTCTCTAAGCCCGGCTGAAGCCACACCGTAGTGCGAAAATGCAGCAGCGACCCGTAGCCGGTAGGCACGCTAAACTCGGCCCAATGCCGGCCGGGCGCCAGCATAGCCACGCGCACCTGCCGGGCTAGCGGCTGCGTCAGCAGGCGCCCATCCAGCACCAGGCTGAAGGGCTGGCCCCGCTCCGAGATAATGGCCAAGTTGGCGGGAGGGGCAGCCAGCGCGGATGCGGTCCCTATCCAAGTAAGCAGCGCCGGGGAGGCCAGCTTAAAGAGCGTTTTCATGAAAGCAAAAGCCAGGAACAGGTGAAGAAGCTCCCGCCTTATGCGCTGATTCCAAACGCCGTGCCAACAAAAAAGCCTCCGCGCAGCGGAGGCTTTTTGCGGTAGCCGGGGCTAGCCTACTTATCAATGCGCGTCACCTTAAACTCGGTGCGGCGGTTGCGCTGATACTCGGCCTCCGTCTTGGCATCCTTAATGATAGGCCTAGTTTCACCGTAGCCCTTGGCCGTGATGCGGCTCGGGCTGATGCCCTTACTCACGATGTAGGCCACGGCTGCCTCGGCGCGCCGCTGGCTAAGGGCCAGGTTATAAGCGTCTTTGCCGCGCTGGTCGGTGTGCGAGCTCAACTCGATGTTGATTTTCGGATTGTCCTGCAAGGTTTGCACCAGCGTATCGAGGCGGATGGCCGCGTCGGGGCGGATGTTCGACTTGTCGTAGTCGTAGAAAATATCCTTCACCTCGATGGCCTTGTTCACGACGATTTTGGTCAGCGTGAGCGTCACGGGCAGCCGGACATCCGTTTGCGGCTGGGTCAGCGTTTCCGGGCTAGGGTAGCGGTCCACGGTGCTCAGGCTGGTGCGGGCCGTGAAATCGCCGGGGTGGTCGGCCAGCAGGCTATACACCTGGGCCGAGTCGAGCTTGGCCGAGAACTTCCCGTCGGGGCCGGTTTGCACATCGCGCTTCTGCCCGTTGGCGCTCGTGATGGTGACAGTCTCGTTGGCTAGCGGCGTGGTAGTGCCGGCTTTATCGTTGCGCTCCAGCACGGTGCCATCGGCGTAGAAGGTCACGATTTTGCGCGGCTTCTTCTTAAACGTGTAGAGGTCGTCCGACCCCTTGCCACCGGCGCGGTTGGAGGAAAATATACCCACGCCCGGCGCCGTAAAAAACGGCGCAAAGTCATCGCCGGCACTGTTGATGCCCGGCCCCAGGTTCACCGGCTTGCCGCCTTTCACCTCAAAAATATCGAGCTTGCCGAAGCCGGGGTGCCCATCCGAGGAGAAGTACAGCGTGCCATCGGGCGCCACGCCGGGGAAGTTGTCGTTGCCCACCGAGTTGATGGTTTCGCCCAGGTTTTCGGCCGGCGAGAAGCGGCCGTTGGCCCCGAGTGCGGCCTTGTACAGGTCGTTGCCGCCCAGCCCGCCCTTGCGCCCCGAGGCGAAGTAGAGCGTGGTGCCATCGGGCGCAAAAGCCGGCGAAAAGTCGTCGGCCGTGCGGTCGTTGATGTTGGCCAGAACGGGCTCGGTCCAGGCACCGTTGCGGTAATACGAAATCCAGATATCGACGCTGCGGTAGCCTTTTTTCGAGCCATCGTTCGAGCGGGCAAAGACCATCGTCTTGCCGTCGGGCGTGTAGGTAGCGCTGGCTTGCAGCTCCTTGTCGTTGTTGAAAAGCGGCTCCAGCTTGCGCGGCGTGCCGCCGGTCATGGCCGCCGGGTCGTCAAATTTTTGCGCGTAGAGCGCCGTGTAGCCCTCGCCGTTGCCGGGGTAGGGCTTGCCATCGCGGCCCGAGGCAAATACCAGCTCGCCGCTGTTTGGCATGCGCGCGGTCGAAAAATCGGAGCTGGGCGAGTTCACCGCGTCAAGCGCCGCCACGTCGTAGGCAGCTGCCTGGCCGGCTAGCGCCCTGCTGGCCGTGGCACTGGCCGCTTCGGCCGGGGCGTGCGCGGCCAGGGTGCGGTTGGTGCCGCTCTGGGCGTAGGCCGTGAAGCGCGTGGCCGCCTCCTCAAACTTGCCGTTGGCTTTCAAGGCTTCGGCGTAGCGGTAGCCGAGGTCGGCATTGCGCGAGTTGCCGTCGAGGGCAGCTTTATAATAAGGCTCGGCTTGGTCGAGGCGGTTGGAAAGGCGATAGGCTTCGCCCAGGCGAAAGTTGGCCGTGGCCGCGTTCTTGGCCTTGGCAATATCAGCCTTGTAGAGCGGAATAGCCGCCTCATACTCCCCGCGTAAAAAACGCTTGTCGGCCTTGCTGAGTTTGCCCGACGTGGCGCACCCGCTCAGTGCTACCGCCGGGCCGGCCAGCCCAATAACCACGAATTTTTGGAGCGACGAGTATCGAATGGAAAAAGCCATGCAGCCGGAAAAAGCAAGTCTATTGTTTTGATAGGCAATAATACAACCATTTCGGCCCGCTCATTAGTGCCCTGGCCTGAAGCTAGGCGGCAAAATAGCTGGCTAGCCAGGTTTGGCCGGCCGGTGCCGGCCATTGGTCGGCCAATTGCGCCTTCGTGGTCAGGGTATTATTGAAGTAGAGTGTGTCGGCCTGCACCTCGCCCGCCCCGATGGCCGCGCGCAGCTCGCGGCGTGTGAGCTGCCGCACCTCGCCTTTGACCAGAAAAGCCATGCGCGACTTTTCGAGTAGCTGCACCCCTAGCCGCTGCTCCAGCTCCTGCACAAAGCGCACCGAGGCGTCGATAGAGCAGCCGCTGGCCCCGGCCACCGCCTCATCGAGCCCAATCACCAGAAACTGCCGGTGCAGAAACTGCGCCGAAGCTGCCAGCTGCCGGCCGTGGCTGGTCCACTCTTCGGCAAAGGTGGCCAGGCGGGGCAGCAGGGACATTAGTTCTTCCTCAGCCAGCGGGCGGCTAGCCTGGTAAATCCACACGCGAGCCTGCGGGGGCAGGTGGTCAAAGGCGACGTACATAGGGTGTGGAAGTAGCTAAAAATTACGCGTTAATACCCTCGGCGCTGGCCACCAGCTCGGCCAGGTCGAAGACTTGAACGGCGCCTTCCTGCTCTTTATTTTTCACGCCGTCGCTCATCATGGTCATGCAAAAGGGGCAGCTCACGGCGATGATGCTGCCTTGCAGACTGTGCTGGCTAGGGGCAGTGCGCTCGGTCTCGACGCCGCGCAGGTTATCCAGGGCTGCGGCCTGGCCGCTGAGGGTGGCCAAGGCCTCTTCGGTGCGCTCGATGTTAATGTCTTTTTTGCCGGGCTCGGGCTCCTTCCACATTTGGGCGCCGCCGGCGCCGCAGCACAGGCCGTTGGCCTTGCTGCGCTTCATCTCTACGAGGTCAGCGTCGAGGGCGGCCAGCACATCGCGCGGAGCTTCATAGATGTTGTTGGCGCGGCCCAGGTAGCACGAGTCGTGAAACGTGATGCGCCGGCCCTTGTAGCTCTCGCCGCCTTGCACGGCCACTTTGCCTTCATTGATAAGCTGTTGCAGATAGGTGCTGTGGTGAATCACCTCGTAGTCACCCCCCAGTGCCGGGTACTCATTCTTAATAGTGTTGAAGCAATGCGGGCAGGCCGTCACGATTTTCTTGATGCCGTAGCCATTCATCGTGGTAATGTTCTGCATGGCCTGCATCTGAAACAAAAACTCGTTGCCAGCGCGCTTGGCGGGGTCGCCGGTGCAGCTTTCTTCGAGGCCCAACACGGCATAGTTGGTGCCCACGTGTTCCAGAATACGGGCAAAGGCGCGCGTCACGCGCTTGTAGCGGTCGTCGAAAGCGCCGGCGCAGCCTACCCAAAACAGGATTTCGGGGGCCTTGCCCTGGGCCGCGAGGTCGGCCACGGTGGGCACCGTAAGCTGGCGCTTGGCCGGGGCAGCAGGAGAGGAGGTAGAAGTCATGGCAAAAAGAATACTACTGCTTATAAGTCAAGGTTATACGGCTATTTTCTCGGCCACGTATAGCTCGTCGGCCCAGTTGAGGCGGTCGGAGGGCGAGAAGGCCCACGGGGCGCCGTTGTTCTCGATATTGGAGAACATGACGTTCAGCGAGTTGGGGGCGGCCGACTCTTCCAGCACCAGGAAGCGACGCATCTCGATAATGCTTTCGAGGGGGTTGATATTTACCGGGCAGCTTTCCACGCAAGCGTTGCAGGTGGTGCAGGCCCAGAGTTCCTCGGGCGTCACTTTGCCGCGCAGCAGCGTGGCATTGGCCAGGTCCGTAACCGGCTCATGCTTGGCCTCGGCTCCGTATACGTTGGGGTGAAAGATGAGCGGCGAATTATATTTCTCCTCCACCCGGTCACGGGTGTCCATGATGATTTTGCGCGGCGAAAGCAGCTTACCCGTGAGGTTGGCCGGGCATACCGAGGTGCAGCGGCCGCACTCGGTACACGAGTAGGCGTTCAGCAGATTGGTCCAAGGCAAATCCTCCACATCCTTGGCGCCGAAGGGCGTGGGTGCCACCGCCGAACCATCGGGGTTAGTAGCTGGGGCCGGCACCTCGTAGCTAGGGTCCGTCATAGCTTTCACCTCGTGGGTAATGCTCTCCACGTTGGAAAATTGCCCCTGCGGCACCAGGCGCGAGTACCACACATTCGGGAACGCCAGGATGATGTGGAAGTGCTTGGAGCTAGGCAGGTAGTTGAGAAACAGTAGGATGCCCGTAATGTGAAGCCACCAGCCGGCGCGTTCTAGCACGTGCAGCGTGCCCACATTGCTGGCCGGCAGCAGGTTAGTCAGAAAGTGGCTGACCGGAAACGCGCCCGGCAAGTCCTTGCCTTCGAGCTGATGCAGCTTAATGTCGGCCGAGTTCATAAAAAACAGGGCTAGCATGAGCGCTACCTCAATATAGAGAATGATGTTGGCATCGAGCTTGGGCCACATGCGCAGCTCGGGGCCCGTAAAGCGCTGCACCGGCGGGTTGTGGTTGCGGCGCCACCAGAAAGCAGTTACCGCGATGATAACCAGCGCCGCCAGGGTCTCATTCACGGCCATCAGCACATCGTACACCGGCCCCAGAAAGCTCAGGAAGCGGTGCGTGCCAAACAACCCATCGATAATAATCTCAATAACTTCAATATTAATGACTAAGAAGCCCACGTATACCACCAGGTGTAGCAGCGCGGGCGTGAGGCGCTTAAACATTTTTTGCTGGCCAAAGGCCACCAGCAGCGTTTTGTTGAGGCGCTCGCCAAAGCGGCCGCTCATATCGCGGTCACGTCCGACGAGGATATTGGCCCGGATTTTTCGAACCTGCCACGTAAACAGGCCGAAAGCTGCCAGCAGCAGCAGCGCGAAAAGAATGGGTTGCAGCATGGCAGTAAAGGTAAGCCGACTGGGTGGGATAGGGCCGCAATTTAGTAGGCATGACGACTACTTTCATTGCCTATGAGTCTGTCTCCGCTGCGGAGTGAAATTTTTTCACCCAAATTCTTGCACCGCTGGGCTCTTTTCGTACCTTTGCGCTCCCAAGCCGCTCGGCGGCTTGGGAAAAGTTAGGCAACATAGCTCAGTTGGTAGAGCACAGCACTGAAAATGCTGGTGTCGTTGGTTCGATTCCAACTGTTGCCACCACCAAAAAGGCCCTTGGCAATTTGCCAAGGGCCTTTTTGGTTATTCTTACTGGCATTGGCTAGCGTCCCCGAATGGTATCAAACAGGTTGGTGCGACGCTTAAAAAACACGTAGCGAATCGAGAAGGCGGTGGGGAAGCGGGCGTAATCGGCGCTGTTGACTTCAATGGTCGGCTTAAAGTCGAGGCTAAGCACCACGGGCAGAAAAGCAACCTTGTACTCGACGCCCACCAAGCCATCAAACCCGCCGAAGCCGCCGGTATCTTTGTTGTGGCCCAGGTGCCCGCCGGCGCCGAAGTAATAGTTGAGGCTAGGCCCCAGAATACCAAAGTGATACTCGCCCAGTACCGTGCCGCTGTACTCGCGCTGGCCCAGCCCGGCAATACCCTCGATGGTGACGCGCGAGGCTACCCGCTGCTGCAACGTAATGCCGTAGTTGCCGCCCCCCAGGCGGGCGCCCAGGGCCGTATCGTATTTCTGCGCTGAGGCGCCGTAGGCGAGGCTTAGCAGTAGGAGCAGCAACCCGCCGCGCCCAAAAAAACGTAGGTGCATAGAATTTTAAAAAGCAGAGTTGTCGGAAGCCAGACAACTACGGTGCCAACGCCGGCCAGGGGCTGGCTAGTGCTTATATCGGCCGGTGCCCGACGTGGTGCTACGTATAAGATTCCGGCTTTTGCAGCTTTTATTCTAGGCCTAACGTTTGTTAGCCGGACCTTTGCATCGATATTCTACCACCCACTACCCACTACGTGTACCTGCATTACGTGGCCGCCTACTTGCCGACGGCCGTTGTTACGAACGAACATTTTACTCGCCTCAATGGATTAGCCTCCGATTGGATAATTGAGCGCACGGGTATCCGGGAGCGCCGCAAGGCCGGCCCGGAGGAAAATGCCAATACGATGGCCGTGGCGGCTACCCATGCCCTGCTTGCCGAACTGCCGAGCTTTGACCCGGCCAGCATCGACCTCATCGTGGCGGGCACCTATACGCCGCACGATACTATTTATACGGCCGCGCACGCCGTGCAGCGGGCGCTGAATATTAATGAGATACCTACCGTGAGCATTTCGTCGGCGTGCTCGTCGCTGCTCAACGCGGTTGAGATTGTGGAGGGCTATTTTGCCTTGGGTAAGGCTAGCCGCGCGCTGGTAGTAGTGAGCGAGCACAATACTGCCTACAATAATGAGGAAGACACGATGGCCGGCCACTTGTGGGGCGATGGCGCGGCGGCGCTGCTGTTCACGAAGGAGGCGCTGAACCCCGGCGACCTGCGCGTGGTGCAGGTAGTAACGGGCGGGGCAGCCCCGATGGGCAAGGCCGATGAGGCCGTGACCCTCAAGCCCGTAGACAAAGGCATCGTGATGCCGTTTGGGCGCGACGTGTTTCAGCAGGCTTGCACCTACATGGCACGCATTACGCAGCAGCTACTTGATAAGAATGGGCTGACGGTGAATGAATTGAGTTACCTCATCCCGCACCAGGCCAACCTGCGCATCTCGGCCAACGTGGTGAAGCAGCTTGGCCTCGACCCAGCCCGCGCCGTAAATAATATCGAGCGCCTCGGTAACACTGGCTGCGCGGGCGCCGCCATTGGCCTGGCCGAGATTTGGCCCCGCATCAAGGATGGTGATAACTTGATTATCACGGTATTTGGTGGTGGGTATTCTTACGGCGCTATGCTGTTGCAAAAAAATTAGGAATGGAAACTGAAGAAGGAAGTATTATCTACCCGGTACCTCTTCCTGCCTCATTGCTGACTAAAGAACCGTGCTGCCGCCTGCCGCTACCTTTTTGCCCGAAATCACGTTTCAGACCAGCCGGGCCAGCGGGCCGGGCGGGCAGAATGTGAATAAGGTGGAGAGCCGTGTGGAGCTGCGCTGGCACCTGCAAGCCTCGCAGGTACTCACGGAGGCGCAAAAGCAACTCATCTTAGAAAAAGTGGCTGGTCAGCTCACTGCCGATGGCTACCTGCTAGTGGTGGCCCAGGACGACCGCAGCCAGCTGCGCAACAAAGAAATCGCGCTGGTCCGCTTTCACGAATTACTACAAAAAAGCCTGCGCCGGCCCAAGCCACGCCGCGCCACTCGGCCTAGTGCGGGCGCCGTGCGCAAGCGCTTGGAAGGCAAGAAAATGCAGAGCGAGAAAAAGGCTAGCCGGCGCCGGTTGGACTGATGTTGTTGGGCAGGGAGTCAATAAAAAAGCCTGCTTGCGCGCTGCCAGGGAGTTTTTGTTGAAAAGAGGAGCCAGGGTACGCGGCACCTGCGTAGAGTCGGAAGCGACCTGCGGGGTGGGGCTGCCCGTGGCGGGCGCTTGCGCGCAGCTAGCCGCGGTGCTCGATTGCGCCCCGCTAGCACTAATACTCAGGCTCTAGAAACGGATAATACTGCTAACGAAGGCTTTGGCTAGCGTAATCGCGCTCCGCGGTGCTTTGCCCCTGGTAGACAGCTGAGTGTAATGACAGGAAAAGAATTACCCGTTGCACCGAGTGGCTCGACTGCGAGCAGCGACCTGCGGCAACCACTCATAGCCGTTGCCAAGCCAGCAGCCTGCCCTGTACACCGACTTGGGAACTGCTCTAAAAACGGGTGCTCGTGCAAACCATCGCTCGTAATAGGTGGCGCATTAAAATTGTTCTATAAATGGCAGAGCTCTATGAGCCGCTAGCTACTGAAATAGACGAGGGGGAGGCGCTAAGATATAAGGCGAGGCAGTGTTTTCATAGGTCAGAAAGAGCATGGCAGCAGCCGCGGTGGCTATTGCGAGCGCAAAGGACACGACCCAGGAAGTACTATTTGAGCGTAAAAATACCTGCTTTTCGAACCGCGTATTTTTACGTGATTGGCGGGCCAAGCCAGCGGCGCTTTGGCTAGCCAAGCAGGCCATGCCGGGCGGCGTACACTACCAGGCCCGCCGAATTGGGGGCGCTGGTTTTTTCGAGTAGCTTCTGGCGGTGGCCCTCCACGGTGCGCCGGCTGATAAACAGCTGCTCAGCAATATCGGCGGCTGTGCAGCCCTGGCAGATGAGGCGCAGCACTTCGTGCTCGCGCGTGGTGAGCTGAACCAGCTCGGGTTGCTTGGGCGTGGGCGTGCGCTCGGGATGCTGCACGCCCCGAATCAGGGCCCGCGAAATGCGGGGTGTGAAGTGAAAGCCGGTCGTAATAACTTCTTCAATCGTAAGGCGGAGCTGCTCCTGGTCCACGTCTTTGGGCAGGTAGCTGCGGGCGCCGGCCTTCATCATCTGGGTGATGTACTTATCAGCCGAAAACATCGAAAGCACGATGATTTTTAAATCCGGAAACTCGCGCAGCAGCTGATGGGCGGCTTCCGGGCCGTCTACGTTCGGCATTTGCAGGTCGAGCAGCAATACGTCGGGCAGGCGCTGGCGGCAGCTAGCCAGCAGCTCGGGCAGCTCCGAAGTCTCGGTTACGGATGCCACGTAGGGCAGCGCCTGCAAAATGTAGCGCATTCCCTGCCGAAACAGCTGGTGGTCGTCGAGCAGTGCAATATGAATGGGGGCAGTAGGCGTTGGCATAGTGAAAGCTGAGATAAGCGTGGCGCAGTAACTTAGTGAACATCAAGCCGCCGTGGGTGTATCCATTTCGATGAGGGTGCAGGTGCCCTGGCCGGGAGCCGACTGCTGGCTTAGGCGCGCGCGCAGCATCTGCACGCGCACTTCGATGCTGCGCAGGCCGGCGCCGCCCGAGGCCGGCCGGCTGCTTTCGAGCGCCGCCGAGTCGAAGCCGCAGCCGTCGTCTTCGACCGCCAGCGAAACCCTGGTGCCGTGCTGGCGCAGCCGCACTTGCAGCAGTGTAGCGCCCCGGGCGTGCTTCTGCGCGTTGTGAATAAGCTCCTGGCAAATGCGGTACAGGGCCAACTCCTGCGCCAGGGCTAGGGGCTGCTGGTATTCAATGCTCAGTTCCACGTCGAGGGTGCTAGTTTCGTTGCACACGTCGGCCAGGTGCTGCAAGGCTTCGGCCAGGCCAAAGCGGTCGAGCACGGCCGGATACAGACTGTGCGAAAGGCCGCGCACGTCGTGCACGGCCTCTCCCAGAATCTCCTTCACCATGCTGCTCAGGTTGGCCGCCTCTTCGGCGGCGTCGGTGCTTTCGAGGCGGCCCATCAGCAGCTTGGCCGTGGCTAGGGTCGAGCCAATGCCGTCGTGCAGGTCGCGCCCGATGCGCTCGCGCTCGTGCTCCTGCGCCTCGATAACGGCGGCCAGCAGTTGCTGCTGATATTCGGCTTCGGCGGCGCGTAGTTGCAACTGCTGTTGCAGCAGGCGCTTTTGGTACACCACCACGAAAAGTACCAGCGCCACCCCCGACAGCAGCATAAAGCTAATGCCACTAATCAGTAATTGACCAAACGCTAGTTCCGGGGGCGAATCCATAGGGCTACGCAGTAGCAGCTGTACAATACCATGAGCAGCAGGGCATGAATGGCCCAGATGTTCATGTTTAGCTGCTTGGAATAATGACTGAGCAGAAAGTTACTGAACAAAAGAATCTGGATGTTGCCTAGGTGGTTGATGACCAGGCCTACGGATACCCAGAACATAGGCTCCCGGTCGAGGCGCGAAATGCGTAACTCGTTGAGTAACTTACGGAAAAATAACCCAACCAGCCCCAGTATCAGGAGGCTTTCGACCAGTTGGAGCGTCGGCTTAAAATGCACTGCCTCGGGCGCGAATAAGCTGTCGAGAGCGCAATAGGCAACGAAGCTACCCGCCAGCCACGGGCGAACTAGTGAAAAAGCGGGGGACTTGAGCGCCTTGTCGTAAATCAGTGCCAGCAGCCAGAACTCACCGGCCGAAAAGATGGGATAGATAAGCAGGTTGGGCCGGTGCTGAGCATATAAAATGTTGCCAGCCAACTCAGTAACTGCTTCAAAGCCTACAAGCACTAAAAGGTAGCGCAAGTTGCTAGGTAGTTTTTTAAACCGGGC
The DNA here is from genome assembly GCF_013256625.1 of Hymenobacter sp. BRD128. Taxonomy (NCBI): domain Bacteria; kingdom Pseudomonadati; phylum Bacteroidota; class Cytophagia; order Cytophagales; family Hymenobacteraceae; genus Hymenobacter; species Hymenobacter sp. BRD128. The sequence goes on from NZ_CP053908.1 coordinate 4,111,593, forward strand.
TATTCCAATGACGGCCGTGGCAGCTAGTATGATATAGCCAACATGCAGAATAGTGTCGATTGCAAAATATATCTGCCACTTCATGAGGGTATTGGTAGCCAGTGAAAGATGAGGAACTGTTCCTGGCCGGCAGTTTTCTCCTTGAGTTACTTAGTACGGGGGGAGGGCTTGCCCATATCCAGAACGGCGTCGTCGCCAGTGCCAACCTCAGTACCACCGCCCATCCCGGTACCATCGCCAGGGCCGTGGCCAGTGCCATCATCTTCGCCGTGGCCCGTACCAGGTAATGCTAAGCTTGGGCGCTTCAGCCGAATTACTAAGCCGAACGTGTAGACTTGTGCCTCGTGCGTGGGGGCTTCAAGGGGCATCGACCGCCAATAGTGGTGCAGCACAAACAAAAGCTCCAGATTAGAATCTTTTACCCGTTGGCTGTGCAGCCGGTAGAACATGGCCGTAAATTCTGATATCTCAAATGTGTAGCCTTGCAAAGGGCCATATTGGCTGTCAAAATACGAGGCCTCGCCTTTGCCATAGGTGGCCCAATTATAAAGCCAGTCTCGCAGCAGTGGGCTGGATACCTGATTTTTATAGCGCATTTCCGTTCCGCCTACGGCTTCGGTCAGCATGGTCTCGTCGGTGGTAACGTAGCTAGGCACGTAATAAGACGACAAGCGGGTAGTCAGGAAATCTACGGCGAAGAGGGCTACGCTGAATTGCAGGTGCCCGCTTTCATCAGGCTGCATGATGAACGCAACCTTAATGTGAGTAGCGCCAATAGTGGAAACCAGCTCGAGAATATGCTTCATACGGAAGCCGACGCCCTGCAAAATACTTCCTGAGCTATCCAGAAAGCTTTTTTGTAAGATGCTGGGAACGGCTAGGCTGTCTTTCCACAGTTGAGCCAGCGGTTCGAACTCCTGCTGACCAATTACGTAGGGCTTGGAAGGAGATTCCTGAGACATTAGAAAGAGGGGATAAAGGGAGAAAGGCTACTGTAGAAAGCCCCTATGCTTATGCACATTGGCTAGAAAAAGCCCCTGTGCATAAGCATAGGGGCTTTCTACAGTAGCCTTCTACCAGTTAGAAGCCGGGTTTGTCGCTGCAAAGAGACAACCGACGGCCTAGGTGCTTGAGCGTATTTCTACGTGGTTTTAAAAACAGGTATTTCTACGTGGTCTGCCCCGGCCGAAAGCACGCGCTAAAGTAGGGTGCCGCGCAGCATTACCAGTGCCACGGTGAAGTAGATAATCAGCCCCGTTACATCTACCAGCGTGGCCACAAACGGCGCCGACGACGTGGCCGGGTCGAGCCCTAGCCGCCGCAAAATGAGCGGTAGCATCGAGCCCGCAATGCTGCCCCACAGCACAATGCCTACCAGCGCCACGCCCACCGTAGCCGCCACCATCAGCCAATGCGGCCCATAAATAGGCGTAATGCTCTGCCAAATGGCGATGCGGCTAAAGCCCACAATGCCCAGAATGATGCCCAGCATGAGGCCGCCCGCCAGTTCGCGCCGCAGCACCCGCCACCACTCGCCCAATGTAAACTCACCCAAGGCCATAGCTCTGATAATGAGTGAGGTAGCTTGTGAGCCCGAGTTGCCGCCACTGCTGATAATGAGCGGAATAAACTGCACCAACACGATGGCCTTTTGCAGCTCGCCCTCAAAAAACTGCATGGCCGAAGCCGTCAGCAGCTCGCCCAAAAATAGAATAACTAGCCAGCCGGCGCGCTTTTGCACCAGCTGCAGCAGCGGAATGGTGAGGTAGGGCTCATCGAGGGCTTCGGAGCCGCCAAATTTCTGGATGTCCTCCGTGTCTTCTTCTTCCCGAATGCTCAGGATGTCGTCGAGCGTCACGATGCCGAGTAGGATGCCCTGGTCGGGGCTCACCACGGGCAGGGCCACCCGGTCGTTGCGCCGAAACACGTCGATGGCCTCTTCCTGGTCCTGGCCGGCCGAGAGCTGCACGAAGCGGTGGTCCATGAGGTCGCGCACTCGGGTGGTGGGCGCGGCCAAGAGAAACTCGCGGATGCGAATATCATCGATGAGCTTGCCGCGCGCATCGGTCACGTAGAGCATGTTCAGCGTTTCAGACTGCCCGCCGTGCTGGCGCACGAAGTCGAGCACCTGCTGCACCGTCCAATTCTCGCGGATGGCGATGTAGTCGGGCGTCATCAGGCGGCCCACCGAGTACTCGGGGTAGCCCAGCAGCTGCAGCGTCACGCGGCGCTCGGGCTCCGAGAGGTTTTGCACCAGCTCGGCCACGAAGTTGGCCGGTAAGAATTCGAGCAGGGCCGTGCGGTCGTCGGGCGACATCTCGTTCAAGATGTCCGTTACCTTGTCCTGGGCCAGGTTTTCGAGAAAGTGGCGCTGCACCTCCAAGTCGAGGTACTCAAACACGGCCGTGGCCAGCTCCAGCGGCAGCAGCCGGAAAATGATGAGCTGCTCGCGCTCCTCCTCATTCTCAATCAGCTCGACTAGCTCGCTGGCCTGAAAGCCGCGTAAGAGCTTTTTTAGCTTAAAAAACTCGCCCTCCTGAATGAGTGTCGTGATGTGGTCCACGGTTTCGGGCGCAGTCATGGGCAGAGCTGAAAAATCGGGTGAAGACGTTGGGCGAGGCAGTTGTTTCGCTAGGCACTGAGTAGTTGCGGGGCAAAATTACGCCCTAGCCAGCGCTAGGTCGGCAGCCCGGCCAGCATTTTTGGCGTACTTCGCTGCTGTATCTGCTTTCGATTGTCGTTTTGTCTTCCGTTATTCCTTCGTCCGCCGCCACTGCTACGCCCCAGGGCACCATTGTGGTGCTGGGCGGTGGCTACGACGACCCCACGCTAGCCCTGCTGGCCGAGCTGCTGCCCGCCCGCACCGCCCGCATCGAGATTCTGACTACCGCCACGGCCCACGAGCCGGCCCGCACCCACGCCGCCTACGCCCGCGTGCTGCACAAGCTGGGCTGCCCCCACGTAGGCCACCTGCAGGTCGATGAAGACCACCCCGCCGATGCCCTGGCCACGCTAGCCCGCCTGCGGGCCGCCGCGCTCGTATTCCTCACCGGCGGCGACCAGGAGCGTCTCACCGAATTGCTGCTGGGTACCGAGTTTCTGGAAGTACTGCGCCGCCGCTGCCAGCACGAGACCGGGTTTATCTTGGCCGGCACCAGCGCCGGCGCCTCGGCGCTGGGCGGCCAGATGCTAGTGGCTGGCCGGGGCTGGCGCAGCCTGCTGGCTGGCGGCATTGAGGTGATTCCGGGGCTGGCCATTTTGCCCAACCTGCTGATAGACCAGCACTTTGCCGAGCGCGCCCGCTACCCGCGCCTGCTGCATGCCGTGCTGGCCCACCCCACGCTGCTGGGCCTGGGCCTTAGCGAAGAAACGGGCGTTATTTTCCGTCCCGGCCGGGCGCCCGAAGTATTTGGCGATGAAGTAGTAGTGCTCGTCGATGGCCGCCACCTCACGGCCAGCAACTACGCTACGCAGCCGGCTGGCCAGCCTATCGGCGGCCAAGGGTTTCGGCTGAGCCTGCTGGTGAAGGGCGACAAGATTGAAGCTGAAATTTAGAATTTGAAAGGCAGCGGGTAGGATTGCCGCTAGGGTAATTCTTCCTGCCAAATTCCTCAGTAGTGCTAGCCGGGCACCAAAACCCGATACTTTTGCGTTGGGCTGCCGGATAATTTCAGTACTCATTTCCATGTCGTTGCTTCGTTCTCGGGCGCTGCTGGGGCTGCTGGCCCTGCTGGCGGTGGCCTGCACCCGCAAAACGGTTTCGTTCAACTCACGCCCCGGCGACATAGCCGTGGCTAGCCTCGGCGCGCCCGGCGATACGCTCACCACCACCGCCCGCAAAGGCGCGCCCAAACTCAGCACGGCCGGCAAGAAAGCCGTGCTCACCAAGGCCGAAGAAAAGGCCGCCAAGGACGAGGAAAAAGCTGCCCAGCGCAACAAGCCCATCAAGAAAAAGATATTTCTGGGCGAGCGCATTAAGAAGGCTTATGTGAAGTCGGGCCCCAAGGGCCGCAACCAGATTGTTGAGGTGTTTTATTACCTCAAAACGTTTAAGCAGCCCGACCCAATGGCGCCGGCCGCCTACTACTACAGCGCCAAAAAACATAAAATATACAAGGCCATCGGTGAGCTGGATGCCTCAACTGATAAGGTGCTGCACGGCCCCTACAAGAAAATGCAGAATAACCAGGTGCTCGAAACCGGTTACTTTGCCCATGGCACCCGCCACCTGCGCTGGGAAAAATTTGACGTGAAGGGTAACCTTCTTACCAAAACCCACTACGAAATGGGCTTCCCGCGCGATGCCAACATCAGCTATTACGACGCCGGCCAGACGATGCTGAGGGAAGTAGTGCCCTACGTAAACGGCAAGCTGGAAGGCGATTACGCAAAGTTTCGCAACGATGGCCGCCGCGAGTGGACCGGCCACTTCGAGAACGGCCGCCGGGTAGGGGAGTGGACCAACTTCGGCGACTACAAAAAGTATCCGCACTACGTGTTTCAGTACGGCGAGAGCGGCTACGAGCCCGAGGTAGAAGAGCCCGAGCTGGTGCGCGAATACAGCCGCGGCGGCTCCGTCATCTTCGATAAGGAGAAGAATATCGACAAGCGCGGCGAGGCCGACCCCGACGCCGCACCCGTCAAGGACACGCGCCGCCCCGGCAACCACGGCGCCCCCGTGCCGCGCCCGCCCGTGCGCAAGGCCCAGGACCGCCGCCCCGGCTACCACCCGCCGGCCGCTACGCCGCCCGCCGTGTCGCCCACGCCAGCCCCGACGGCGAATTGAGAAGCTGACGGGGGGCCTGAACACTCACCTTGGCGATAATTTCTCATGCCCCATGCCAACTTCTCAACTCAATAGAAAGCATCCTCAAACGCCTCCAGTCGGAAGCCGCTGTGCAGCTGCGTCACGGCCAAGATATCGAAGCGGATGTCGCCGCGCCAGTCCAGCTCCTCTTGCAGGTGCGTGGCAGCCAGCCGAAAAAGCTCTTTTTTGCGGGCCGAAACAAAGGTCTCGGGTGGGCCATACTGGCCGCCCGAGCGGGTTTTTACTTCCACAAATACCAGCAGCGTCGTGCCCTGGCGCACCACCAGGTCTACCTCGGCCCGGCCGTGGCGGTAGCCCTGGGTTAAGACTTCGTAGCCCGCCCGCCGATAAAAGTCGGCAGCGGCGGCTTCGCCGGCTTGCCCCAGGGCGTGCGCAGTGGTTGGCATAACTAATTGGTTGAGAGCTTGAGGAGCTTATAAAAAATGGTTGTAAGCTGGGCAAGTAGGCGGGCTAGCCCAGCCGGCGCGCAAGCTAAACCATTTGGTGCGAAGTAACTTTGCCTCACCAGCCCGTCTTTTTTCTGCCTTCCCGATGGATATATACCCGGCCTGCGTGGCCCCCATTGCTCCGGTAGCCGAAACCGCTGCGGCTGTATCAGCGGCCGAACCGTCAGGCGCTACTGCCCAGCGCGGCATTCAGGTGCAGCGGCTGGGTCTGGTGCCCTACGTGCCCACCTGGGACTTGCAGGAGCACTTACTAGCCGATACGCTGGCTATTAAAGCGCACAATCGCCAAGCCGAGGCGGCTAGCCAGCCGCCGCAGCCTACGCCCAATCACCTGCTTTTTTGCCAGCACCCGCCCACCTACACGCTGGGCAAGAGCGGCAAGCCCGAGCACCTGCTGCTCGATGAGGCGGCCCTGGCGGCGCACGGCGCCACGTTTCACCGCATCAACCGAGGCGGCGACATCACCTTCCACGGCCCTGGCCAGCTGGTGGCGTATCCGCTGCTCGACCTCGAAAACTTTCGGCCCGACATTCATTGGTATCTGCGGGCGCTCGAAGAGGCGGTTATTCAAACCCTGGCTACGTATGGACTGCGCGCCGGCCGCATCGCGGGCCTTACCGGCGTGTGGCTAGGGTGGGAAGCAGGCGCCGCCAACCCGCGCAAAATCTGCGCAATGGGCGTGCGGTGCAGCCGCTGGGTCACGCTCCACGGCCTGGCCCTCAACGTTAATACCGACCTTACTTATTTTGGCTACATCGTGCCCTGCGGCATCACCGACAAGGCCGTGACCTCGCTGCAAGCCGAGCTGGGCCGCGCCGTGCCCGTAGCGGAAGTGCAGGAGCGCCTGCTGGCCGCCCTGCTGGTGCAGTTCGACGCCCGCGTGGTGGCCGCGCCAATGGCAAGCCCTTTGTCTGCTTCATGAAACAGGATATTTCGTTTGACCCGGTAGCGGGCGTTTCCATTGCCATTGTGCCTGATGAGCAGGGTGCACCCGGCACCGCCGGCCAGCCCGCCTGGACGGTTTACTTGCTGAATGATAATGACATGCCGCTCGAAACCGTCCTCATCGCGGCCGAAGGCTACGGCACCCAGCCCACCGGTGAAGCCGTGCGCACCTCCACGCTGCGCTACCGGTTCGAGCGGGTGGCGCCCCGCTCGGCCACGCCGGTCGAGCTGATTGACCCCGCCGTTTTTCACCTCACCAACCAGTATTGGGTGAGCTACTACCAGGAAGGGCGCATTTTCGACAAGAAGTTTTTGTTTGTGCCCGATTCCATTGTGCCGGCCAATCTTAGCCCGCTAGCCCTGCTGGGCGGGCGGGCGGGCGTGCTGCACAGCTAGCCCCTGCGCCAGCGAGTTCTTTGTTTTATCTGTTATATCCCGCTACTTCCTAATGACGAGCTTATTACAAATTACAACTCCTGTTATCGGCGACCATTTTAGCGTTTATCTGGGGCTAGCTGGCCTGTGGGCCCTGCTCGTGTCCATGTTTGCCGTGCCTTCCATCGTGCACATTGCGCACCTCAAAAACCTGCTCGATGCCCCCAACGGCCGCACCGTGCACAAGTCGCTGACGCCACGCCTGGGCGGCGTGGCCGTATTTGCGGGGTTTATGTCGGCGCTCACCATTTTCGCCCCGCTCAACAACGGCGTGAAGGAGTTGCTGGCGGGCTGCATCATCCTCTTTTTCGTGGGCCTGAAGGATGACCTGGTGACGATTTCGGTGGCCAAAAAGTTTGTGGGCCAGCTGCTGGCCAGCGGCGTAGTGATGATAATGGCTGATGTGCGCGTGACCAGCTTTCAGGGCATTCTGGGCATTTATACGCTGCCGGTGGGCGTCAGCTACGCCTTCACGTTTGTGATGATTATCGGCATTACCAATGCTATCAACCTTATTGACGGCCTCGATGGGCTAGCGGGCACCATTGTGCTCATTCTCACCGGCACGTTCGGATATTATTTCTATCGCTACGGCGGAGCAACCTTTAGCAACTACGCCTTCGTGGCAGTGTGCCTTATTGGCGGCATGCTAGGCTTTTTGCGCTATAATTTTCATAAAGCCAGCGTTTTTATGGGCGATACCGGCTCGCTGGTGTGCGGCTTTATTGTGTCTGTTCTGGCCATTCAGTTTATCGAGTTGGGCAACCGCACGGGGCAGCCGTTTGGCAACGCGGCGCCGGCCGTTACGCTGGGGGTATTGTTTGTGCCGCTGTTCGATACGCTGCGCGTGTTTATTCTGCGCATGGCGGCTGGCCAGTCGCCCTTTTCGCCCGATAAAAACCACGTGCACCACCGCATTATGGCCATGGGTTTCCCCCAAATCAGCACCGTACTGCTCCTGGGCTTGCTCAATATTGTGGTGATACTATTCGTAATCAACTTCTACTTTTTAGGCAACCTGCCGCTCATCGGTATTCTGGTATTGTTTGGCATGTTGCTCAGCGTGTTTATGGGCGTGTACCAGAGCCGGGCTGCGCGTCGGCAGGTTGCTTCCTCCTGATATTCCACCACCGCTGCGATGGCAGGTAGCTTTCTTATGTATCGCCACTGGGCCAGTCTGCTAGCCTGGCTGCTGCTAGGCTTAGTCTGGTCGCTGCCGAGCCACGCTGCCGAGTATCAGCCGCTGCCGCCCGCCGCCACACCCGGCCTGGCGCCCGATGAATGGTTGTTGCACGATGCGGCCGGCAACCGCCTGATTCTGTATTTGCCGGGCTACCACGCGCCGGCGCATACCTACTACCAGTGGGTGCGTTTCCGGCCCCGGCAGCCCTTCGTACTGTCCTTTGCCGCCGCGCCGGGGCTAAGTATCTTTCTTGATAATCAGCTGCAGTTCACGGCCCCGACTGCGGGCCGTTTCAGCCTCGACCTGGCGGCAGTGGTACCAGCCAGCCAGCTAGGGCGGCCCCATCTGCTGGCCGTGTGGCAGCCCGATGGCTACCCTGCCCTTAGTTCCTTCGGTGCCGCGGTAAGTGTCTCGGCGCAGCCGACGACCCCGGCCATGGTCCCTGCGGCGCAGCTGCCCCGCCTGCAGCTCCGCCTGCCCGCGGGGCAGGGCACTAATGTATTATTGGTATTTCTGTTGGTATTAGGCTTGTTATACGGCGTAGTGCGCAGTACTTATCCAGCCGGGCTAGCCCGCATTTTGCAGGTAAATGAGCTGTTTGGTAGCTCCACCGACCCGCAAAATTTTCTGGCCCGCCCCGCCTTTACCTGGCTCAATATGGGCTTGGTACTGCTATTCTCGTTTTCGCTAGCCCTGCTACTCACGGCGCTGCATACCGATTTCAGCAGCTTGCCGCTGTTTCAGCAAGTATTTGATGTGCCCGAGTCGGCCATCGTGGCGCGCGTCTTTGTGTACACCAGTCTTATCCTCAGCTTTGTGCTAGGCAAGTACTTGTTGGTAGAGTTATTAAGCTATATATTCGACCTACGCCTGCTGGTCAATCTGCACTACCGCGAGTTTTTGCGCACTACCTTGCTGCTCGGCTTGCTGCTGCCCCTCGTGCTCCTGCTATATCTCGGATTGAACGCTCGCTGGCCCGGCGTTGTTGGCCTAGCCAACGGCTGTGTGCTGCTGCTGCTCACAGTCACGGTGCTGCGCGTGGCGCGAACGTTGCACCATCGGGCCTCCTTACTGAATCTTCATTTGTTCGCGTACCTTTGTGCTACCGAAGTACTGCCTTTAGCGGTATTATTGAAACTCATTGTGTTTACTTATCCTGCCTAAGCAGCGCCGAGCCACCGAGGTGAGGCTTATTTTTCTTCTATAGTTCTAGCGTTACCCTTTTTTCTTTCTATGGCCGAGAGCGCAGCACAACCGGGTTCGGACCGGCACGCCAAGCCCATTCGTAGCATTCTGGTTACCCAGCCTAAACCTGCCAACGACGTTTCGCCTTACTCTTTGCTGGCTGAGAAATACGGTATCCGCGTAGATTTTCGGGAGTTTATCGACGTGCAGGGCGTACCGTACAAAGAGTTCCGTAAGGATAAAGTCAACATTTTGGAGCATACGGCGGTCATTTTCACCAGTCGCAACGCCGTCGACCACTTCTTCCGGATTTGCCAGGAAGCCAAGCTGGAGATGCCCGCCGAAATGAAGTATTTCTGTATTTCGGAACAAACGGCTAATTACCTCCAGAAATACATTGTGCTGCGTAAGCGCAAGCTATTCGTAGGCCTGCGCACGGCCGCCGACCTATTTGAGGTAATTAAGAAGCATAAGGGCGAGAAGTTTTTATATCCCTGCTCCGATATTCGCAAGGATGACCTGCCTGAGTTTATGCGGGCTAACAACCTCAAATTCACCGAAGCCGTGATTTATCGCACGGTGGCCAGCGACCTCTCCGACTTGGCCGAGGTGAAGTACGACTGTCTGGCCTTTTTTAGCCCGTCAGGCATCAGCTCGCTATTCGTTAATTTTCCTGATTTTACGCAGGATGGTACCCGCATCGCTGCCTTCGGCCCCACTACTGCCAAGGCCGTCCGCGACGCCAATTTAATTCTTGATATAGAGGCTCCTATGCCCAACGCACCGTCGATGACGGGCGCTATCGAGGCCTACATCCGGCAGCACGCCGCCCAGTCGGGTATCCTAACCGGTAAAGACAAGTCGGCCAGCCACTAGCCGAACTCACCCTCCGACCGGCCGATTGAATACTTCGGCCGGTCGTTTCTTTTCTCGGCTGGGAGCTTTTCACGGGTGGTTGTTGGTTACATTTGAACGTAGGTTGCGTACGCTACCTGCTCTTCTCCTACTCTTTTCTCGTCCCCTTTCTTCGTCGCTCCCATGAAAGGAATTGTACTTGCCACGCTGCTAGCGGCGGGGGCTGTGCCGGCGCTCGCCCAACAACAGCCACAGTTCACGCACTACGGCCTCAATAGCATGTACCTAAATCCGGCCTACGCCGGGATTAAGGGCCAAACGGAGGTCAATATTATCGGTCGCTATCAGTACCTGAATCTGAGCAACTCACTCGGCGACGACAATGGTTCGCCACGCACGGGTATGGTATCGGCGTCGGTGCCTATTTTACCCCTCAATGGCGGCCTAGGACTGGTAGTGTATTACGACCAGGCGGGCGTGACGAAGATGACCAACGCCGCGCTTTCATACTCGCAGCATGTCAAGCTAGGGAGTGGCCAGCTTGGCATTGGTATTCAAGGTATTTATACCTATATTGGGAAAGGTACTTACCGAGCCATTGACCCTAACGATGTCAACATCCCGGCTAATGCCTCCGACCATAAGTTTGACGCGGGCGCCGGCATCTGGTACGAAGCGCCTAAGTTTTACGCTGGTCTGAGCCTAAATAACCTGTTTCGCTCCGAATATACATTCAAGAGCAATGGCGTGCAGGGGGTAGCTAGCCAATATCTGGGCGAGAACCATGCCTACTTTACTACTGGCTACAATATCGAGGCGTCATCGAACGTTACGGTCACGCCGATGGTATTAGTAAAAGCCGTATTGCCAGGCCGATACGATACCAAAAGCAAGTACGACAACCAGCACAACTACTCTTTCGAGACGGGTGTGCGGGCAACACTAAACGACCAGTTTTGGGCTGGCCTGAACTATCGATACGACGAATCAATATCCGGCCTGCTCGGCTACGGCTTCGGCCCTGATAATCGCTACCGCATTGGCTACGCCTTCGACTTTATTGCTTTCAATCAGGCAGCCCGCGCTTTCAGCTCTCACGAAATAATGCTTTCGCTACGCTTGCCCAAGTCTGTACCGCTCGTTCGCCCGGCCATTCGCACCCCGCGTTATAGTTACTAAACTGTTATGGGGGTAAAATTTACAGTTATAAGCCGCATTAATTGCAGCTTATATTGTATCTAACTTAGGATTTTAGGGTCATTAAACGAGTTTTTTTGCCTACTTAGCGAATTAGCCGCTTCACACGGGTTTTTCATATTGTGCGGCTACTTTGGATAACGTAGATTTGCCAGTAATTACACAATTTGCCCCAATCGCAGCCTGATTATAAATTAGTTCTTTCTTCCTATTATGAAAAAATTTCTGGTATTACCCCTACTCGCCTTATCGGGGGTATTTCTAGGTGGCTGTTTTACTAAAAACTTCCAGGGCGACCTAGTTGGTACCGACGACCGGCCTATCTTTAACCCCCAAGAAGTGCCCTTCGGGATGGTTCCTTGCCCCGGCGGCACGTTCCATATGGGCCAAACCGACCAGGATATTGCGGCTTCGATGGTAAACATGAACAAGCAGGTAACTATTGCCGGCTTCTACATGGACGAAACCGAAATCACGAACAACGAATACCGGCAGTTTGTGAACGCTATTATGACGGACTCGGTGGAGGCGCTAGGGGAAGATTATATCAAAACCGAGCTTTATCCGGATACTACTGTTTGGGTGCGTGACTTTACTTATCACATGGGTGACCCGCTCCTGGAATATTACTATTCGCACCCGGCCTTCGATGACTACCCCGTAGTGGGGGTTGACTGGTTTGCCGCCCGTTATTTCTGCAACTGGCGCACTAAGTATAAGAACACGACCGCCGAGGAAACCGGCGACGCTCCGTACCCGAACTTCCGCTTGCCCTCAGAGGCTGAGTGGGAATACGCCGCCCGCGGTGGTCGCGAAGGCGCTACCTTCCCCTGGGGCGGCCCTTACGTTCGCAATACCAAAGGCTGCATGCTAGCCAACTTTAAGCCCGGCCGGGGCGACTACGCTTCCGACGGCTATGCTTATACCTCAGAGGTAGGCTCGTACTTCCCCAACGACTTCGGCCTGTATGACATGGCCGGCAACGTGAGCGAATGGTGCGACGACGCCTACATGGAAGCCTCCGTACCGGTAGTTTGGGACTTGAACCCGACCAACCCGGACGATAACGAACCCCGCAAAGTAGTCCGTGGCGGCTCTTGGAAAGATATTCAGTATTTCCTCGAAACCGGCACCCGCAATTTCGAATACCAGGACTCGGCCCGCTCGTACATCGGCTTCCGTTGCTCCATGATTCAGATTGGCATGGGCACCAACCGCCGTCTCAATTAGTCTTCCTTAGTAGTAGTCCTCTTCATCTTTCTCTCTTTTTAATTAAGCTTCTGAGCTTTTACCCAAAATGGCTGTTAAGAAAAACTTCCTCTACGACGATGTAATGCCGAAAGTATATGGCATTGGCGCAGCAGTTGTTATCATCGGTGCACTCTTTAAAATCCTGCACTGGAAAGGTGCCGACGTCATGCTGATGGTCGGTCTGGGTACGGAGGCTGTTATCTTTTTCCTGAGCGCGTTCCAGCCCCACCAGGCCGAAACCGACTGGTCGCTGGTATATCCCGAATTGAGCGAAGGTTATGACCCCTCGACCAACGATAACCGTTTCCGCGATAAAGCACCTGCTCCTAACGGCCTGACCGGCAAGCTGGACGATATGTTGAAGAATGCCAACGTAACGCCCGAAGCACTCACTAACCTTGGCCTGGGTTTGAACCGCCTCAGCGCCACTACCGCGCAACTCGGCCAGCTTGGCGAGGCTACCAACGTGACCGATGAGTACACCCAGAAAGTGCGTACGGCTGCCCAGTCGCTCGATGGCATTAATAAGGCTTACGCCAACACGGTAGATGCTATCACGTCGCTCTCGAATGCCACGGGCGATGCGAAAGAATACCACCTGCAAGTGCAGAATGTGACTAAGAACCTCGGTGCGCTGAATGCCGTGTACGAGATGGAGTTGCAGGATGCCAACACGCACCTCAAGTCGATGAACCAGTTCTACGGCACGCTCGGCAAAGCCATGGAAAACATGGTACAGGCTGGCAAAGACACCGAGAGCCTGCAACATCAGGTGGCCGACCTCACGGGCAACCTGTCGTCGCTCAACCGCGTGTACGGCAACATGCTGAACGCCATGCGGGCTGGTGCCGCTAGCTAAGCGAGCTATTACTCATCGCTTATTCTATCACATAATTTAGCAATATCTCTAGCAGATGGCAGGCGGAAAAGAAACACCGCGGCAGAAGATGATTGGCATGATGTATCTCGTGCTGACCGCTCTGCTGGCGCTTCAGGTTAACTCAGCGATTCTGCTGAAATTTAAGTTTATTGACGACAGCCTGACTGACGTTAATGCTAAGACGGATAAGGCGGCCGACGGTACTGTAAAAGGTATTCAGGAGGCAGTGGCCAAAAACCGCAATCAGGCAGCTGACCAGGCAGTACTGAAACAAAGCGAAGAAATTCGCAGCAAAACCAAAGAAGTAGTTGCCTACTTGGCTGGTGTGCGCGAAAAGCTCGTAGCCGCCACCGAGAACGACAAAGGCAAGAACGAGTACAAGAACATGAGCGCCGAAGACAAGGTGGCCATCACGATGCTTGGCGGCAAGCAAAACGGTTTGGCTTACCCCATGCAGAAAACACTCAATGACTACTCGTCTTACATCGGGCAGTTTGTATCCGGTGCCGCGCCGCTAGCCTTGGATGCCAAAGTTGACCCACGGGTGACTGACCCCGAGCAGAAGAACAAGAACTTCGCTGAGCTGAACTTCGAGAATACGCCGTTGGTAGCTGCCCTCGCTGTACTAAGCCAGAAAGAAACCGAAGTACTTAAGTATGAAGCTGATGCCCTTCAAAAGCAGGCTGAGAAGGTAGGTGCTAAGACCATCGTATTCGATAAGCTGGGTGCGTTTGCTTCGGCCGAGTCGAACACGGTAGCCGCCGGTACTAAGTATAAGGCTGAACTGTTCTTAACGGCTGCCGCTAGCGGCCTGAAGCAGAACATGACGTACAACGGTAGCGCGCTAGCCGTTGACCCCAAGACCAACCACGGCAAAATCGAGTTTACGGCGCGTCCAGGCAACTTCGACGCCTCTGGTAACGCAAAGGCTAGCTGGACTGGTAGCATCCGCATCAACCAGAATGGCCGCGACACTACTTTTAAAGTAGTGGTGCCCTACACCATTACCAAGCCGGTAATGCAGATTCAGTCGGCTTCGGTGCAGGCACTGTACTACCAGTGCGGCAACAAGCTAAGCGTACAGGTGCCGGCTCTGGGTGCCCAGTACCAGCCTAGCTTCTCGGCTTCGGGGGCGGCTACGATTCCGGGTCAGAAGGGTGAAGTAACCCTGGTACCCAACGCCCGTGAAGTAACCCTGAACGTAAGCAGCGGTGGCAACGCCATTGGCTCGCAAACCTTTAAGGTGCGTCCCATTCCGTTGCCGACTATCAAGTGCTACATTGGCAGCACCGACGGGGAAGACAAGCGTGGTGTATCTGCTGCTTCGTTGCGCACGATTACAATGCGTGCTGTTCCTGACCCTGGATTTGCTACTTTCCTGCCTGATGATGCTCGTTTCCTGGTTTCACGTTTTGAAGTGACCCTAGCCCGCGGTAAGCGACCAGTGCAGCAAACTAAATCTATCAATGGTCCACAAGGCGATATCAGCGAAATGTCAAACGCAGCTCGCGCTGACGACCGTCTATTTATCGAAGTGAAAGGCGTGCAGCGTAAGAACTTCCAGGGTAAAATTGAGGATGTGAATATGACCCGCACCTTCACGGTGTCGGTGCAATAAGGTAATTACGTATTTCGTTAGCTTTTAAAATTCTATTATGACCCGCTATTTCAAAGCATTGCCTATCACCGCGGCGGCCCTGATGGCCGCGCTGGTGGGTCGGGCGCAGGAGCAGGCTACCTCGACTGCCACGACGGGGGCCATCCGGCAAATCCCGGTTTCCGACCAGATGTTCCGCAAAACCATCACCCGGGCCATCGACCTGCGTGAGAAGCAAAACCGTCCGATGTTTTCGGATGGTAAGGAAATCAGCCGGGTTATTATAGATGCTGTAAAGCGCGGCGAGCTGACTGCTTACAAAAACGACTCGGTAACCTCGACGTTCACGCCGAAGGAAATGTCGGCGAATATGTCGTATGCCTTGGAAGCACCCATCAGCCCCGATGCAAATGGTGGCGACTGGGGTGGCGCGCCTGCGCCGAGCGCTCGGCGGAACCCTGCACCTGCCAATGATGGCTGGGGTGCACCAGCCGCTTCTACGCCCGCAGCCTCGGCTTCTCGGCGCGAAAAGGTGCTGGATAAAAACGGCAAACCGGTGAAGAAAAATGGGAAGTACGTGTACCGCACGGTGCGTACCTCAACCGTAGCCGCTGCTCCGCCACCCCCGCCCGCTACATCGGCTGAATACCGTCCCAAGGACATCTACCAGATGGAGCTGACTGAAGAAATGATTTTCGACAAGAAGCGCTCGCGGATGTACCACCAGATTAAGACGGTATCGCTGAAGCTACCTTCGACACTAAAAGATAATACCTCGGGTCTGGAGAAGACTATCGCCACTTTTAAGTACTCGGACCTAGTAAAAGTGTTTCGCAACAATCCGCAGCAAGCCATCTGGTTTAATGCGCAGAACGATGCCCAGCATAAGAACCTGGCCGATGCATTTGAGCTGTGGCTGTTCAATTCTTACATTACCAAGGTATCGAACCCGGCTGGCGATGACCTGGCTAGCCAGTATGGTGGCGAACGCCAGGGCCTGTTGGCTGCTCAGCAAACTGCTGCTGACCTCGTAGAATACGAGTACAGCCTGTGGAGCTTCTAAACCGCAGAGTCAAACTAATCCAAAGAATTTTGCAGCTACGCCCGTTGCGCTAAGCAAAAAAACCGCCCTGGCTAATAAGCCGGGGCGGTTTTTTATTGGCATGTGGCCGATGTGGCTTATAGTCAAAGGCTAGGCATCTCACCCCATGCAGTAAAATTTGAATAGACAGCCTGCGCAACGGGCATAGCTGCAAAATTCTTTGGATTAGTTTGACTCTGCGGTCTGCCCGAAGTAGGTAAGTAACACCTTAGCCTTGGCCTTGCCGACTTCGGCAATTAGTTCGGCTTCGGTTAATTCCTTTATTTTTTTGACCGACTTGAATTTACTCAGGAGCTTATCGGCGGTTACGGGGCCTAGCCCTTTCACGTCGGTAAGCTCGGTTTTGAGGGTAGCGGCATCACGGGTGTTGCGGTGAAAAGTGATGCCGAAGCGGTGAACCTCGTCGCGCATGCGCTGGAACAAGCGCAGGCTTTCGCTTTTCTTATCAATATAAAGCGGCAGGGGGTCGTTGGGGACGTAAATTTCTTCAAGACGCTTGGCGATGCCGATGACTGGAATTTGGCCCCACAGGTTGAGGTCTTTCAGGGCCTTTACGGCCATGCTGAGCTGACCCTTGCCGCCATCTACTATCACGAGCTGGGGCAGGCTAGCCCCTTCGTCGACAAGGCGGCGGTAGCGGCGCGTGATAACCTCGTACATGGTATCGAAGTCGTTGGGGCCGACTACCGTTTTCACGTGGTAGTGGCGGTAGTCTTTTTTGCTCGGACGCGCATTGCGAAAGCATACCATCGCCGACACCGGGTTGTCGCCCTGAAAGTTAGAGTTGTCAAAGCACTCGATGTGCTTAGGAAGCTCTTTCAGGTGCAGGTCTTTCCTAATCTGCTCCATAATGCGCACCTCGTTCACGTCTTTACTCTTCTCGTTCATGCTCTCCTTCTCCTTACGGGCGTAGAGTACATTTTTGAGGCTCAGCTCCAAGAGTTTGCGTTTGTCGCCAATCTGGGGCACGGTGAAGGTGACGCCGGGCAGCGGCAGGCTTTCAATGGGCACGTTGGTGAGAATCTCCTTGGCCTCACTCTCAAACTCCTGGCGAAGCTGCATGATGAGCGGGGCCAGGATTTCGTCGTCCGTTTCGTCGAGCTTTTTGGTTAATTCCAGGTTTTGGGTGAGAATAATACTGCCATTCATCACCTTGAAGTAATTGACGAACGCCGATTTCTCATTTGAGGCAATGGCAAACACGTCGATATTGGTCAGCGTGGCGCTCACGATAGTACTTTTCGCCTGGAAGTCGTCGAGCTTATCCAGCTTTTGCTTGAACTGGTGGGCTAGCTCATACTGCATCTCCTGCGCAGCGGCAGTCATCTTATCGCGGAAATACTGCTTGGGCAGGCGCAAGTCGCCACCGAGTATCTGGCGGATTTGCTGAATGTACTGGTTGTAAGTAGCCTCATCTTCCTTGCCTTCACACGGTCCTTTGCAGTTGCCGATGTGGTACTCCAGGCACACCTTAAACTTGCCGGCGGCTACGTTTTCGGGCGTCATATTATACGTGCAGGTGCGGAGTGGATACAGGGCCCGAATGAGCTCTAGCAGCACGTTGAGGCCACCCTGGTTGGCGTAGGGCCCAAAATACTGGCCATCGCCGGGCTGCTTGTTGCGCGTGGGAATGAGGCGCGGAAACCGCTCCTTGGTCAGCAGCAGGTAGGGGTAGGTCTTGCCATCCTTGAGCAGGATGTTGTACTTGGGCTGGTGCTGCTTGATGAGATTGTTTTCGAGTAGAAAGGCATCTGATTCCGAGTTGACGATGGTAAACTCGATGCGCTTGATATTCTTGACCAGCTGCTGGGTTTTCTTGTTGTGGTCCTGCTTGGTGAAGTAGCTGCTCACGCGCTTGCGCAAATCCACGGCCTTGCCCACGTAGATGATGCCCTCGTCGTCGAAGTAGCGGTACACGCCGGGCTGGTGCGGCAGGCGGTTTATTTGTTCTTGTAGTTCGGGTTTGGCAGCCATGTTGGGGCGGGTTGGTCAGGCGAGCTTTTCGGGAAGTTACCGCAGAGGTACGCAGCGGAAGGCGCGGAGGTGCGCCGGGGATTTACCGTAACAAAAATGGCCGACGAAAAGCGCCGGCCATTTCTATAATTTGGGGCTAGCCAGCGGCTAGCCCGATTCTCAAGCCGGTAGCCCGCACCAGCTAAGCTGTACACCGGCTTGGGAGCCGCGCTAAATATCCTTATTATCGAGCGGGTCGAGGGTAGGCTGCACCATCTTTTGGTCGGCCGGAATGGTATCGCGCTGGCCGCCGTAGTACTTAGAGCAATCGAACTCGATGGTAAGCGGCGCGGCCGGCGCCGGAAACGGTCCCCGGTCAATATCAAGCGACTTATCGGCATACACTTTCTTCATGAAGATGCCGTAGAGCGGCAGGGCTAGCCGGGCGCCCTGGCCGTAGGCGCCGGTGCGGAAGTGAATGCTGCGGTCTTCGCCGCCAATCCACATGCCGCACACCAGGTTGGGCGTGATGCCCATAAACCACGCGTCGGAGTAGTTGGAGGTGGTGCCGGTTTTGGCCCCAATCTGATACGGAAAGTTGAAGCCCGTGTGCAGGATAGTGCTGGTGCCGCCCGGCTCGGTAGTGCTGGCTTGCAGCATATTAGTCATTACGTAGGCTGTTTCTTCGCTGAGGGCTTCCTTGGTAGGCGCCACGAAACGGCGCAGCTCATTGCCGTTCTTGTCCTCAATGCGCGTCACCATGATGGGGCCGGTCCACACGCCCTTGTTCACGAAAGTGCCGTAGGCGCCGCACAGCTCAAAGATGCTGCAATCGGACGCCCCGAAGCCCACGGCCGGCACCGGGTCGATGGGCGAAGTGATGCCGAGGCGCTTGGCGTAGGCCACTACCGTTTCAGGGCCGAGCTTATACACCAGCCAGGCCGTGATGGAATTCATGGACCTGGCTAGGGCCTGCCGCAGCGTGAAGGTGCGCCCGGAGTAGCCGCCCTCAAAGTTCTTGGGTGTGTAGGGTGGGCGACCGGCCGCGCCGGGGAAGGTAGTGGCTACATCGGGGCGCGGGAAGCACGGCGAGTAGCCCTGGTCGATGGCCGCCGTGTACACAATGGGCTTAAATGTAGAGCCCGGCTGGCGCTTGCCCTGCCGCACATGGTCGAATTTGAAGAACTTGTAATTCGGCCCGCCTACCCAAGCCTTGATATAGCCGTTGAGCGGGTTCACGGCCATGAAGCCGGCCTGCAGATAGCGCTTGTAGTAGGCTAGCGAGTCCATCGGCGACAGCAGCATTTCCTTCTCACCCTGCCACGAGAACACCGTCATCTTGTATTTCTTGCGCAGGTAGTAGTTCACCGAGTCGCGGTTGCCATCGTAGCGCTCCATGAGCGACTTATAGCGCTGGGTGCGGCGCATCGAGGTTTCCAGGAACTGCGGAATGACCTTGCCGTTTTCGTCGCGCCAGGGCAGCTGACCCTTCCAGTGGGCCGAAAACCACTTTTGCTGCAAGGCTAGGTGCTCGGCCACCGCCTTCTCGGCGTAGGTCTGCATGCGCGAGTCGAGGGTGGTGTAGATTTTCAGGCCATCGGCGTAGAGGTCGTGGTCGGTTTCCTTGGCCCAGGTTTGCAAATACTTAGCTACCTCGGTGCGGAAATAGGGGGCTAGCCCCTGCACGGGGCTTTCCACCGAGTAGTGCAGCACAATGGGTTTGGCGGTATCCCGCACCATCTCGGCCGCCGAGAGGTAGCCGGCCTTGCTCATCTGCTGCAGCACCCAGTTGCGGCGGCGCTTCGAGCGCACCGGGTGCAGCGCCGGGCTAAAGCGCGAAGGGGCGTTCACAATGCCCACCAGCGTGGCCGCTTCGGGCGTGGTAAGCTGCTTGGGGCTCTTGTTGAAAAACGTTTTGGCGGCGGTGTTGATGCCGAAGGCGTTGGAGCCGTAATCCACGGTGTTCAGATACATCCGGAGAATCTCGCGCTTGGTGTAGTTGCGCTCGAGCCGGATGGCCAGCAGCCATTCCTTGGTTTTGGTGATGAGCAGGCCCAGCTTGCCGGGGCCGTTGAGGGTGCCGTCGTTGAGATTGCTTTCCTCGCCGGGGCGGGTTTTAAACAGGTTTTTGGCCACCTGCTGGCTCAGGGTCGAGCCGCCGCCGGCGTGCCCAAGTGCCGCCACGGCGCGCATAATGCTCTTGAAGTCGATGCCCGAATGCTCCTCAAAGCGCACGTCCTCGGTGGCAATGAGGGCGTCGATTACATTCTGCGGCAGGTCTTTGTACTCGACCGGCGTGCGGTTTTCGCGGAAGTACTTGCCCAGCAGTACCCCATCGGCCGAGTAAATTTCGGAGGCCAGCTCGCTCTTCGGATTTTCGAGCGTCTTCAGGTTGGGCATCCGCCCAAACAAGTTCATGAAGTTGATACTCACTGCCCCCACGTAGAGCAGCAGCGCCAGCGCGCCTCCGCCAAACAGCACCCACATCGTGCGCGTAAACGCCTCGAAGCGCCCCTTGCGGGCCGGCGGCGGCGAGCCTCGGCGCACGGGAGGTTGTTTGCGGGGCGGGGAGGTGGGGTAGCTGGGCATCGGATTGAATCAGGAGTAGGGAAGGAGGAAGGAAAAATAAATCGGGCGGCGAAGGCAACTCCCAATTCCTCACTCTTACTTCCCGACTTCTCTTACTGGTAAACCTTCTGGTAAAATTGTTGGTAGCCGGCCAGGTCGCCACCCGCCGCTTGCAGCAGCGCCAGGTTGGCCAGGCTGATGACGATGGCCTGGTAGCCCTGGCCCCGCAAGCGAGCTAGCGGCGACTGCGGACCGCGCAGCTTGGTGGCGTAGCTCTGGGCCACTTTCGAGCCCGGCAAAGACCGGACCACCACCATTTCCTGGTCGGCTCCCAGCGGCTGGGCTGGCTGCACGGTCAGATTATTGGCCCGGAAAAACTTACCGTTGTACGCCGTAAGCTGGCTAGCCAGGTCGGCAGCGGGTGCCGCGCCCTTCGGATACACCAAGACTACGGCATGGGCCGCGCTAAGCTGCGTAGTGTAGGCCACGGCGGGCGCGGCCGGAGCCGCCGGGGCAGGTGTCGGGCTAGCCGCGGCAGTGGCCGGCGCGGTAGCGCCGGCCGGGCTGGGCGTAGTAGCGGCTGGTGCCGTGGTGGTGCCGTCGGTCTTGGGGCGGAGCGCCGAGGCAACCGGAGCCGGAATAGGCGTGCGCAGGCTAGCAGCTTTAGATACGGACATGGCATTGGCGGGCGCGGGCGGTGCTGGGGCGGGGCTAGCCAGTGGCAAGGCGGGTGTTTCGTCTTCGGCGTAGGCGATGCGCATGCGGTTATCGACTTCGCCCGGCCGGAACACCGACGACAGCTGCGGCTTCTCGGTCGAGGCCAGCGCGCCGTAGAGCTGCCCGGCCTCGGCCTTCTGGTAGGCGCCGGCCAAGGCCAGCGCCTGCGGCACCAGCGGGCTGTCGGGGTAGTCTTTGGCAAACTGACTGACCGAATTTCGCACCGTCACCGGCGGCTGGGTCCGAACGGCCAGCAGCAGCTTTAAATACGCCACCCGGTCCTGAAGGTCACTCTTGGGATATTGCTTTTCGAGCCGCGCCACCACGGCTTTCGACTTAGTAAACCACTGGTCCTTATACAAGGTAAAGGCCGAATCGAGCCTAGCGGCTACGGCAGTGTGCAGGGCGCGCTCGTGCTCGCGATACAGCGGGTCGGCAATGAGCTTGGCGTAGGTCGAGGCCGGAAACTCGCGCTGCAAGGCGGCGGCATACTGCGCCGCCTTGGCCGGGTCGGGCAGGTCCTTGTAGTAGAGGTAGAGCAGGTAATCAGCGTCGGGGGCGTGCTCGCCGCGCGGGTAGCGCGTTACCTCGCCGGCGTAGGTTTCGTAGCCGCGCTGCTTCTCCTTTAGCAGCTCTTTATAGATGCCGCCGAGCGCGTACATGGCCGCTTCTATCTGCTTGTCAGAAGCTTGGAGCTTATCGGGCGTAGTAGGGATGGTTTGGCGGTACGTAGCTACCAGCGCATTTTGAGCGGCGAGCGGGTCGGCAGCAGCGGCCGGCGCGGCCGACCCGCCCGCGCCCGGCGCGCTGCCGTTTACGCGGGTCTGGTCGTTGCCGGTAATGCTCACGGGCGCGCCGCCGTTTTGCGGCGTGTTGGGCGAGCTGCTGGGCGTATTTACGGTGCGCCAGTTGTCCTGCAGCTTGCGGTCGCCCCACAGCCGAATAAAGTCGGCCCGCGCTGTACCCAGCGAAGTCGCGTTGTCAAAATACCAGCCCGCGCCCGAGGCTACCGCCGTAGTGGCATCGAAGGCATTGGGGTTGCTGATGTCGCGCTGGTTACCGCTCAAGGCGCTCGGTGCGGCAGTGATGCGGCTGGCATCGGCCTGCTGCTTCTGGGCCAGCACTTTCTGGGCGTCCTGGGCCTTGGCTTCGGCTATGCGCTTGGCTTCGAGGTCGGCGGCGGCATAGGTGTGCAGGCGCTTGTCGAGGTCGGCGGCGGGCAGCCTGGCCAGGGCTTGCAGGCTGTCCTGCGTTTCAATAATAGTGTATTGCTTGGCAAATTCCTTGAGGATATCGCCGCGCTCTTTTGTGCTGGCATAGAGCGGATTCTCCTTGGGCATGGCCCGCGCGGTGCTGTCGTAGTATGCCGCCGCTAGCCGGTATTTCTGAAGGTTCTCGTAGTAGATGCGCCCGGCCAGCAGGTAAGTGTAGCCTTTCTGCGACTTGCTGGTGGTGGGCTGCCTGGCCGAAGTGCGCAGCAGCGCCAGCGCATCGGCGTACTTCTGCTGGCGGTAGGCTAGCCGGCCCATCTCGTAGTAGATTTTGTCGCGGTACTCCTTGTTTTTAGGGTCTTTCAGCAGCGCGGCAAAGTACTTATCGAGCCGCGCCTTGCTTTGCTGGTCGAGGTCCGATACCTGGCCGAGCAGCAGCTTGCTCTGAAAGTCAAGCTCATACGGCGGGTTGTGCTTCAAGATGTTATTGAGCTGCGCCGTGGCTTCCTTGTTCTGGCCCTGCGCCTGGTAGAGTTGCGCCAGCAGGAAGCGCGTGCGCGAGCGCTCATTCTTGGCCGGAATCAACGGCACGGCCTTTTCCAGCTGCGCGATGGCTAGCTTCGGCTCTTCGGTTTGCAGGTAATAATCGCCCCTGGCCAGAAACAGCTCACGGGCATCTTTGGGCAGGCCCACTTCCTTATCGAGCAAGTCCGACACGGCCTTGGCATTGTCGAGCTGCTTGGTAATGAGGAAGGTGCGCATCAAGCCAATTAGCGCCTCCTGCTTGGCAAACGGGTCGCGGCTGGTGCTGTTCACGTACTTAAACGTGAGGATGGCGTCGTCAAACTCCATCTTGTAGAAGCGCGACCAGCCCACCAGCAGGTAGGCATCATCGGTCCAGTCGGAGCCCGGCCGGTGCTGAATGGGCAACGAGGCCTTCTTGATAATATCATTTAGGTCGGCGCGGGTGGCGCGCACCGTGCCGCTATCCAGGGTAGGGTAGAGGGGCAGCAGGCGGTTGTAGTCGTCGCCGCGGCCTTTATAGAGCGTGGCCTCAGTAGCCCACAGCTTTTCGCGGGCCAGGAAAAAGCCGTTGTCGCGGGCGGCCACGTTGTTGAGGGCGTGGCTTACCAGCGACTTGTCCGAGGCGCAGCCAGCCGCGCTCAAGCCCAGCCAGGCCAGCAGCCAAAACCGGTAGTATCTCAAGGAAATAGCGATTTTCAACGTCGAAAGCTGGTCTGGTAAGTAGGTCGCAACGCCCGGCGCGGCCCAAAATGTTCGGCCACCCTGGCGCTAACGGCCGGCAACCCGTAAAATTACGCCCGGCTAGCCCGAAACCTTCATCTGACGCTTAGCTTTACCACTCTTCTAATCCGCCGGCCAGCATGGCAACCACCCCACCCACCCCCGACGCCGACGAATCGGCCCGTAACAGTTCAGCCCTGGCTAAGTATTCCGGCATTGCCGCGCAAATGGTGGCCATTATCGGCCTCAGCACCTGGGCCGGTATCTGGCTCGATAAGCATTTTCAAACGCACACGCCCTGGTTTACCATTGGCCTAACGCTGACCGGTATCTTGGGAGCGCTGTACCAAGTTATTCGTTCCGCTACGCAGCCTTAGTCCGCTGGCAGTATTAATTGCTGTCTAAGCCTAGGCAGAGGAGGACTACTAGGGCCAAGGGCCAGCGCTGCCACCCTTGTCAGACCCTTAGCCAGTAGTGAGTAGCGAGAACCCGCGCTGAAAGCAGAATCGCTTTCAGAAGCAAGCAGAGGTAGTGACTCAGTACTGTGCGGTATTACTCCGCCGCTAAAGGCACAAAATGCCGGAGTTAAAACTGCCCGACTTGTAGAGAAGAAAGATTTTCAGCTTTTTTTCATAAATAAAGCCCCGTCGGCCCCGGCCGACGGGGCTTTTGCGTGTTTCCATGCCGACCTTTGCGGCCCGGTTTCGACCCGCTGCCCATGAATACCCGCTTTTACACGCAGTTTGCTGCTTTTGCGCTCGCCTGTTTGGTCGTGCTTTTTGGCTTGCGGGCAGCTTTTGGCTCGACTGTGGTTCACCCGCTGGCACCCTATGTACTAGGGGCGCTGCTGGGGCTCACCCTCCTGGCTTATTGGTTTACGGCGCGCACCACCCGGCGCGCGCCCGACAACTTTTTGGCCGCCTACTTTGGGGGGGTGGGGCTGCGGCTGGTGCTGGGCATCGGCATCGTGCTAGCCTATTTTTTTCGGGGCGGGCTGGCCGAAAACCACGGCTTGCTCACCTTCCTCGGGGCCTTCTTTATCGGGTACTTTCTCTGCGCCGGGTTTGAAATCTGGGCTATTTTTAGTAACTTGCGCCCGTTTTCAGCGAAGCAACTCCCGAAAAGCGAATAATTTACCTTCGGGTCCGGATTTTACTCAATATTAATGAAGCGGTTACTTACTCTCTTTCTCTGCTTGTTTACGTTCGCCGGTTTTGCCGCCGAACCCACTGAAGCGGGCAAAAAGGAGGGCGCCTTCAACCCCGGCGAAGTTATTTTGCACCACGTCGCCGACTCGCACGAGTGGCACTGGTTCAGCACCGACAACGGCAACTTCGTCACCTACCTGCCCGTCATCGCCTACCAGCCCGGTAAAGGCCTGTCGGTGTTCTCTTCTAAGCACGTAGCCGAAGGCGAAACGTATAATGGCTTTAAGTTGGAGGAAGAGCATCTCGTTACGACCGACGGCAGCAAAGTATACGATTTCTCCATTACCAAGAACGTGGCCGCGCTAGCCGTCAGCAGCCTGATTCTGTTTTTGGTCTTTACTTCAGTAGCTAGAGCTTATGGTCGCCGTGCCGGTCAAGCTCCTGCAGGCCTGCAAGGTTTTTTGGAGCCGTTTGTCATCTTCATTCGCGATGAAGTAGCCAAGAAAAGCATTGGCCCCAAGTACGAGCGCTACATGCCGTACCTGCTCACGGTATTCTTCTTCATCTGGTTTAACAACCTGCTCGGCCTTACACCCGGTGCGGCCAATCTCACCGGCAATATTGCCGTGACGATGATGCTAGCCGTACTGACGCTGATTGTCACGCTTTTCAGCAGCAATAAATACTACTGGGAACACATTTTCTGGACTCCTGGTGTGCCCCTGCCCCTGCGCATTATCATGATTCCGGTTGAGTTGATTGGCGTCGTTACCAAGCCGTTTTCGCTCATGGTGCGTTTGTTTGCCAACATCACGGCCGGCCACATCATCATCCTGAGTTTCATCAGCCTCATCTTCATCTTCCGCTCGGCGCTCACTGGCTTTCTGTCGGTGCCGTTTGGCCTGTTTATCAGCGTACTGGAATTGCTGGTGTCGATACTGCAAGCTTACATCTTCACCCTGCTCACGGCCATGTACATCGGTGGCGCGCTCGAAGAGCACCACCATGACGAAAACCACGGCCACGACGAAAATTTCGGTACGGCTGATGAGCGGGCGGGTGGTTCCAACTTTGACCACATTGGCAAGCCTGATGTAGCGGCCTCCCACTAGCCTCTAGCCGGGCTGCCTGCAGGTGGCCGGGTTGTATTTTCTCCAAGTTTTTTTCTACACACATTTCTCTTTTTACCATGCTTCTTTCGTTGTTGCTGCAAGTTGTTAATTCGGTTGGTCTGGCTGTAATGGGTGCCGGCATCGGCGCTGGTCTGGCTATCCTGGGCGCTGGCCTGGGCATTGGCCGCATCGGCGGTAGCGCTATGGAAGCCATCGGCCGTCAGCCGGAGGCTTCGGGCAAAATCCAGACTGCTATGCTCATCGTGGCCGCTCTGGTAGAAGGTGCAGCCCTGTTCGCAGTGGTAGTCTGCCTGCTCATCGCCCTGAAACTGCAGTAATCGCGTCGGTATAGCCCGGCCGGCTGGCATCCGCACGCAAGGAGGTCAGCCGGCCGGGTTTTCGTTCGGCTGAAGCCTGGGTTTGGTTTGTAAAGCAACCTAAACCAACCGCTTTGGCAACTTACCTGCCGCCGCCGGATGTTACCTGGTGTGCCCTAGCGGGCGCGCTGCCACCCCGATAATTGCCGCCCTTATGTCGCTTATCACCCCCGAATTTGGTTTGCTGTTCTGGCAAACCCTGATTTTCCTCATCCTGCTCTTCCTGCTGGCCAGATTCGCCTGGAAGCCCATCCTGGGTTCGCTGAAGGAGCGTGAAGACAGCATCGACCAGGCGCTGAAAATGGCCGAGCAGGCCAAGCTGGAAATGCAAAACCTGAAAGCCGGCAACGAAAAGCTGCTGGCCGACGCCCGCCACGAGCGCGACCAGATGCTGAAGGAAGGCCAGAAGATTGCCAACCAGCTTGTCGAGCAGGCTAAGACCACGGCTGTGGAGGAAGCCAACCGCATTTCGCAGCAGGCCCGCGAAGCCATTCAGCAGGAAAAAAATCAAGCTCTGGCCGAGGTGAAAAATACCGCTGCCCAGCTAAGCGTAGACATCGCCGAGCGCGTGCTGCGCCGTGAGCTAGCCGACCCGGCCGCCCAGCAGAAGCTGGTGGACGATTACCTGAAAGACGTAAAGCTTAATTAATGCTAAATGCTTAGTGGTTAATGGGTAATAAATTGGCGTAAGTGTTCCCATTTATTACCCATTAATCATTGACCACTAACCATTACCCATTAAAAACATGGCCGACCAACAAGTAGCCGCCCGCTACGCCAAGTCTTTGCTGGACCTGGCGCAGGAGCAGGGCACGCTAGCGAAGCTAAAGCAGGATATGGACTTGCTGGCCAGCACTATGGCCGGCAGCCGCGACCTGCGCCTGCTGCTGCGCAACCCGATTGTGAAGCACGATAAGAAGCTCAGCATTCTCACTGCCATTTTTGGTGGTAAGGTGTCAGAGATGCTGATGCGCTTTTTTCAAATTCTGACCAGCAAAAACCGCGAGGATGCGCTGGAGCACATCGGCAGCGAGTTTCTGCGGCAATACAATGCCCTGATGGGCGTGCAGGTAGCCGAAGTAACCTCGGCCTCGCCGCTTACGCCGGCCACCCGCGCCGAGATTGAGAAGATGGTGAAGCTGCAAACCGGCTTGCCCGACGTGTCGCTTACCGAAAAGGTGGATGCTTCGCTGATTGGTGGCTTTGTGCTGCGCGTAGGCGACCGCCAGATTGATGACTCGGTGAAAGGCAACCTGCGCCGCCTGCGCACCTCCCTCACCGACAATACTTATACTCCCAGCTTAAACTAATATTCCAATGGCAGAAGTACGCCCGGACGAAGTATCCGCCATCCTGCGGCAGCAGCTGTCCAATTTTAAATCGGCCGCCGAGCTGGAAGAAGTCGGCACCGTGCTCCAGGTGGGCGACGGCGTGGCCCGCATCTACGGCCTGTCGCACGCGCAGTCGGGCGAGCTGATTGAGTTTGAAAATGGCCTGCAAGGGCTGGTGCTGAACCTTGAAGAAGACAACGTAGGTGCCGTAATGCTCGGCGACTACGGCGACATCAAAGAGGGCGCTACCGTGCGCCGCACCAATAAAATTGCCGCTATTCAGGTAGGCGAGGGCATCGTGGGCCGCGTGGTAAACACGCTGGGCCAGCCTATCGACGGTCGCGGTCCTGTTCAGGGGCAGACCTATGAGATGCCCCTGGAACGCAAGGCGCCTGGGGTAATCTTCCGCCAACCGGTAACTGAGCCGCTGCAAACCGGTATTAAGGCTATCGACGCCATGATTCCGATTGGGCGCGGCCAGCGTGAACTGATTATCGGCGACCGTCAGACTGGTAAGTCAACCGTAGCGCTCGATGCTATCCTCAACCAGCGCGAGTTCTTCGAGCGTGGCGAGCCGGTTTTCTGCATCTACGTCGCCATCGGCCAGAAGGCTTCGACGGTAGCGCAGGTAGTGCAGGCCCTAACCAAGGGCGGTGCTATGGACTATACGGTAGTGGTGTCGGCTTCGGCTTCTGACCCTGCTCCGATGCAGTTCTACGCTCCCTTCACGGGTGCTGCCATCGGCGAGTACTTCCGTGATACGGGCCGTCCGGCGCTGGTAGTTTATGATGACTTGTCGAAGCAGGCCGTGGCTTACCGCGAGGTGTCGCTGCTGTTGCGCCGTCCTCCCGGACGCGAAGCCTACCCCGGCGACGTATTCTATCTGCACAGCCGCTTATTGGAGCGCGCCGCTAAAATCAACGCTTCGGACGAGATTGCGCGCAACATGAACGACCTGCCCGAAAGCCTGAAGCCGCTAGTGAAAGGTGGTGGCTCGCTAACGGCCCTGCCGCTCATCGAAACCCAGGCTGGTGACGTATCGGCCTACATTCCGACCAACGTAATCTCGATTACGGACGGCCAGATTTTCCTTGAAACCAACCTCTTCAACTCCGGTGTGCGCCCCGCTATCAACGTGGGCATCTCGGTAAGCCGCGTGGGTGGTAATGCTCAGATTAAGAGCATGAAGAAGGTAGCTGGTACGCTGAAGCTCGACCAAGCGCAGTTCCGCGAGCTGGAAGCTTTCGCCAAGTTCGGCTCGGACCTCGATGCCTCGACCAAGCTCACCATCGAGCGTGGCCGTCGCAACCTGGAGATTCTGAAGCAGCCCCAGTTCTCGCCCGTAAAAGTGGAGGACCAGGTGGCCATTATCTACGCCGCTACCAACGGCCTGCTCGACACCGTGCCCGTGAACCGCGTGCGCGAGTTTGAGAAGGAGTTTACGCAGGTGATGAACGCCCGCAACCCCGACGCTCTTAAGGCGCTGAAAGCTGGCAAGCTGGATGACTCGGTGACGGGTGCCATCCGCCAAACGGCTAAGGACGTGGCGGCCAGCTACGCTGCTTAGATTCGGTAAATAAGCAAAAAATCGTCTGTCATTGCGAGCAACGCGAAGCAATCGCCCCAGAACGACAGCACCTGAACGAGACGGGCGCGGACGATTTTGTGCTGGGGCGATTGCTTCGCTCTGCTCGCAATGACAGACGATTTTAGTTTTTATTCTATTTTATGGCCTCTCTAAAAGAAGTTCGCTCGCGCATCCAGTCGGTTTCGAGCACGCAGCAGATTACCAAAGCCATGAAAATGGTGGCGGCGGCCAAACTGCGCCGGGCCCAGGACAACATTATTCGGATGCGCCCCTATGCCCAGCGGCTAACCAGTATCCTGGCTAACCTGACCCGCACAACTACCGACGAGGTGGTGAGCGAGTACGGCCAGGTACGCGAGGTGCGTCGGGTGCTCATTATTGCTATCACGTCGGACCGAGGGCTAGCCGGCGCGTTCAATGCCAACGTATTTAAGGGCGTGAACACCCTGGTTGCGGAGCGCTACGCCAACCTGCCGGCGGCCAATATCGCGGTGATGGCCATCGGTAAAAAGGCGCACGACTACTATGGGCGACGCAACTACAAGCGCGTGGGCGACTACACGCACGTGTTTGCCAAGCTGTCGTTCGACACGGTGCGCGTGGCGGCCGAGGAAGCCATGCGCGGCTTTACCGGAGGCAGCTACGACCAGGTAGTGATGGTATACAACGAGTTCAAAAATGTGGCTACTCAGGTGGTGCAGACCGAACAGTTGCTGCCGCTGGTGCCTACCGAGGTGCCGGCCGGTACCCCTAGCGCCAACGCTCCGGATGCCAGCATCGATTACATCTTTGAGCCAAGCAAAGAAGAAATTATTCAGACCCTGATTCCGCAGAGCCTGAAAATTCAGCTCTATAAAGCCGTATTGGAAAGCAACGCTTCGGAGCACGGCGCCCGCATGACGGCGATGGACAAAGCCACCGACAACGCCGGCGAGCTGCTGAAGGCACTGAAGCTAACGTACAACCGCACGCGCCAAGCGGCCATCACGACCGAGATTCTCGAAATCGTGGGTGGCGCTGAGGCCCTGGCCGCCAGCCGCTAGCCCCCTACTTAAGCCATTCAGGAAAGACTCAGCGCCAGATGGTTGCTGAGTCTTTTTTTTGGTGCATATAGCTAATTCGCTTAGCTTAATTGTGCTAAACGTAGTTACTTCGTAGTATGAGTTGCTAGCCCTATGCTGCGGAGTATATTTAAATCGAGGCTGGTAAGCCGGTTGCTAAGCTATCAGGCGCTGGGAATACTGTGGCTGCTGGGCGCTACCGTACTTCGAGTGGGCGCCCAGGCAGCGCCAGCGGCCCCCCCATTATTGGCTGCTGCATCCGAGCCGGGCCGGGTAGCCAAGCCCGATACAGCCCTGGTAAACCGGCTCAACAAACAGGCGTTCGTATTGCGCATCAACCACGCGCTGCAAACGCGCCAGCTAGCCAAGCAAGCGCTGCGACTGGCGCAGCAGTTGCACTACGACCGGGGTCTGCTCAATGCGCACTTCAGCTTGGGCTACTACTATCGGGGGGCTAGCAAGTACGACTCGGCGCTTTATCACACGCAGCAGGCGCTGCGCCTGGCCGCGAAGCTGCACAGTGATTATGACCGCACCCGGGGGCTGTATAACCTGGCGCGCATCTATTCGGAGCAGGGCGACTACAGCCGCGCCCTGGATGTTAACCTGCAAGGCTTGGCGCTGGCGCAGGCTATTCATAACCGCCGGGCAGAGCTTTTTCAGCTAATTGAATCCGGACTGGTAGAAATTCCGTTGGGTGAGTACGCTACCGCGCAGACGCATTTCGACCAGGCCCTGCGCCTGGCGCAAAGCATCAAAGACAAAATTGGCATCGGTGGGGCTTATAGCGGCCTGGGCGACCTGAACCGGCAGCAGGCCCACTGGAGCCTGGCTGGCCACTACTATACGGCCGCCGCCGCTAGCTACCACGACGTATTCAATACCCAGGGCATGCTGCCGGTAGAGCTGAGTATTGCCGAAATGACCGACCGCCAGGGCAACCACGAAGCCGCACTGGCTGCTACGCGGGACCTGCTTCGCCAGGCCCTGGAGGCTGAATGGGAAGGGCCAGCCGCGCGGGCTCAGCTACTGCTGGGCCGCATCTACCTGGCTATGGGTCAGCCCGATAGCGCCTGTTACTACGGCAAGCGCAGCCTGGCCCTTAACCGGGGCCATCGCCTGCGGCCCGCCATCCGCGATGCCGCGCAGGTGCTAGCGCAGGCCAACGCCCAGCTTGGTAAGTGGCACCAGGCGTATGAGTATCAGGCGCTGGCTATCAGCTATGCCGACAGCCTGACTGGCGAGGATGCGCGCCGCCGCGTGGCGGGCCTGCAGGCGCAGGAGTCGCATCGGCGGCAACAGATTCAGCAGCAGCTGGGGCAGCAGCAGGGGCGGCTGCAAACGCAGCAGCA
Organism: Hymenobacter sp. BRD128; assembly: GCF_013256625.1. Lineage (NCBI taxonomy): Bacteria > Pseudomonadati > Bacteroidota > Cytophagia > Cytophagales > Hymenobacteraceae > Hymenobacter > Hymenobacter sp. BRD128. The sequence goes on from NZ_CP053908.1 coordinate 4,143,160, forward strand.
GGAGCTGGCGCAGCTGCGCTATCGCCAGCAACTGGGTGCGCTGGTAGTGCTGGGCTTGTTGCTGGCCGCTGGCGGGAGCGTATTTTTCTGGCGCTACCGGCACCGCGAAACCCGCCGCCAGGAGGCATTGCGCACGCGTATTGCGGCCGACCTGCACGACGAGGTGGGCAGTATGCTAACCCAGATTTCGATGCAGAGCACCCTGCTGCGCGAGGGCCGCTACGCTCCGGCCCAGCAGCAGGTGTATCTCGACCAGATAGCGGAGGCTAGCCGCCTGGCCGCCCGCCAGATGCGCGATGCCGTGTGGAGCATTGATGCCCGCTACGACTCGGCCGCTAGCCTGCTCGACCGTCTGCGCGACCATGCCCACGAAGTGCTGCCGCCCGCGGGCCTCGAGCTGGATTTCGGCGTTGAGGCCAGTATCGTCAGTGCCACCGTGCCGCTGGCTACGCGCCAGGCTCTATATTATATCTACAAGGAGGCGCTGCACAATGTGGTGAAGCATGCCCACGCCCGGCAAGTACACGTGCGCCTCCGCCTGCACCACCAGCAGCTCGAGCTGGAAGTGCGCGACGATGGCCGTGGCCTAGCCAGCACCAGCCCTGGCCGGCCCGGCGGCCAGGGCCTGCCCAACATGCGCATGCGCGCGCGCGCCGTGGGCGGCACTATCGGGCTGGAGGCCGCGCAGCCCGGCACGCGCCTGATAGTGCGGCTGCCGCTCCGCTAGCCCGGCCGGGGCGGTGGTGATGTTCGCGTTATCTAACATCTTTATGCGATACCGCCGTATGACGGTGGCACCGACCTTTGCCCGCGTGATTATCCTTGGCATCATCGAAGACCAGACGGCTATCCGGGAAGCGCTGTGCGAATACCTGGATGCGCAGCCTGAATTCAACTGCGTGCTGTGTGCGACCTCGCACGAGGAATTTATGGTTGAATTGGGTAGCCTGCCGGTGCTCCCTACCCTGGTGCTGTCCGATATCGGCCTGCCCGGGCGCTCAGGCATAGAAGGGCTGGCGCTGCTGCGGCAGGTGCTGCCAGAGGCCGAGGTGCTCATGCTTAGCGTGTATACCGATGCCGAGCGGGTATTCGAAGCCCTGCGCCAAGGTGCCATCGGGTATCTCGAAAAAACGACGCCGCTCCCGTTATTAAAAGAGCACTTGCTGCAAGTGGCGGCCGGCGGCTCACCCATGAGCCCGAGCGTGGCCCGGCACGTCACCCGCTACTTTGCCCCCCAGCCTACCAGTCCACTGGCTAGCCTTACTCCCCGCGAGCACGACATCGTGCGGGGCATCGAAGATGGCTTGAGCTACAAGCTCATCGCCGACCGTCTGGGGCTTAGCCTCGACACCGTGCGCTCGCACATCCGGCAGGTTTATCGCAAGCTGCAAGTCAACTCAAAGGCTGAAATAATGGCCAAAACCCGTCCCCGGCCGCTGCTGCCCTGGTAAATACTCCTGCCAACTATTCTGACCTATTCTCAGTTGCACCTTTCTGAGTTATGAATTTCCAAGCTTCTTCTTCGTTAGACCAATCCGCTGGGCCGGCTGCCGCTCGGGCGGCCCGGCAGCGCGAGGTCGAAACCGCCTTGCTCGTGCAAACCCTGTGCGGGCAGCCGGCTAGCCCCGATGCCCTGGCCCGGCTGCGGCGCTACGAGGCGGGCGAGCTGCCGCGCGAGCAAGCCTTTATGGCCCTGTACGAAGGGCTGATGTAGCGGATAGCCCAGCCGCACAGCCGCGTGCGCAAACGCCTGCCCGGCGTACTGGCGGTACTTTTGCGGCTGCCATGCGCTACTTCATTCATTTTGCCTACGACGGCACGGCTTACTGCGGCTGGCAGGTGCAGCCCGGCGTGCCCACCGTGCAGGCCACCCTCGATAAGGCGCTGAGCCAGGTGCTGCGCCAGCCCGTGCATACCTTAGGCAGCGGCCGCACCGATACCGGCGTGCACGCCAGCCACCAGGTAGCTCATTTTGAGGCCGCGCTGCCCGAGGGCATGACCTTCGACCTGCTGCGCTACCGCGTAAACCGGGCCCTGCCGCCCGATGTGCAGGCTTTCCGCATTCACGAAGTGGGGCCCAAGGACCACGCCCGGTTCTCGGCCGAGGCGCGCACCTACGAATACTTCGTGAGCTTGCGGCCTAACCCGTTTCGGCGCGACCAGGCGCTGTACCTCGACCGGGCGCCCGACGTGGCCGCCATGAACGAGGCCGCCGCCTACCTCGTGGGCCAGTTCGATTTCACGGCCTTCTCCAAGGTCAAGGGCGCCGAAACGCACTACGTGTGCTACCTCTACGAGGCTGGCTGGCGCGAGGAGGCCAGCGGCCTCGTGTTCAGCATTCGGGCCAATCGCTTCGTGCGGGGCATGGTGCGGCTGGTTGTGGGCACCCTGCTCGACGTGGGCCGCGGCAAGCTCACGCCGCTCGAATTTCAGCAGGTACTACACCGCCAGCAGCGTATTGCTGCCAGTGGTGCGGCGCCGGCTAAAGGACTGTATTTAAGCAAAGTAGACTATGGGCCGGGGATAGTGCCAAGTGAAACTGATTCCTAAAAACGCGCGCTGAAGTACAAAAAAGCTTGTTTTATTTTGAATGGGTTCCCTGCCCAGTATAAAACAGTACACTGCTAAGTGGGCGAGAAGCGGCACGCCTGGCAACGAAACGTGCCGACCTTTGTTAGCAAGCTACTTCTATGGACCCAACCTCCGCTACCAAAACCGGCCAGGTGTTTGACTGGCAGGTGCTGCGCCGCCTGCTCACCTACGTCAAGCCCTACCGCGGCACGTTTATCGGCCTCATTGTGCTCACGGTGGCTACGGCCGTGCTGGGCACCGTGCGCCCGGCGCTTATTCAGCGCATGGTCGATGTGGATATCACCAACAACGACTGGGCGGGCCTCAACCGCTCCACACTGTGGCTGCTCGGGCTACTGCTGGTGCACACCCTGGTAAGCTACCTGCAGACCTACTACGGCGGCTGGCTAGGCCAGTACATCGTGCGCGATATCCGGGCCGACCTCTACCGGCACCTGCTCAGCCTCAAGCTCAGCTTCTTCGACCGCACGCCCATCGGCGTGCTAGTCACGCGCAACATCTCGGACGTCGAAACCCTGGCCGATGTCTTCAGCGAGGGGCTAGCCGCGATGGTCGGCGACCTGCTCCAGATTGTGTTCCTCATGATTTTCATGTTCTGGACCAACTGGCAGCTGGCGCTCATCAGCCTTTCCGTTATTCCACCGCTGCTCTTCAGCACCTACGTGTTTAAGGAAAAAGTCAAAGGCAGCTTTCAGGAAGTGCGCAACGCCGTGGCTAAGCTCAATTCCTTCGTGCAGGAGCACCTCACGGGCATGAATGTGGTGCAGATTTTTAATAACCAGGAGCGCGAGTACCGCAAGTTTGAGGCGATAAACCAGGAGCACACCCGGGCCAACATCAAGTCGGTGCTCTACTACAGCATTTATTTTCCGGTGGCCGAGGTGCTGGGTGCCATCGGCGTGGGCCTGCTGGTGTGGTATGCCGCCCAGGGCCAGATTGCGGGCACCATCTCGAAGGGCGAGCTGATTGCCTTTATTATGTATAACGCACTGTTTTTTAGGCCTATCCGTCAGATTGCCGACCGCTTCAATACCCTCCAGCTAGGCCTCGTGAGTACCGAGCGCCTGCTCAAGCTGCTCGACAACGAGGACCTGGTAGCTACTTCGGGCACCAAGCCCGTGCCGCAGCTGCAAGGCGAGGTCGAGTTTGATAAGGTGTGGTTTGCCTACAATGAGCCCGAATGGGTACTGAAGGATATCAGCTTTCACGTGCAGCCCGGCCAGACCGTCGCTTTCGTGGGTGCCACCGGCGCCGGCAAAACGAGTATTATCAACCTGCTAAGCCGCTTCTACGATATTCAACAAGGCCACATCCGGGTCGATGGCCAGGATTTGCGCGAGTACGACCTTAGCCAGCTGCGCCGTCAGATTGGCGTGGTGCTGCAAGACGTATTCTTGTTCGCCGGCTCCATCCGCGACAATATTACGCTGGGCAACAAGGAAATAAAGGATACTAAAATCTGGGAAGCCGCCGCCCTGGTGGGCGCCGAGCGCTTCATCGGGCGCCTGCCCGGCGGCCTCGACTACCCGGTGATGGAGCGCGGGGCCACGCTTTCGGTGGGCCAGCGCCAGCTCATCAGCTTCGTGCGGGCCTTGGTGTACGAGCCGCGCATTATCGTGCTCGATGAGGCTACGTCGTCGGTCGATTCGGAAACCGAGGAGATGATTCAGCACGCCATCGACAAGCTGATGGAAGGCCGCACCTCGCTCGTCATCGCCCACCGCCTCAGCACCATCCAAAAGGCCGACCGCATCATCGTGCTCGACCGCGGCGAAATCAAGGAAACCGGCACCCACGACGAGCTGCTGCGCCTCGGCGGCTACTACGCCCAGCTCTACCGCATGCAGTATAAGGGCGCGGAAAGCAATGAAGAACTAGGAATGAAGAATGAGGAAGTGCGGCTTTCGAACGAGGGCTAGCGGGCGCTCAATTGCGACAGGTACTACTTCATTTTCAATTTCTTATTCACTCTATGCGTTTCTTCTTTCCTCTCGTTCTCATTTTTACTGCTATTGGCCTGAGCATTTATGCTTACCTGGGGGGCCTGCGCACCCCTAGCGCGGCCCTCGAAACTACCGCCGCGCCGGTGCTGCTGGCCGGCCAGCCTTTTCGCGGCAAGGTTGATGATGCCCGTTTTGGCGAGCTATTCCGCGAAGCCAAGCAGCGGCAAGATGCCAATCATGACCTCCCGTTAGCCAACCTGTACTACAATGACCCCGAGTCGGCCCACGATTCCATCCGGGCCTTTGTGGGCGTGCGCGTGCCCGATTCGGCCGCCGTGCTACCCACCGGCTGGCGCTACCGCGTGGTGCCGGCCGGCCGGCGCGTAGTGGCCGCCCGCGTGCGGGGCGTGAGCTTTCTGCTAGCCCCCGGCAAGCTCTACGCCGCTGCTCAGCAGGCTATTAAAGAGCAAAAGCTGACTAAGCAGCCCTTCTACCTCGAGCAGTTTGGCGCCGATGAGGTAGATGAATTGCGGGTGGGAGTGAAGTAGCCAAACCGCCGGCCCGGCCGACTACCGGTCGTATACCACGCCGGCAATTTGGCTTTGTGCGCCCAAAAGCCGCGCCCGGACGCAAGCCCGGAAAACTAAAAAGCCCGGCCCTTCTCCCGCGAGAAGGGCCGGGCTTTTTAGCCAGTCGGGGTGGCAGGATTCGAACCTACGGCCTCGTCGTCCCGAACGACGCGCGCTACCGGGCTGCGCTACACCCCGAAAACTAAGCGAAACCGATGGGGCGGCTCCGCGTCGGGAATTCCAAATGGGGAAAGTTGGCCTAAAAAAGCCCCCGACCCGAAGGTCGGGGGCTTTTTCGGGGGGCTAACTTGCTCCTCGGTCGGAGTGGCAGGATTCGAACCTACGACCTCCAGCACCCCATGCTGGCGCGATACCAGGCTACGCTACACCCCGAGGGCATTTGGAAGTGCAAAGGTAGGCAATCAAAACGTGTTTTCGCAAGGCTAGCCAGCGCTTTTCGGCTGCCTGCCCTCGAAAATAAAGCTAAAAGCGTAGCTAGCAGCGAATAAAAAACAACTATACGGTTTGTGAAGTAGCATACTTCGTGCTGCTGTATCTTTACCCGGCTAATTTACCAGAACTAGGGACCCGGCTTTATTTTGTATTACTTTATGAAATCAGTATCTATACTAGCGGCCGGCTTGCTGCTGGCCCCGCTTGGGCTGCTGGCCCAGACTACGCCCCCAGCTAAACCGGCGGCCCCCGCTGCTGCTGCCACTACTGCGCCTGCGGCGGCTCCGGGCACGCCCGCACCCATCGCGCTAGCCCCCGTAACCCCGGCGCCCGACCCGAACGCCTTGAAAATCAAGGCCGACCAGAACCCCATTGCGCACACGCTCACCGTGCGTTGCGATGCGCCCGGCCCCACGCGCTTCGAAATCAACGACAAGGAAGGCCACCCGGTACTCACCAAAACGGTGATGGTCGGCACCACCCCCACCGTGATGCGCGTGGGCACGCTACCCGCCGGCCCCTACGTGGTGCGCTGCACCGCCGGCGAGAAGAAAGGCACCAAGCTGATACAGCTGCAATAGCCAAGCTGGCCAGCGCCGCTCCGGCTGCTTACGAAGCTGTGGCCTCGGCCTGAAGCTGGCGCTCGTAGAGGGCGCGGTACAGACCCTCGGGCTCGGCCATGAGGGCGGTGTGGGTGCCGTGCTGCACTATCTGGCCGTCGTCGAGCACGAGTATTTCATCGGCTAGCTTCACCGACGATACGCGGTGTGAGATGATAAGGCTGGTGCGGTTCTTCATCACGCGCTGCAGGCTGTCGAGAATGGCGTTCTCGGTCTTGGTATCCACGGCCGAGAGCGAGTCGTCGAGAATCAGAATTTTAGGCTCCTTCACCAGGGCGCGGGCCATGCTCACGCGCTGTTTCTGGCCGCCCGAAAGCGTGATGCCGCGCTCGCCCACTTTGGTATCGAAGCCTTCGGGGAAGCGGATAATGTTGTCGTACACGTCGGCGTCGCGGGCGGCCTGGGTCATGCGGTCCTCATCGGGCTGGTCGAGGCCGAAGTTGATGTTGTTGCGAATGCTGTCGGAGAAGAGGAAAACGTCCTGCGGCACGTAGCCGATTTGCTCGCGCAGGCTAGCCAGCGCGTAGTCGCGCACATCGGTACCATCTAGCCGAATAGCCCCGCTCGTTACGTCATACAGCCGGCAGAGCAGCGCGGCAATGGTGCTCTTGCCCGAGCCGGTGTTGCCAATCACGGCGAGGGTCTGGCCCGGCCGGATGCGGAAGCTCACGTCGCGCAGCGCCTTAATACCGGTGTCGGGGTAGGTAAACGTAACGTGGTCAAATACAATGTCGCCCGCGATTTCCTGGCGGATGTGCTGGCGCGAAACGATGTCGGTTTTCTCGTCCAGAAACTCGTTGATGCGGGCCTGCGAAGCCTCGGCGCGCTGCACCAGCGAGGAGGTCCAGCCGAGCGCCGTTACGGGCCAGGTCAGCAGATTCACGTAAATAATAAACTCGGCGATGCTGCCCGTCGTGATGGTGCCCCGGATAACCTCTTGGCCGCCAATCCAGACCGTGACAATGGTGCTGATGCCCACCAGGAACATAATCAGCGGAAAAAACAGGGAATTGACGAAGTTGAGGCTCAAGGACTTGTCTTTGTATTCGTTGGTTGATACCTGAAACTGCTCGTAAGAATCCTGCTGGCGCACGAACGACTTGAGCACCCGAATACCCGAAAAGGCTTCCTGGGTAAAGGTCGTCATGGCGGCCAGGGCCTTCTGAATGTCGTCCGACTTCTTCTCAATCAGGTTGTTGATGTAAAAAATGCTCGCCGACAGAACAGGCAGCGGCAGCAGCGTGAGCACCGTCAGGCGCACATTTACCAGCAGCATGAGCGGCACCACGAGGATGAAGAGCACCACTAATTGCAGGAAATACATAATGCCCGGTCCGAGGTACATGCGCACGCGGCCCACATCTTCGGAGATGCGCGACATGAGGTCGCCGGTGCTGTGGCGGCGGTAGAAGGCGAGCGGCAGCGACTGGTAGTGCTGGTAAATCTGGTTTTTCTGGTCGTTTTCGATGAGCCGCGACATCACGATGAGCGTCTGGCGCATAAAAAACAGGAAAATGCCGCGCAGCAGGGCTAGCGCGATAATGACCATGCCGTAGAACAGCACGTTGCGCCCAAACAGCTGGTAGACGCCCGCCTGCGCCTGCGTGCCGGCGTAGAGGTGGTAGAGGTCGATTCCTTCATTCACCAAATCGAAGGAATAGCGCACGAGCTGAGCCGGAAAAATGGTTAGCAGCGTGCTCAGAATCACAAACAGCACCCCGCCGAGGAAATGCCATTTGTAGCGGAAAATATGCGGATTGACGGCAACCAGGGCGCGGGTGGGCATAAGCAGGGGAGGGGTTAGGGCCGGAAAACCGGGCCGCAACCGAAAAAAAACGGGTACTTTTGCACTCAGAACGGCGTTCGAGCGCTGGCCCGGAACCAGTTGCCGGGCACGGCTCTAACAAAGTTACACCCCACTCTTCCCTCCCAATCCCACCCATTTTTCCTTTTTAACCCTATGGTACTCGACGCGCCAACCCAGGCCACCGGCTCCATTTTTGAGCAGGTAGCCGAATTTCAGCACGAGCAAGTGGTGTACTGCCACGACCACGAAACCGGCCTCAAAGCCATTATCGGGATTCACAACACGGTGCTCGGCCCCGCGTTGGGCGGCACCCGCATGTGGCACTACGCCACCGAGGCCGAGGCGCTGCGCGACGTGCTGCGCCTGAGCCGGGGCATGACCTATAAGGCCGCCATCTCGGGCCTGAACCTGGGCGGCGGCAAGGCCGTCATCATCGGCGACGTGAAGAAGCTGAAAAACGAAGCGCTGCTGCGCAAGTTCGGCCGCTTCGTGAACAACCTGAACGGCAAGTATATCACGGCCGAGGATGTGAACATGACCACCAAGGACATGGAGTACATTCGCATGGAAACCAAGCACGTAGCCGGCCTGCCCGAGAGCATGGGCGGCTCGGGCGACCCCTCGCCGGTGACGGCCTACGGCACGTACATGGGTATGAAGGCCGCCGCCAAAAAAGCCTTCGGCTCGGACAGCCTGGCCGGCAAGCGCATCGCCGTGCAGGGCGTGGGCCACGTGGGCACCTACCTGCTGGAATATCTGCAAAAAGAAGGGGCTAGCCTCGTGCTCACCGACTACTACGAGGAGCGCGCCTACGAGGCGGCCAGCCGCTTCGGTGCCGTGGCCGTGGGCCTGGAAGAAATTTACGACCAGGACGTGGACATTTACTCGCCCTGCGCGCTGGGGGCCACCATCAACGACGACACCATCGGCCGCCTCAAGTGCCGCGTCATTGCCGGCTCGGCCAACAACCAGCTAGCCCGCGAAAACGAGCACGGCCCCGAGCTGGTGCGCCGCGGCATCGTGTACGCGCCTGACTTTCTGATAAATGCCGGCGGCCTCATCAACGTCTACTCCGAAATAACGGGTAGCACCCGCCAGGGTGCCCTGGCCCAAACCTCCAACATCTACGACTATACCCTGCAAGTGCTGGAGAAAGCCGAGCAGGAAAACAGCCACCCCCAGGCGGCTGCCATCCGCCAGGCCCAGGAGCGCATCGAAGCCGTGGGCCGGGTAAAAGCGACCTACTAAAAAAATTATGAATTGAGAAGTATGAATTGGGCAAGCTGCTTGGTCCCATTCAGTTGTTCTCAATTCATAATTCATAATTCATAATCAACCGAAAATGCTAAACCGCCGTCTTCTCCGCATCAAAGTCATGCAGGCCCTTTATGCCTACCAGCAAGCGGTTGCCGCCGATTTGCTGCTGGCCCAGGACCGCATCGCGGCGGCTTTTGAGCCCGACCTCACCGCCGACAAGGCCCCCGACCGCCGCCTGCTCGAAGGCCAGCGCAAGCTGGGCGAAGCGCAGCTGCGCGACTGGCACCGCACCGGCGAGCTGCCCGAGTCGGGCTCCGACGACAAGGAGGTGGCCGCCGCTGTAAAAGGCGCCATCGAATACTACGAGCGGCTGGTAAACAAGGAAGGCGCGTTCTACGGTGGGCAGCTGCTGCACGGCGCCGAGAGCATTCACGACCAGTACCTGCACCTGCTGAACATGCCGCAGGCGCTGCTGCAAGTCATCACCGAGGACAATGAGCGCGAGGCGCGGCGCTACACCGGCCCGCGCTTCGATACCGAAGGCACGGCTAGGCTGTTCGGCAACGCTGCTTTTGCCAAGCTCAAGGAAAACGAGCAGCTGCTGCAAACCACCATCAAGCGCAAGCTGCAATGGACGGACAGCGAGGAGCTCGACGCCCTGCGCGAAGCCTGGCAGAAGGAGATGAAGCCCGACGAAACCGTGCAGGCTTACCTGGCCGGCAAAAATACGGGCCTGGCCGAAACCGACTACGACACCGACATGGAGCTGGCGCGCCACCTCTACAAAGACTTCGTATTCAAGGGCGAAGCCCTGCCGCGCTGGCTCGAAAGCAACGACCTGAACTGGGAGGAAAACCGGCCCATCGTGCGCAACCTGGTGCTTAAGACCCTGAAAATGCTGCCCTACGCGGCCGATGAGAAGCAGGAGCTGATGAACCTGAGCGCCAACTGGCAGGACGACCGCGACTTTGCCGAAACGCTCTACAAGCAGACCCTGGCCGATGATGCGAAGTCGGAAAAGCTCATCGCCGAATCGACCCAGAACTGGGACGTGGAGCGAGTAGCTTTGCTCGATAAAATCATTTTGAAGATGGCGCTTTGCGAGATGCAGCTTTTTCGGGGCATCCCGGTGAAGGTGACCATCAACGAGTACATCGAAATCAGCAAGCTGTACAGCACCCCGAAGAGCAAACAATTCGTAAACGGCATTTTGGATAAGCTGGCCCAGGACCTGGCGGCTAGCGGCGAAATTCGCAAGTCGGGCCGCGGCCTGCTGGACAACCAGTAGCTTTTCCTTTAACTCCTTTTCTCTCACCACCCTTCCTCTCAAATGGCTAGCAAAACCACCACCGGTATCTTGTGCTTCACGGGCGGCGCCCTGGCTGGGGCCGCCATTGGCCTGCTCTACGCGCCCGAAACCGGCCGCGAAACCCGCTCCTGGCTCAGCTACCAGCTGGAGAAATATCGCTCGGTGCTGGCCGACCTCACCGAAAGCCTCGTCACGAGCCGCGACAACACCCCGTCGTCGGCCAAAAGCGAAGGCCAGCGCGTGATTCAGGACGCCAAAAGCAAGGCCGAGCAGCTGCTGGGCGATGTGGACCAGCTCATCAGTCAAATCAACTCGCGGCGCGCCATCAACTAAGCTAGCGGCGGGTGCGATGGGCTAGCCCCGTCGCACCCGCTTGCTTTTGGCGCCCTTACTACTTCCTGTTACCACCTTTTGTATGCATTTCGTAACCCTCATTCCCGGCGATGGTATCGGTCCGGAAATCACCCGTGCCGTTGTCGATATCCTCACCGCCGCCCAGGCGCCGGTGCAGTGGGAAACCCACAACGCGGGCGAAACGGCCCTGGCCGAAAGCGGTGCCCTGCTACCCCAAACGCTGTTTGACTCGCTGGAGCGCACCCGTGTGGGCCTCAAAGGCCCTGTGACCACGCCGGTAGGCAAAGGGTTTCGCAGCGTAAACATTACGCTGCGCCAGAAATACGACCTCTACCAGAACGTGCGCCCGGCCAAGACGACGCCCGGCATCGAAACGCCCTTCAAAGGCATTGACCTGGTGCTGTTTCGCGAGAATACCGAGGGCCTCTATGCCGGGCTGGAGTTGTGGGACGAGCGCCTGGGCATTGCCGATTCCATCAGCCGCAACACCGTGGTGGGCTGCCGCAAAATCTGCCGCGCCGCCTTTGCCTACGCCGCCAAGCACGGCCGCAAGCACGTGACGCTGGCCCACAAAGGCAACATCCTGAAGCAGGCCGGCAAGCTTATGATTGATGCCTGCAAAGAGGCGTCGGCCGAGTTTCCGGAGGTGACGTTTTACGACGACCGCATCATTGATAATATGTGCATGCAGCTGGTGAATAAGCCCCAGCAGTTCGACGTGATTGTGACCACCAACCTGTTTGGCGACATCCTTTCCGACCTCTGCGCTGGCCTCGTGGGCGGGCTAGGGGTGGTGGCCGGTGCCAACATCGGCGACAATATGGCCATCTTCGAGGCCGTGCACGGCTCGGCCCCCGACATTGCCGGCCAGGGCAAAGCCAACCCCACCGCCCTGCTGCGCTCGGCGCTGATGATGCTTGAGCACCTGGACGAAAAGCCTTATGCGGAGCGCATTGAGGCGGCCCTCAACGAAACGCTGCTGCACAAAGAGCAGTGCACCGGCGACCTCGGCGGCCGGGCCTCGACCAGCGAATTTGCCCAGCATATTATTGATAAGCTGAAGTAATCGATTTTAACCCCTGACCATCGGGCGCAGGCTAGCCAGGCCGCGCCCGATGCTGCGTATATGCTGCGTTCTACTCTCTACTCTCTTGCCGTGGCGGCCCTGCTGCTGGGCGGCTGCAACCGCGACAAAACCGAAGCCGGTACCCAGGGCATGAATGCGGCCGCCGACGAGGCGGCCACCGATGCCAAGGCTAACCCCACCATCGATAACCCCAACGTGGCCAGCGATACCGAGGCGCCCAACCCCAACGCACCGGTACTTACTTTCGCCGAAAAGCAGTTCGATTTTGGCGATATTCAGCCTGATAGCAAGGTGCAGCACGTCTTCAAGTTTACGAACACCGGCAAGACGCCGCTGCTCATTGCCGATGCCACGGCCAGCTGCGGCTGCACCACCCCCAGCTGGACTAAAAATGCGGTAGCGCCCGGTGCCACCGGCGAGATGGAAGTGCAGTTTGACAGCCACGGCAAGCAGGGCCTCATCAGCAAGCAAGTGAGTGTGCGGGCCAATACCCAGCCCAGCATCACGACTATCTACATCAAAGGCAATGTGCTGACGAAGTAAGGCGCCGTGCTGGCTAGGGTGGTAGCCGCTACAACGGCGCTGGCTAGCCTACCTTGCTGCCCGGTTATTTCTCGGCCTTGTCAGTTCCGCGTTTTTTGCGCTTTCTTAGATTTAACTCATGACTTTTTTAACTCTCTTGCTTCAGGCACCTGCATCGGGCAGCGGCATCATGCAGCTTATCTTCCCGGCAGCTATCGGCCTGGTGCTGTATTTCTTCATGATTCGGCCGCAGCAGCGCAAAACCTCCGAGGCCAAGGCCTTTCGCGAGTCGCTGGTGAAGGGCACCCGCGTAGTCACTATCGGCGGCCTGCACGGCCTGTTGGTCGAAGTAGGCCCCGAAACCGTGCTGCTCGAAGTAGAGCGTGGCCAGCGCCTGCGCTTCGACCGCAGCGCCATCGCGCGCGTGGCCGGCTCGCCCGCCACTGCCACCGATAGCGCCACGCCGATAGCCAGCTAGCATGAGGCCCGCGCCGCCCCCCGCCGCCAGCGGCCGGGCTAGCCAGGTGCTCGGTCGCCTGCTGCGCCCGCTGGTAGGCCGCGAGCCGAGCTTTTACCGCGCTGTGCTGGCGTGCTTCGTGATAGCCAGCACGTTGTGGATGCTGCGCTCGCTCAGCAACAGCTACACCGCCTCGCTCGACTACCCAGTGCGCTGGCGCTACAATGCCCGGCGCTATCACCCGGCGCGCCCCCTGCCGCCCACCGTGCCTATCGAGGTGCGGGGCAATGGCTGGCGCCTGCTTAGCCGGGCCGTGGGCCTGCACTTGCCGCCCGCCGAGGTGCGCTTGCGGCTGCCTGGCACGCCGCCGCCGCGCTCGCCGCTGCGGCCGCCGCTGCGCCGCTCGCTGGGCACCGTGCGCCTAGTGCGCTTGCCCGCCGACTCGGCCACGTATTATTTGGTATCGGGCGGCGACTCGCTGTGAGAGGTATAAGTCAAAAGTTAGGAAGTATGAGTTGATGCTCATAAAATCGTTAGAAACCTTATCGCCAACTCATAATTCTTACCTCATAACCCCAACAAATGCTTCGCATTGGTATTACGGGCGGTATTGGCTCGGGCAAGAGCGTGGTGGCGCGGGTCTTTGCCGCGCTCGGCGTGCCAGTATACGACTCCGACAGCCGTGCCAAGCATGTGATGGCCAATGATTTGGTGTTACGGGCGCAGTTGCAGCAAGCCTTTGGGGCCGAGGCATACGACGCGGAGGGCCAGCTCAATCGCTCCCACCTGGCCAGGGTCGCTTTCAACGATGCGGCCCAGCTGGCTAGGCTCAATGCGCTGGTGCACCCGCGCGTGGGCGAAGATTTTGCCGCCTGGGCGGCCGCGCAGGCAAGGGCCGGCTCCGCGTATGTGCTGAAAGAAGCCGCTTTGCTCTACGAGTCAGGCTCTTACCGGGGGCTCGACGGCATTATTACCGTGTTTGCGCCGGCCGAAGTGCGGGCGGCGCGGGTGCTGCGGCGCGACAGCCACCGCTCGGCTGCCGACGTGCAAGCCATTATGAGCAAGCAGCTTAGCGAAGAAGAAAAGCTGGCTAGGGCCGACTACGTCATCTACAACGACGACTCGCAGCTGGTGCTGCCCCAAGTACTGGCGTTGGATAAGAAATTCGGCATGCGGAATGAAGAATTACGCTAGCGGCAATGCCTCACTCCGCATGCTGAATTACCTGATAATCGGGTAACGCTCGAAGGGCCGGTCCACAAATAGCTTGCGGTAAGTAGCGTGGGTCTTGATGATTTTGGCGCCGATGCTGCGCGTGGTTACGAGCATGCGGGGGTTAAAATCGCCAATCCAGTTCATCTCAATGTCGCGGTAGCCAATGTTGCTGAACGGCAGCTGCGTCCAGGCCACGAGCGCTTGGTCTACGCCTTTGCCTTGGAACTCGGGTACTACTCCGTAGATAATGCCCAGCATTTTTTTGTCGCGGCGCCGCATGTAGCGCCATTGCTGGTACACAAAGCGCAGCTTACCAACCAGGTTGAGGCGGTGGCCGATGTGCTTGAAAATTTGGTTCAGCTCGGGAATATTGATGAAGAAAGCCACCGGCTCGTCGCCGTGGTAAGCGAAGGTGAGCAGGCGCTCGTCGAGCACGGGTTTCATCTCGCGCACAATGGTGCGGGCCTGCTCAATAGTCATGGGCTGCACCCCGGCGTGGCGGCCCCAGGCCAGGTTGTAGACGTGGTGAAAATCCTGGGCCAGCTTCTCGGGCTCGGCCTTGCGGGCGTGCACAAAGCGAAACTCGCCGCTAGCCTGAAAATCGGTCAGCTTCTGGTGGAAGCTGGGGTGTAGCGGCAGCAGCACCGGCCGCCAGCAGGTATACTGCTTGAAGTAGAGCTGAAAGCCGTAACCCTCAAACAGCCTTTGGTAATACGCTGGATGCCAGAACATGCCGTAGTTGGGCTCGCGGTCGAAGCCATCAATAAGCACGCCCCAGAACCGGTCGCGGTCGCCGAAGTTGATGGGGCCGTCCACGGCTAGCATGCCGCGCGCCCGCAGCCAGTCGCCGGCCACGTCGAAGAGCTGGTTGGCCGCCGCCTGGTCATTAATGCACTCAAAAAAGCCCAGGCCGCCCGCTGGCAGGCTGGCATCGGTAGCCGTGGCGGTGAGCACATTTACAAACGCCGCGATGCGGCCGATGACCGCGTCCTGGGCGTCGGTGAGCAGCCAGCGCTGCGCCTGGCCGCCGGCGGCGAAAAGCTTATTCTTAGCCGGGTCAAACACGGCCTCGACCTCATTATCGAGCGGGCCGATATAAGCCGGCTCGTGGCGATGCAGGCGGTGGGGCAGGGCGCAAAACTGCCGCTGCTGGGCCTTGGAGAGAACTTCGAGAAGTGGCATAGCGGCAAAGGTAGGGCTAGCCTCCGGCCCTAAGGCCGCCGCAGCCTGCCGCCAGAAGGCTAATACGCTGCCAGCACCTGGAACAACCTGGCGCATCCCGAAGACCAGGGCGGGCCGCAGGCCGCCCTGGTCTTCGGGCCTACCACACCTATCAGCGAGCCGAAAACCAGCGCCGAGCCTACGGCCGACTGCTTGCCGAAGCTCCGGTACTCGTAGGTGTTCGGCGTGGTCCCGGGCATCGCTACGAGTTCACCAACCCCGCCTACCAGCAAGTATTTTCGCGCCGGCAGCTGCTGGGCCGGCCCATTGCCGAAGCCCTGCCCGAGGTAGCCGAGCAAGGCTTGATAAAGGTGCTCGACCACACGTATATCACCGGCGAAAGCCTCCGCGACCCGGCCCCTGCGCGTTGGGCTGAAGCGTCGGCCCAGGCCTGCTTTACAGGAAATTTACGTAAACCTGACCCTGCAGCAATTCAAAGAGCAGAACCAACCGGCGGGTATCCTGGTTTTTGGCGTGGAAGTGACCGACCTGGTGCGCGCCCGTGCCGAGCTAGCTGAGCTGCGCGCGCGGGGCACGGGCGGCCCCGGCGCTCCGCACGAGCGCTAAGTGGCCGGCCCGTTGCCCTTTCTATATTGCCCTGGTTTTTCGCTTCACTCCCCTTATGGCACTTTCTCCCTTCGACTTTCAACAGGCCCGCGTCAAGCAGGTATTGTTTAAGTCGCGGCTGCGCTCGGTGCTCTACGGGGTGCGCGAGGCTGATGCCACACTTTTTTCGCCCGCCGACAGCCCGTTGGGCCAGTGGCTACAAACGGTGCTCAAGCCCGACTACGGCACCCGGCCCGAGGTGCGCGAAGCGGAGCGCCTGTTGCAGCAACTTCTGCGTACTGGCCAGGACCTGACCACCCGCTACCAGCGGGGCCAGATTGAGGAGGCCCGCGCCGGCCTCGACCAGGTAAACACGCTTGCCGACCAGATAGATGCGGTGCTGCTAGGCCTGCAACACAGCCTTGGGATGAGCTAGGCAACCCCCGCGCCCCACCCTCCGTTAAGGACGTGGCTCGACTACGCGCTCGCCTATGAAACGCACTGAAATCATCATCCGCCAAGACCGTATTGTGTATACGCTGCTCATCGTGACGGCGGCTATTGGCTTAGCGTGGGTGCTGTGGCGGCACCAATACCTGCTCGACCGCAGCAAATCAGGGACAGCCGCCGTGCCAACCGCGTCGGCGCCCCGCTAGGCGCTGCCGGCCCAGCTGCTTCGGGCCAGCCATACCGTAGAAACAGCTGTTAGGCGGTTGGTTACCAAAAAAATATTGTCGTATCCAGACAAGTTGTTGCCGGCTCCGCGTAATAAAGGGGCCTCGAAGCTGCCGCGCCGCAAGAGCCAGGCGTAAAAATCAACCCGCAGAACTGCTCAGCCGGGCTAGGGTATTCTCGCCGGCTACTGCGGAAGGCGTAGCTGCAAAATATTCTTAGCATTGTCTTTGGTGAGGGACTTGCTCACAAGCCTGGCAATGAGCAGCTCCTGAGTTCGGACTAGGTCGCGGCCATAGCGGCTGGTAGGCTTCCGGAAACCCGATGCCGGTCATCACGGGCCTGTTTACATCACGCGGGATGAGGGCGGGCAGGGGCAGGGCCTCGGCAACTAGCAGGCGACCAGCTATGCCCAGGTACTTGAGTAGCAGCTCATTCAACAAGTTGCTGGTCGAGTCGTCATCGACTGGCAAGATGCTGGAGCGCGTGGGCCTGCGGGGCGGCAAGTGGCCGACTAAGTTAACCAGGAGCGGCTAGCCTGGCAAAGCTACCGTAAAGGTAGAGCCCACGCCGGGCTGGCTTTGCACCGTGATGGTGCCGCCCGCGTTTTCGACTATGCGCTTGACCATGTAAAGACCCACGCCCGAGCCCTCAACGTGCGTGTGCAGGCGCCGGAACATGCCAAACAGCTTGCTCTGTTGGGTGGCGTCGAGGCCCAGGCCATTATCCTGCACCTCCAGCAACAGCTGGCCCTCGGCGCGGCGGCAGCGTAGCGCTATGATGGGCAGCCGGTCGGGCGCGCGGTATTTGAGGGCATTGCTGAGCAGGTTGTATACGATACTGCGCAGGTTTTTGGCGCTGAACTGCACGGTAGGGCAGCTGGCAATCTCTACCGCGAGGCTAGCCCCGGCGGCGGCCAGGTCGATAGCCAGGTCGAGGCGCACGGCGCGCACCAGCGCGGCCAGGTCTACCGCCTCGGCGGGCGAGCCATCGGCTTGTTGCAGCTTCGACACGTCGGTTAGGTGGGCTAGCGTTTCGCGAAAGCGCTCCACTGCGCCATCCATCATGCCGAGCAGGCGCGTCACCAGCGGGGCCTGCAAGGCCGCATCGGGCAGCTGCTGGCGCAGGGCCGTGAGCAGGCCTTCCAGGTTGGCAATGGGTGATTTCAGGTCGTGGCTGGCCGTGTACACGAAGGTGTCGAGGTCGGCATTAGTGCGGCGCAGGCGCTGGTTGGTGGTGGCCAGCTCGTCGGCGATGGCCTGGGCCTGCTGGCGGCTTTCCTCCACCGCCCGGCGGGCGCGCACCTGCTCGGTCACTTCGTAGGCAAAAACCAGGATGCCATCGATTTGGCCGTGCGCGTTGTGGCGGGGCTGGTAGGTGAAATTAAAAAACAGCTCCTGCAGCTCGCCGCCGTCGTGGCGCGCCAGCTGCAGGGGCAGTTCCTGGGCCACGAAGGGCTCGCCGGTGGTGTACACATGGCCGAGTAGGCCAGGCACGGCCGTATCGGCCAGCTCGGGCAGGGCCTCAAACACCGGCCGGCCGGCCAGCGCCCGGCCCGGAAATATCTGCTGGTAGGCCGGGTTCACGAGCTGGTACACGTAGCCAGGCCCATCGAGAATGGCAATGGGGGCCGGCGCATCCATAAACAGCGTGTGCAGCAGCCCGCGCTGCTGGTCGGCCTCGCGGCGGGCCAGCACCTGCGCCGTTACTTCATAGGTAAAAACCGAGATGCCCACGATGCGGCCATTTTCGCGGTAGGGCTGGTAGGCGAAGTTGAAAAACTTGGTTTGGGCGGGCTGGCCGTCGGGCTGCGCAACGGCTAGCGGCAGCTCAGTGCCAAAATACGTTTCGCCCGTTTGGTACACCCCGTCGAGCAGGGCCACAAATCCCTGCGCCGCCGCTTCGGGCTGGGCTTCCGCAATGGTGCGCCCCAGCAACGCCCGGCCCGGAAACAGCGCCTGAAAAGCCGGATTAATGTACTCCATGCGGTGCTCGGGCCCGCGCAGCAACCCAACGGCGGCCGGCGTTTGCTCAAACACCTGGTAGAGGTCCTCCCGCTCCTGGGCCCGGCGCTGGGCGGCGGCCAGCACTTCGGCCTGCAAGGTGGCCGCCCGCTGGCGCGCCCGCACTTTCTCGGTAGCATCGACCAGAAAGGCCAGAATCCCCTGCACCTCTCCCTGGCCAGTAAGAATGGGCTGATACACGAAGTCGAGGTAGCGCTGCTCAAGCTGGCCGGTGGCCGCATCGAGCAGCTGCACCGGTGTTTCGGCACCCGCGTGGGGCTGCCGGCTGGTATACACCTGGTTGAGCAGCGCAACGAAGCCCTGCGCCTGAATTTCGGGTAGCTGGTCGGCTACTCTGTGCGTTAGCTGGGCCCGGTGCCCAGTCAGCGCCAGGTAATTCTCATTAAAAAACGAATACCGATGCTCGGGCCCGACCAAAGTGGCGATGGCGGCCGGCACCTGCCCCAATATCTGGCTGAGCAGGCGCTGCTGCTGCCGCAGCTGCTCGCGCTGCTGCTCGGCCTCGCGCAGGGCGGCCTGCACATCCTGGCTGCGGGCCCGCACGCGGTCTTCCAGCTCCTCGTTCAACTGGCGTAGGGCCTGCTGCGTGTTGGTAAGCTCGGTATTGCTGACCAAAAACTCCTCGTTGGCGGCGTGCAGCTCCTCGTTCGACGCGTCGAGCTGCTCATTGAGGCTAGCCAGCTGCCGGGCCGTGGCCTCTACCTGGTGGCGGGCCAGCACCTGCGCCGTCACGTCGTAGGCAAAGACTAGAATACCATCGATTTGGCCGCGCAGGTCGCGCCGGGCCTGGTAGATGAAGTTGTAGTAGCGCTTTTCCAGCTCGGCCGGCCGGGCATTATCATGGTCGAGCTGCACCAGCATCTCCGTAGCCACGAAGGGCTCGCCGGTGCGGTACACCTTGTCGAGCAGCTCAAAAATGGGCTGGCCAGCCAGTTCGGGCATGGCCTTGGCAATGGGCTTGCCTAGCAGCGGGCGCTCGCCTACCAGAGCTTGATAAGGACCATTCACCAATTGAAACCGGTGTTCGGGTCCCTCGAAAATGCAAATCATGGCTGGTGCCTGCATTAGCACGTGGTGCAGCTGGGCGCGCTGCAGCTCGGCTGCGGCGCGGGCTTCCTGCTCGCGGGCCTGGCTAGCACGCAGGGCGTCTTCGCTGGTGGAGCGCGGATAGTCGCTGGTATCGGTAAGGCTCACCAGCAGGCCCGTGCCTACGCGCCGGGCCGCCAGGTGCAGATAGTTAGCGCGGCTATCGGCCTGGTGGCTTAGCATGAAGCGCTGCGGCTCGGTAGTCAGGAGTGCGTTGCGGTGAAAGGCAAAGCTGCCATTGACGAGGCTCTGCGGAAACTGCTGCAGGTAGGTAGCAGTCGGCCGGGCCGGTAGCCCCAGCAGGCGCTGGGCCGCCGGATTGAGATACGTAAATGCCAGGTCGACCACCGCGCCGGTAACATCGGTTATGGGCGCATAGCCCACTACACCCGCCAGCGACAAGTCGAGCAAGGCCGGCAGCAAGTCGCTTTCAGGAAAAAAATCGGCGGGTAGCGAAGCCGAAACGGGCATAGAAGAACTCAAAAGCACAAAATCGGCAGCTAGCCTAGCGCCGTCCCGGCCAGTGTTTAATTAATGTAAAGCTATTGTCGGGCCTAGCCGTAATAAGTGAAACGCTTACGTAGGCGAAATAATTGTCTGTCAGACCCCTAGTGCTACTGCGCTAAGCTGGGTGCTGAGCCGCCGGCCCGGCTACTTTATTAGCAAAAATTGAAACTCCTACAATAGCTTCGCTTTCATAGTACGCCTGGTAGGTGAAGGTGAAGTAATGCAGCTGGGGCGGCCCGCTAGGCTGGTCGAGCAGCACCGGCAGGTCTTGGCCAAAATACGTTTCGCCGGTACGGTACACCTGGTCGAGGCGGGCAGCTTCGCCGCTGCCCACGGCTTCGGGCAGGGCCTCGGCCAGGGGGCGGCCCAACAGCTGCCGGCTCGGAAAAAATGACTGATAGGCCGCATTCACGTAGTCGAAGCGGTGCTTGGGGCCGCGCAAAATGGCTACGGCGGCCGGCGTGTGGGCAAATACCTGGTACACCGTTTCGCGCGCCTGCGCCTGGCGCTGGCTGGCGGCCTGCACCTGCGCTTGCAACGCCTCGGCGCGCTGGCGGGCCTGCACTTTGTCGGTCACATCAATGATAAACGCCAGGATACCTTCGGTTTGCGTCCGCTCATCCACGAGCGGCTGGTAGCTGAAGTCGATAAACAGGTGCTCAGACTGGCCGGTAGCGCGGTTGTGCAGCTGGGCCGGGGTGTCCTGGCCCCGGAAGGGCTGGCCGGTCGTGTACACCTGGTCGAGCAGGCTCACGAAGCCCTGTTCTACTACTTCCGGAAACACTTCGGCCACAGTTTGGCCAAGCTGGGCCCGGTGGCCCGACAGCGCCTGGTAGGTATCGTTAAAGAAGCTAAAGCGGTGCTCGGGCCCGCTGAGGGTGGCAACGGCGGCCGGCACCTGCCCCAGTATCTGGTCGAGTAGGTGCTGCTGCTTGGTGGCCTGGGTGCGCTGCTGCTCGGCTTCGTGCAGGGCCGCCTGCAATTGCTGGGTGCGCTCCTGCACGTGGCCTTCCAGGCGCTGCTGCACCAGCAGCACTTCCTCCTGGTTGATGAGCAGTTCCTGGTTGCTCAGGTGCAGGGCCTGGTTGAGGGTGGCTAGCTGCTTGTTGAGGTCTTGCACCTGCTGGCGGGCCACTACCTGCTCGGTTACTTCATTAGCTACTACCATGACGCCCGTGATGTGGCCATTGGCCTCGCGCACGGGCAGGTACACAAAGTTCCAGTACACGGTTTCGCGGCGGCCGTTGCGGTCGTGCTGGGCGGGCATTTCGCGGGCCACGTAGGGCTCGCCGGTAGCCAGTACGCCGGCCAGCAGCTCCTCGAAACCCATGCCGGCCACCTCGGGCAAGGCCTCAAACAAGCCTTTACCGATAATATCCTCGGCCCGGCGGCCCCACAGCTCGCACACCTGCGGGTTGGCCAGCTCAATAATATTATTGGGGCCCCGGTACACGGCGATGGCCACCGGCGCCTGCTCAAAAATGCGCTGCAGCTCGCCGCGCTGCCGCTCGGCTTCGGCCAGGGCGGCCTGCTCGCGGGCCTGGCTTTCGCGCAGCGCGGCCTGGGCCTGCACCTGGGCCGTAACGTCCGTTACGGCGTGCAGCACGTGTTCTACGCGGCCATCGGCTCCGAATACTGCGCTGTTGTGCGGCAGCCAGTGGCGCTCCACAAACTGGCCGGGGGCGGCGGGGTCGGGCACGTCGTAGCGCTGCTGCGGCAATTCCTGCGACTCGCCGGTGGCCAGCACCTGCTCAAACGAGGTCCGCAGGTTGCGCACGCTATTGGCCTCGGGCGTGTCGGGATTGTCCCGAAAAACTTCAAATACCGGCCGGCCCACCAGCTGCTCGCGCGGCGTGAGCGTGGCCGCCACGTAGGCATCGCTGGCAGCCTCCACCACCAGGGCGGGCGAGAGCAGCAGGTAAGCACCCGGCAGCGCATTAAAGACGGATAGTAAAGCAGAACTAACAGGCATGGTAACAGTACAAAAAAGCGGGCCAGGGGCACGTGCGCAGGCTAGCCTTCCCCTTACGCAAAAAACACCACAACTGATTGCCCAGCGGCGCGGCTTGGGCTGTCACTGCCCGGCAATTAGCAACGGGCTCAGCTCGCTAGCCCTTCGGCCGTGGGCAGCTGGCGCTGAAAATGCAGCTGCAAGATGGTATTGATTTTTTCTTCCGTCAGCGGCTTGCTGGCCATGCCCGCAATGGGCAATTCGTTGAGACGAGCCAGGTCGGTCGAGTTCATGCTGGTCGTCAGCACCACGATAATGATGCCTTCCTGGTGCGCCCGCGGCAGGCGCTGGTAGGCTTCCAAAAACTCCATGCCGTTCATGGCCGGCATGTTTACATCGAGCAAAATGAGCGCCGGGCACGAGGTAGACGGGGCCGCACACTCGTTTTCGAGCAGGGCTAGCGCCTCCAGGCCATCTTGGGCAATAATGAGCTGGTCGGCGACGTGCAGCGAGCGCAGCAGCGACTCGTTGAGGTAATTAGTAGTAGCGTCGTCATCGACGAGCAATATGCTGGAAAGCTTTTTCAAGGGATGTTAACTTAAGCGACTGCCCTTTTAAGGGATTTGGGTGGCCAGATGTTCCGGCGGCCGGGGCAGGGTTACGATAAAAGTGGAGCCCACCCCGACCTGGCTTTGCACCTGCACGGTGCCGCCGGCGTTTTCCACGATTTTGCGCACCATGTACAGCCCCACGCCCGAGCCCTCGACGTGCGCGTGCAGGCGCTGAAATAGCCCGAACAGCCGCTGCTGCTGGCGCTCGTCGAGGCCCAGGCCGTTGTCGTGCACGCGCAGCACCGCCGCCTCGCCCTGCGGCTGGCACTCGATGTGCACCACCGGCCCGCGGTCGGGGGCGCGGTACTTGAGGGCATTGCTGAGCAGGTTGTAAACCACCGAGCGCAGGTTTTTGGGCGAGAGCGGCAGCGTGGGGGCATCGGCCACCGCCACGGTTACCTGCGCGCCGGTGGTGGCGAGCAGCGGCGCCAGGTCGAGCTGCACGTCGGCAATGATGGCGGCCAGGCTACCGGCCTCACCGGCCGCGCTGCCTTCCTGCTGCAAGCGCGAGATATCGGTGAGGTGGCCGATGGTTTGCTGAAAGCGCGTCACCGCCTCCTGCATCATGCGCAAAATGTGCGGCACGCTGCCCCGGCCTCCTGGTTGCGCAGGTCGCGGCTCAGGGCATCGAGCAGGCCCTCGATGTTGGCAATGGGTACCTTCAGGTCGTGGCTAGCCGTGTACACAAACGTGTCGAGGTCGGCATTGGTGCGCGTAAGCTGCTGGTTGGTGGTGCCCAGCTCCAGGTTGCGGGCCTGCAATTCTGCGTTCAGCTCCAGCACTTTGCGGCGGGCCAGCACCTGCTCGGTCACGTCGAGGCCAAAGATGGACACGCCCGCAATGCGCTCCTGCTCGCGGTAGGCCTGGTAAGTAAAGTCAAAGTAGCGCGTGCGGGGCGGCAGCCCCCCTAGCGGCGTGATGGTGATGGGCAC
Source organism: Hymenobacter sp. BRD128 (assembly GCF_013256625.1). NCBI lineage: Bacteria > Pseudomonadati > Bacteroidota > Cytophagia > Cytophagales > Hymenobacteraceae > Hymenobacter > Hymenobacter sp. BRD128. The sequence continues at coordinate 4,166,895 of NZ_CP053908.1, forward strand.
CCCGGGCTGAAACCGCGCCGTGCCATTCTGGTAAATGCCATCGAGCAGCGTCACGAGGGCAGTAGCGGTAGGCTGCACCGCCGCCAGCGAGCGCCCCCGCAGCGGCTGGCCCGGAAACAGCGCCTGGTAGGCCGGGTTGAGGTACTCGATGCGGTGCTCGGGCTCGCGCAGCAGGCAAATGACGGCCGGCGACTGCTCGAAGAGCTGAAACACATTTTCGCGGTCTTCTTTTTGGCGCTGCACGGCCGCCAGCACGGCCGCTTGCAGGGTTTCGGCCTGGCGGCGGGCCAGCACCTTGTCGGTCACATCCACGGCAAAAACCAGAATGCCCAAGGTGCGGCCCTGGCCATCGGTGAGCGGCTGGTACACAAAATCGAGGTAGCGCTGGGTGGGCCGGCTGGCGCCCGCAGGATGCAGCAAAATCGACAGCTCACTGCCCAAAAACGGCTCGCCGGTGGTGTACACCCGGTCGAGCAGGTCGATAAAGCCCTGCTCCACCACCTCCGGCAGCAGCTCGGCCACCGTGCCCCCTAGCCGGGCGCGGCCATCGGTGAGGGCCAGGTAGTGGTCATTAAAAAAAGAAAACCGGTGCTCGGGGCCGCTCAGGGTGGCCACCGAGGCCGGCACCTGCCCCAGTATCTGGCGCAGCAGGCCCTGCTGCTCGCGCAGCTGCTCGCGCTGTTGCTCGGCGGTGCGCAGGATGGCCTGGGTTTCGGCGGTGCGCTCGGCCACGCGGGTTTCGAGCTCCTCGTTGGCACCCTGCATCTGCTGGCGGGCCAGCACCTGGTCGGTTACGTCGATGGCCGAAACCGTAATGGCCGTAATGTGGCCCTGCCCATCGCGCAGCGGCTGGTAGGTAATGTGGTAGTAGCCCAGGGTGGCGTGGCCAGTGCCGGCCCGGTCTACGTGCACCGGCACTTCGCGCAGGTAATACGGCTGGCCGGTGTGGTACACATCGGCAATAATGGCCTCGAAGCCCTGCCCCGCCAGGTCGGGCAGCGCCTCGAAGTGAGGCCGGCCCAGCAATGACGCCGCGGAGCGCCCCCACAGCACTTCCATGCCAGCGTTGGCCAGCGTTATCACGTGCGTGGGACCTTCCAAAATGGTCAGCGCCATGGGGGCCTGCTCAAACACGCGCTGCAGCGTGGTACGGTCGGCCTCGGCCTGGGCCTGGGCTGGCTGCGCCTCGCGGGTGCGGGCCAGCACGCGGACTTCCAGCGCCTCGTTGCTGGCGGCTAGCGCGGTATTGAGCGCCTGCACTTGGTGGCGGGCCAGCACTTGCTCGGTTACTTCGGTGCCGCTGGCTACCAGGCCCACCGGGGCGCCCTCGGCATCGCGCAGGGGCTGAAAAACGAAATTGACGTAGGCCTGCCCCGGCTGGCCGGTGTGGGCCCGCGCCAGCGTCACGGGGGCTTCGGTGATGGTGAAGGGCTGGCCAGTGGTCAGCACATCGCCCAAAATCTGCTCGAAGCCCTGCCCGGCCGTGTCGGGCACCGCCTCAAAGTAGGGCCGGCCCAGCACCTGCGCCGGCTCGCGCCCCCAAATGGCCGCCACGGCCGGGTTGGCTAGCTCTACCCGCAGGTTGGGGCCGCGCATAATGGCAATGGCCACGGGCGACTGCTCAAACACCTGGTACAGCTGCTCGCGCTCCTGCTCGGTGGCCACCTGGGCGTGGTGCAGGGCCTGGGTGCGCTCCAGCACGCGGGCCTCCAGCTCCTCGGTGAGCTGCCGCAGCAGCCGCTGCGTACGCTCCAGCTCGGCATTGTTGGCCAGGATTTTTGCGTTGGCCGCTTGCAGCTCAGCGTTGAGCGAGTTGGTTTGCCGCTCTTTTTCCTCTATCAGCTGGCGGGCGCGCACCTGCTCGGTCACGTCGAAGGAAAAATCCAGCAGCCCGTCGATGTTGCCCTGGGCGTCGCGCAGCGCGAGCAGAAAGAAATTGTAGTAAAACTGCTCGCGCTGCCCCGTGCCGTGCAGGTCAAGCTCCAGGGGCTGCTCGGGGCTGTAAAAGGGCTCCCCGGTCTGATGTACCCGGTCGAAGGCCGCGAGCAGGCCCTGCGCGGCGGCTTCGGGCAATACCTCCCGGATGGGGCGGCCCAAAAATGCGCGCCCCGGAAACGGCAGCTGGTAGCGCGGGTTCACGAAGTCGTAGAGGTAGTCGGGCCCGCGGTAGGTGGCTACCTGGGCCGGTAGCCGCAGCAGTATTTCCTGGAGGCGCTGGCGCTGGGCAGTGGCCGCCGCGTCGGCCTGCACGCGCTCCGTCACATCGGCCACGCTGTGAATAATGCCGCAAATGGCCCCGTGGGCATCGCGCACCGGCGTGTTGCGGGGCTCCCAGTAGCGCGCCAGGGTGGCGCCGGGCGTGGCCGGGTCGGGCAGGCGGTAGTGCTGCACGGGCATGGCCTGGGCCTGGCCTGTAGCCAGCACCTGCTGCAAGGAGGCGCGCAGGCTGGTCATGGTGTCGCCCTCGGGCGTACCCGGCTCGCCCGGAAAAGCATCGAACAAAGACTGCCCGACCAGCTGCGCGCGCGTGACGAATGCGTTGGCCAGGTATTCATCGCTCACGGCCGCGATGCGCAGCTCGGGCGTGAGCAGCACGAAGGCGCCGGGGAGCGCCGCAAATACCTCCGGCAGCCGCCCCAGGCTGCCCAGTAGCGGAGAGGCGGTGTGGGCAAGCGAATCAGGGCCGTCAGCCGGCGAGTCGGAAGGGTCGGGAGTCATCCAGGCGGAAATTCTTTGGCACTAGCCCTACAATAGGGCAGCCAGCGCCAAGTACTCAAAGGTAAGCGCAGCGCCCCGGCCACCCCGGCGGGCCAAGGTGCCCGCAGCCGGTCGCCATTCGTCTGCCCAACCCGGAAGCTGGTCGAGTTTCGGGGTGTGGCGCAGGACTGAGCCCGAAATTTATTCTGGCAAGCAGGCTCAACAATAAGCCGGTGGCTAGCCCAACTGTGGGCCGGCGTTCCGCTTGCTACCTGGTGCCTGACCGGGCGTGGCTAGCCGCCGCCGCTTCTAGCCTATCAGTTTATTCTGGTTATTCTATCTGCCTAATCTGATGGCCGCTAAAACTACTGCGCAACTTACTTCTCTGCTGGCTTCGGCGGCGCTGCTCGTGGCCGTGGCCTGCCAGAAGCAAACCACCGGCCCCACCCCGGCCAATACCCTGGCCGCGCTGCCCCTCACGGCGCCCGCCCCGGCCGACAACCCCAGCACCCCGGCCAAGGCCGACCTGGGCCGGGCGCTGTTCTGGGACCCGGTGCTTTCGGGGGGCAAAGATGTGAGCTGCGCCAGCTGCCACCACCCCGCCACCGGCTACGCCGATGCCCTCGACCTGGCCATCGGGGAGAATGGCAAAGGGCTGGGGGCGGCCCGCCATTTCCAGTCGCCCAACACTATTCCCTTCGGCCAGCGCAATAGCCAGACGGTCCTCAACACGGCCTTCAACGGCCTGACCAGCGGCGGCACTATTGACCCGACCCTAGCCAGCATGTTCTGGGACGGCCGGGCGCAGTCGCTCGAAACCCAGGCCCTGCGGCCCCTCAGCACTCTTGAAGAAATGCGCGGCCACGCCTACGCCGAGGGGCTGGCCCTCGATTCGGCGGTGGCGCGGCTGCGCCGCATTCCGGCCTACGCGACGCAGTTTCAGGCGGTGTTTGGCGGGGCGCAGCCCGTCACGGCCACTACCCTGAGCCAGGCGCTGGCCTGCTTCGAGCGCACGCTGGTGGCCACCGACTCGCCGTTCGACCAGTACATGCGCGGCACTACGTCGGCCCTCACCGCTCAGCAAGTGCAAGGCATGCAGGCCTTTGTGCAAAGTGGCTGCGGCAACTGCCACAGCGGCCCCATGCTCAGCGATTACCAGCTGCACGTGATGGGCGTGGCCGACAACCCCAAAAATGCGGCCTCCGACACCGGGGCCAACGGCACCTACGCCTTCCGCACCCCTAGCCTGCGCAACGTAGCCCTCACGGCGCCCTACATGCACAGCGGCACGGTGACTAGCCTGGCGGACGTGCTCGATTTCTACGACCCCGGCCCCGGCGGCTCGCGCTCGGCAAACCCCCACGTAGCCACCAACCAGCGCGACGCGCAGTTTCCGGCGCGGGTCACGAATAAGCAGGCCATTATTGCTTTTCTCAACTCGCTCACGGCCAGTACTTACGACCGCACCGTGCCGGCCACGGTGCCCAGCGGCCTGCCCGTGGGCGGCAATATTCACTAGCCCCGCCGGCGCGGCCGCTAGGGTTGGCCTAGCGCATGGTCACCTGCACGGGCTGGCGGGCGGTAATTTCCTCATTGCCCGATTTCAGTACCACGTCGCCGGCCCGCAGCTTGCCGAATACCTGCACCTGGCCCGCGTTTTCATCGCCGAGTTGCACATCGACCAGCTCGGTGCGGCCATCGGCCACACGAATGAGGTAGGTGCGCTCGGCCGTATTGACCACCGCCGACTTGGGCACGAACAAGCTGTTGGCCCGAGCCTGCACCGGCAGGCTAGCCGAGGCGAACATGCCCGGCTTAAGCTCTTCCTTCGGATTGGGAATATCCAGCTCGACCTGCTCGGAGCGGGTGGCCGCCTGCACGCTGCCCGCCGTGCGGGTCAGCTTGCCCGTAAACGTGCGCCCCGGAAAGGCCCGCACCGTAAACTGCACCGGGTTACCGTCCTTTATTTGGCCCACGTAGGTCTCGGGCACCGCTACCCGCAAACGTAAAGGACTCAGTTGCTTAAGCTTGAACAGCGCTGCCCCGCCCTGGCTCACCAGGGCGCCGGGCGCGGCCGTGCGCTCAGTGATAGTGCCGGCGAAGGGCGCGGTGAGGCGCAAGTAGGCAGCCATTTGAGCGGCGGCGCGGTAGTGGGCGCGGGCGGCCACCACGGCTAGGCTGTCGCTGGCGGCTAGGGTACGGGCCTGGTCCACGGCCAGCGGCGACACGGCGCCGGCGGTGCGGGCGGTTTGGCGCAGGCGGCGGTAGCTGCCGCGGCTGCCCTGGGCGGTGGCCTCGGCAGCTTTTTGCTTGCTCAAGGCTTCGTTGAGGGCGGCGGTCAGCTCGGGGGCATCGAGCTCGGCCAGCACCTGGCCGGCGCGCACGTGGTCGCCGATGTCCACGTTCACCCGGCGCACGTAGGCGCTCACGCGGGGCGTGATGTCGGTTTGGTAAAAGCTTTCCAGCTCGCCGGGCAGGCTCAGCGCCTGGGCCGGCGGGGCCGCCGTGACCTGCACGGCAGCGTAGGCAGCCGGTGCGGCCGGGCTAGCGGCGGCCGGCGTTTTCGCGGTGGCCTGCTCGGCATCGCCCGACGAGCCGCAGCCGCTCAGCAGCAGGGTGGGGGCGGCCAGTAAGGTGGCTAGGGTCAGCAGGCGGGCCGGGCGGAAAGAAAGCGAAAGGCGGGTCATGGGTACCAAAAGTCAGCAAAAGAAAAATTAAGCCAGCACCGGCTCGGTCAGCGGGCGCTCGGCCGCGGGGGCCGCCGCGTGGTCGTAGTCGGCGCTTTCGGGGTCGTCGGGGTCGAGCGAGACGGACACGAAGCTGGTTTTGCGCTGCACGGCCGCAAATACCACCGGCAGCACCAGCAGCGCGGCCACCGTGGAGGCGAGCAGGCCCCCAATCACGGCGCGGCCCAGCGGGGCGGTTTGCTCGCCGCTTTCGCCCAGGCCGCTCGCCATTGGCAGCATACCGGCAATCATGGCAATCGAAGTCATCAGGATGGGGCGCAGGCGGGCGGCGCCGGCCAGGCGGGCGGCGGCCGTGGCGTCGCGGTAGCGCAGGCGCAGGCTCTCGGCGTTGGTCACAACCAGCACGGCATTGGCCACCGACACGCCCACCGACATGATGATGCCCATGTACGATTGCAGGTTCAGCGTCTGGCCCGTGGCGAGCAGCAGCAGCAGCGAGCCCGCCAGCACCGCCGGCACCGTCACGAGCACCACGCCTGCTACTTTCAGCGATTGATAATTGGCTGCTAATAGCAGGAAAATCACTACGATGGCTAGCCCCAGGCCGGTTTGCAGGCTGCTCAGGGTTTCTTCGAGCAGCTTGGCTAGGCCCCGCACCTGCACCACCGAGCCCTTGGGCGGCGCGCCCACTTCCCGGAGGGCTTTTTGCACGGCGCGGGTGGCGGTGCCCAGGTCCTGCTTGTTGATGTTGGCCGACACCGTGACGATGCGGCGCGGCCCGATGCGGTCGTATTCGCCGGGCACGGTGGCCGTGCGCAGCGTGGCCACGTCGCCCAGGGTGGGGTGCGCCTGGCCCGGCACCAGCGGAATGCCCCGCATGTCGTTCTCGGTTTTCATATCCTGCGAGGCCAGCTGCACCTGCACCTGATAGGCAAAGCCCTTGCTTTGGTCGAGCCACAAGTTCTTGGCCGTGAAGCGGCTAGAGGAAGTGGCGGCTACCAGCGACTTGGCAATCTGGTCGGGCGTAAGGCCAAACTGCGCGGCCCGGCCGCGGTCTACCGTAATCTGCACCGTGGGATAGCTCAGGGGTTGATTCACGCGGATGTCGCGCAGGTAGGCAATCTGCCGGAGCCTAGCCACCAGTTTGTCAGCGTAGGCTTTGCCGTCGGCTAGGCTTTTGCCGGCCACCAGTACCTCGATGGGCGTTTGGGCGCCCTGGCTCATAATCTTGTCAGTCAGCTCGATGGGCTCGAAGCTGAGCTGCACGTCGGGCACCTGCCGGGCCACTGCCTGCCTTATTTTGTCTTTCAGCGCGTCGAGGTTCTGCACCTTGTAGTCCTCGGCCAGGTTCACCTGCAAGTCGGCCTCGTTGGGGCCGGCGTTAAAGACGTAGAGCGCGCTCGTGCCATACGAGCTAGGCGTCATGCCCACGAAGGCCGAGGTGATGGCCACGTTCTGCGGCCCCACGATGTCCTGAATAACCTTGATAATCTGCTTGGTACGGTCTTCGGTGCGCTCGATGCGCAGCCCCTCGGGCGCCACGATGCGCACCTGAAACTGCTTGGAGTGCGTGATTTTAGGCATCATATCCTGCCCGATAAAGTAGAAGCAGGTACCAATTACCACGGCGCACACCACGCCATACACGCTAGCCACCAGCGCCCGGTGGCGCAGCAGCCGGTCGAGCAGGCCCAGGTAGCGCAGCTTCACCCGCTCGAAGCCGGTGACTTTTTCGGGGTGGTGCGCCTCGTAGGTTTCCTGGGCCGCATCGCGCGGCTCGCTCAGGTCGGGCAGCAGGCTCAGCTCGTGCGGGCTAGGGTGGGCGTGGCCCTTCAGCCACCAGTTGGCCACCACCGGCACGAAGCTCTGCGAGAGGATATACGACACGATAATCGAGAAGCCCACCGACAGCGAGAGCGGAATAAACATGCCGCGCGGCACCCCGCTCATGAGGAACGCCGGCGCAAACACGGCCAGAATGCTGAGCGTGATGAGCAGCAGCGGAAACGATACTTCCTGGCTGGCATCGAGGATGGCCCGGGCCTTGGGCTTGCCCATTTCCAGGTGCTGGTGAATGTTCTCAATCACGACCGTGGCCTGGTCCACGAGGATGCCAATGGCCAGCGACAGCCCCGAGAGCGTCATTAGATTAATGGTCTGGCCGAAGAGCTGGAGCAGCAGAATGGCCGACAGAATGGACGCCGGAATAGTCAGAATCACGATGAGCGACGAGCGCAAATCGCCCAGAAACAGCAGTACCACCAGGCCCGTGAGTAGCGCCCCCAGCCCCCCCTCGAAGGCTAGGCTGTGCACGGCCTGGGTCACGTACACCGACTGGTCGAACTCGTAGCTGAGCTGGATAGTGGAGGGCAGCAGGGCGCGCATTTCGGGCAGCTTGGCCTTGAGGGCGCTCACCACGCTCATGGTAGAGGCATCGGCCGACTTCGTGACGGGGATGTACACCGAGCGCTTGCCGTTGATGAGCGCGTAGCCCACCGGAATGTCGGTGCCGTCCTCAACCGTAGCAATGTCGTGGATAAACACCGTGGGCCCGACGCCCTGGCGCAGCGGAATGTTCAGAAAATCAGGTACCTTGTCGAGCACCGTGTTGCTAGGGGTCATCACCATGTAGTCGCCCATACCCACGGCCCCGGCCGGCGACACCTGGTTGTTTTTGACAATAGCCGAAACTACCTCGTCGGGCGTGAGGGCGTAGCTTTTCATCTTCGCGGGGTCGACGCGCACCACCACCGTGCGCTCGTTGCCGCCGAAGGGCGGCGGGGCCGAAGCGCCCGGAATCTGCGAAAACAGCGGCCGGATTTTGGTCGAGGCCAAATCCTGCATCTGCCCCAGCGAAGCCGACGAACTGCTAAACACCAGCTCGCCCACCGGCAGCGACGAGGCATCGAAGCGCACCACCGTGGGCGGCACCGAGCCGGGCGGCAGGTAGCTCATCACGCGGCTCACCTGGCTAGCCACCTCGCCGGCGGCCTGGGCCATGTTCACGTCTTCGTAGAAGGTGCACTTGACCAGGCACAGGCCCTGGATGTTCTTCACTTCCACATCCTTAATGCCCGACACGTAGAGCATCTGGTTCTGGTAGCGCGTGGCAATGAAGCCCTCCATCTGGCCCGGCGTCATGCCGCCGTAGGGCTGCGCGATGTAGATGGTAGGCAGGTTGAGCCGCGGAAAAATATCGACCGGAATGCGCCCCAGCGCCAGCCCCGCAAAGACGAGTACGCCGAGCAGGGCCACGATAACGGCAATGGGTTTGGCAAGGGCAGCTTTGAGCATATTTTTAAGCCGTTAGCTTCTTTAAACTAAAAATCGTCCGTCATGCTGCGCTTGTCGAAGCATCTTGGTCGCTTCGTTGCTATAGGCATGATTAGAGCAAATTCGTAATCAATGTACATGATAGCCGCAGTGGTGAAACCAATTTATGGCGTCTTCTTGGCTAATCCAGTCCAGGGCGGCCCGCAAGGCGGCCGTCAGGGCCTCGCGGGTGCGGGCCTGGGCGGTGCGCAGGCTGGTTTTGAGCTTGCTGAAGGCCAGTTCCACCGGGGTGAAGTCAGGCGAGTACGGCGGTAAAAACAAGAGCCGGGCCCCGCGTTTTTCCACCAGCTCGGCCAGGCCGGCGGCCTTATGAACGCGCAGATTGTCGAGCACGACGACATCGCCGGGCACCAGCGTGGGACCGAGCACCTGGTCGAGGTAGACGGCAAAGCTGGCCGCGTTGACCGCCCCATCCAGTTCCATGACCGCCGCAATGCCCTGCGCCGTCAGGGCCGCAATCACCGTCACATTCGGGCCGTTGTGTAAGGGCACGGCCTGGTTCACCCGCTGGCCGCCCACGGCCCGGCCGTAGCGCCGCGTGTAGGTCAGGTTGACGCCGGTTTCGTCCACGAATTTGAAGCGGGCCGCATCGTGGTCCGGCAGCGCTTCGAGGAAGGCGCGGCGCAGCTGCTTCACCCGTTCGGTGTCGCGCTCGGCGGCGTGGACGCTCTTTTTTTGCGCCGCAAATCCAGCGCCTGCAAGCCCTGCCAGACCGTGGTGCGGCCCACCGCCGGCCCGCCGCTGGCGGCTAACTGCACGCGCAACTCGTCGAGCGTGGCGTCGGGCTGCTGGCCCACGCAGGCGGCCAACTGGGTGCGAGCCGCCGCGTCGAGCAGCGGGGACGGACCGCCCCGGTGGGGCAGCGCAGCCAGCGAGCCGCTCGTGCGCTGGCGCTTGAGCAGCTTGTTGACGAAGGAAAGCGACACGCTAAACCGGGCGGCGACCTGGCCCAGGGAACTGTCCCCCGAGGCACAGGCTGCTGCTATCCGTTCGCGTAAATCAGCTGAGTACGGTTTCATGCTGCAAAGAAACCATCGCCTGTATACTGTATACACTGACTACGAAACCACTCTAGTAAGCAGTAGAGCTGCTTCGACAAGCGCAGCAGGACGTTCTGCTTACTCTCAATCCGCTTTACAATTGTCCCAGCAGCCCGCCGAGGTTGCCGCCGGCGGCGCCTTGCAGCAGCACGGCGCGCCAGAGGTTGTTGGTGGCCAGGGCCTGGTCGGTTTCGGCGCGGTTGAGCACTTCGGTGGCCTGGGTGAGCACGAGCAGGTTGTCGAGGCCGGCGTCGTAGCGGGCGCGGGCGGCGGTGTAGGCCTGGCGGGCGGCGGCTAGCTGGGTGGGGGCGGCCAGGGCGGTTTGCTGGGCCAGCTCGACTTGCAGGCGGGCGTTTTGCAGTTGAGTTTCGAGCTGCAGGGCCTGCTGGTCGTAGTCGGCGCGGGCCTGCTCGGTGCGCAGGCGCTGGGCCTGCACGGCCCGCCCAGTGTGAATAAGCTCGGTGGCTCGCCAGGTGAGCGTGGCCCCCAGCAAGTAGTTGTAGGCCTTGAAAGGCAGCCCCGCGCCCGGCGACGAGTCAATGACAAAATTGCCCTGGTCATCGACGCGGTCGCGCACGCCCGAGCCCCGGCCCCAGGTCGAGGCTAGCAGGTTGAGGCTGGGGCGCTTGTTAGTATTCAGCAAAGAAGCCTGGGCCTGGCTGGCCACAATACGCTGGCGGTAAACGCGCAGCAGCGGGTTGGTGGCGCGGGCCGTGTCGGCCGGGCTGGCGCCCGCTAGGGGCAGGCGCGAGTAGAATTGCATCGAATCGAGCTGCACTTCCTGGGTGGGCTGGCCCAGCAAGCCGGCCAGGCGGGTGCGCTGCGTGCGGGCCTGCTGCTGCGCGGCCAGCACTTGCAGCTGGGCGCGGGCCAGCTCGGCATTGGCCGTGGAGGAGTCGATGCCCGGCCGAATGCCCGAGCGCCCCCCGGCCCGAATGACGCGCGCCAGCTGCTGGGCCCTAGCCAAATTGGCCCGCTGCAAAGCCACGGCTTTTTCGGCCCCCAGCGCCAGCAGGTAGGCATCGGCCACCTGCGCCTGGTACTCGAACACGGCCTGGTCGTAGTCGGCCTGGGCGGCCGACACGGCGGCTGCCGAGCGGTTTTCGCTGGCCCGGTAGCGCCCAAACGTCACGGCCGGCCACTCAATGGCCAGCACCCCGAGGCTGGAAAAATTGGTGCGCCCGTCGGGCCCCGTCGCTTTCACCGCGCCCGACTCCGAAAAGGCGACGCCCGGCAAGTAGGCCCCGCGCACTTGGTTGGCGGTGGCATTGAGGGCCTGCGCCTGCGCCGTTACCTGCGGCAAAAAGGTAGCGCGGTTGGTAAGCACATCGGCCTCGGCGGCCCGCACCGCAGCTTGCCGGCTGCGCAGGGCGGGGTAATTGGCCTGCGCCACCCGCAAAGCCTGGGGCAAGGTGAGCGGCCGGGGCAGCTGGGCCAGCTCGCGGGGCTGTTGCGCCCAGGCCGCGCCGCCGCTGGCACCCAGCAGCAGGCCTAGCCAGCTCAGGCAAAAGAGGATTCTCAGCTTCATGCCGCAAACCTCCGGGGGCGGTATTAGACTGGAATTAAGACGGAATTAGAAGTTATTAGAAGGGGATGTTTGGGGACTGCTGGGTTTCCCTCCGCGGGCGCCTCACCCCTAGCCAGCGGCAGCCCTACCTCGGCGCTGGTGCCGCCGCCCGGCCGGGGGCGCAGGTGCAGCGTGCCGCCGTGCTGCTGGATGATGCGCCGCGCCAGCGTGAGGCCGATACCGAAGCCCGGCACGTCGGCCGGCACGTCGCGGCCCCGCGTCAGAGGCTCAAATAGGCGCTCGGCTTCGTCGGGCCGGATGCCGGGGCCCCGGTCTTCGATGCGGATGCGCACGGCGGTTTCGGTGTTCATTTCCAGGTGCACTTCTACGGGCTGGCCGCTGGAGTACTTCGCGGCGTTGTCGAGCAGGTTGCCCAGGGCGGTGCGCAGCAGCGTGGCGTGGCCGAGCAGGGTAGGGGCGTGCTGCTGCTGCTGCACGCCCTCGCTCAGGTCGAAGTTCAGGGCCTGGCCGGGGTGCTGGCGCTGGGCCATGCTTACTACGTCGAGCAGCACGTCCACCACATCGAGCGGGGCGGTGGGTAGAGCCGGGTCGGGGCCGTCGAGGCGGGCCAGGTAGAGCAGGCCGTTGGTGAGGGCCGTGAGGCGGTCCAGCTCCTGCACGGCCCGGCCCAGCCCCACGCGCAGGCTAGCCGCATCCTGGTCGTAGGCCAGCGAGGTTTCGAGCCAGCCCTTGAGGGTAGTAAGTGGCGTGCGCAGCTCGTGCGAGGCGTGGGCGATAAAGGCGCTCTGGCTTTCGGCCAGCGTTTCCTGCCGGGCCAGCAGCTCATTGAAGGCCAGCGCGAGCTGCCCCACCTCGTCGTGGGCATTGGCCGGGCGCAGCCGAAAGCCCGTGGCGCCCGCCCGCGGGATGCGCAGCTGCCCGATGATGAGCGTGAGCGGGGCCAGGGCCCGCACCGCAAACAGCCACCCCAGCGCCCCACCACTACCACCGCGCCCAAGATGCCCAGCCCCAGCGCCTGCCGCAGGCGCTGCAATTGGTCGTAGCCCTGCTGGTCGTAGGCCGTTACCACGGCCACGTACTGCCCCGGTTCGCCGCGCCGCCGAAACGCCAGCGCCACGCCCTCCTTGCGCTGGCTGTGGCCGGGGCTAGGGTAAGTAAAAGCCAGCGAATCCTGCGCCCGTACCTGCGCCAGCCAAGCCGCCGCCGGCTGGAAATCAAGGCCTGGCCCCACCGCGAACACCCGCTGGCCGGTGGGCGCATACACGTACTCGGCCTGTTCGGGCAGCGAGGCCAGCATGGCCCCGGCGGCCGAGTCGCCCAGCGCCAGCACCTGCTGGGTGAGGGCCGCCTTGTGGGTCAGGCGCTCGGCAAAGCTCTGGGCGCGGAAGCGCGCCGTGCTCGCGTACACGTAGCCGGCCAGGGCCAGCAGCAGCCCGATGGCCAGGGCCGCAAACCAGAGCAAGAGCTTATGTTTAATCTGCATGGCTAGGCCGGCTCAGCCGCGCATCATGTAGCCCGTGCCCACTATCGTGTGCAGCAGCTTATGCCCGAAGGGCTTGTCAATCTTGTTGCGCAAGTAGTTGACGTACACGTCAATAATATTGGTATTGGTGTCGAAGTTCAGGTTCCAGACCTTCTCGGCGATATCGACCCGGCTCACGGTGCGGTTCTGGTTGGTCATCAGGTATTCGAGCAGCGAGTACTCGCGCGTGGTCAGCTCGATGGGCTGGCCGGCGCGGCGCACGGTGCGGGCATTGATGTCCAGCTCCAGGTCGGCCACCCGCAGCACGTGGCGCAGGCCGGCGTAGGCCTCGCCGCGCCGGGCCAGCGCCCGAATGCGCAGCAGCAGTTCCCGAAACGCGAAGGGCTTGACCAGGTAGTCGTCGGCCCCGGCGCCAAAGCCGTTTTCCTTGTCCTGCAGGCCATCGAGGGCCGTGAGCAGCAGCACCGGTTGGCGCGGCGAGTGCTGCTTGATGTAGCGGCACAGCTCAAAGCCATTCAGGCCGGGCAGGTTCACATCCAGAATTACCACGTCGAAGGGCTGCTGGTCGAACATGGCCTGGCCCATGAGCCCGTCGTAGGCCACGCGCAGGTCGTAGCCCTCGGCCTCAATGCCTTTTTGAATAAAGTGCGTGACGACGACCTCGTCTTCCACCAGCAGGAGTTTCATGGCGCGAAGGTCGGCAGGTTTGCGTAAGTCTTAGGGAAGCTAGCAGGCGCGGCGCACCTCGAAAATACTATCAACGTGACGCTGGGCGAGGCCGCCAAACAACCCGGTACCCGCCCCGGCGCCCCGGGCCTGGTTGTACAATAAAGTCCTAATTTAACATAAGCTTAACTTGGACTTGGCGCTAAGGTAAAGCGAGGTAGGGAATTTTGTTTATGCGTTGGCCCATTCGATTTTATAAGCAAATCTTTTTCCTGTTAACGCTGGGTGGTAGCTCATTGCTGGCGCTGCCAAGCCACGCCCAACAGTTTCGTGCGGCTGACCAGGGGGGCACGACAACCAGCTCCACGCCGGTTGTGCTGAACTATGCCGAGCAAATGCCGGCTTTTCCGGGCGGCTCGGCGGCGCTGCATCAGTACCTGGCCACGCATACCAACTACCCGCCCGAAGCGCTGCGGCGGGGCGTGTCGGGCCAGGTAGTAGTGCAATTTGTCGTGGATGAGCAGGGCCGCGTGCTGGAGCCGACGGTAGTAAAAACGACCGATGCGGAATTCAACGAGGAGGCGCGCCGACTCGCCTGGCTCATGCCCCGCTGGACGCCCGGCCAGGAGCACGGCCAGCCGGTGCGGGTGCGCTGCACGCTGCCCATCACGTTCACGTTCAAGCGCTAGCCTTCCGACGCAAACTTTCCTCCCGGCTGCCTACCTATCTGCAAGCGCCCGCGCAATGCCGCACGGGCGCTTTTGGTGCGGCCCTGGCTAGCCCGGTAGGGCTGGCCAGGGTACCTCAGTCATCGTCATCGTCGGCTTCCGCCTTGCCGGCCAGGGCGGCGGGGTAAGGCTGCCGGCCCTTGGTGGCAAACCAGATGATGCGGTTCAGCACGTCGTCGCGGCCGCCGTCTAGGTGGTCAAACTCGGGCCGCTGCGAGAGGCGGCCGAAGCGCCGGGCCGCGCCGGTGAGCTTGCTGAGCGGCGGGTTGAGGGTAGTGAGCGCCACGCGGTTGGGCACGCTGCGGTAAGGCTGCCCGCTGGGCCGGGCCCCAAAGCACTCGAACAGAGGCAGCGCCGTGGCATCGACCGCGTTCATGGGCGGCAGGCCCAGAATCTGCTCTATCGAGCGCACCATGCAGGTCTGGTTGTAATTCTTGCTCACCGTGCGGTGCAGGCGGCTGTAGGGGCTCACCACGAAGCCCGTGGTGCGGTAGGCCGAAACGTGGTCCCAGCCGGCCTGCGAGTCATCCTCGGTCACGAACACGACGGTATTCTTCCAGAAGCGGCTCTTGCTGAGCGCGGCCAGCATGCGGCCCAGGGCCAGGTCGTTGTCGGCCACCATGGCGCGCGGGGTGGGCATGCCCGGCCGGGTGCCCACCGTGTGGTCGGTGGAGAGGGCAATAACCGAAAGCTCGGGCAGGGCCTCGCCGGGCTGCTTCTCAAACTCGGCCAACTCCTTAATAAAGGCATCGGCCCGCAGCTGGTCGGTGATGCGCAGCTCGTCGGAGCCCGGATAGTTGGGCGAGAGCAGCGGCCGCACCCGCGCAATGGTGCTGGTATTGGTGAACTGGAACGGCTTGCCGGCCCGGTAATTTGCGTAGATATCGCTCCAGCTCAGCCGGGTATCGTAGTGGGGCTTGCAGGCCTCGCCGTAGATGCGCACCGAGTGGCCGTGGTCGGCGGCGTTGTTCCAGATAAAGCCCTGTGGGCTATACACCAGGGCATCTTCCTGCACGTGCGGATAGCTGCGAAACCAGGCCCGCACGTTTTTCTCCACGTAGTCGGTCACCATCGCGGCGTCGGTCCACTGGTGCCCCTCGGCCGACGACTTGCCCGAGACGTAGTAATTATCGAGCAGCACAAAGTCGCGGGCCAGCTGGTGCTGGTTGGGCGTCACGCTGTCGCCAAACACGCACAGCGACTTTTCGCCCCGGCCGGCGGGCAGGTCGCCGAGCACCTGGTCGTAGGTCCGGTTTTCCTTGATGATGTACACCACGTGCTTGAACACCGACGGCTCGCCGATGCGCTCGGGCATGGGCCGGGGCAGCACGCCGGGTCGGGGCAGGCGCCGGGCTATTTCGCGGCGAAAAGAGAAGTTCAGCCGCTCGACCTGCTCGGAGTAGCGCGCCAACTGCGCCGCCGTGGGCAGGGCCACGAGCGACACGGTGGCTAGCTGGTGGTGCGAGTTGTAGGCCGCCGGGGCCCGGCGCGCCACGGCCTCCAGCTCGCCACCCGCCTGTTGAATGTCGCGGGCGCTCACGCGGGCGCCTTCGCCTTCGAGGTTGGTCACGAAGAGCTGGTGTGCGCCCAGCGCCAGCCCGCCGGGATAGGCCTCGGTGGGGATAAAGCCCAGCACCTGGCTAGGCCCGGCCGCGCCGGCGCGGGCCGCCGCCCGGCCCAGCCGCACCACGGCCACGGCGTTGTCGAGGCCGTTGGCCACGTAGAGCGTAGTGCCTGCGGGGTCGAGGGCCAGCGCATTGGGCGAGTCGCCGCCGAAGCGCTGCGGGCCGGGCAGCAGCTGCACCGCCAGGCGCTCGCTCACGTGCAGGCTGGCCGTTTCGAGCACGCTCACCTCGTCGCTGTTGCCGTTGGCCACGTACACAAAGTGTTCGTCGGGGCTAGCCAGCAGGGCATTAGGATGCAGCCCCACGGGCACCTCTTGCACCAGCTGCCCATCGGCCGGATGCAGTACCGATACGGTGCCCTGGGCAGTGGCCCCGGTGGCGGGCACGGTGTAGGTACGGCCATACACGCGCGGCACGCCGGCTACTTCCTGGTGCAGCGTATCGGTGGGCAGCGGGCCGCCCCAGTTGCTGACGAATACCCGGCCGCCGGCCAGCGCCAGGCCGTAGGGCGCCACGCCGGTGGGGCGCGTCCACACGGTTTGGCCGGTGGCGCGGTCCAGCTTCACCACCTGGTTGTTGCCGTTGAGCACCACGTAGAGGTAGTCGCGGCCGCCTTCCGTAGCCAGGGCCAGGTCGTTGGGTAGGGCTAGCGGTGCGCCCACCGCCGCAAACGGAAATGCCCGCTGCACCCGGATTTTGCCAGCGGCATACACCGCGTCTAGCACGTAGGATTGCCGATTTTGGCCGTTGGAAGCGCTCCAGAATAAATGAATCTCCCCGTCGGCTTCGCGCCGCACTTTCAGGCCCGAGTAGGTGCTCATGGCGCCCTTGTAGCGCGCATCGTCGGCGTAGGTCCAGCGGGCCACCACGGCGCGGCGCGCGGTGTCGAGCAGCGCCACGCCGTAGCGGTCCTCCACGGCCAGTAGCGGCGCGCCTGGCACCAGCTGCGCATCGAGGCTGTGGTTTTCCAGGCCGGGGTCGCCGTAGCGCACCACCTGGCCGGCCGGGGCAACGAGGCGGTTGTAGGGCAGCAGCACGGGCAGCCCGCTGGTGCGCAGCGTGCTGTCGTCGTAGGTCTGGTGCATATCGGCCTGCTCCAGGCTGGCGGTGGTTTTGCTGGTTGGCGGCACCGAGCAGCCACTTAAGCCGATGCCTATTCCCACGCACAGGCTGCTTAGTGTCAAGAAATAATTCATGCCTTTGCCAAGTACGCCCATGATGCGGAGCCAAAAGCGCAAATGACGAGCCCCCGGCGGCCAGTAGCCATTACGCCAGTATTAGCGAATCAATACCTTATAAAGCGCGCTTCCCCAAGGGGCTGATAGTATGCCTGCTTACCAGCTTGTCCTGTTCAGTTTGGCCGGCCGGCCGCAGTTGCGCCCCGTGCGAGTGGGGCATTGAATTATGATTATCTGGTGGTAGTGAGCCGGCCCGGCAGCCGTAAAAATACGGTAAAGCGCCCTGCTAGCCCCTCGTATAAATCTGACTGAATTCTGTTTTAATTCTGGAGTTAAAATGTTGATTACTAAACTCATAAAAAACTCATACAACGTAAGCAACCGTAATCACATCGTCATAATTCGGTAACCGGTAAGCCGGGCTAAGACCAGGACCTTTGTGCCGGATTTTGGTACGAAGGGTTATGAAGCTGTTACGAACGCTGTTCTTATTACTGCTGGCTTTGTCCGGCCGGGCGGCTACCATAGTCGGCCGGGTGACGGGAGGCCCGGCGCGGGAAAATCTGATTGGGGCCGTCGTCGTCGTGCAGGGTACCAGCCTGAGCGCCCCGGTGGATGCGGCCGGGCACTACGAAATTCGCCACGTGCCCGCCGGGCGCTACGTGGTCGGGGTATCGTTCGTGGGCTACCGCCAGGAAGCCAAGTCCGTTAGCATTCGCGGCACCGAAGAAGCAGTTACGCTCGACTTTAGCCTGCAGGCCCAGGCCCAGGACCTGGGCAACGTGGTAGTAACGGGCAAGCTGAGCCGGGAGGAAGACGCGGCCTCGCGCCGCACCGAGCACACGGCCGATAATGTGCTCAACGTCATTGCCGCGCGGGCCATCGAGCGCTCGCCCGACATCAACGTGGCCAACGTGCTGACCCGGGTGTCGGGCGTGACGGTGCAGCGCCAGGCGGGGGGAAGCGGCGGGGCCTACGCCGTCATCCGGGGCATGGAGCCGCGCTATAATAATACGCTGGTCAACGGCGTGAAAATCGCCAGCCCCGATGCCCAATCGCGCTTTATTCCGCTCGATATTATCCCGTCGGACCTGATTCAGCGCATTGAGGTGCACAAAGCCTTGCTGCCCAGCATGGAAGGCGACGCCATCGGCGGCACGGTAAATATTGTGACCAAAACGGCGCCCGATACGACGCTGCTGCTGGCCACCGGCTCGGTGGGCTACGGCCAGCTGTTTCTGGACCGCAAGTGGAGCTGGTTTGATAAGGCGGCTATTCAGCAGCAGAGCCCAAACGAGCGCGCCGGGCAGGTGGTGACTTCCCAGCCGGGCGACTTTTCGCGCGCCAACCTGCACGTGTCGCCCAAGCAGGCGCCGGCCAATTCGACGGCTGGCCTCACCTACGGCCGGCGCTTTCTCAACCAGCGGCTAGGCTTTATTGCCGCCGCTAGCTGGCAGGACCAGTATTTTGGCTCCAACGGCACGTTTGCCGAAGTGCAGCCGCAGCTCAACGAGTCGCGCCAGAACGTGACGCTGGTTTCGGCGCCCCGCCTCACGTCGAGCCACCAGCGCAACGTGGGCCTGGTGACGCACGTGGATTTCGTTATCAACCCGCGCAACAAGATTGGCTGGCACAACCTGCTACTGCTCTCCGACTTCTCCCAGGCCCGCACCAGCACCGATTCGAGCCTGGTAGACCAGCACACCATTGCCGGTACGGGCACGATGCACGACTACGTGCGCACGCTCACCCAGCGCCAGCTCGTGGAAAACGCCAAGCTGGAAGGGGTGCACGAGCTGCGGCCCAACCTGCTGCTCGACTGGGCCGCCGTGGCCACCGAAGGCCGCGAGCGGGCCCCGGACTGGGCCACCGTGAACCTGGTGTATTTGCTGCGGGTGGACCCTAGCGACCCCACTGGCCGCCGCATTCAGCGCACCCAGAGCTTCTTGGAGCCCGTGGACCGGCTCTGGCGGCACAACGACAACCGCGACCTTTCGGGCCTGCTCAACCTGACGTATCAACCCACGCTGTTTGGCCAAAACCTAGAGCTGAAAGCCGGGGGCCTCTACCGCCACACCACCCGTTACAACCGCCAGGACGACTACACCCTCAAGCCGGCCCTGGGCGCCAACGGGGCCAAGGAAGTGTTTACGGGCATCGAAACCGCCAGCTGGGAGGTCTACAACACGCAGGGCACCGCCGCCCGCGACCCCAGCAACTACGACGGTACCGAGGACATTGCGGCCGGCTACGGGCAGGCCAAGCTGGAGCTGGGCGCCCTGCAAGTACTGGGCGGCGTGCGGGTAGAGAGCACCAGCCAGCACTTTACGACCCTGCAAAAAGCCGACATCCTGACCGACCCCGGCCACCCCGACAACTTTGCCGTGACCTACCAGGATGTGCTGCCCAGCCTGCACCTACGCTACGCCCTGACCCCTAGCCAGAACCTGCGCCTGTCGTACTTCGCCGGCCTCACCCGACCCAGCCTCGTCGAGAAAAACCCGAACCTGAACGTGGGGCCCAACAACAGCACCGTGGGCAACCTCAACCTGCGCCGGGCTACGGCCGACAACTTTGACCTGCGCTACGAGCTGTACGCCAGCAACGAGGGGCTGTTCACGGTGGGCACTTTTTACAAGCGCATCCAGGACCCCATCGAGTACGCCTACCTGCAAGTAACGGGCTCGCAGCTGGTGCTGCAGCCCCAGAACTTCGGCACGGCCAACAACTACGGCGCGGAAGTAGTGGCGACCAAATACTTTGGCAACATCGGGGTGACGGGCAACTACACCTACGTGAACTCAAGCATTCACGTCAGCAAAACCTACAATACCACCGACGCGGCCGGCAATACCAGCCAGGTGACCCTGCCGCTCGACCGCCCGCTGCAAGGGCAGGCGCGCAACATCGCCAACGTGTCGCTGCTCTACCGCGCGCGGCCGGCCCGCTTCTACGCCCAGCTTTCCTACCAGTTCACGGACCGCACGCTGCAAGTAGTCAATTCTGCCGGGCCCGACTACTACCAGCAGCCGCAGTCCTTCCTGGCCCTGTCGCTGGAAAAAGGCTTGTCGCGCCGCTTCACGGCCTTCGGCAAATTCAACAACCTGCTCAATACTCCGGCCACGCTCAAGGTGGGCACGTCCGACCTCATCGTACAGCGCGACGAAGTGCGGGCCGACTACCTGCTAGGCCTGCGCTACGCGCTCCGCTAGGCAGCTTTTTTTACGACCGACCCTTTCCTTTTCTCCTTTTTATTTTTTCCATGAAAACGTTGATTAAGCTGTTAAACAACCGACTAAATGGTCGCTTGGTGCTAGGCATCGCCCTGGGTGCCGTAGCCCTGGCCAGCTGCAAAAAGACCGAGGACGTGACCGTGCAGACCCCGGTTAAAGCGCCTTCTAACCCCATCACGGGTACTACGCTGGCAGGTAGCGTAAAGGGCACGCTGCTCAGCTCGGTGGGCACCTACACCATCAACAGCGACCTGAAAATCGGTCCTAAAGACACGCTTTTCGTGCAGAAAGGCGTGACGGTGAACGTGCCTAACAATTCCACCGTCTACGTTCAGGGCGTCATTGACTTTGAAGGTACCCAAGCCAGCCCCATCACCTTTACCTCACCCAAAAATGCGAACGGCTCGTGGGGTGGGTTTCAGTGCGACAGCGCCCAGGCCGTAACTATCAAGTGGACGCACATCGATTATACCGGAGGGCCGGACGCCACGGGTCGGCCACGCGCTACCCTCGTCATCTCACCTAAGCGCACGCTGGCCAAGCGGGTGCCGGTTATCATCGAAGACAGCTGGTTTAAGGGTGGCCTCGACGATGCCATCTTCCTCTCGGGCATGGCCCAGGTGAGCGTGCAGCGCAATACGATTGAGCACGAGGGCAGCACCGACGGCGAGTCGATTAACATCTACGACGGCGTGACGGGCACCATCGCTTACAACGTGATTTGGGCCGACGCGGGCAGCGGCATCAAAATCGACACCGATGCCAAGCTGCTGACGCCCCAGACCGTGGTGACGGTAAATAACAACACGCTGGTAGCCAACGGCTACCGCCGGGGCTACGCCGAGCCGGGCCGGGGCATTCTGGTGGACCGCTTCGCCGCCGGGCAGTTTTACAACAACTTGCTGGTGAATAACTACTACGGCCTAGATATCAATGCCGCCGCCGACACGAAGAACATCAGCTACGGCAACAATTTCTTTTATACGGCCGTGGACTCGACCCGCAAGTACTTCTACCCGGCCGGTTCCTTCGGCAAGGCGCAGAGCACCGATATTATCTCGACCTCAACCTCGAACAACAACCCGCTGTTTGTCAACCTAGACCCCAGCAATGTGAGCGCGGCCACCGACAACAGCGACTTCCACCTGCAAGCCGGCTCGCCGGCCAAAGGCAAGGGCAACCCCACCTACAACAACGACATCGGCGCCTACACCAGCGATGGCAAGGGTAATATGCACTAATACAATGATTTAAGGTATTTTTTGCTTGAAAAAAGCCCCTGCCCCGGCAGGGGCTTTTTTCGCCACCCTAGCCAGCTTCGCCCCCGGGCTGCCGCCCAGCCCGGCATCCTCTCTTCCTTACTACTGTCTTTATGAAAAATTTACTATTTGTGGTGCCGCTGGCTCTCGGGCTAAGCGGCGGGACCCAGGCCCAGACGGCCCCCGCGGCTAAGCTGCCCTACCACCTGCTGCACACCATTGCGGTGGGCGGGGAGGGCGGCTGGGACTACCTCACCGTGGACCCGGCCGGCGAGCGCCTCTACCTCTCGCACGGCACGCAGGTCGAGGTAGTAGACTTGAAAACCCGTAAGGTTATCGGCACCATCCCCAATACGCCCGGCGTACACGGCATCGACGTGGTGCCCGGCGCCAACCGGGGCTACATCACCTGCGGGCGCAACAACACCTGCGTGATGTTTGACCTGAAGACGCTCAAAGCCATCGGCGCGCCCATCCCCACCGGCCCCAAGCCCGACGCGCTGCTCTACGATGCCTTTTCCAACCGCGTGTTTCTCTTCAGCAATGACGGGGGCAAGAGCACGGTGCTCAACGCCACCACCGGCGCGGTGGAGGGCACGGCCGAGCTGGGCGGCGATATCGAAGCCCCGGCCACCGATGGCAAAGGGCACCTGTTTGCCAATGTGGAGGACAAGAGCGAGGTGATTGAATTTGATGCCAAAACGCTGGCCGTGCACCTGCGCCACAAGCTGGCCCCCGGCGAGGCGCCCACGGGCCTGGGTTACGACCCCCAGCACAACCGCCTCTTCAGCGCCTGCCACAACGAGAAGCTGGTCGTGACCGACAGCAAGACGGGCCAGCAAATCGCCGTGCTGCCCATCGGGGCCGGCGTGGACGGGGCCGTATTCGACCCCTCGACCCAGAACATCGTGACCTCCAACGGCTCGGGCACGTTCACCGTCATCCACCAGGACTCGCCCACCAACTACACGGTGGTAGCCAACGTGCCCACGGCTAAAGGGGCCAAAACCATCGCCCTTAACCCCAAGAGCCACCACCTCTTCACCTGCACCGCCGACTACGGCCCCACGCCGGCCGCCACTGCCGAAAACCCGCGCCCGCGCCCCAGCATCGTGCCCGGTACCTTTCGCGTGCTCGAGTTTGGGCAGTAGTTTCTACTCACCTGCCCGGCGAGTCCCTAGTGTATCGCACTGGGGACTTGTTGCTGTTGGGAGCAGGAAATCCTTCGTATTTCAGATGCCCAAAAAGCAAAACAGCCACTCAGTATTGCTACTAAGTGGCTGTTTCTCAATGGTGGGAGATACTGGGTTCGAACCAGTGACCCTCTGCTTGTAAGGCAGATGCTCTGAACCAGCTGAGCTAATCTCCCTTGTCCCATAGTGGCGTTGGGGCCGTTTGGGAGTACAAAGATGGGAGGCTTTTTTGGATTGACCAAACCAGGCGCTAAAAAAAGTAGGGTGGGCAGCGAGCGATGGGAGGTAAAAATTTAGCAATCAGGCATAAAAAAATGAAAAAAATGCCCGCTAGGGTCGGTGGTTGCCTGCCAACGGCAACGCCGCTGTCGCATTGCCGTTAGCAGGGCCGGGCCTGGTGAATTAGCGGCCTGGTCTTTTCCCTTTTTTCCACCTTATTCTTTTCTTTCATGGAAACGCAGCTGCTTCAAAACTATTCGGAGCCCGAAAAAACCGCTTACCTGAGTGCTATTGCGGCTCTGGCTACGGCCGACCGCCAGGCCACGGCCCCCGAGGCCGAGTTTTTGCAGCGCCTGGCGCAGCAGGCTGGCCTTTCGCAGGATGCCACCCGCCAGGTACTAACCGCCGCCGATAGTGCCGATAACCACACGGTGCAGCAGAGCCTCGACCAGCTCAAGAACAGCGACCTACGCTACTCGCTCGTGACCGACCTCATCAGCATGGCCCGCGCCGATGGCACGTATTCGCCCGGCGAAGAAGAGATGGTGGGCAAAATGGCCGCCTACCTCGGCATCAACCCCGAGCAAAAACAGACGCTCGAAAACGTGGTGGATCAGGCCGCTAGCGTGCCCCACGACCCACAAGACCCTAATAAACAAGGCTTTCTGAATAGCATTGGCGACAAGCTCAGCAATGTGGGCATTCCCAAGGGTGCGCTGATGGCAGGCCTGCTGGGCGTGGTAGCCCCGATGGTGATTTCGCGGGTGATGGGCGGCGGTAGCGGCAACACCGGCGGCCAGGCACAAAGCCCCAGCGGCTCGATGGGTGGCCTGCTGAGCGGCGCGATGGGCACGCTGGGCGGGCAAGGCTCGCTGGGCGGGCTGCTCGGGGGCCTGCTCGGGGGCGGCCTGCTGAGTGGGGTGCTGGGCGGCGGTGGCAGCCAGCAGCAGAGCGTGGATACCAGCCAGTATCCGCAGCAGGGCTCGATGGGCGGCGGCGGCCTCGGCTCCATTATGTCGGTGCTGGGTGGCCTGGGTGGCCGACCCAACTCGCAGCCCGCCAGCGCGGGCGGCGGCGGCCTTTTGGGCAGCGGCATGGGCAGCCTGCTCGGCGGCCTCTTTGGCCGCTAGGCCTACGCTAGCTTCGGTCTGATAAAAAAGGGCTCCGGATATCCTCCGGAGCCCTTTTTGTATGGATTACTGATTGCGGTAAATAAACAAGTCGTCGGGGCCGGCTTTCTCATGGCTTTGCCAGCCGCGCAGGCCTAGCCGGGGGGCGGCCACGCCACGCTCGAGCCGCTTGGTACTGCGGAAGACCCGAATTTCGTCCCACACATTGCTGTTGATGAGCGCGTTGAGCACAGTGGGGCCGCCTTCTACCAGCACCGACTGCACGTGGCGGGCGTGCAGGTCGGCCAGCACGGCGGGCAGCAGGTCGGGCGAGGGCGGCGCGCCGGCCGGGGCAAAGGGCAGCGTCACGTAGTCGAGGTTGGGGCGGCTGGCCCGCTCGCGGTGGGTATAGATGATGGTGGGCTGCGAGCCGTCGAGCACGTGGTGGCTAGGAGGCAGGGCCAGGTTTTTGTCGATAACGAGGCGGATGGGCTGGGGGCCGGGCCACTCGCGGGCGCTCAGGCGGGGGTTGTCGTGCAGGGCCGTGCGCGTGCCCACCAGGATGGCCGCCTCATCGGTACGCCACTGATGAGTAAGGAGTTGGGCCTGCGGACCGCTTATCTGCACCTGCTGAAAGTGCGGCCCGGCCAGGAAGCCATCGGCCGACTCGGCCCACTTCAGCACCAGGTAAGGCCGCTGCTTTTCCTGAAACGTGAAGAAGCGCCGGTTGAGCCAGCGGCCGTCCTCGGCCAGCAGCCCGGTGCTAACCTTTATGCCGGCGGCGCGCAGCCGGGCTAGCCCCTGGCCGCCCACCAGCGGGTTGGGGTCGTCGTTGCATACTATCACTTCGGGCACGCCTTTGGCGATGAGCAGGTCGGCGCAGGGCGGCGTTTTGCCGTGGTGGGCGCAGGGCTCCAGGGTCACAAACACGCGGCTCTGGCGCAGTAATTCCTGGTCGGCCACGCTGGCCAGGGCATTTACTTCGGCGTGGGGGCCGCCGTACTGCTGGTGGTAGCCTTCGCCGAGAATATCGCCCGCCGGACCTACGACCACGCAGCCCACCAGGGGGTTGGGGCGGGTGCGGCCCCGGCCCAGCATGGCCAGGTCGAGGGCGCGGCGCATAAAAAACGAGTCGTCGAGCAAGGACATAGGGAAAGCAGCGCGGGTTGGGTGCGTAAAGCTATTCGCCAGGGAGGATTCTGCCTAGGCCGCGCCGGACCCGCCATCTTTGTGCCCGCATGACTATCCAGCAACTCACCGCTAGCCTCGCCACCGCGCTGCAAGCTCTTTACCCTGCCCCCGAGGCCCAGGCCGTGGCCGCGCTGGTGGCCGAGCACCTGCTGGGTGTATCGCCCTTGCAGCGGCGCATGCAGGCTGCCGCGCCGGTGCCCGCCGCCGTGCTGGCCCAGGTGCCCGCCCTGCAAGCGCGCCTGCTGGCCCACGAGCCGGTGCAGTATGTGCTGGGCACGGCCCACTTCGCCGGCCTGGAGCTGGAAGTGACGCCCGCCACGCTCATTCCGCGCCCCGAAACCGAGGAGCTGGTGCAGCTGGTGGCCCGTGCCCACGCCGGCCGGCCGGGCCTGCGCCTGCTCGACGTGGGCACCGGCAGCGGCTGCCTGGCCATCGCGCTGGCCCGCGAGCTACCCGGCAGCCAGGTGCTGGCCGTCGATATTTCGGCCGGGGCGCTGGCCGTGGCCCGGCGCAACGCGGCCCGCTACGCGCCATCGGTGCGGTTCGAGCAGGTCGATATGCTGCGGGCGCTGCCGGCCGGAGTGGCGCCGGCTAGCCTCGACATTGTAGTGAGCAACCCGCCCTACGTGCGCGAAAGCGAGCGCCCGCTGATGCGCGCCAACGTGCTGGCCTGGGAGCCCGCTACCGCGCTCTTTGTGCCCGACGATGACCCGCTGCTCTTCTACCGGCGGCTGGCCGGGGTGGGGCAGGTGCTGCTGCGGCCGGGCGGCAGTATCTGGTTGGAAATCAACGAGGCGCTGGGAGCCGAAACGGCCGCTTTGTTCGCTGAAGCCGCGTGGGAGCAGGTGGCCGTGCTAGCCGATTTCCTGGGGCGCCCGCGCTTTGTGCGGGCCGTGCGCCGCGCCGAGTTGTCGAAGAAATAATGTAGCAACATCAAACAAAAGCGAGGGCCGGGAGCTTATCAAGCGCTTTCCAGCGGGAAGGCGCTCTTTCTCCACAATTTCTGACCTGACTCATGGCCGAGCAACCGCTCCTGACCCCTTACCACAGCGACAAGCTGACTTTGAAAAACCGCGTCGTGATGGCCCCCATGACGCGCAGCCGCGCCGACAATCACGGCCACGTGCCCAACGACCTGATGGTCGAGTACTACACCCAGCGCGCCACGGCGGGCCTCATCATCACGGAAGGCACCTACGTGAGCCGCGAGGCGGTGGGCTACA
The DNA here is from genome assembly GCF_013256625.1 of Hymenobacter sp. BRD128. NCBI lineage: Bacteria > Pseudomonadati > Bacteroidota > Cytophagia > Cytophagales > Hymenobacteraceae > Hymenobacter > Hymenobacter sp. BRD128. The sequence goes on from NZ_CP053908.1 coordinate 4,193,287, forward strand.
TCAACGTGCCCGGCATCTACACGCCCGAGCAGGTGGCGGGCTGGCAAAAAGTGACCGGCGCGGTGCACGCGCACGAAGGCAAAATCTTCGTGCAGCTCTGGCACGTGGGGCGCATGTCGCACCCCGATTTGCTCGATGGCCAGCTGCCGCTTTCGGCCTCGGCCCTGAACCCGCACAGCCAGGTGTACACGCCCACCGGCTTTAAGGAAACGGTAGCACCCGCCGAAATGACGGTGGCTCAAATCAAGAAAACAGTGGCTGACTTCGTGCAGGGCGCCAAAAATGCGCTTGAAGCCGGCTTCGACGGCATGGAAATTCACTCGTCAAACGGCTACCTGTTTCACCAGTTTTTCAACGGCACCAGCAACCACCGCACCGACGAATACGGCGGCTCCATCGAGAACCGCGCCCGGCTTTTCTTTGAAGTGCTCGATGGCATCAAGGCGGCCGGCGTAGACCTGGGTAAGGTGGGCGCCCGCCTCAACCCCTCGCTCGACGGCCTGTTTGGCATGACGCTCGACGCCGAAACTATTCCCACGTTCGACTACATCATCAAGCGCCTCAATGACTATGGGCTAGCCTACCTGCACCTGTCGGAGCCGTTTACCGACGTGAGCAAGAACGAGTTTGCCGAGCCGCACATTGCCAAGCGCTACCGCCCGCTCTACAAGGGCACGCTCATCATCAACGGCGGCTTTGACCAGGATAAGGGCAACAAGGTGCTGGCCGACGGCGACGCCGACCTCGTGGCCTACGGCACGCACTACATCGCCAACCCCGACCTGGTGGCGCGCTTTGCCCAGCACGTGCCCCTGGCAAAGGGTGATAAGGATACGTTTTACACGCCCGGCCCCAAGGGCTACACCGATTACCCGATGGCTACTAAGTAGGTAGATAAGTATTTAGAGGATAATAATTTAGCGCGCTTGTGGCTTCGGCTGCGGGCGCGCTTTTTGGTGCTGAAAAAGCGGCCGGCCGCAAATCCAACCCGGCACGGAATAACTACGGGCTGCCGGGCGTTAGGCAGTGTGGGCGGGCGCGCCTGCCGACCTTTGCCAAACTTTCCTTTTTATTACCAGCGTATGCGTTTTTTGCTTGGGGTGCTGAGTGTGGGTTTGCTAGCCGGCTGCGGGGCCAAAACCAACGGTCCGCTGGCGCTCTATTTCGTAGGCTCGTCGCGCTTCACTACCGGCAACAAAACCGGCCTGGGCCCCGCCGATACCCTAGCCACCAACCTCTACGCCATCACTGACACCACGACCGACAAGACCAACCACCTCACGCACTTCACGGCCACGGTGCGCTACACGCCGCAGCGGGCACCGTTTGCTTATCCCACGCCCATCACCTCGTTTATCAACAACGTGCCCGCCGATTCGCTGGTGACGTTTATGGATTCGACGCTCACGCGGGGCGATTTTTTGTACACGCCGGTGTTTGGGGTGCGCACCACGGCGGGCACCGAGCGCTGGACGTTTACGGTTCAGGATAAAGTGAATGGCTCTTCGGCGCGCTCGTTTGTGCTGGCCATGCGCCGGGCCGACTCGCTGGTGGTGTTTCACGACTACACCCTCAAGCTGCGGGTGCCGGCTACCGGCGTGGCCGCCCGGCGCTTTCTCGACCTCAAGTCGGGGCTAGCCCTGCCGGCCTACTCGGTGCTGGGCAACACGGTGGTCAACAAGAAAAGTATTGGCCCGGCCAGCGATGCCCAGGCCTTGCAGCAGCTCACCGACGTACTCATTCTGCCCGATGGCCTGCGCCTGGTGTCGCCCGACTCGGCCAGCCAGCACACGCCGCTCGACCCTATCCGCTGGCCCGTCGCCAACCGCCGCAGCACGCGCTTTCGGCTCACCACCTTTTCGGCCACCGACTTTACCAGCGCGCAGGATGTCATGACCATCCAAAATCAGTTTACGGGCACCGGCCGCGCCTACCTGCCCGCACTGGCGGTCAACCAGGTCTACGCGTTTCGGGCCTTCAGGCCCACCAGCAACACGCCCGTGTATGGGCTGATGCTGGTGCGCAGCGTGCCCAACGGCACCAGCGCCGTAGGCTTGCAGCTGGAAGTGCGGCTAGCCAAGCAGCTGCGCTAATTAGCACTTTCCTAGATAGCAAAAGGCCTCTCCATACGCATGGAGAGGCCTTTTTTAGGATAAAGCGGCTGACTAAGCCAGTGCTAGAACAGCAGGCCGCCGGTGAGGCTAGCCGTGAAGCGGTTGTTGGTCTGGGTGACTGTGGGCGGCGCCACGTAGGCCAGCGAATAGGGCTGGTACTGGTCTTTGCCGGTGAGGTAGAAGCCGGCCACATCCACGAAGAAGCTCTTGGTGCGCACGCCCGCGCCCACCGAGAAATAGCTCTGGCTGCGATTGATGGGGTTGTTGACGTAGGGCGAGGCGTAGTAGGCATAGCCGGCGCGCAGGCGGAAGATGTCGAGGCGGGCCTCGGCGCCCACCCGAAAGTTCACCACGCTGCGGTAGTTGCTGGCAATGTTGGCGTTGCCATCGTTCAGGCCCTGGTCGCTGCTGCCGTCGGTGGTGTTAAACTTGGCCTGCGAGTAGCCCACGTACTCGATATCGCCGGTGAGGAAGCCGGCCTTGCCCAGCAGCACCGTGGCGCCGCCATTGGCCCGGAAGGGCGTGGTGATGCTGTAGTCAAACGTGCCCGGCGCGGTAGTGAGCGAGGGGGTGGTGCCGGTGGTGGCGTACTTGGTATTGGCCGTGAGGCTGGTGCTGTATTCTTCAGTCAGGCGGATGTAAGTGGGCGTCTGAATCGAAGCGCCGAGGCGCAGGGCATCGGCGGCCCGCACAATGAAGCCTAGCCGGGCATTGATACCGGTACCGGTAGTCTTGAGGTAGTCGGTCGATACAAAGTCCTGGTCGCCGCCCGAGCTCTCGCTAAACGTGCTGTTGCGCGTGCGATTCAGCGACACGATGCCCACGCCCCCGCCGATGTAGAGCCGGTCGCGGTAGTTGGCACCGTAGCCCAGGTCAAACTGCGAGAGCGAGCCCGTAGTCTGGATGGTTTCGGTTTGGGTGATGGGACCTTTGCGGGCGGCACGCAGGGCCGGGGAAGTGGTGGCATAACCCGGATTGCTAGGGTCAATGGGAGCTGGCGTAGCTGCCCGGAAAACTCCGCTGCCAGGTTTGGGGAATTCCACTTGGTCTACAAGTCCAGCGCCGAAGGCTAGCCCATCGATGTTGGTGTACGTTTTGGTATTGTACTGATTATAAATATCAGTAAGGTTGTTTTGATAGGCGGCGCTGGTGTAGTCGCCATTATTGTACGGCTCGCGCAGGCGCTGAAAAAACGAGTGATTGTCGTCGGTCGTGTTCTGGTAGCGCAGGCCCTGGTTGAAATCGGCCAGGCGGGTAAAGCCCAGGGCAAAGGCCCCGCCGCGCCAGTCGCTGGTGTTGTCGTTGTCGGGCCGGCGATTGGCAAACACCACGCCCGCGCTGGCAATGTGAAAGCTGTTGGCCGTTTGCGCGATGGTCGGAAAGCTGCTGCCCACGGCCGCCGCGTTGGCGGCCTGCGTGGCATTGGTGGTGCCAAAACCCACGCCCGGCGTCAGGCTCACCTCCGACTTGGTGAAGAAACCCAGGCCGGCGGGGTTGCTGGTCAGGTTGCTAAAATCGGCGCCCAGCGACACGTTAGCGCCCGCCAGCCCCTGGGTGCGCGCCGTACCGGCCGGGTTTTGGCGCATGTAAAGCAGGGCATCGTTGGCGTAGCCACCCTGTGCGTGCGCCGCCTGGCTGAAGGTCAAAAAACCGCCTAGCATAGTAGCCAGGCCCATAAATGCGTGCTTCATAAGAAAAAAGTAGGGGCAAAAAAGAGCCGGCCAGGAGGACCGGCTCGAGTAAAATCAAGCAGTAAAGCAACGCAGGCGAGGCAGCTTGGCCTAGCGGCGGCCCCGGCCGCCGCCCCCGCCGCCCCCTCCACCGAAGCTACCGCCGCCCCCGCCACCAACGCTACCCCCGCCAAACGAGCGGCTGGGCTGGCTGTAGGCCGGCTGGCTATACGAGGGTTGGCTATAGGTGCGTTGCGGCTGGCTATAGCTACGCTGCTGCAATTGGCCATTGTTGTAGGCCGGCTGGCTGTAGCTACGCTGGCGACTTTCGGGGTTGACCGGCTGGCCGGCGGTAGTAGTGTTGCCGGTGCTGCCATTGCCAAAAAAGCCGCTGAAGAACCCGCGCCGACCAGCGGCCGGCGTAGTCTGCGGAGCCACGTTGCCGGTCGAACTCGAAGGGTTGGAATACGTCGGCTGGCCTGTGGCTTCGCCGAAGCTGACGGCCCGGCCGCCCCGGCCCATAGGAGCCGAGGTGGTTGGAGCGCCGGCCGCATTGCCGGGCAGGGCCACGGCATTGCCGGTATAAGAGCCGCGGCTGTTGCCACCCGCGTTCACGGCGTTCGGGCTGGCGTTCATCACGGCCCCGCCCCGGTTAGTGCGCGAGCCGTAAAGCACTGCGCCCGCGCCCGGCGTGCTTACCCTGGCGCCCCGCGTGTAGATAACCGGGCTGGCATAGCCAGCATCGTACCCATAGCCTCGGCCGTAGAACGACGAGTAGCCGTAGGGGTAGCCATAGCCAAAGGGCGAATAACCGTAGCCATACGGATAGCCAAAGCCCCGAAGCCGTAGCCAAAGCCAATGCTCAGGCCCGAGCCATAGCCGTAGCCGAAAGGCGAGAAGAAGGGGTCATAGAAACCACCGTAGGGGTAGCCGTAGCCGAAGGGCGAGCCATACCCATAGGCAAACGGCGAGTAGCCGTAGCTCAGGGCTAGCCCCGCGCCGTAGCCAAAGGGCGAGCCGTAGAACGAAGGCGACACCGACCAGCCCGGCGAGTAGTTATAAGCGCTGACGCCCGGCCCGGTGTAGGGCTGGCCGAAGCCGCTGGGGTTAGGATTGTACGTGCTCAGCCCGTTGTTGTAGCTGTTGCTGTAATAATCGGTGCCGGTGGCATAAGTGCCCTGCGTAGTGCCGCCCTGGTAGTCGGGGTTGGCATCTTCGGTAGTAGCCGCCGTGGCCGCGGGCACCGTGTCATCAAGGGCACGGGCCGGAATGGTACCCGAGCTGCCGTAGGCCGCCGCGCGCGGCACCGTAGTGGTGGTGTGGTCGCTGGAGGAATAATACACGCCGTCGTTCTCCGTGGAGTTCGTCAGCGCTCCGGTGGTGGCGCACCCGCCCAAAGCGAGCAGCGCCAACGCTGGCAAAGTAGCGGTGAGCAGGTTTTTCATGATTGAAAAAATGAGAAATCAGCGGGGGCTGAGTGGGATAGTAAAATAAATGCGTGGCGAATGGAGGCTAGGTGAAGTCCAGGCCCCGTGGCCCGGCCCAAAAAGAACCGCTCAACTTTAAACAGCCTGCCGCGGGCGCGCGCACTACTATAACGTAATTTCGCCCCGAAACGGTGCCTTTATACGAAAGATACTGACACAAAACTCATACCACAGTTGGCTAGCCCGACTAGCTGGTCTTTAGATGCGATTATGAGCAAAAAGTTGCCTACCCGCCAGGAAGATTATTCGGCCTGGTACAACGAGCTGGTGAAGCGCGCCGGCCTCGCCGAAAACTCGGCCGTGCGCGGCTGCATGGTCATTAAGCCCTATGGCTACGCCATTTGGGAGAAGATGCAGCGCCAGCTCGACGACATGTTTAAGCGCACCGGGCACGAGAATGCCTACTTCCCGCTGTTCGTGCCCAAGAGCCTGTTTGAGGCCGAAGAAAAGAATGCCGAAGGCTTCGCCAAGGAGTGCGCCGTGGTGACCCACTACCGCCTCCAGACCGACCCCGACCGGCCCGGCAAGCTGCGCGTGGACCCCAACGCCAAGCTGGAGGAAGAGCTGATTGTGCGCCCCACCTCGGAGGCCATTATCTGGAGCACCTACAAAAACTGGATTCAGAGCTACCGCGACCTGCCGCTGCTCATCAACCAGTGGGCCAATGTGGTGCGCTGGGAAATGCGCACGCGCCTCTTCCTGCGCACGGCCGAGTTTTTGTGGCAGGAGGGGCACACCGCCCACGCCACCGCCACCGAGGCCGTGGCCGAAACCCGCCAGATGCTCGACGTGTACGCCGAGTTTGCCGAAGAGCACATTGCCCTGCCGGTGGTGAAGGGCGTGAAGACCCCCAACGAGCGCTTTGCCGGCGCCGAAGATACCTATTGCATCGAGGCGCTGATGCAGGATGGCAAGGCGCTGCAGGCCGGCACCAGCCACTTCCTGGGGCAGAATTTTGCCAAGGCGTTTGATGTGCAGTTCCAGACCAAGGAAGGGGGCCTGGAGCACGTATGGGGCACGAGCTGGGGCGTGAGCACCCGCCTGATGGGCGCGCTCATCATGGCTCACTCCGACGACGAGGGCCTGGTGCTGCCGCCCAAGCTGGCGCCGATTCAGGTGGTCATCATTCCGATTTACAAGACCGGCGAGCTCGACGCGCTGCTTGAGCGCATCCGGCCCATTCAGCAAGGGCTAGCCCAGCGCGGCATCTCGGTGAAGGTGGACGCCCGCGATACCGAGCGCCCGGGTTTCAAGTTTGCCGAGTGGGAGATGAAGGGTGTGCCCGTGCGCCTGGCCATCGGCGCCCGCGACCTCGACGCCGGCACTGTGGAGGCGGCCCGCCGCGACACCAAGCAGAAGCTGCAACTGCCCCTAGCCGACGTGGTAGACAGCGTAGATAAGCTGCTGAACGACATCCAGCGCAGTATCTATAACAAGGCCAAGAACTACCGCGACGCCCACACCACCCGCGTCGACACCTACGACGAGTTTAAGGCCGTGCTTGATGGCAAAGGGGGCTTCGTGGTGACCCACTACGATGGCACCTCCGAAACCGAGGAGCTCATCAAGGAGCAAACCAAAGCCACCGTGCGCTGCCTGCCCCTAGCTGAGCCCGACGAGGACGGCGTGTGCATCGTGACCGGCCGGCCTAGCCAGCGCCGGGCGTGGTTTGCTAGGGCCTATTAGCCCGCTAGCCCTGCCAACGAACAAGGCCCCTGTGATGTCACAGGGGCCTTGTTCGTTTATGTCAGTAAATTGAAAACCTAGAGCTGCCGAATGAGCCGTACGGCCTCGGCCTCGCTAACGGGGCTAACGACTGGGCTGATAACCAGGCCACTGGTGATGGTGATGCGTTGCGTGCCGTAGTAGAGTTGGCCATTAACTGACTGCAAAACAACGGCTACCATGTCGGCACCGGCCGGTATGTTGCGGAGCCAGTCGGTACCCGCTGTGGTACTGGGCCACAACTTCACTAGGCCATTGTAGCCCACGGGGCGCAGGTACACCCGGGTTGCGCCAGCGGCCGTAGCGGTAGTTTTTATAGTCACCTGCACCACACCCGCCGTGTAGTAGGCGTGCCAAAACTGGTCGAGGTTCCACCAGCCAATAGAGTCGAGGGGCAACGAGGCCCGGTATAAGCCGGGCACCTGCTGCACCCGCTGCGTACTAGCCAGCTGCCAGCCCGCGCTGTCGCTGGCCATCACGGCGGCGGGCTGCTGCCACACATATTGGCGGGTAGTATCCTGGGCCGTTGGCACCGGCGACTGTATCGCCACCGTTTGGCTAGGGGCCAGGCGCAGGCGGGTAGTGTTCTGCCAGACCTGAATATTAAACTCGCCGCCCGATACTAGCATATCGCCCCGGCGCACTATATTGGTGGGCACGTTGGCTAGCACCATATCGGGCACGGTATAAATTTCGCGGATGCGCACCTGGGCCGTGCCCGTGGCCACAGCGCCGCTGGGCAGCAGCAGGCCATTGGCCGGAAACGTAAGGGCCGCACCCCCGGCGGTGGTAATGGTTTGGCTAGTGCCCAGTGCGAGGGTAAATGTCTGGGCCGGCACGCTAGTGCGCCGCGAAAAATCGGCAAGTGGCAGCGTGGTTGGCGTGGTGGTGGGAGCGCATTCCACAAGGTCATCCTTGCGGCAGCCGGCAAGGGCTAACAGCCCGGCCGCGCCGAGCAAAAGCAGGTAGCGAGTCATAAGTCAAGAAGAAAAATCGGTGAGAAATAGTGGGTTATTGCGCAGGTAGAAGCTGCCGGCCGGCCAGCTTTGAACCCTAGCGGATATCCCAGGAAAAGCCCGTATATAGGCCCAGGCTAAAAGGTTGGCGCGGCGAAAAGCCCGCCTTGTTGGGCTTCACAAAAGGCGTGAGCACATAGCGCGCGGTGGGCTGCACCAGCCATTGCCAGCGCGAGTCTGCGCCCCCAATGCGGTAGCGTAGGTCGAGCCCCAGGCTCAGGGCCAGGGTCTTAGCCGAGTAAAGGCTGTCGGTGGCAGTGGCCGTGTAGGCCTGCTGCTGGCAGTGGCAGTCGCTGCCCTCGGTGCTGCGGCCGCCGCGGTACCAGCCTACTTCGGCCCCTAGCAGCAGGGCCTTGGCCAGGCGGCCGCGCGGCGCGCTCAGCGCGTAGCTCAGCTGCATGGGCAGCGTCAGCAGCCGGTAGGTATCGCGCAGCCTAATGCGGGTAGTGCGCCCCGAGTCCACTTGCTGCAAGGCCAGGCGCGTGGCGTATTCTTGGTAGCCTAGGCCCACGGCCAGCGCCCAGCGGCCCGACAGCACCCGGCGCACCTGCACCTGCGCCCCCAGGCCCACGGCGGGCCGCTCGAGGTGCGCAAAATCGGGGCGGGTGCCCAACCCCGGCGGCAGGGCCCCAATGGTGCGGTAGCTAAGCGTAGGGCCGGCCGTGGCCAGCAGCGCCCAGCGCCGCCCAGGCCGCGCCAGGGGGCTCGAATCGGGCAAGGCGGTCAGGCTGGCCGGTAGGTTAGCTGCGGTTAGTGGAGCCAGGCTAGCCCGGCGCAGGGCCTGGCTGGCGTAGGCTTGGGAAGTAGTAGCAGCAAGCGTAGCGAGCTGCCCGGTGCGCCGCGGGGCCGGGCGGGGCGCGTCGCTGCCTGCCAAGAGCGGCTCGGCAGACTGGGCAGCTTCGGAAATAATAAGCGGTCTTTGTTGCCGCGGGCGGTGCCGCGTAGCGCGGGCCAGCTGGTGGCGGCGGGCCTGGGTTCGGATGTTAGTTGGGGCAGAGGCTGTCCTCGTGAGCGGGGTAATCAGGCCACCCGCAGCTTTTTCCCCATTCGTTTCGAAAGCCGAGCGGCGAATGACCTCTGCTAGCCCTGCCGTTGTGCTACGCCGCCGCTGGCCGCCGCTCGCGGAGGCCGCCAACCGCCGCGCCGCCCGGCGGTTTACGTTGGAAACGCTAGCTGCTAGTGCAGCTGCGGAATCACTGGGTAGTAAGTGCTTGTATAAGCCAAGCCTGATACCTCTCGGCCGCGTAGCCTGTGCCGAGTGGGGCGAGGCATTCACCGTGGCCGCGTCCGCCCGCGGGGCAGCGGTAGTAGCAGTCGGCAAGCCGGCTGGCGCTGGCAGCTCGCTGGCCGTTGGCAGCTGGGTAAGCGCTGGCGCGGCGCGGCTGGCTAGGGTAGAACGAGTAACTGCTGCAACTGATTGCTTGGAAGCTGAGCCATTCGGGGTAGGTATTATCTTTTCGCCAGCCACCCTAGTTGCATAGGCCGGCCGGGCTGGGGCCGCCACTGGTTGATGCGCTGAGTGGGCCGCAATTTTATCCGCGCGGCCACCCGGCCGGTTGAGCAAGTAGCCAGTCAACGCCAGCACGAATAGGAGCAAAGCCAGCGCGGGCAGCAGGCGGCGGGGCCGACGCCACCACGGCCGCACCGATGCTGGCAGGCGCTGCTGGATGCCGGCCCACGCTCCCGGTGGCGGCGGCGCGCCGTAGTCACCCAGGCGCTCCCGCAGGGCAGCCAGCAGCGGGTCGCGGGTATCGTCAGTGGGCAATTTAGCCGGTTCATTCATGATTGACAAAGCTTGGGTTTGGCTAGGCCCAGGCGCTGGGCCAATAGCTGGCGGGCGCGGGCCAGCTGCGATTTGCTGGTGCCTTCGGCAATGCCTAGCAGCTGCGCGATTTCGGGGTGCGAGTAGCCTTCGATGGCGTAGAGGTTGAGCACGACGCGGTAGCCGGGCGGCAGGGCCGCCAGGTGCAGCAGCAGGTCGGCGGCGGCCAGCTCGTCGAGCGCCGAGGGCTCGGGACTAGGCAAGTCGGGAGCTACAGCATCGAGGTCGCTAGGGCCATAGCCGCCGGGGTGGCGCAGGCGGTGCTGCTCCAGCGCGTGCAGCGACGTGCGCACCGCCACGCGCCGCGCCCAGGCCTCGAAGGGCCCCTCGGCCCGGTACTGGTCGAGGCGGGTAAAGAGCTTTACAAACGTGTTTTGCAGCGCGTCTTCGGCCTCGGCCCGGCTAGGGCAGTAGCGCAGGCACACGCCCATGAGCTGGTGCGAAAGCAGCTGGTAGAGCTGAAACTGCGCCGCCTCCTCGCCCCGGCGGCACGCCGCCAGCAAAGCCCCGGAAACAGCAGAAACAGGAGTAGCCATACGCAAGCTGCACGAGCGCCGGGAATCGGTTTCCGGCAGTTAGGGGCTTGACCGGTAAGCCAGGCTAACCGTTGCGTAAGCTCCCAAAAAAACTGCCTACTTCGAACAAGCAGGCAGTCTTAGTTCCAAAGTAAGGGCTAGCTAAAGTGGTTGCGGCCTTGGCCTAGGGGCGCGGGTAGCCACGCTTGGCCTGCGCCCTGTCGTCGGGGAGCCCGCCCGATGCGGAAACGTAGGGACACGTTGCTACCCGCGCATACACTACCCCTAAACTTGCGGTAATCACAGCTTTTCTTCCAGCCACAAGAAGCCCGCGGCCACTAGAAACAGCCCAAAAAACCAGCCTACTGGCCAGGGCTGCTGCACGGTGGTGGTTTCGGAAGCCTGGCTGAAGCTGGCTAGGGTAGCGCGTTGGCTCAGCGCCTGCTGCCGGGCCAGTAGCTCGGGCCCGCGCCAGGCCGCCGAGTCGTACACGTAGAAGCTATGCACCGTGCGGCCCGGCCCGTGCACCTGGTGCCAGCCGGCCGTGGCGGGCCAATACTGGGCGGTGCTCCACTCGGGCAGGCGGGTGTCCTGCGCCAGGGCTAGCTGCACGGCGGGGCCGCCCGCCAGCGGCTGCACGGTGGGCAGGCTAGCCGGCCGGGTGCCCGCCAGCCGCAGCGTAAGCGGCTGCTGCGGCCGCGGCCAGCGGCTCAGGGCTAGCCAGGTGGCGGCCGGGGCGGGCGGCGGGGTGGCGGCCATTAAGAGCTGGCTCCAGAAAGAAGCATAGGCCGCGGCCTGCCCTTGCAAGGCCCACCGAAACGTTTCGGGCACCACCGATACCACGGTAGCTCCCAGCCCTACGCGCCGGCTGGCGGCCACTACGGTCCCGCCTGGCGCCGTGATGAGTGGTTGCAGCGCGGCGCTGGGCCGCAGCCGGGCGGGCACCAGCGCCCGCACCACACCCGGCGCATCGGGCCAGGTGAGGGGCTGCGCTACGGCCCCGGCCGTGGGCAAGGGCTGCACGGCGAAGTCGGCGCGGGCGGGCGTGGCGGCGGGCAGGGCCGCGGCTTCAGCCAGCACGACTAGGCCCAGGCGGCCCTGCTGCACGGCGGTGCGCAGCGCTTGGCTTTCGCTGGTGGGCAGGCTGGCCAGGGTGGCGGCATCGGCCACTACCACGGCGTAGCGGGCGAGCAGGCCGGGGGTGAGGCGGTCGAGCGGCTGGGCCGGCTGGTTGAGAAACTCGGTTTGCACCAAGCCCCGGCTCACGCTGGTGCGCAGGGCCACGGCCCGGCCCGCGGCGGCCAGGTTATTCTTCAAAAACTTGAATTCGAAGCCCGGCACGGCGGCCAGCAGCAGCACCGGGGGCTGCGCAGCGGGTACTATTTCCAGGGGCAGCGGCTCGGTGGTGGCGGGCTGGCCCTCACGGCGCAGGCGCAGGGCATAGCGCGCCAGGCCCGCTACCTTGGGCTGGTAGCTCAGCCGGAAGGGGCCGCGGCCGGCCGGCAGCCGCACCGAGTCGCGGCTGGCGCCTTCGGCTTGCAGGCTTACCCAGGTGGAGCTAGCCCCGGCCACCGTGCCTTCTACGTCAAAGCGCTGGCCCAGCGTGAGGTGCTGGGGCCAGCCCGCGGCCTGCACGCCCGGAGGGGCCGGGGCGGCGTGGGGCACCACGGCCAGCGGCCCCAACGCGGGAAGCTCGGTGGCCGCCATGCCTTCACCTAGCACGTGCACCCGGCGCAGGGCCGGTCGCTGCTCGGCTAGCTTCAGCAGGCTGCCCAAGGCCTTGGCGCGGGCCGGCGGGCGGGTACCGTAGGCCCACACGGGCGTGCCGGCCCCGAGGCGGCGCAGCAGCTGGCGCAGCGTATCGGGCTGGTAGCCAGGCGTGAGGATAATGGCCGCGGCCTGGGTGGCGGGCACGGCGCGCAGCGGCGGGTAGGCCGTGTACCACAGCGCCAGCGGGGCGAGCAGGCTAGCCAGCAGCCGCCGCATCAGCCGGCGGCGGTCGGGCCGGCGCCGGGCGGCCACTAGCAGCCCCAGGGCTAGCGTGGCGAGTAATATTAAGGCAATGGTAGGCAAGGAATCGGGGGGCAAGCTAATGCTGTTTCGCGCGGTGTTTCGCAGTGTATGTCAGCCTGAGCGTGTATTTGGCTTTTACTAAAATTGCTTGTAGACCGTCATGCTTCGACCAGCTCGGCATGATGGTCTTTTAAATTCACCCATACGCGTTGAATAAAGGAAAACGGGCCTAGCGGCTCAACTCCTGGAAGTAGCGCCGGGCCAGGCGGTCGGGCGCGGGGGCTGGGGCGGCGGTGGGCACGGGCGCGGGCAGCAGGTTGGTAAGCGCGCGCTGGGCCCGGGGCAGGCAGGTAGCGCACGGCACGCGGCTGGCGCGGGCATCGGCCGCGAGCTGGCGCAGGGCGCGTAAGGCCGGTAGGTAGAGGCCAGGCATTTGCAGGGCGGCCTGGGCCAGCACAGCGCCCGCCTGTTCGAGGGCGGCGGCGGCAGCGGGGCGGGCCGGCTGGCCGCTTTGGGTGGCTAGCCAGCGCAGGGCGGCGCGCACGGCGGGCTGGGCCGGCGGGGCCGGCACGGTTTCCTGGGTGCGGGGGGCGGCGGCGCCCTTCAGCTCGCCGGTGAGGCGCAGCGTGGCCTCGGGGAAAGGCGTGGGCGTAAAACCGGCTTTCTTGACGTAGGCGCGGGTTTGCTGCTGCACCTGCTTGAGCAGGCGAAGGGCGCGGTACTCGTAGGGGCGAGCGGCGGCGGGCTGGGCGGTGCGCAGGCGCAGCTCGGCGGCCCACATCTCGTCGAGCACGGCGTGAAGCTTGGCCTTCACGGCTGGCTCCAGAAAGTCGGCGGTTTCGGCGTCGTCGTGCTTGTGCATGTAGGGGTCCATGAGCGCATCGGTGGCGGCGGTGGCCGAGGCGTTGCGGCCTAGCGGGGCTTCGGGATGATGGTCGTGGTCGTCGGCCTCGGCCTTCGGGGCGGCGGGCTTTTCATCGGCCGTGGGGGCATCGGCGGTGGGCGCGGCGGGCTCGTCGGCGGTGGGTGGGCCGGCCGTCACGCCGAGGCCCTTCTCGGCTTCTTCACCCAAAAACTTGCCGTAGCGCAGGCGCAGCGACTGCTGGTCGAAGCCCAGGGCGTTGGCGCGGTTGCTGAACTCGGCGGCCGTGAGCCTGGGCTTTTCGGCAATCAGCTTTTCGGTATCGATAATAATCTGGCGCTCCGAGCGAAAATAGGCCGGCGCGGTGTTCACGCCCATGCCCATGTCGAGGGCGCTGGCGGCGGCGGCCGTGTCCTGCCACTGCACGATAAAGGCGTCGGAGCGGGCGCTCTGGCCGTGGTTGTCGCGGGCCTGCACGTAGAAATACAGCTCGTCGCCGTAGGTCAGGCCGAGCTTGGGCAAATTCAGGAGGCTAGCCACGGTGGCCTCGCCCGGCTGGCTGCCTAGGTCAGTGCTCAGGTCGCGGCGCACTTCGTGAAATTTCACGGCCTCGCCCTGGCCCTGGGCCACGGTGATGACCAGCTCGGCCCGGCTGAGGCCATAGTCATCGCGCAGCGTGGCCTTGACGGGTACTTCCGGCCGGGTGCCCCTGGCGGCAATAAGGGTGTAGGGCTTAGGGGTTTGCAGGCGAATGCTGGGGGCTTGGTCGGGCCGCACGTCGATGGCGTAGTCGTCGGAAGTCTGCCTCGCAAAGCGCAGCCGGTAGAGAGTTGAGGCAGTGAGGGTTTGCGTAGCTTCAAACTGATTGGCTAGCCCTACGGCGGGCCGGAGCGACACCTTTTGGCTACCAATTTCCAGTATGGGCGCGTTGCCCGCCGCACGGTTTACGTGCACCAGCCAGCGCACCAGCGCCCCCTGCGGGCACTGAAACGAGGCGGCCGCCGGTGCAAACGCGGCCCGCCGCGTGTAGGCGGGGGGCGTCACCAGCAGCTCGACTTTAGTAAGGCGCGGGGCCGCGGCCGGCACGGGCCTGGCGGCATCGGGCGAGAAGCGCACGGCTACCGCGGCTGGGCTAGCCTGTGTGAGCTTGTTAGGTGGAGGAAGCAGCGCGATAATGGCCGCCGCCGCTGCTAATAGGCCACTAATAATGAGCGGTTTTTTAAACGAAAAAGGAAGTAAGGCTGGGCCATCAGTGAGCAATTGGGTGAGTTGCTCCGCTACGTGCCTGACTTGTAGCTGACCCAATAGCGGCAGGTCGGCCGGGTTTGATAACAGTAGTCCTGTGCTATCCTGAAGCGCTGGAAACTGGCGGTCTAACTGCCGGGCTACTTCTTCGCGGCCGAACTTACGCAGCGGCTCCATCCACCACCCAGATACTACCAGCAGCCCTACCACCGCCAGCGCTATCCATAAGGGTGGTATACTGGGCCACTGGTATTTACTACTCAGTAGTAACAAGCCAGTTGCCACCAGCGGCAGCAGCCCGCCGCTACTGTAGCGACTAGCATAACTCTGCCGCACGGCCTGCAGTTGAGCATGCGCTATTGCTTGGGTATGAAGCAGGCTGATTTCAGGAGCGGAGGCAACTGTTTGCGTCATAGTGAAAAAGGTAAAGGCCCTGCCGAGCGCCGCCCGGCCAGCCAGCGCTCCAGCCCGAATAACAGAGCCACGAGCAGCACCAGCCCGGGCCGCAGGTCGGTGAAGCGGTAGGCCACGGGCGCGGCGGCCCCCTGGCTAGCCAGCCGCGCCGGGTGCGGCGGCAGTTGGGCCGGGTCGAGGCGGCGTTGGTCGTAGGCGGTTAGCAGCGAGTCGGTACCGAGCTGCGGATTGGTCGCCAGCAGGTCGAGCAGCAAAGCCGGGAGAGCCGGGCTTTCGGCCAAGCTGCTCCAAGGGGCATTGAGGCGCGTAGTCAAGTGATAGCTAGCACCTTTCCCCTGTTGGGTTTCGGCTAATACGAAGCGGCCCCGGCCGTCGACCCAGCGTGGGGAGCTGCCCGCTGGCAGGCTAGCGCGGCCGCGGCGCGTAAGCAGGATGGGGGCGTCGCCAGCCGTTTCGGCGGTGGCTAGGGTGGCGGTATCAGGCAAGCCGGCGCCGGTTGCTTCCTGCCACAGGTGTAGGCCGCGCGGCACCTGGGCGCGCCAAGCAGCGGGCAGCGGACTATCGCCCAGCCAAAAAAGCCAGTCGGGCGCGCCGGCCGGGTCAGGTTCCGTGGTGCTTACGGTGAGGGCTAGCGGCGCGGGCAAACCCACGGCCGCCGCCCGCAAAGCGGCGCGCAGGTAGCGCGCCTCCGCAGCCGCGCCGGCCGGGGCATATAGCACCACGCGTACTGGGCCGGTGCGCACCGGCACCGCCGGCTGCGGCTGGGCCGAATCGGCCGGCGCCGGGCGCAGCTGGGGCTGGCCACCCACCGTTTCGTAGCGCAGCGGTGGCAGGCCGGCCACCGCCAGGGTAGCGCCTGGCCGGGGCCGCGCCACGCGCAGTACCCGGTAAGTCGTCTGCTTTTCGTTGCTCTGGCCCAGCAGCAGGCGGAGGCTGTCGGCACTGCCGGCGGCGGCTTGCAGCCAGGTGCTGGCCGCGCGGGTCGGAATGGTTTGCCAGGTGAGGCTAGCCGGCAGCGCCGGGTGCGGCCCGCTAGAAGTGCGCAGGGTGGCCGGCGTCACGGCGTGCAACGGCTGGCCCGGAAAGGAGTCGGCGGCCTGCTGCATGCGGGCCCAGGCCAGGTTATCGGGCCGCGCATTCGCAACCGGGCTTTTAAGCCCCAGCGAGTCGGCCTGCCACTCGGCACTGGTGATGGCGGGCAGCCCGGCCGCCAGCCAGCGCAGCGCATAGCCGCGCCGCCGCAGCGAGTCGAGGGCCGGGCGCACGGCGGCCAGGCGGCTGCCATCGGCCAGCTCGCGGCTTATCAGCACCTGGCCGCGGCCGGCGGGCTGGGGCTGCCGCCACTGCGGGCCGGCCAGCGCCCCGGCCAGCGCGGCCAGCAGGGCGGCGCGCAGCAGCAGCAGCCAAATCTGCTCCAGGCGGAGGTTGCGCAGGCGGCGATTGGCGCCGGCCGCTAGCCAGCGCAGGCTGCCCACCGCCACCTCGCGGCCGGGCCGGCGGTTCCAGAGGTGGATGGCCAGCGGCACCAGGAGGCCGAGCAGGGCAAGCAGCGCAGAAGGGTTGGCGAGGGTGAGCAATACCGCAGATTCAAACTGATTTAACGGATTTCGCAGATACGCCCGCTGCGCGAGCTGACTACGCTTCGTAGTACTTTCGGTGGTGTGGGACTCCGCGCTCGTGCACGAAAACCCTTCGTGCCTTCCGCGGTAAAAAATTACTTCATCAACTGCCGGCGTTTCAAAAACTCGCGCATAGCGCCGTCGAGCGGGTCGGCGGTGCTGAGCTGGTGGTAGTCGAGGCCCTGCTGGCGGGTGGTCTGGGCGGTGTCGCGCAGCCACTGGCGCAGCTGCTGCTGGTAGCCGGCGCGCTGCTGGTCGGCATCGAGCTGGATGGTCTGGCCGGTTTCGAGGTCGCGGAATGTGACGGGACCTTTATAGCTAAAATTCAGCTCGTTGCCCGCCACGAGGTGTAGCAGTAACACGTCGCCGCTGGTGGCGCGCAGGCGCGCCAGCAGGTGGTTTATCTCGCCGCTTTCCTCATATAAGTCGCTCACGCACACCGTGAGGGCGCGTTGGCGCCGGGCGGTGAGCGGAGCCAGCGTGGCGGTATCAGGGAAAGTGCCAGCCGCCTCGGCCGTTGCGAGGGCGTGGTAGAGGCGCGGCAGCTGCCGGGTATCGGCGCGGGCCGGGAAGTGCTGTAAGCCACCGGGGCTGAGGATAGTGAGGCCCACGGCATCGCCTTGCTTCTGGGCCAGGTAGGCCAGCGCGGCCAGCAGCAGCCGGGCGTAGTCGAGCTTGGTAAGACCATTGTCGTCGCGGTGGTTCATGCTGGCGCTGGCGTCGAGCACGAGGTTGATGACCAGGCTGGTATCGACTTCCGACTCGCGCAAAAAATACTTGTCCGAGCGGGCGGCCAGGCGCCAGTCGAGGCGGCGCAGGTCGTCGCCGGGCTGGTAGGGCCGGTACTGGCTGAACTCCATGCCCGCGCCCTGCCGGCGGCTGGCGTGCGCGCCCGCCAAAAAGCCCTCGGCCGCCTGGCGGGCGGCCAGCGGCAGGTTGCGCAGGGCGTAGAGGAGTTCGGGCGTGAGCATTAGGAGTAGTTACGTCGATGGTGCGGGGCTCCGCCCCGTGCCGGCTATTGGCGGGCCGCTGGCCCGCAGTCGTTGAACGATACTTGATGTGGCAGTGGTGCGGCTCCGTGCAGGCCAGCGGTCTGTTGGTAGCCGGCACGGAGCAGGGCCCCGCGCCATCGGGCTACACGGCCACGGCTTTCAGCAGCTCGCGCACGGCATCATCGGGCGTGAGGTTTTCGGCTTCGGCATTAAAATTCAAGAGCACGCGGTGGCGCAGCACGGGTGGGGCCAGGGCCTTGATATCATCGAGCGTGGCGGCGAAGCGGCCTTGCAGCAGCGCCCGCGCCTTGGCGCAGAGTATCAGGGCCTGGCCGGCGCGCGGGCCGGCGCCCCAGCGGCCGTAGTCTTTGATAAACTTCACCTCCGACGTAGCCGGGCGGGTGGCGCGCACCAGCCGGTTCACGAAGCTCAGCAGCTCGGGGCTGAGGCTGACCTGGCGCACCAGCTGCTGCAATTGCCGGATATCGTCGCCACCCAGCATGGGCCGCACCTCGGCGCGGGCCGTGCCGGTGGTGCCGCCCAGCACCGCCATTTCCTCCTGCTCGCTCGGGTAGCCGATGCGCACGTACAGCAAAAAGCGGTCGAGCTGGGCCTCGGGCAGCGGGTAGGTGCCGCTCTGCTCAATCGGATTTTGGGTGGCCAGCAAAAAGAACGGCTTGGGCAGCGCGTGCTCCTGGCCGGCGTAGGTCACGTGGCCTTCCTGCATGGCTTCGAGCAGGGCGGCCTGGGTTTTGGGTGGCGTGCGGTTTATCTCATCGGCCAGCACGAGGCTAGCGAAGATGGGGCCGGGGTTGAACTTGAACGAGCGCTTGCCGGTGCCGTGGTCTTCCTCCAGCACCTCGGTGCCCAGGATGTCGGTCGGCATGAGGTCGGGCGTGAACTGGATGCGGCGAAACGGCAAATCGGTGGCCTGCGCCAAGGTGCGCACCAGCAGCGTTTTGGCTAGTCCCGGCACGCCCTCCAGCAGGGCGTGGCCGCCGGCCAGCAGCGCCACCAGCACCTCGTCGAGCACCTGGCTCTGGCCCACGATGACCTTGCCGATTTCGGCCTTCAGCTGCGGTAGCTTAGCGAGTAAAGTTGTTACGTCTTGTTCGGTCATTATTTACTTGGTAATGAGCACTTATTAAAAACGTCTGTCATGCTGAGCTTGCCGAAGCATCTTGTTCGTTTCAATATGCACGCCTAGCAAGAAAGCGGGCAAGATGCTTCGGCAAGCTCAGCATGACAGACGCCACAGGGGCGTTTTCAACTTAGCGCATACAGCAGAATATTGACGCCAAACTTGGTGTTGTCCTCGGCCAGAAAGCGCTTGTTGCGAAAGTCATAGTCCCACTCGCAGCCGTAGTCTTTGTTGGAGTAAAGCACCCCTAGCCGGTTAGTGAGCGTGATGCCCTTGAGGTAGTCGTGCACCAGGTCGTCGCCCCAGCCATTGAGTTCGAAGCCGGTGTTGGGCGGGCCGTCCTTGAATTTAAAGAACTGGCTGTAAATGGGATGCGTCTTTGGGATTTTCTGCAACGCGCTGGCGCCGAAGCACACCCGCATCTGCTCTTCGAAGGAGCGGGCGAAGAGGCCGTCGATGTCGTGGTTGCAGTCGTCCACAAACACGAAGCCGCCGTTGCGCACGTACTGGATAAAGTTTTTTTTCTCTTGGGCCGAAAACTGCACCAGCCGGTGCCCGCTGAGGTAGCAAAAGGGGTAGTTGAACAGCTCGGGGCTATCCAGGGCCACTACTTTTTCCTTGGTTTCGACGGGCACCGTGGTGTACTGCACCAGCGAGTGCAGCAGGTTGGCGGGCATGCGTTCGTCCACGGCGTCCCAATCGCCGGAGTGGTAGCTGAGGCGCACGAAGGTGAAAGGGGCTGGCATAATGTGAAAAAAGGCGGCAAGCGAAGTGGCAAGGTTGCACCCAAAAACGATTCATTACGCATTCACGGCGCACGGCGCAACCTTTGTGGCTGCAACCTTTGCGCACCCCAAAAGCCCCTTCGTATGCGTTGGGGGGCTAGTGGCGGCCTGGGCGGCCTGGCCACGTAGCGCCCAGATTTTTGTTAACTTGTTCATACCCAATACCCATGAAAAATTTTATCCTAGCGGCTGCCCTGCTGCTCCTGGCTAGCCAGGCCCACGCCCAGTTCGGTATCAAAGGCGGAATTAATGAGGCCGTGCTCACGGGCCGCGTGGGCGAAGACGCCACGTATAAAACCTATTTTCACGCCGGCATCTTTTATGAGGCCAAGCTGCTGGGGCCGCTTTCCATTCAGCCCGAAGTGCTGTACTCGCTCCAGGGCGCGCAGCTGAAGGGGGCCACTACTACCGCCAACTACACCACGCAGCTCAACTACGTGTCGGTGCCCCTGCTGCTGAAGGCCACTTTGGGGCCGGTGTACGTGGAGGCGGGCCCGCAATTCAGCTACCTGGTTTCGGCCAATGAAAACGGCATGATTCAGGTGCGCAACGCCAGTGGTGCGCCGCTGTTCGTGAGTGCCGACCAGACCTCGACCAGCAACTACAAGCGCAACGATTTTGCCCTCGTGGCCGGCGTGGGGCTCAAGCTGGGCTCCGTGGTGCGCGTGGGGGGCCGCTTCGTGGCGGGCCTCAACGACATCAATAATGTGCAGTACCTGGTGGGCGTGAATGACCCGCAACTGCAAAACCGGGTATTTCAGTTTTACGCCGCATTCCAGCTGCCCAAGCTGTAAGGGGCTAGCCAGGACTGGCGACCGCTGCTAAAAAAGAACGTCAGGCTGAACAAAGTGAAGCCTGACGTTCTTTTTTAGCAGCGGTCGCCTACCACCGAAATCAAATAGCGTCCGAGAGGCTTGTAAACGTGAAATCCCGCACTTTCAGGGGTGGCACCAGGCAGCCGGCTAGCCGCACCGAGCGACCGATGGCCTCAATATTATTGAGCATAATAATGGGGCTCTCGTTGAAGCGCAGGTTCTTAATCGGAAATTTGATGGCCCCGTTTTCGATGTAAAACGTGCCGTCGCGCGTCAGGCCGGTGTAGAGCAGCGTTTGCGGGTCGACCTCGCGGATGTACCACAGGCGCGTGACCAGGATGCCCTTGGCCGTGCTCTTGATGAGGTCGGCGGTGCTCTGCGTACCGCCCGTCATGATGAAGCCGCTCGGGTAGGCGGTGGGCGCCACCTTATTTTTTTCGGCCCAGTAGCGCGAGTAGTACAGGTTTTTCACTACGCCCTTCTCTACCCAACTCATGCGGCTGGTGGGTAGGCCCTCGCCGTCGAAGGCATTGCCGGGCACCTCGGTATTGAGCGGGTCGGAGTAGATGTTGATGCGCTCGTCGAAGAGCTTGTCGCCCTTGCGGTTGCCGCCGCCCTTTCGGGTCAGGAAGCTGCGGCCTTCGTCGGCCGAGCGCGCGTCGAGGCCGCTCACCAGTCCGCCGAGCAGCGACAGGTCGTCGCCAGCCATGAGCGCGGCCGGCTCCAGAATCACGGTGTACTTGCCCGGCTCAATGGCCTTGGCGCCCACCGAGCCGGTAGCCTTGTCGGCCGCCCGCTGGGTCAGGGCCTTGAAATTAAGCTTGGCCGGGTCGGTGGCATCGGCCACGGCGTAGCCCGAGCCGCGCCCGTCGGCGGTGCGCACCGTCACCGAAAAGTCGGTATTGGTTGATTGCTGGTAGGCCTCCAGCCCCTTCGAGTTGCGCAGGGCCGTGAAGGTCGTGCCCCCGTTGAGAAAGCCGGCCGAAGTCAGGTTTTTGGCTGCGCACAGGGCCATGCTGTCGGCGGCGGCCTGGGCGCGGGTAGTGGGCGTGAGGGGCGCCGGGGCCGTCGAAGGCGGGTTGAGGTAGGCTTGGGGGCCTAGCAGCGGCACGTACTCGGGGCTTTCGGGGGCTAGCCGGGCTATTTCTTCGGCCCGCTGCACGCAGCGGCGCAGGGTGGCCTCGTCAAATTCGTTGCAGGTGGCAATGCCGCTGCGCTTGCCAAAGCGCGATTCGACGGTGAGCGACACGGTATCGGCCGCGCCGGCCGTGCTCACGCTGTTGCGGGCGTAGCGAATGTTGCCGGTGGTGCGCCCGCTCAGGCCCACTGCGCACTCGTCGGCGGTGCTGTAGGTGAGTACTTTTTTGAGGAGCGCCTGGGCTTCGTCTTTGGAGATAATAGCCATATTGATGATGCTATGTAATGGGCTAACCAGGACTAAACTTTGCGAGCGGTGTTAATCACGTTCACCCCGTTGAAGCGCGTGGTGGCCGAGCCGTGGCTCACCGACGAGCTTTGCATGGGCTGGCCCTTGCCGTCAAAGAAGGTGCCGAAGAGGCGGTAGTCGCTCTGGTCGCACGAGCCCTGGCAGGCACCCCAAAACTCCTGGGTGTTTGACTGGTACGCCACATCTTCGAGCGGCTCCGTGATTTTGCCCTTCTCGATGGCAAAGAACAGCTGGCCGCCAAACTGAAAGTTAAATCGCTGCTGGTCAATGCTGAAGGAGCCCGCCCCGGCAATGTAGATGCCCTTGTCGACCTTGCTCACCAGCTCGTCCACGCTCATTTTAGTGGGGCTAGGCTTGAGGCTGATGTTGGCCATGCGCTGAAACTGCACATCCTCCCACGACTGCGCGTAGCAGCAGCCGTCGCTAGCCTGCTGGCCCACGATGTGCGCCTGGTCGCGGATTTTCTGATAATCGACCAGTTTGCCGGCTTTGATGATGTCCCACTGCTTGGTTTTCACGCCCTCGTCGTCGTAGCCCACGGTGCCCACGGCGCCGGGCTGCAGCTTATCGGCCACGATGTTGACCTGCGGCGAGCCGTAGGGCAGGCCCTTCGCCTTCCACTCCAGGGTGGCGAAGCTGGTGCCGGCAAAGTTGGCCTCGTAGCCCAGCACGCGGTCGAGCTCGGTGGGGTGGCCCACGCTTTCGTGGATGGTGAGGCCCAGGTGGCCGGGGTCGAGCACGAGGTCGTACTTGCCGGGCGTCACCGATTTCATGGTCAGCTTGGCCCTGGCCTGCCGGCCAGCCGCGGCGGCATCGGCCAGCAGGTCGTAGCGCAGCTTGTAGCCGATGGTATCGGTGCCGCTAGGCCCGCGCACCTGCTCGGCGGCGCTGGGCGTGAGGTACTCGTAGCCCAGGCCCACGGGCGCGCTCAGCGCCTCGCGCGAGCGGAATTTGCCCGACTTGGTATCGACGGCCGTGGCGGTGAAGGTGGGCCAGAGGCGGTGAATATCCTGGTCGATATACGAGCCGTCGGTGCTGGCAAAATACTTCTGCTCATTCACTTGAAACAGCGCCGAGCTGATGTAATTGGCCCCGGCATCCATCGCCGCCGCGTTGGCGGCCAGCAGCAGGTCGGCCTTTTGCTTCACCGGCACTTCGAAGGCGCTTTGCACCAGGGGCGTTTTCCAGGTCACCTCGCCGTAGCCCGGCTGGGGGGCTAGCTGCACGGGCTCCTTCATCACGAGGCGGTTGGCCTTGGCGATTTCGACGGCCAGGCGGGCGGTGGCGGCCAGGCTGGCCTCCGTCACTACGCTCGTGGAGGCGAAGCCCCAGCAGCCGTTCACCAGCACCCGAATACCCACGCCGTAGCTCTCGGTGCTCACGATGTTCTGCACCTGCTTTTCGCGGGTAAACACGTATTGGTTGAGCGAGCGGCCGATGCGCACGTCGGCGTAGCTGGCGCCCGCGCTCTTGGCGGCGTTCAGCGCCGCGTCGGCTAAGCGCTTTTTCAGGATGGTGTCGGCGCCGGGCTCCAGCAGCCGGCTAGGGTCCACGCTTTTGGCCCCGAAGCCCGGCAGGCTCGGCAGCAGCAGGGCCGTGGCGCCCAGGCCGGTGAGGCCCACAAAGTTGCGTCGGTTCATGGCAGAAAAAAGGTGTAAGTGGTCAGAGAAAAGTAGGTAGCTGCGGCAAGCTAGTGCCGGCAGATGCAAAAAAGAGCGGCCCGGTTGCCCGGCCGCTCTTTGGCGTGGCTAGTCCGCTTCTGGTAAGAAGCGGCCCACGTGGCCCGAGCACCCGGCCGTGCCGGGTATCGGGCCAGTTGCGGAAACGTTACACCGCGTCGGAGAGGCTCGTGAACGTGAAGTCGCGAATCTTGAGCGGCGGCACCAGGTTGCCGGCTAGCCGCACCGGGCGGCCGATGGCTTCCAGGTTGTTGAGCATGATAATCGGGCTCTCGTTGAAGCGGAAGTTCTTGACCGGAAACTTGATGGCCCCGTTTTCGATGTAAAACGTGCCGTCGCGCGTCAGGCCGGTGTAGAGCAGCGTTTGCGGGTCCACGGGGCGGATGTACCACAGGCGCGTGACCAGGATGCCCTTGGCCGTGCTCTTGATGAGGTCGGCGGTGCTCTGCGTACCGCCCGTCATGATGAAGCCGCCGGGGCTGGGCAGGTCCGGGATACCCGATTTCTGCGCCCAGTAGCGGGAGCTGTACAGGTTTTTTACCACGCCCTTCTCAATCCAGGTGGTGCGCTGCTGCGGGCGGCCGTCGCCCGAGAACGTGAGGTCGGGCACCTCGGCGTTGGTGGGGTCCGAATAAATCGTTACGCGCTCATCGAAGAGCTTTTCGCCCTTGCGGTTGCCGCCGCCCTTCTTGCTCAAAAAGCTGCGCCCCTCGTCGGCCGAACGGGCATCGAACGAGCGCATCAGCGCCCCGAGCAGCGAGGCATCGGAGTTCGATACCAGCGCATTCGGCTCCAGAATCACGGTGTATTTGCCCGGCTCAATGGCCTTGGCACCCACCGACGACGAAGCCTTGCTGGCGGCTACCGCCGTGAGGCGCGCCGCGTCGAAGTTCTTGATGTCGGTAAAATCGGTAGCCGCGTAGCCCGAGCCCAGCCCGTCGGGCGTGCGCACGGTGATGCTGAAATCGAGGTTGGTCGTGCGCTGGTAGGCCTCCAAACCCTTCGAGTTGCGCTTGGCCACGAAACCCGCCTGGTCATTCAGAAAGCCGGCCGACGACAGCTTCTTCTGGTCGCAGTACTGCATGCTGGCCGCCATCTGGCTGGCCCGGTAGTCGGGGGTGATGCCCGCCGTGCTGGCCGCAAACGACTGGGGCGACGACAGATACGTCTGCGGCCCCAGCAGCGGCATGTACTCGGGGCTCTCGGGGGCTAGCCGGGCTATTTCTTCGGCCCGCTGTACGCAGCGGCGCAGCGTGGCGTCGTCGAACTGGTTGCAGGTGGCGGTGCCCGAGCGTTTGCCGAAGTACGAGGTCACGGCCAAGGACACGTTATCCACGGCGCCGGCCGTGCTGATGGAGTTGCGCGCCGAGCGCACGTTGCCTTCGAGGCTGCCGTTGAGCGTCGCGTCGCACTCGTCGGCGGTGCTGAAGTCGATGACCTTCTTGAGAATGTCTTGGGCTTCGGTTTGGGAAAGAATTGCCATTTTAGTAAATGAATTTCAGCTAATTAACCGATTTTGCGGGCCGTATTAATCACGTTCACGCCGTTGAAGCGCGAGGTGGCCGAGCCGTGGCTCACGGCCGAGCTTTGCGAGGGCTGGCCCTTGCCGTCGTTGAAGAAGCCCGCAAAGCGGTAGTCGCTCTGGTCGCACGAGCCCTGGCAGGCTCCCCAAAACTCCAGCGTGTTGGTCTGGTAGGCCACGTCTTCGAGCATTTCGGTGATTTTACCCTTCTCGATGGCGTAGAACACCTGGCCGCCAAACTGCGAGTTATAGCGCTGCTGGTCAATCGAGAACGAGCCGTTGCCGGCAATGTAGATGCCCTTGTCCACGCCGCTCACCAGCTCATCCACGCTGCGCTTGGTAGCGCTGGGCTTGAGGCTGATGTTGGCCATGCGCTGAAACTGCACATCGCGCCACGACTGCGAGTAGCAGCAGCCATCCGAGGCATTCTGGCCCACGATGCCCGCCTGGTCGCGGATTTTCTGATAATCAATGAGCTTGCCCTGGTCGATGATGGTCCATTCCTTGGTTTTCACGCCCTCGTCGTCGTAGCCCACCGCCCCGAGCGAGTTGCGCTGGAGCTTGTCGGCCACGATGGTCACATTTTTTGAGCCGTAGGGAATACCCTTCTTGCGCCACTCCAGGGTGGCGAAGCTGGTGCCGGCAAAGTTGGCCTCGTAGCCCAGCACGCGGTCGAGCTCGGTGGGGTGGCCCACACTCTCATGGATGGTGAGGCCCAGGTGGTGGGGGTCCAAGATGAGGTCGTACTTGCCCGGCACCACGCTCTTGCAGGTTATTTTCTGCTTGGTTTGCTTGGCGGCGCGGGTGGCGTCTTCCAGGATGTCGTAGCTGTTTTTGTAGCCGATTACGTCCGAGCCAGTAGGCCCGGCCACCTTATCGGCCGCCTTGGGCGTGAGGTACTCGTAGCCCATGCCCATGGGCGAGCTCAGGCTCTGGCGCGAGCGGAATTTGCCGCTGGCCCGGTCTACCACAGTCACCCCGAAGGTGGGGTAGATGCGGTGAATATCCTGGTCGATATACGAGCCATCGGTGCTGGCAAAGTACTTCTGCTCATTTACTTGAAACAGCGCCGAGTTCACGAACGAGGCGCCGTTGTCGGTAGCCGCCGCGTTGGCCGCCAGCAACAAATCGGCCTTCTCCTTAATGGGCACCTCGAAGGCATTTTTCTCAATCGGCGTTTTCCAGGCCACGTCGCCGTAGCCCTTTTGGGGGGCTAGCTTCACGGGCTCCTTCTGCACCTTCGAGTTGGCTTTGGCAATGGCGACCGCGTACTGGGCCGTTTTGGCGATGCCCGCGTCGGTCATGTTGTTGGTCGAGGCAAAGCCCCAGGTGCCGTTGGCAATCACCCGGATGCCCACGCCCAGGCTCTCGATGTTGGCAATGCCCTGCACCTGCTTTTCGCGGGTGAAAATGCTCTGGTTGAGCGTGCGCTGAATGCGGATGTCGGCGTAAGTGGCGCCGGCGGCCTTGGCCGCGTTCAGGGCCACATCGGCCAGGCGCTTTTTGGCGGCCACGTCAAGGCCGGGCTCCAGCAGCTGCGCCGGGTCCACAAGGTTGCCGGCCAGGCTCGGAAAGCTAGGAAGCCACAGGGCGCCGGCGGCAAGGCCGGTGAGAGTGGTAAAATCGCGTCTGTTCAAGGGAGGAGGCTGGTAAAGATTTGAGAGATAACAAGAAATGACGTTGAAAAATCGTCTGCCATTGCGAGCGCTGCGCTCGCAATGGCAGACGTTAGGAAAAGGGGCTAGCCAAGCTTGCGGCCCGTATTAATGACGTTCACCGCATTAAAGCGCGAGGTGGCCGAGCCGTGGCTCACGGCCGACACCTGCGAGGGCTGGCCCTTGCCGTCGAAGAACGAGCCGAACAGGCGGTAGTCGCTCTGGTCGCACACGGCCGCGCACGAGTTCCAGAATTCCTGGGTATTGGCCTGGTAGGCTACATCGTCGAGCATGCCGGCGATTTTGCCCTTCTCGATGGCGTAGAATACCTGCCCGCCAAACTGGAAGTTATAGCGCTGCTGGTCAATGGAGTAAGAGCCCCGCCCGGCGATGTAGATGCCCTTGTCGACCTTGCTTATCAGGTCATCCACGCTCATTTTGGCGGTGCCGGGGCGCAGGCTCACGTTGGGCATGCGCTGAAACTGCACCGTGCCCCACGAGTCGGCGTAGCAGCAGCCGTCCGATTCCTTCTGGCCCACGATGTGCGCCTGGTCGCGAATCTTCTCGTAGTCAATGAGTTTTCCCTGGTCGATGAGCGTCCACTCCTTGGTTTTCACGCCCTCGTCGTCGTAGCCCACCGCCCCTAGCGAGCCGGGTTGCAGCTTATCGGCCACGATGGTCACGTTCTTCGAGCCGTAGGGAATATTTTTCTTGCGCCACTCCAGGGTGGCAAACGAGGTGCCCGCGTAGTTGGCCTCGTAGCCCAGCACGCGGTCGAGCTCCAAAGGGTGGCCGATGCTTTCGTGGATGGTGAGCCCCAGGTGGTTAGGGTCGAGCACGAGGTCGTACTTGCCGGCCAGCACCGAGGTGGCCGTGAGCTTGGCCTTGGCCTGGCGGGCGGCCAGGGCCGCGTCTTCCAGGATGTCGTAGCTGTTGCGGTAGCCCACCAGGCCGGTGCCGCTGGGGCCGGCCACCTTATCGGCGGCCTGGGGCGAAAGGTACTCATACCCTAGCCCCATGGGCGAGCTCAGCGCGTCGCGGGTTTTAAACTTGCCGCTGGCCCGGTCGATGGCCGTAACCGAAAACGTGGGCCAGATGCGGTGCACATCCTGGTCGATATACGAGCCATCGGTGCTGGCAAAATACTTCTGCTCGTTTATCTGAAAGAGGCTGGAATTGACGAAGTTGGCGCCGTTGGCCTGCGCCGCGGCGTTGGCGGCCAGCAGCAGCTCGGCCTTTTGCGCCACGGGCACCTCGAAGGCGTTTTGCTTGATGGGCGTTTTCCAGCTTACCTCGCCGTAGCCTTTTTGCGGAGCCAGGTTCACGGGCTCCTTCTGGGTTTTGGCGTTGGCTTTGGCCATGGCCACGGCCAGCTTGGCGGCCTGGGCCAGCCCGGCGTCGCTCACGTTGTTGGTGGCCGCGAAGCCCCAGCTGCCGCTGGCAATCACGCGCACGCCGGCCCCGAAGCTTTCGCCGCTGGCAATGTTCTGCACCTGCTTTTCGCGGGTGAAAATGCTCTGGTTGAGGTAGCGGCCAATGCGCACGTCGGCGTAGGTGGCACCGGCACTCTTGGCCGCGTTCAGGGCCACGTCGGCCAGGCGCTTTTTCTGGGTCACATCGAGGCCGGGCTCCAGCAGCCGGGCGGGGTCTACGAGGGTGCCGCCTAGGCCGGGAAAGTTGGGCAGCAGCAGGGCGCCGGTGGCCAGGCCAGTAAGGCCCACAAAGTCACGTCGTTTCAAGGCAGAAAAAAATTAGCGGCCGCTAGGCCCAAACCGGCTGGCAAGATGCAGCTTTTTCACGAAAAAGACATACCCGCCGGCCGGGCGTTGCAGCCTGGCCTAGCCTTTTTTTCGAATAAGTTAAAAAAGCGCTTTGCCAAGGGGAATAGCCCGCGCGTGGCGCCGGGTTGGATATCGGCCGCCGGGCGCTATATTTCTTGCCCGCTCTCCTTTGCCCACCCGAGTACCTTGGTTTATATGAACATACGTCAACTCCTGGCATTAGCCACGCTGAGCTTTTTGGCGATGAGTAATAGTTGCAAAAAAGAAGACGTGGTGCCCTGCAACGCCTCGGCCGACGTGACCCTGACGCCGCTAGCCAGCCTCAAGGCCAGCATCAGCGAGCCGGTGCCCTACGTGGGCCAGACCAACGAGTACGTCATCAACTCGGCCGCCGAGTATCATGACTTGTTCGGGAGTCGCAAGCTGCCGCCCGTTGATTTTACTACTCACACCCTGCTGGCCGGCAAAACCCGCACTGCCAGCAGCTACCACCTGCTAGCCCAGCAGGTGGTGCAAACCTGTGCCGGCTATACCTACGCCGTGCAGCTAGCCCCCGATGCAGCACCCAAGCCGGCCAGCGTGGTGTATTACGTTTTGATTCCAAAGCTGCCAGATACGGCCAAGGTGAAATTCGACGTGCAACTGCTCGCCACTAGCAGCGATGAGGTTTCGACGCTGGTCGGGACGAAATAAAAGGCTGGCCGATGCTAAGCCGTGCGGTCAGGCAAGCCGAGCTTCGCCCTACTTGCCTACTTGCCCCAGCAATTCCTTTACCGCCGCGTCGAGCTGGGTATCGTGGGGGGTGTAGCTCTCGCCGATGGGGCGCGTCACGGGAATATCGACCGGGCGCGGGTTCATTTCCATCACCTGGCCGTCGCGGGTGGCGCGGATGGTGCTGGTGGGCAGGCGCAGGCTGGAGCCGTCGAGTAGGCTGGTGCCCGAGGTGAAAATAATCCAGCCGCCGGTGGGTTCGCCCACTATCTTGCCCAGGTGGCTAGCCCGGTAGCCCTCGCTAAAGTCCTCGGCATCAGAGAGCGAGTGCTGGTTGGTGACGAGCACTGTGGGCACTTCCAGGCTGCGCTGGCCGAGGGCCGAGCGGGCCGGCACCGGCGCGGCCATGCCCCGGCTCATCATGCTGAGGTAGCTGCGGCGGGCCAGCACGTCGATGGCGTACACGTTCACGAAACCGCCGTTGTTGTTGCGCACATCCACCACCACGCCGTCGCGGGTCATGTTTTCGGCGTCGAGGTCCACGTAGAGCTGGGCCAGCGAGGCGGCGCTCATGTCAAACATGTGCACGTAGCCTAGCCGGCCGCCGCTGGCCTGGGCCACGTAGGCGCGGCGCTCCTCCACCCACTGCCGGTAGTCGAGGCCCTTCTCGGTGTCGCGGCTCAGGGGCCGCACGACTACCTCGCGCTCCTTGCCATCGGCCGACACGCGGAGTGTGGTGCGGCGGCCCACCTTGTATTGCAGCAGCTCGTCGAGGTTGGTGCTGCCATTCAGCGGGCGGCCGTCTACGGCCAGCAGCACGTCGCCGGGCTTGAGGCCGGCCAGCGCGGCGGCCCCCAGCGGCAGCACGGTGGTGAGGCGCAGGCGGCCGTTTTGCTCGTACTCGGCCGGGTCGAAGCGCACCCCTAGCCGGCCGGTAGCCGGGGCCACGGTGCCGGTGGCGGCCGGGGCCGGGCCCATGCCCGAGTGCGAGGCGTTGAGCTCGCCAATCATCAGGTTCACCAGGCGGCGTACCTCGTCGGGGGTGCGGGCGCCAGCTACATAGGGCGCAAATTTTTCGCGCTGGGCGGGCCAGTCAGTGCCGTTGAAGGTGGGGTCGTTGAAGAAGTCGCGCAGGTAGCTCCAGGCCTCGTCAAAGACCACCAGCTTCTCCTGTTCAAAGTCCACGTCCAGCTCGGCGGCCACGGCCACCGGGTGGGCGGCGGGGCCTTTGCCCACCTCCACCGGCACCACCTGAATGCGGCCCTGGTCGAGGTAATACACTTCCTTGCTATCGGGCGAAAACTGGGCCTCGCGCTTGGGGCCGGGCGTGGCGGTGAGCTGCCGGGCCGTGGGCGCATCCTTGCTCAGCTCATCGAGCGGGTAGATGTAGAGGTTGGTCTGGTTCGATACCGTAGCCGTGAGCAGCAGCCACTTACCATCGGGGCTGATGCGCTGGCTGCGCACATCCACGCCCACCGGCACCAGGCTCAGGCGCCGCCTGATGTCGTCGAAGTTGATGTTGACCGGCGGCTTGGCGGGCGTGGGCAGGCTAGCCGTAGCCGCGCCGTTTTTGCTCCTGGCTTTTTTGCCCGCGGCCGGATTTTTGGCGCGGGCCGAGTCGGCGGTGGCCACGGGCAGCGGCGCGGGGCTAGCCGGCCTGGCCGGCGGCTGGGGCGGGCTCTGGTTCTTATCGGGCGAAGCCGGCCCCGGCACGGCTTCCTTGAACAAGTCGCGGAACTGGTCTTCGCGGAAGCGCGGCGTGCGCAGCTGCAAGTCGATGCGCGCCACCTGGGCATCTTCGGTGCGCTGGCCGGTGTCGAAAAGCAAGTACTTGCCATCGGGGCTCCACGAGAGCGAGTTGCTGTTGGAGTTGGCCAAAAAGCTCACGGCCCGCGCCGCGCCGCCCGCCGTGGGCACCACCTGCACGTTGGTGAAACCCCGGGCCCCGGCCGGCGAAAAAGCCAGCCAGCGCCCATCGGGCGACCATACAAACGAGCGCTCGGCCGCCAGCGGCGGCCGGCCAAAGCGCCCGGTGCCGGCCACGCGCTCCTGCTTGGTGGCCAGGTCCAGGATGCGCAGCTCCTTGGCATCGCGCTCGAAGGCCAGCAGCTTGCCATCGGGCGAGAAGCGCGGCTGGGCATCGCTGAGCGGCGAGTTGGTGAGGCGGGTTTCCTGGCCGGTGGCGAAGGTGTAGCTGTAGAGGTGCCTGGCGCCGTCGCGGGCCGAGGCGTAGATGAGCCGGCGGCTGTCGGGCGCCCAGGTCAGGTCGCTTTCGGCGGGCACGGTGCTGGTGAGGCGGGTAGCGTCGCCGCCATCGGCGGCCGAGGCGGCGAATACCTCGCCGTGCACGACAAAGGCCACCTTCTTGCCATCGGGCGAGAGGGCCAGCTCCTGCAAGCGGTCGGTGAAGCGCTGGCGCTCCACGGTGGGGCTAGCCGGCGCGCCGCGCCGCACAATGCGCACGGGCTGCGCCTGGCCGTTTTCGGTATTCAAAGTCCAGATGCCGAAGTCGCGCTCAAACACGATGAGCCGGCCATCGGCCGAAGCGCTGGGCCACAGCACGCGGCCATCTTTGAAATTGGTGACCTGTTGGGGCGCGGCCTTGGTCAGGCCGGTTGTCCAGATGTTTTCCGCCCCGCCCTGGTCGCTGGTGTAAAACAGCTTTTGGCCGCCCGGCCCCACATGGGCCACAGCGCCTTGGCGCCGCCGCTGGTGAGGCCAGTGTAGCCAGGCCCGGTTTTGCCTTCCTGCCGCAGCCAGATTTCGGACTCATCCAGGTGGCTGTGGCCGTGGCGCCACCACTGGCCCGAGGCCACGCCGCGCGCGGCAAAGGCCAGCGTGCGGCCATCGGGGCTGGGGGCGGCGAAGAATTCGTTGGCGTAGCGGTCGGCCGATACGGCAGTGGGCGTGCCGCCACCCACCGGCACGCGGTAGATATCATTCATGCCGGAGATGTCGCGGCTGGTGCTCGAATAGTAGAGGTATTTGCCGTCGGCGCTCCACCCATCGAGCTGGTCGAGGCCGTCGTCGAAGGTCAGGCGCCTCACCTCGCCCGAGGCGAAATTCAAAAGATAAATATCGCCGTTGCCGGTGCGGGTCGAAATGAAAGCCAGCGACTTACCATCGGGCGCGTACAGCGGGCGGCTTTCGGTGGCGGGGTGGGCGATGAGCAGGCGCGCCTCGCCGCCAGCCACGGGCACCGTCCACACGTCGCCGCCCGAGACGAAGGCAATTTCCTGGCGGTCGGGCGATACGGCGGGCTCCGAAAAATAGGGCAGTGCGGCGGGCGGCGCGGCTAGCCCCGGCAGGACTACCAGCAGCGGCAGGGCCAGTGAGCAGTAAAATTTCAGCAAAGCGAAGCGGGTGAAGGGTGCGGCAATAAACTAGCCGATGCAAAGTAGGTCGGGCGGCGCCTAGTGTTGCACGGCCAACCCCGCCACTACTGGCCCCGTTGCCAAAAGCACCCGCCGGCGAAGTCAGCGGGCGCTTTTGGCAACGGGGCCGGTAGCCTGCACCTTATACCAACCCTGAAGTTACTGTAAGTAACTAAATGCGAGTGGGTAGGCTAGGTTCGGTGCCGGGCGCGCAGTCTCTTCAGGCCCAGGGCAACGCCGCCGGCCAGCAGCGAGGCTCTGCCATCGAGGGGCACGGCGGTGGGGTCGGCCTGCGGGGTGGGGTCGGTGGTGGTGGGCGAGCCGCTTTGGGCGAGCGCGGCGCCCACCGGGGCGAGGAATAGCAGCAGGCCCAGGTGACGGATACTAGTCGTCATAAAGTTGGTTAGGCTAAGAAGCTGTTTAAGCTAATCGAGCAATTCGGCGAATAGTAGCCACGTACAGCCACGCGTTGGCGTGGGCAATTTTGCGCTCATAATCTTTGGCTAAACGCCGGTTATTGCCAGCCCAGGCAATGCTGCGTTCGACCACCCAGCGTTTAGCGTGGATGAAAAAGCGACCTTTCCGCGCCAAGACGCCCGTGGGCACTTGGGCCTGGATACCGCACTGGGCCAGCTGCTGGTAAAAGCGCCGGCCAAAGCCGCCATCGACAAATACGGTGCGCACTTGGTCGAGCAGCTCGTTGGGCAGGGACAGCGCATCCCAGACCTTGGCGGCGGTGGTCCCTTTATGACAATTGGCAGCCACTACGCAGCTAGCCAGTAAATTACCTAGCGTGTCCACCAGGAAAAAGCGTTTGCGCCCCTTGATGCGTTTACCTGCGTCGTAACCCATGCGGGCCGTACTGGTAGCCGTGTTTTTCACGCTTTGGCTGTCGAGGATAGCTGCCGTGGGTTGCGCGTTTTTTTGCGCGCTCCCGCGCGGCAATGCTCAAGCAGCCACTTATCCGCTCCCAGGTGCCAGCAGCGCTCCATTTCGTAAAGTAGTGGTAGACTGTCCCCCACGGCGGCAGGCCGGCGGGCACATCTGGCCAGGCACAGCCGTTCCTAAGCACGCAGAAAATGCCGTTCACAATAGATTAGCGCGGCCACTTACTGGTGCGCTACACAATAAAAAGCGGCGCGATACGCTGCCATTGGCGCTCAGTTAGGGCTGATTTATAACGCTTTTACTGCATCCAGCAAGCCTACTAACTTAAACAGTTTCCAAGAAGCGGAGTCGTTTTTCATGCAGAACCTCGGGATGAAAAATAAAGTGAAGTAATAATGAATTATATTTAAAGTGCAAAAATAAGTTTGATTGGTGCAGCTATCTGTTATCTTACTATTTGTAACTCAAAACCTTTGTGCCCGCCAGGCGCTGGAATAAGCGAAAGCCCCGCAACTACTAGGCTGCCGCCACCCGGATAAGTAGTAGGCTAGCCTACTACTTATTTAGAAATTGGCCTTACATTTAGCACCTCAATCTTCCCCACCTAATTTTTGCATTTTATGCAAGTCAAATCTATATTCCTCGCGGGCGGGGCGCTGCTGGCGGCCACGTCGGGGGCCCTGGCCAGCGGCTTCCAGGTTGGCCTCACCGGCGCCAAGAACGTGGGCATGGGCGGCACGGGTACCGGCCTCTACCTCGACCAGGCTGCGCAGTTTTTCAATCCGGGCGCCTTTGCCTTTGCGCCGACCGGCTTTCAGATAGGGGGCAACCTGGCAATTCCGCGCATCGCGTTCCGGCCCACCGATGCCGACCAGGGGCAGCGGGCTTTGCAGAATACCAACGTATTCCCTTTTAGCGGCTTTATCGGCTTCGGGCCCAAAGAAGGCAAGTGGCGCCTGGGCGTGGGCGTGTACACGCCCTTCGGCAGCGAACTGCACTACCAGCAGGGCTGGGAAGGCCGCTATGCCCTCACCGACATCAACCTGCGCTCGATAATGGCCCAGGCTACGGCGGCCTACGCCATTACCCCGCAGCTAAGCGTGGGCGTGGGCATTACCTCGCTCGTGTATGGCGACGTGGATTTGCAGCGCGACATTCCGGTGCAGGCCCAGGGCAGCACCAGCCCCGCGCACGCGCAGCTCACGGGCAAGGCCGACCACAAGGTGGGCTACAACCTGGGCGTGCTGTTCAAGCCTTCGGATAAGCTGAGCGTGGGCCTTAGCTACCGCTCGGCCGTGGACGCCCACGTGGGCAGCGGCGATATTACGCTGACCGGCATTCCGGCCTCGGCGGCCGGCAGCTTCACGGCCAAGAATTTCGACGTGACCCTGCCGCTGCCCGACGTGTACAGCTTCGGCATCGGGGTGCACCCTAGCGACCAGCTCTTGCTGGCCTTCGACGCCAACCTCGTGGGCTGGAGCCGCTACCAGTCGCTGAGCTTCGCGTACTCCGGCGGCGTGCTGGGCGGGGCCACTTCGTCGTCGTCGAAGCGCCAGTACCAGGATGCGCTGGCCTTTCGCCTGGGCGCCCAGTACAAGGTGACGGATGCCTTCACGGTGCGGGCCGGTACGTTCTATGACTTTTCGGCCGTGCGCGACGGTTTCGTGACGCCCGAAACGCCCGACGCCGACCGCCTGGGCCTCACGGCCGGGGTTAGCTACGAGTTTGCCCAGCGCTTCGGCATCGATGCCTCGTTCCTGTTTGAAGACTTCATGAAGCGCAGCCAGAGTCAGGACGACCTCCTTAGCAACGGCACCACCGACCGCGTGGCCGGCACCTACAAGACCACCATCGCCGTGCCCGGCGTGCAGCTGTACGTGAAGTTCTAACTCCGTCTTTTCTCCTACCCAATGACTCCGTTATTTTCAACTGCTAAGCTGACCCGCCCGGCCCTTGCGCTGCTGGGCCTCGGCCTCGGGGTGGCCGGCTGCCAGCCCAACCTCGACGCGGCCAACCCCGCGCCTTCGGCCAATGGCCTCGACTTTACGAGCTACGTAGCCGTGGGCAACTCGCTCACCTCGGGCTACACCGATGGCGGCCTCTACAACGAAGGGCAGGCTAATTCTTATCCGGCCATTCTGGCCCAGCAGTTTGCCAAAACCGGCAAAGGCCCGGCCAGCTTCGTGCAGCCGGCTTTTTCGAGCGCCAAAAAGGATGGTTCGGGCTATATCAAGCTGCAGGTAGTAAACGGCGCCCTGGCGCCGGTGCAGCCCACGGCGGCCAACAACTACCTGGGTGAGCAGCTGGCCGTGACGGGTGCTACGCTGCCCGGCGGCCCGCAGCTGGAGGCCTATTCGGGCAACCAGCCCGACAACCTGGGCGTGCCTGGCATTTCGGTGCTTAGCAGCGTGTCGGCCCTCACGGGTGGGCTAGCCCCCTACGGCCTCATTAACCCCTTCTATGAGCGTCTGCTGACGGCGGCCGAGAAACCGACCAAAGACTACGTGACGTACATCGGCCAGAAGTCGCCGACCTTCTTCACCTGCTGGATGGGCAACAACGACGTGCTGGCCTATGCCACGGCCGGCGGGGTAGTGTCGCCGCTCAATCCCTTCGGCGGCCTCACCGATACCACGCGCTTTGGCGTTGGCTACCGCGCTATCTTGAATACCATCTCGAAGGGCGGCACGGTGAAAGGGGCCGTGGCCAATATCCCGAACGTGACCAGCGTGCCGTACTTCAATACCGTGACCGTGGCAGCGGTAGTAGCGGCCTACCAGGCGGCGGGTATCCCCATTACGACTATTTATGTGCAGGCTCTCAACGCGGCCGGCACTGCCACCGCGGCCCGTGCCGCTACCTCGGCCGACCTGCTGACGCTGACGGCCCAGCCGTACATTGCCGCGCACCCTGGCGTTGGCACCACCCCTGCCAATGCCCTGCCCAGCGACTACGTGCTCGACCCGGTAGAGGCGGCCAACGTAACGGCGCGCACCACCCAGCTGAACGCCATCATTGCCAAAACGGCCCTGCGCTTCAAGGTGCCCGTGCTAGACGCCAACGCGTTCCTGACTCGGCTGGCTACCAGCGGCATTGCAACTAACGCTGTGAACAACACCGCCACGTTTGCCAGCGGCAACCTATTTGGCCTCGATGGTGTGCACCCCACGCCCCGCGGCTACGCCGTCATTGCCAACGAGTGGATTCGGGTTATCAATGCCTACTACGGCTCGACCATCCCCAGCGTAGACCCCAACAGCTACCGCGGCGTACTGCTGCCCTAGCCACACCCTGGTTGCCAAATTGCTAAAAGCGCCTTCCCCGCCGGGAAGGCGCTTTTTTTGGCCTAGCCGTTGTATCTTCGCTGTTGCTGCTATCCAGAAAGACCGAGGGACCAGGCCCGATGACGTCTTGGCAACCTACCCCGAGTAGGTGCCAACTCCTGTTCGGCCAAGCACTTGGGCCGAAGAAGATATCAGCCGGAACCTGCGCTGCCCGGCGCGGCTTTCTTTCTGGATAGGCGCTTTTTGCTCCCGATTTTGCTTCCAGAAGATATGTCCGCCGCCCCCGCGCTAGCCCCTGCCGTCGCCACCGACTCCGCTTATACGTCGCCCCTGCCTACCTTACTGCGCCAGCGCCTGCTGGTGCTCGACGGCGCCATGGGCACCATGATTCAGCGCTACCCGCTGGAAGAGGCCGACTTTAGAGGCACCCGCTTTGCCGACCACCCGCGTCCGCTGCGCGGCAACAACGACCTGCTGAGCCTTACGCGGCCCGATATTATCCGGGCCATTCACGCCGAATATTTCGCGGCCGGGGCCGACATGGTCGAAACCAATACCTTCAGCGGCACCACCATCGCGCAGGCCGACTACGCCCTGGAGCACGTGGTGTATGAGCTTAACTACGAGTCGGCCAGGCTGGCCCGTGAGGTGGCCGACGAGTTTACGGCCCGGAATCCGGCGCAGCCGCGCTTCGTGGCCGGGGCCATCGGGCCCACCAACCGCACGGCCTCGCTCTCGCCCGACGTCAACCGCCCCGGCTTTCGGGCCGTGACCTTCGATGAGCTAGCCACCGCCTACCTCGAGCAAACCCGCGGCCTCGTGGACGGCGGCGTCGATGCCCTGCTCATCGAAACCATCTTCGATACCCTCAATGCCAAGGCCGCCCTCTTCGCGGTGCAGCAGTTTTTCAACGAAGGCGGCCGCGTGGTGCCCGTCATGATTTCGGGCACCATCACCGACGCCTCGGGCCGCACCCTGAGCGGCCAGACGGTGGAGGCATTCTGGCACAGCATCAAGCATTTGCCCTTGCTGAGTGTGGGCCTCAACTGCGCGCTCGGGGCCGACCAGCTGCGCACCTACGTGCGCGAGCTGGCTAGGCTCGCCGACGTGCCCGTGTCGGCCTACCCCAACGCCGGCCTGCCCAACGCCTTCGGCGGCTACGACGAGAGCGCCCAGGAATTTGCGGCCCTGGTCGAGGATTACCTCAAGGAGGGCCTGCTAAACGTAGTGGGCGGCTGCTGCGGCACCACGCCCCAGCACATTGCCGAGCTCAAGAAGCTGGCCGACAGCTACGGCCCGCGCGCAGTGCACGCTGCGCAGCTGCATCCGCTAGCCCCTCGGCTCAACTGGTTGATGATGAGCAGGCCTCGGTTTCGTCGCTAGCCCTGAGCGGTAACGGCGAGCGCCTGGCCAAGGGCACCACGCACCTCGCTGGTCTGGAGCCGTTTAACATCACGCCCGAAAGCCTGTTCGTCAACATTGGCGAGCGCTGCAACGTGACGGGCTCGCGCGCCTTCGCTAGGCTCATTCGCTCGGGCGACTACGAGGCGGCGCTGGCCGTAGCCCGCGCCCAGGCCGAAAACGGCGCGCAGGTGCTCGACATCAACATGGACGAGGGCATGCTCGACTCGGAGGCCGTGATGACCACCTTCCTGCACCTCATCGCCTCGGAGCCCGACATTGCGCGCCTGCCGATAATGATTGACTCGTCGAAGTGGACGGTGCTGGAGGCGGGCCTCAAGTGCGTGCAGGGCAAGAGCATCGTCAACTCGATTTCGCTGAAGGAAGGCGAGGAGCGCTTCCGCCACCACGCCCGGCTGGTGCGCCAGTACGGCGCCGCCGTGGTAGTAATGGCCTTCGACGAAGACGGCCAGGCCGATAGCTACGAGCGGCGCATTGCCATCTGCCAGCGCTCGTATGATATTCTGGTTAAAGAAGTTGGCTTTCCCGCCGAGGACATCATCTTCGACCCCAACATCCTCACCGTGGGCACCGGCCTGGAGGAGCACCGCAACTACGCGCTCGACTTCATTGCGGCCGTGAAGTGGATAAAGGAACACCTGCCCGGCTGCCGCACCAGCGGCGGCGTCAGCAACATCTCGTTCTCCTTCCGCGGCAACGACGTGGTGCGTGAGGCCATGCACGCGGCCTTCCTCTACCACGCCATCCGGGCCGGCCTCGACATGGGCATCGTGAACGCCGGCCAGCTGGCGGTGTACGACGAAATTCCGAAGGATTTGCTCAAACTCTGTGAGGACGTGCTGCTTAACCGCCGCGCCGATGCCACCGAGCGCCTCGTGGACTTTGCCGAAACGGTGAAGCAAAAGGGCAAGGTCGAAGTAGTGGCCGACGCCTGGCGCAGCCTGCCGGTGGCCGAGCGCCTGCAACACGCGCTGGTGCGTGGCATCACCGAGTTTATCGACCAGGATACCGAAGAAGTGCGCCAGCAAGTCGGCCGCCCGCTCGACGTGATTGAAGGCCCGCTGATGGCCGGCATGAACGTAGTAGGCGACCTCTTCGGCGCCGGCAAAATGTTCCTGCCCCAGGTAGTGAAGTCGGCTAGGGTGATGAAGAAGGCCGTGGCCTACTTGCAGCCCTTCCTCGAAGCCGAAAAGGCCGGCGCGGCCCGCCAAACGGCCGGTAAAATACTGCTGGCCACCGTGAAAGGCGACGTGCACGACATCGGCAAGAACATCGTGGGCGTGGTGCTGGCCTGCAATAATTTCGAGATTGTGGACCTCGGCGTGATGGTGCCGCTGGAGCGCATTCTGGACGAGGCTCAGAAGCAGGGCGCCGACATTATCGGCCTCAGCGGCCTCATCACGCCCTCGCTCGATGAGATGGTGTACGTGGCCCGCGAGATGGAAAAGCGCAAGCTGCAAGTGCCACTGCTCATTGGTGGGGCTACTACTTCGCGCCTGCACACGGCCGTAAAAATCGCCCCGGCTTACTCAGGGTCAGCAGTTTACGTGAACGATGCCTCGCGCTCGGTAGGCGTGGCCGCTAGCCTGCTTGGCACGGGCAAGGCTACTTACACCGCTACCATCGCCGCCGAGTACGCGGCCCTGCGCGATGACCACGCCAGCCGCCAGCGCGATAAAAACTACCTCAG
The DNA here is from genome assembly GCF_013256625.1 of Hymenobacter sp. BRD128. Lineage (NCBI taxonomy): Bacteria > Pseudomonadati > Bacteroidota > Cytophagia > Cytophagales > Hymenobacteraceae > Hymenobacter > Hymenobacter sp. BRD128. The sequence goes on from NZ_CP053908.1 coordinate 4,232,975, forward strand.
CATCGACGCCGCCCGCGCCAATGGCTACCACGCCGACTGGGAAACCACGCCCATTACCAAACCCAGTTTCCTGGGCACGCAGGTGCTGGATAACTACCCGCTCGACGAGCTGGCGCGCTATATCGACTGGACGCCCTTCTTCCACACCTGGGAGCTGAAGGGCCGGTATCCGCGCATCTTGGAAGACGACAACCTGGGTGAAGCCGCCCGCCGTCTCTTCGAAGATGCGCAGCGGATGCTGGCCGAAGTCATTGCTGATAAAAGCCTCACCGCTAGGGCCGTGCTGGGCTTCTGGCCAGCTAATACCAAGGACCACGATACCATCGAAATCTACGAGGATGATACCCGTCAGCACGTGCGCGACGAGTTTTTTACGCTGCGCCAGCAGGGCGAAAAAGGCCCCGGCGTACCCAACGTGGCCTTTTCGGACTACCTCGCGCCCAAGGAAACCGGCCGCCAAGACTACCTCGGTGGCTTCGCCGTGACGGCCGGGCTAGGCATCGAAAAACTCATTAAAAAGTACGAGGCCGACCACGACGATTACTCGAGCATCATGATAAAGGCGCTGGCCGACCGCCTGGCCGAGGCCTTCGCCGAGCGCCTGCACCAGCGCGTGCGCGAGGAGTTCTGGGGTTACGCGCCCAACGAAAACCTCAGCGGCGAGGAGTTGATTAAGGAGGAATACCGGGGCATTCGGCCCGCGCCCGGCTACCCCGGCTGCCCCGACCACACCGAAAAAATCACGCTCTTCCGCTTGCTCGATGCCGAGCGGCAAACCGGCATCACGCTCACCGAAAACCTGGCCATGTACCCCACTGCCGCCGTGAGCGGGCTTTATTATGCGCACCCGGCCGCTAAGTACTTCGGCCTGGGTAAGATAGGCCGCGACCAGGTGGCCGACATTGCCGAGCGCAAGCACATGCCGCTGGCCGAGCTGGAGCGCTGGCTGATGCCGAATTTGAACTACGACCCGGCGTAGCCCCACCCCAGTTCCTCTCCCGCGGGGGAGAAACTCTAGTGCTAATTTACAGTTTTTTAGCTTGAAAACCTGCCTAAAAATCGTCCGGCTTCCCTCCCCCAAGGGGAGGAGTTGGGGGTGGGGCTGCATACAATGAAAGTAACCGAACACCTGCGCCGCGCCGAGGGCAAAACGCTTTTCTCCTTCGAGGTGCTGCCGCCCCGCAAGGGCGAAAATATCCACAGCCTGTTTTCGAATATCGAGCCGCTGATGGAATTCAAGCCGCCGTTTATCGACGTCACCTACCACCGCGAGGAGTTTGTGCTGCGCGAGCGGCCCGGCGGCCTCTTGCAGCGCAAGGCCGTGCGCAAGCGGCCGGGCACGGTGGGCATCTGCGCGGCCATCAAAAACCGCTTCGACGTAGACACGGTGCCGCACCTCATTTGCGGCGGCTTTGCCAGGGAGGAAACCGAGAATGCGCTGATTGACTTGCACTTCCTGGGCATCGACAATGTGCTGGCCCTGCGCGGCGACCCCATCAAGAGCGAAGGCCATTTCCAGCCGCACCCCGACGGCCACACCTACGCCTGCGACCTCATCGGCCAGATTGACTCGCTCAACCACGGCCGCTACCACGACCACGACGAGCAGTACCAGCCCGAGGGGTCTGAGCCCGTGCTGTGTACCGACTTCTGCATTGGTACCGCCGGCTATCCCGAAAAGCACTTCGAGGCGCCCAACCACGGCTCGGACATCCGCTTCCTGAAGCAGAAAATCGACCGGGGCGCCGATTATATCGTGACCCAGATGTTCTTCGACAACGAGGAGTTTTTCAAATTTGAGAAGCGCTGCCGCGATGCGGGCATCACCGTGCCCATTATCCCCGGCCTCAAGCCCTTGACTACCAAAGCGCAAATCACGGCGCTGCCCCGGGCCTTCTTCCTCAGCATTCCGGAGGCCCTGGCCGAGGCCATTCACCAGGCCAAAGACAATGCCGCCGCCCGTGAAGTCGGCATCGAGTGGTGCCTTAACCAAAGCCGCGAGCTCATGGCCCACGGCGTGCCCTGCCTGCACTACTATTCGATGGGTAAGGCCGAAGCCATCCGCCGCGTGGCGGCCGGGTTGTTTTAAGTGCTGTAAAAAGGCGGGGATGTGCGAAATATGAAAGCTAGACTACTTGGTAATTTCGCAATTTTTATACCCCCGCATTTTCGCCTCCTGCCTACTTAAACTTGCCTTCCGGGTCGGGCATTTTGGCCATCAGCTCGCTCAAAAATTGAAAGTCGAGGCTGGTGAGGCTGAGACTCTGGCCCTTGCGCACGGCCTGCCAGGCTTCGGCGTATTTCTCCTGGTAATACAGGATGCGCGCCTGGGCTTGCCAGGCATTGGCATTGGTGCTGTCGGCCAGCAGGGCGCGCTGGGCGTAGTCGCTGGCCTGCTGCAACTCTTTCTTTTTCTTGCCTTCTTCGTAGCGGGCTAGGGCCGTGTTGGCGGCATCGGTGAGCAGTAGCCCATTGGTGGGAGCTACGGCCAGGCCCTGCAGCACCAGCGCCTGAATGGCCTCGGGCGAGGCATCGGGGCGGCGGCTCAGCAGCACGGCTAGCCCCCGGTAAGGCTCGGGGTTTTTGGGGTCGAGCGCCCAGGCTAAATTAAAGCGCACGACGGCCGTATCGGGCTGGTTTTCTTGCAGATACTCAAAGCCCTTGGTGCTGAAAAACTTGCTGGCCTCGGGCCGCGAGGGAAAACTGCGGTCCACATCGGCCAGCACGCTAGCCCCGACGGCCTGTTGTGCCTGCGCCGCCGTGAGGCCTCCAAACAGCGGCTGCAAGCGCTGTGGGCCGCTAGGGGGTGGGGTAGACTTGCTGTCCTTTTTACCCTTTTGGGCGTGGGCGGGCAGGCCAAGCGCTGCGCCTAGCAGAAAAACAAAAGCCCCGCGCCGCAGGCAGGGAGTGAGCCAAAAAAACACGCGGAGAAAAAATTAGAAAGCCTGACGCAAAAGAATAGCCCCAATTCGAATGGGCAAAAATACACCTGGCTCCGGTTGAAATACCGGGGCAGCAAGTTTTTGACCAACCTGGGGCTAGCGGCCCCTACCAGAGGCGGGTATCGGTGATGCCGGCGGGCAGCGGGGCCACGTTGCCGAGGCCCAGCACGCACCAGCCGGCTTCCACGCCAAAAGCGCCGCCCGGCATTACGTAGCTCACCCAGCGCAGCAGCGTTTGGCCGCTGTAAGTACTCGTATCGGGGTCGTATTCTCGAATTAGGAGCGCATCGCCGACCTGAAAATCAGAGTCGTTTTCGCGCACGTCGAAAGGCTTGGTGCCGGCGGCTACGGCCGTAAAGCAGGGCGTCCAGAGCTGTAGCTCGTGGGTGCGGGTGCGGGCCGTGGTGATAGTCGAAACGGGGGAGGCAGTGTAGTGTTGCATAAGGATAGCTGGCCGCTAAGGCGGGCCGAATTAATGTAATCTACGTAGAAAAAACGGTAGCCGCCATTATCGTGCCGTTAAAGAAAAAGCGCTGGCATTAAAGCCGGACAACGACCAGGTTACTAACTACCTCTGTATGAAGTCTGTTTTTCGCTGGCTGGCTTTGCCGCCGCTCGGCCTGCTGCTGGCTGCCGCATCCGTGCTATGCACCAATGAATGGGCCGTGGCCCAGGCTAGCCGCCGCATAGCCGACGTGCCCTACGTGGCCGCCGCGGCCCCCGATTTTGACGCCAGGCGGCACTTGCTCGACATCTACCAGCCCACCGCTAAGGCCGCCGCGCCGCGCCCGGTGGTGCTCTTCATCCACGGGGGCAGCTGGAACAGCGGCAGCAAAGACGACATTCTGTATAAAGCCATCGGCCGGCGGCTGGCCAAAAATGGCTTCGTGGGCGTGGTAATTAGCTACCGGCTGGCGCCGCAGGTGCTGGTGCCCCAGCAGGCCGACGACTGCGCCCGCGCCCTGGCCTGGACGGTGGCGCACATCACCGAGTACGGCGGCGACCCTAGCCGCCTCGTGCTCCTGGGCCACTCGGCGGGCGGCGGGCTAGCCGCGCTGCTGGCTACCGGCTCCGACACGCTGCTGGCCAGGCACGGCCTGCCCGCCCGCGCCGTGCACGCCGTGCTGCTCGACGACCCGGCCGGCCTCGATATGCTCGACTACCTCACCAAAATGCAGTATCCCGGCGACGAGAAATACCTCGTGCCGTTTAGCAAAGACCCGGCGGTGTGGCGGCAGGCCTCGGCGCTCTACCACGTGCGGGCTAGCGCGCCACCTATGAGCATCTACATTGGCGGCGATACCTACCCAAGCATCAAAGGCAGCAGCGAAAAGTTTCGGGAGCGGCTCACGGCGCTGGGCGAGGCGCCCAAGTACACGATTTTACCCGGCAAAAAGCACGTGGGCATGGTCACGCAGCTGTTTTTCGCTGGTAATACGCTGTATACTGAGTTGAAGCGGCTGGCGAAGTAGCGCGCCGTTGCGCTAGGCAGCGGTGCCGTAAATGCTGTGAGCGGAAATTTTGTTAGAGTAAGTAGCTGATAATGAAGAATTACTGAAAGTAATGCCGGATGCGTAATGTTAAGTTTTGCATTGTTACTAAAATGTGATGCAAGCATAACATAAATGTTACGGTAATTTTACGGCGAAAATCCAGGGATGCGCCCTGGGTAAATAAAAAAGCCGTATATGAAACACTATCTACTCTGGCTGCTGGGCTTTGTGCTTTTCACTGGTAGCTATCAGGTTAAGGCGCAAGGCGTTACGACCTCTGCCGTGAAGGGTCTGGTGCTCGATGCCAAGGGGCAGCCGCTGCCCGGTGCTACCGTAATTGCCACCCACCTGCCCTCGGGCACTACCTACGGCACGGCTACCCGCGACAATGGGCAGTTTGACCTGCTGAACATGCGCATCGGGGGGCCTTATGAGGTGAAGGTGTCATTTGTGGGCTACGAAACCGAAGTCCAGAATAATATTCAGCTCACGCTGGGCAAGACCTACGAAATGCGGCTGACGCTGACCGAGGGCAGCGGCCAAAAACTCGATGAAGTGGTAGTGAAAGGCAACCGCGACAGCCAGATTAACCCCGACCGCACCGGCGCCGTGACCAATATCGGCTCGACGGCCATCCGCACGCTGCCTACCATCTCGCGCTCGCAGGAAGACTTTACCCGCCTCACGCCGCAAGCCAGCGGCCAGAGCTTTGGCGGGCGCAATACGCTGTATAACAACTTTTCGCTCGACGGCTCCATCTTCAACAATTCGTTTGGCCTCGACTCGCCCACGCCCGGCGGCCAGACCAACTCGCAGCCGGTAAGCCTGGATGCCATCGACCAGATTCAGGTGAGCCTGGCGCCCTACGACGTGCGCCAGGGGGGCTTCACTGGCGCCGGCATCAATGCCGTGACCAAGAGCGGTACCAACGACTTTAAGGGAACGGTATACACGTACTATCGCAACCAGAGCCTGATTGGCAAGAACGTGGAGGGGGCTACCATCGACAACCCTAGCCTGAAATTCAACCAAACGGGCTTTGCCCTGGGTGGCCCGATTATCAAGAACAAGCTGTTTTTCTTTGCCAATGCCGAGCTGACCCGCCAGACCGACCCCGGCCAGACCTACCGGCCCGCCACCAGCGCCGCCGAGGCCCAGCAGGCCCTCAATGGCCAGCTCAACGGCGTGAGCCGGGTGCTGCAATCGGACCTGGACCTGATTCGGCAGCGCCTGACGTCGGTGTACAACTACGACCCCGGCACTTACCAGGGCTTCAACTACCACACGTACTCGGATAAGATTCTGGCCAAGATTGACTGGAACATCAGCCCTGGCAATACCTTCTCGATTCGCTACAACTACCTCAAAAGCTACCGCGAGCAGGGGCCGCACCCCATTGCCATCGCGCCGTCGTCGCGGGTGCCCGGCGTCAACACGCTGCAGTTTTCGAACTCGGGCTACACTATCAACAACAACCTGAACTCGGTAGTGGCCGAACTCAACAGCACCTTCGGGGGTGGCAAGTTCAGCAATAAGGCCCAGGCGGGCTTCTCGGCCTTCCGCGACTTTCGCGCGCTACCTAGACCCACCTTCTTCCCGATGATTGACATCACCCAGGGCGGCACCACCTACACCAGCGTGGGTACCGAGCAGTTTTCGGCCAATAATATCCTTAACCAGAACATTATACAGCTTACCGACAACCTGAGCTACTTTGCCGGCAAGCACATTGTGACGGCCGGGGCCAACTACGAGCACTTTAATTTCACGAACGGCTTTAACCTGCAGCGCTACGGCTACTACCGGCTGGAGCTGAGTGACTTTCTGGCCGATACCCAGCCCGGCAAGCCTGGCTACCTTGACTTCAATGCCACGGCTGCGGCCGGCGCGGCCAAGCCCGTGCAGCAAGTAGATGTGAACGTGGCGCAGCTGGGCGTGTATCTGCAGGACGAATACCAGGCTAGCCAAGCCCTGAAACTGACGCTGGGCGTGCGCGCCGATATGCCCTTCTACGGTACCAGCGTCGCCCCAAACCCACAGATTTCGGCCGCTACGTTCCACGATGCCAACGGCAACCCGGTGAAGCTCGACGTGTCGCAGCTGCCAAGCTCGACGCCGCTGTTTTCGCCCCGCCTGGGCTTCAACTACACTTCGCAGGGCGACGGGGCCAAAACCCAGGTGCGCGGCGGCACTGGCATTTTTACCGGCCGCATTCCGTTCGTGTGGATTAGCAACCAGGCTTCCAACGCCAGCTTCGGCAACGGGTACACGTTCCAGATTAATACCACGGGCCGCGATTTCAGGTTTCCGCAGGTGTGGCGCACCAACCTGGCCGTGGACCAGCTGCTGCCCGGCGGCATCGTGGGAACGATTGAGGCTATTTATACGAAGGATATCAACGCCGTGCTCCACCAGAACTACAACCTGGTAACGCCGACCCAGACGCTGGCCGGCGCCGATAACCGCCAGATTTACCCGGCTAGCGGCCCGCGCCTCAATTCTTTCAACGGCCCCGATGGCAACTTTACTTTCCTCGACGCCGGGGTTATTGGCCTCACCAACACGAGCCAGGGCTACCAGTACTCGCTTACCGGCCAGCTGCGCAAGGAGTTTACCAACGGCTTCTACCTCACCGGGGCCTACACTTACGCCCAGGCCAAGGACGTGACTTCAAACCCCGGCGAGATTGCCGGCGACGCCTTTCAGCGCCTCCCGGTGGTGGGCAATCCCAATAAGCCTTCGTTGGCTTACAGCGACTTTGGCTTGCAGCACCGCTTCATCGCGGCCGGTGGCCGGCGCTTTGCCTACGCTAACGACCACATGGCCACTACCCTCGGCTTCTTCTTCGAGGCTGGCCAGGGCAACCGCTTCAGCTACACCTACGCCGGCGACCTAAACCGCGACAATATCGACGGTAATGACCTGATTTTTATCCCCAAAACTCAGGACCAGATTAATCTGGTGGCCTATACCAACGCCGCTGGCCAAACGGTTTCGGCCGCCCAGCAGTGGCAGCAGCTCGATGCCTACATCGGCCAGGATAAGTACCTGAGCCAGCACCGCGGCGAGTACTCGGCGCGCAACGGGGCCATCTCGCCCTGGTACACCCAGCTCGATGCCAAGCTGCTGCAGGACTTCTCCGTAAAAACGGCTGGCGGCAAGCGCAATACGCTCCAGCTCAGCCTCGACATCCTGAACCTGGGCAACCTGCTGAACCGTAGCTGGGGCAACCGCCAGCTCGTGGGCAATAACCGCCTCATCGACGTGGCCGGCTTCACCAGCGATACGCCATCCTTCACCTTCCGGGGCGGCAGCCAGACTTTCTACATCGACCCCAGCCTGGCTAGCCGTTGGCGCGCCCAAGTGGGCGTGCGCTATATCTTCGACTAGCGCCGCCGGGCAGTGACAATGCAAAAGCTCCGACCAGCCGGTCGGAGCTTTTTTGTGGGCAAAAGCCGCTGGTGGCGTGGTGGGGCCGCGCAAAGCAGGGCAAGAGGATTTTGGTTTGTGCGGCCGCCGGCGCCGTTGCAAGCTTACCCGGCCGCCTGGCCGCAACCGCCCTCCCGGCAGTACTTTTACATCCGTTGAGTGCAGTGCGGAGAGCTGTTCCCGGGTGGCTTCCGGGGGCTGCTCAGCAGACGCCGGGCTGGCGTGGCGAGCTTAGAGCAGAAGGTTTCCAGTTGTAAAAGAGGCGCGGAGCCAGGTGCTGTAATATTCAGCCGCCGCGCTTATTTTTTGATTGATGCAGACGTATTCTTACTTGCTAAAAAAACAGAAAACTGTTTAAGCTTATGACCAGATTATATAAAAAGCTTTCGGCTAAGAAATTAAAATTTGGTCATGTATGCGAGGTTGGGGTTTACGTGCCCGAAACATCTAACGTCTTGGATTTCATAAATGACAACGTAAAGACTACGCTGGTAGAAGCCGACCCGGAAATAGCTGCGCAAATCAAGCAGGCCTTTGCTTCAAAAAATGTTATTGTGCATGCCGTAGCCGTCTGGCACACCACTGGGTTTCTAAAGCTTTCCAAAGCGGCTTCTTCGACTTTCGCTACCGACCTGCCTACCAGCCCGGCGCTGGAAAATGACCGGTACCATATTAGCAACACTACTACATTTGAGGTGCCTTGCGTGCAGTTTTCGACTATTGACGACGGCACCATTGAGTTACTTAGTATAGATATTGAAGGAGCCGAGTGGTATGTGTTGAAATACCTGCAAAGCCAACCGCAAGTCCTTTCTATTGAGACGCACGGAAAATACTACACAAATCCTTTTTTGCCGGAGATAACTTCTTGGCTGAAAGAGCATAATTACGTTAGCTGGTATAAAGATGGCAGCGACAGCGTATATATAAAGAACGGCCTTTTTCCCGTTAGCCTCCTTGATAAGCTGGCAACCAGGCAAGTGGAATTGTTAATTGGCTGGAAGAAATTCAAGCGCATCTTTAAGCAAAGTAGGTAGATATAATTTCGATAGCTTTTCAGACTGGTAACTAAATACTACATACATACTTGTTGGTGGTTACTAGAGTTAATTATTTTCTTCCAAGCTGCGTGCAGTCTATATTTCCTGAATGTGGAGTTTCTTTTCTGAAGCTAGGGTACGCCAGCTTAGTGTAGGCTGGAGTATAGTTATTATTGTTGGAATTTTTCTGGCTTTTGCAATAAGAATACTGCCTAGTATTGGGGTTGCCGGATTGTTTTTAACGAGTGTAGGCTACGGCATCAGCCACCGGCGTATTGCCCGACGGGCCCAGTGGCCCGAGCTATTGAGCTTTACGCTTATTTATCTGCTACACGTTGTTACGGGATTGATTAACAGTAGTTTGCTGCAGCCGATTCTGTGGCAAGACCTCTTATTGCAGCTGCCCTTTCTCCTGTTGCCGGTGTCATTTTGGCTGTTGCCTCCCTTGCGCAGGCGCCACACAAACGTGCTCTGGCTGGTGCTTATTGGTTGCTGCTTGCTTGCGACTCTCGGCGCGACGATTAACTACCTTTGCAACCAGCAGGAGATAAATAAAATTTACCTGCAGTCTAAGGTAATGCCGACTATTCCCGACCATATTCGGTTTAGTCTGCTCATCAGCATGGCCGTGCTTACCGGCGCCGTGCTGGTATTCGACAAAACACTAGCGATTAGGCTACGGCGGGCTACGGCGGCCGGAGTTATCCTCCTGTTTATCTTTCAGCACCTGCTGGCGGTGCGCAGCGGCCTCGCCACCATGTATGTGGGCGGGGTACTGTGGCTAGGGTGGCTGGGCTGGCAACAGCGGCGCTGGCGGGTAGTATTTACCACAACCGTGCTGCTGGCGGCGCTGGCAGGCGGGTGCCTGCTGCTATTTCCGACGCTCCAAAATAAGATTACTAATACCCGCGACGATACGGACCGGCTCTCATCGGTAGATGCGGCTAATAACTACTCGGTTACGGCCCGGGTGTATTCCTACAAAGTGGCCTGGGTTATCATTCGCGAGCACCCGCTGCTAGGGGTGAGTAAAGTAAAAATGGATGAAGCAATGGCCGAGCAGTACGGCTACATGTACCCGCAGATAGCGCGGCGCCACTACTTAATGCCGCATAATCAGTTCATCTACAACATGGTCGCTTATGGGCTGGTAGGCTTGGGCGTGTTTTTGCTAGGCTTTTATTATCCGCTTTGGCTAGCCCTGCGGCGGCGCAACATTACGCTGGTGCTGCTCTACGTAGTGGTGACGCTTTCCTTTCTGGTCGAATACACGCTGGAAACGCACATTGGCATCCTCACCGGGCTTTTCTTTCTGCTGCTGGCCACCGAGCCGGCGGCGCCCACCCCGGTGGCAGGGTGCCGCGAGCCGGATGCCGCAGCATGCTAGCCAAAGAATAGGAGGGCCGGCTAGCCTTATACTGTATGCTTCCCCGTTCGATAAGCCAGTAGTAGGCGCCGGCCGCCGAGGGCAGCGCATGCCAGGTCGAATCGAGAAACGCCTTTTTCAGAAGTGGAACTACTTGTTGCGCAGCCGCTTCGCTCAGGGGCAGGCTAGCGCAGAATAAAGCAGGCAGTAGATACTTCACGCTCAAAAATAAAGCGGGATTCAAGCCACTGATAGACTCGAATCCCGCTTTTATAAAATAGTGGGGCTAGCCCCGTTAGATAGCCGGTTTGTAGCTTACCCCCATATTCTCGAACATGAAAGCCCATTTGTCGGTCTCCTGGCCGATAACCTGGGCGGTGCTGCGGCCCGCGCCGTGGCCAGCCTTGGTTTCGATGCGGATGAGCACCGGGGCCGGGCCGCGCTGGTCTTCCTGCAGGCGCGAGGCAAACTTGAAGGAGTGCGCCGGCACCACGCGGTCATCGTGGTCGGCGGTGGTCACCATCGTGGCCGGGTACACGGCTGGCTTCAGGGCGTGGTAGGGCGAGTACTTGTAGAGGTAGTTGAACATCTCGGGCGAGTCCTGGGCCGTGCCGTAGTCGTAGGCCCAGCCGGCGCCGGCCGTAAACTGGTTGTAGCGCAGCATGTCCATCACGCCCACGGCCGGGAAAGCCACCTTGCACAGGTCGGGCCGCTGGCTCATGGTAGCCCCGATGAGCAGGCCGCCGTTCGAGCCGCCCTCGATGGCCAGGTAGTCTTTCGAGGTGTAGTTGTTCTTAATCAAATACTCGGCGGCCGCAATAAAGTCGTCGAACACGTTCTGCTTCTTGAGTTTAATGCCGGCGTTGTGCCAGGCCTCACCGTACTCGCCGCCGCCGCGCAGGTTGGGCACGGCGTAGATGCCGCCGTTTTCGAGCAAGATGATATTGGAAGTGCGGAAGCCCGGCGTCAGGCTGATGTTGAAGCCGCCGTAGGCATAAAGCAGGGTCGGATTCTTGCCGTTCATCACCAGGCCCTTCTTATAAGTAATGAGCATCGGAATGCGGGTGCCGTCCTTGGAATTGTAGAACACCTGCTTCGACTCGTACTTGCTGGGGTCGAACTGCACGCCCTCCTTCTTGTACAATGTTGATTTGCCACTGGCCAGGTCGTACTTGAAAATGGTGGGCGGGTAGGTGTAAGAAGTGAAGGTGTAATACGTTTCCTTGTCCTCCTTCTTGCCCCGGAAGCCGCTGGCCGCCCCTACCCCCGGCAGCTGGATGGTGCGCAGCTTCTTGCCGGCCAGGTCGTACTCTTCGACCAGCGAGGTGGCATCCTTGAGGTAAGTGGCGAAAATGCGGCCACCTACTGTGCTCACGTTCAGTACGTTCTTGGTTTCCGGAATGAGGTTTTTCCAGTTGGCCTGCTGGGGCGCGGCGGCGTCCACGGTCACGAGCCGAAAGTTGGGCGCCTGGTAATTGGTAAAGATGTAGAGCTTGCTGCCCACGTTGTCCACCACGTTCACATCGCTTTTTTCGTCGGCCACCACATTCACGATGGGGCTGCCCGGCTTGCTCAGGTCCTGCAGGTAGAGCTTGTTGCCCGTGGTCGTATTATTGGCTGAAATCACCAAGAAGCGCTCATCTTCGGTGAGGTCGGCTCCGATGTAGCGGTTAGGGTCTTTCTCGCCGCCGAAAATGAGCTGGTCGGTGCTCTGCGGCGTGCCCAGCTTGTGAAAGTAGAGTTTGTGAATCTGGGTTTTACCGGCCAGCTGGCTGCCAGTCTTGGGTTTGTCGTAGCTGCTGTAGTAGAAGCCCTGGTTGCCTTTCCAAGCCAGTCCCGAAAACTTGACATCCTTGAGCGTGTCGCCCACAATGGCTTTGGTGGCGGCGTTGAGCACGATAACCTTGCGCCAGTCGGAGCCGCCCTCCGAAATCTGGTAGGCGGCCAGGCTGCCGTCGTGCGTGAAGCTGAGGCCGGCCAGCGAGGTCGTGCCGTCCTTCGAAAACGTGTTGGGGTCCAGAAATACCTCGGGCGCGCCCGTGCCGAGCTGCCGGTACAGCACAAACTGGCTTTGCAGGCCCGTATTTTTAGAGAAATACGTGTACTTGCCTTCCTTTCGGGGAGCCGAGTATTTCTCGTAGTTCCAGAGCTTGGTGAGGCGCTGGCGGATGGCCTCGCGGAACGGAATCTTGCTCAGGTAGTCCTGCGTGACTTTGTTTTCTTCCTGCACCCAGGCCTTGGTGTCGGCGGCTTGGTCGTTTTCGAGCCAGCGGTAGGGGTCGGCCACCTTGGTGCCAAAGTAGGTGGTAGTAGTATCCACCTTGCGCGTTTGGGGGTAGGGCAGGGGCTTGATGGCTGCCATCGTTTGGGCACCGGCGGGCCCGGCCGCCAGGAGGGCTAGCAGTATGGAAAGGTTTTTCATAAGAAAAGGAAGAAGTAAGCACCGCTAATGTAAGCAGTTTGGCTTATCCAAAGAGCGCGCCTTGGCGCTCGGGTTGCTCGAAGGCCAGCAGCCACTGCTTGCGCACCAGCCCGCCCGCGTAGCCCGTGAGCGCACCGCTAGCCCCAATCACGCGGTGGCAGGGCCACACAATGGCCAGCGGGTTCTGGCCATTGGCCGCACCCACGGCCCGCACCGACTTGGGGTTATTCAGCAGCTTAGCCACGTCGAGGTACGAGGCCGTGCGGCCGTGGGCAATGCTAGCCAGCGCGGCCCACACCTGCCTTTGGAACTCGGTGCCCGCCAGCGGCTCGCACTGCAACTTAAACTCGCGCAGCTCCCGGTTGAAATACGCTTGCAGCTGGCGATGAGGCTCTTGCAGGCAAGCGGCAACATCGGCTAGGGCCGTGGGCGGCGGCACGTCGTGGTCGAGAAACTGCACGGCGTGCAGCCCGGCATCGGAGCCATGCAGGGCGACCATGCCAATGGGCGAGTACAGGTGGGCAACGGCTTGCATAGGCACAGAAAAAGGGTTGCTACTTCCAGCAAGATACTAGCCCCTACGCCAAAACACCCGGTGAGCACTGCCCGCCGGGTGTTTTTTTGCCTTATTTCCTAACCCACCAGCACTGGGCGGCGCCGGGGCGCTTTGGGTAGCGGCTGGGCCTGCTGCACCATAGCCTGCGCCTCGCCCAGGGCCACGGCGCTGGGCTCGTGCAAGAGGCGGCGGGGCGGGCCGTCGGGCCGCAGCTCGGCATCCCAGAGGCCCGAGCGGTGCCACTGGTCGAGGTGGTCCCAGTCGGGGCGGTCGACCATCGGGTAGATGCAGGCGCCCAGCAGCGGCAGGCCAGCGCGCAGCACCTGGGCACATTCACGCCCAATCATGCGCCACCACAGCGGCCGGTCTACCCCAGGGTGGCTGGTTTCGGTAATTACGAAGGGGCGCTTATAGCGCTTATGCGCTTGGCGCAGCAGCTCGCTCAAGGGCACCCAGCGGGGGTCCATTACCGGGTCGTTCCAGCCCAGGTGGCGGTGCGGGTGCAGCTGCCACTGGTTGTCGTAGTAGTAGTTGAAGCCGATAATGTCGAGCAGGCTTTCGTGGCCACCCAATTCGGGGCACATGCGGCCTGAGAGAATATCGATGGCCTGAAACTGGTCGCGGTGCATGCGCTTGGCCTCGCGCACGTGGCTAGCCCAGGGGTTGGGCGGCGGCACAATGTTGATGAGTGGCTCGGTGCTCAGGAAGCGAATGCCGGGGTCGGCTTCGCGCAGGGCCCAGCTGCCTTCGATGTAGGCGCGCATCAGGCCCAGCTTCACTTCCCAGCCCTGGCCCACGCAGTAGGGGGAGGTGCCGCGCACATCCCCCCTAGCCACGACATAAAGCTGACCTCGTTGATGGGCGTGACGATGAGCGTGCCCTCGGGCCGCACCGAGCGATAAAAATCGACAAACGCGCGGCATACCGCCGCAAAACGCCGGGCAAACATGGGGTGCAGCGGCGTCAGGTCGTCGGGGTAGCCGAAGTGGCAGATGTCCCACACCTGCTGAATGCCGTGGCGCTCGCCCGCGTCGAGCATCAGCTTCACAGTGCTCCAGTCGTACTGGTAGGGGGTTTTCTCAATCATAGCCCACCGGATGCCCTCGCGCACGGTCTTTACCTTGAGCTGGCCGAGGTCGGCATAGTCTTGGTCGATGAGCGGTAGGTGGCCGGTGAGGGGCAGAAAATCAACCCGGTTGCCAAAGGCGTTGAGTTGGTCGGTGCACTCGTAGCCGCCCCACCAAAAAGAGGCAAACGGATTGGTAGTCAAATTGTTTTGCATAATAACAGGAATATAATCAGCACCGGAGCCAGTTAGTGGGGGGGCGTGCTACACGCGGCCGGCCAGCGATTTGGCTTCGATGAAAATGCGTTTAAACTCAGGGTAGCCGGCGCGAATGCTGTTTTGCACCGCCACCACGGCCTCTTCTACCTGCGTGGCCGTGAGGTGGTCGTCAAAGTCCACATCGAGGGCCAGCATCACGTCGTCGGGGGCCAGGTACATAGTGAGCGGCGGGCGCACGGTTGTCACGCCGGGGATGCCGCAGGCCAGGGTTTGCAGCTCGGCTAGGGTGTCATCGCTCACGCCTTCGCCCACCAGCAGTGCCCGGGTGCGCGACACCAGCAGCACAGCCACGCCCATCAGCAATAGGCCGATGATGATGGATGCGCCGCCGTCGAAGAGCGGATTATTTAGTAGGTGCCCAAAATAAACGCCCAGCAGGGCGATGAGCAGCCCCGCCACGGCGGCGGCATTCTCCAGCACCGAGGCAAACACGGCCGGGTCGCGGCTCGTGCGTAGGGTGGTCCAGAAACTAGTGCCCGCCGCCTGCTTTTCGAGCAGTGCCCGCAGCGCCAGCACCAGCGCCGCGCCCTCAAAAATGATGGACACGCCCAGCACGAGGTAGTTCCACTTAGCATCTTCGAGCGGCTCGGGGTGTTCCAAGTGCTTAATGCCTTCGTAAAACGACATGCCGCCGCCGATGGCAAAGATGAGCACGGCTACTATCAACGCCCAGAAATACAGCTCCTTACCGTGGCCGAAGGGGTGCTGCGCATCGGCCGGGCGCTGGCTGCGGCTCAGGCCGTAGAGCAGCAGGCCGCCGTTGCCGGTATCGACCAGCGAGTGAATACCCTCGGAGAGCATGGCCGAAGAGCCGGTGACGTAGGCCGCTACAAATTTGCTGATGGCGATGGCCACGTTGGCGGCAATGCCACCGTAGAGCGAGAGCTTGGAAGAAGAGTTTGCAGACATAGGCAACCGACATGTACGCGCCCGGAGGGCGGGGGTTGGCGGGCTGGGCGCAGTAGCCGGCCCCCGGCCATTGCTATTACGCACTGGCCCAACCGGTAATGGCTTCGCTGAAAGAAGTCAAAAAATCAGCTTGCGGCGTGGTTTTTTGGCAAGGTTGCCGGTTGCGCTATCGGCCGCCGACTGGATTTGAAGAGTGGTATAAAGAAATATCTGACTATAAGTGACTTAGCGAACGGGGAAACCTATATTGTCTTTCTTGTCGCTACGGAACACAAATTGGGTAACCATAAATAGGGGGCGTAAAGGGGGGCGCGGCTCACGCCGCAAACCCCACGTTTCGCGCCCAGGAGTACCGATTCCCCCAGACGCAAAAAACCCGGAAAACTGCCTTCACGACGTGAGAAGCGGTTTTCCGGGTGCTCCGGGGAGGAATAGGTGAGCCGATTATTGGACTCGAACCAACGACCTGCTCATTACGAATGAGCTGCTCTACCAGCTGAGCTAAATCGGCGCTTTCCACAATGGCTCGTAGCCATCAGGGCTGCAAATATACGCAGCCCGACCAACGCGGCGCAATGCTTGCAAAAATTTTGCGCAATCCCGGCGCCCCGGCTGCGCCTGAATGCAGACACCAAAGAAGCCCGTATGAAACTACTCCTCTTCCTGGCTGCCGGCTTTACCGGGGCCGTCCCCCTCAATGTGTTGCACGAAACGGCGCGCCGCCTGCGCCCCCGACGACGCCCCCGCATGGAGGTACTGGACGAGCGCAGCCTGCGCGAAATTCTGTATTTGACTGACCTGCCGCAGCCCAGTGAGGGCAAGGCCCGCGTAGCTGCTATGCTCGGCAATATCCTCAGCAATTGCTTTTACTACAACATGATAGATGGCGGTAAGTACAACCTGCGGCGCGGCTGCCGGCGTGGGCGGACTGGTGGCCGGGGCCGGGTTACAGGTATTGCGCAAGCGACGCAAGTGCCAATAAGCTAGTAATTTACTGACTAAGCTGGCTGCCCCCGGCCGTAACGCGGAGGGTAGCTGGCCGGCCCACTACTACGGCCTGGTTGGTCGGCTCATGGCCAATGGGGAAGCCGTAGCCAACCGGAAAGCTGTAGCGCCGGGCGTAGTGGTCGATAATCTCGTAGGCCGTTTGGCCGAAGGGCACGGCGTTGTCGCGCATCTGCGAAAAGTGACCAACCACCAGTCCGGCTAGCCCGGCCAGCTGCCCGCTGCGGTGCAGGTGCAGCAGCATGCGGTCGATGTGGTAGAGATATTCATCGAGGTCTTCTAAAAACAGGATGCGCCCCGCAAAGCTGGCCTGCGAACCGGTACCCGTAATAGTATGCAGCAGGCTCAGGTTGCCGCCTGCCAGCTCGCCGGTGGCCGTGCCGGGGCGGTTGAGCGGGTGGGCCGGGGCCTCGCACGCCAGCAACCCGCCAAACAGGGCGTGGTGCAGGCTGGCTAGGGTGGCCTCGCCGTTTTCCTGGCCGAAAAGCACCGGCATCACGCCGTGAATGCTTTGGTAGCCTAGCCGCAGCAAGTGGCTGTTGAGCACGGTAATATCGGAAAAGCCGGCCACCCATTTCGGATTTTCGGCAAAGGCGCGGAAGTCCAGCTCATCGACCAGGCGGGCGGTACCGTAGCCGCCGCGCGCGCACAGGATGGCCCGGATGCCGAGGTCGTCGAGCTGGCGCTGAAAGTCGCGGCGGCGCAGTGCATCGTCGCCCGCGAACTGCTGGTGCGCGGCGTCGATGCTCTCGCCCAGTACCACCTCCAGGCCCCAGCCTCGCAGCGTTTGGCGGGCCAGCTCAATTTCGGCAGTAGTGATTTTGCGGGCGGGCGCCACGATAGCCACGCGCTGGCCAGCTTGTAAAAAGGGGGGAGCGAGCGGCAGCATATGGCGAGAACCGAGGCTAGGAGTGGCAAAAGTTCACAAAGAAACCACCGCCGCCGCACTAACCTTCCGCGCCAAACCTGCGTTGGCAAAACCACTGCTCACCAACTTGGCCGTTGTACACCCGCCAGCATTTTATCTATGAAACTACTTCTCCGCTTCCTGACGGTCCTTTTACTGCTGGCTAGCCCGGGGCTGGCCTCGGCCCAGCTAGCCCCCGCCGACACCACGGGCGGGCGCTACTACCAGCCGGTGTTTGCCACTGTCACGGTGACCAGCGGCGTGGCTTATGCCACGGCCCCTACTTACCGCGGCACTTCGCAAACGCTCACAATGGACATCTACCAGCCGGCCGGCGACACCGTGAAACGGCGGCCGCTCATCATTTTCGCCCACCAGGGGGGGTTTCTGGTAGGCTCAAAAACCGACGCGTACATGGTGGCCATCTGCACCCGCATGGCGCGGCTGGGCTACGTGGCGGCCAGCATCGACTACCGCCTGGGCTTCCCGCTCACGGGCCTTGCGCAGCCGGCCGATACGGCGGGCGTGGCCCAGGCCGCCATCCGGGGCATGCAGGATATGCGCGCCGCCGTGCGCTTCTTTCGCAGCGATGCGGCCACCACTAAAGCTTACCGTGTATACAGCAACTACATCGTGGTGGGCGGCTCATCAGCCGGCGCCTTCATGGCTTTGGAAACCGGTTACTTAGACAAACCCAGCGAAGTGCCTGCCTACGCAGGGCTAGCCGCGCTGGGCGGCATTGAGGGTACTGGTGGCAACGGCGGCTACAGCAGCGCCGTGGCCGCCGTGCTCAACCTGAGCGGCGCCACCGAAAGCCCCAGCATCATCGAGGCCGGCAATGCCCCGCTGTGCAGCGTGCACGGCACAGCCGATGCCACAGTGCCTTACCTGCAGGGGCGCATTGGCGGCGGGCTGCCACCCAAGTACGTATATGGCAGCGGCCGCCTGAACCCGCGCGCTACGGCCGTGGGTGTCCGCAACACTCTGCGCCGCTTCAGCAAGGCGCCGCATATTCCCTTTGAGAGCAATGCGGCGTATGCTGATACCACGTTCTGGACCATTCGCGATTTTTTACGGCCCTTGCTGCGATTATCGGGCACGCCGCTGGCAGTGCGGGCGGCCAGTGCCGCCAGCCTTAGTGCGCTAGCTTACCCCACGCCCGCCCGCGACGCGGTACAACTGGCCCTGCCCACTAATTGGCGGGAACTGGGCGATGCACAATTGCTTGACATGACTGGCCGCGTGTTGCGCCAGTTTACGCCGCAGGCACAACAAGTGCAGCTCGCGCGGGGCAGCTTGTCGGCTGGTATCTACTTGCTCAAATTTGCCGGATATGCGCCGGCGCGCGTGCTATTTGAGTGAGGCGGTGCACAAGCATAGTAGCGGTCAAGGTCAAGTACCCCGCCTATGGATGAAATACCGATAAGCAAGTGAATGCTGAGCTGGCGGACTACTATTAAACTGTCCAGCTACTAAATCGCCCGCGATATAGCTGCCCTATCCACGTATCTATTCCTTTAGGGAATAGGCTGTGTAATAAATTCATGCGAGAAGATTATGGGTGTTTTACCAGGGTGTTACCCTTGATTTACAGGTTATTTATGTAAAAGGCCCCCTGCGAAAAAGGGGGCCTTTTTTATTTTCTGCAAAAAAAATAGGCAAGGTGTTGTGAATGGCTAATTGTTAGTGCCTAGTTTAGGGCTGGATTTATTTCACATTTTTCTTCACATTACCCATTACACTTGCATGAAAAGACGCTTACTTATAACCTTTCTGCTACTGATAACGGCGTTCCAGATTGCTCTGGCCCAGACCAAGACAGTATCGGGAAAGGTTACGGACCAGAAAACCGGCGAGGGCCTGCCGGGAGTAACGGTGCTCGTGAAGGGTACTACAAATGGTATTTCTACCAATGCCGATGGCAACTTTTCGCTGACGGTACCGGCAGATGGGGGTACCCTTGTCTTCTCCTCGGTAGGTATGGCTACCCAGGAGCGCGTAATTGGTACAAATACGCAGATTAACATAGCGCTGGCGCAGGATACCCGGGAATTGAGCGAAGTAGTAGTAACTGCGCTTGGCATTGCTAAGGACAAACGCACGCTGGGCTACGCCACCCAGGAAGTACAAGGTAATCAGCTAGCTGCCAAATCGGAGCCCAATGTGGTGAATGCCTTGCAAGGCAAGGTTTCGGGAGTAAACATTACGGGTTCCAGCGGCTTGGCCGGCTCTTCTACCAACATCAACATCCGGGGTATTACGTCGCTAACGCAAAGCAATCAGCCGCTGGTGGTGGTAGATGGTGTGCCAATTAGCAATGATACTGACCGTACCAACGGCGGTGCGGCCGGTACGCTGTACGGGGCGCAAACCTCCAACCGACTGGCCGATATTGACCCGGAGAACGTAGCCAACATCAGTATTTTGAAAGGACCGGCAGCCGCTGCACTTTACGGTTCACGGGCCGCCTCGGGAGCTATTCTGATTACGACTAAGTCGGGGGCCAACGTCAACAAAAAGCTAGAAGTGAATGTGAATTCGGGTGTCAACCTGCAGACGGTACTCGGACTTCCTGATTTTCAGAACACCTACGGTCAGGGCAGCCTCGGCGTGAATACTACGGCAGGTGGCCTGGGTAATATCTTCACCGGCAGGTCGACCTCCTGGGGTCCCGCCTTTGGCACTACGCCTACCCTGGCTAACGGTTTGTTGCTCACCAACGGTACTAACCTACCCTACCAAGCATACCCCGATAACATCCGTAATTTCTTCAAAACGGGCGTGTTGCTGACTAATGGCGTGCAGCTGGCCGGTAATAACGGGACTTCCAACTTCTCGCTCAACGTCAACGACACGCACCAGACGGGTATTACCGCCTCGTCAAACCTGGACCGCATCAACGCGCAGCTAGCTGGGGCCTCTACTCTTCAGAATAAGATTCGCATTACGGGCTCGGTTAACTTCTCGCAAACCGACCAACTGGCTCCGCAGACGGGCAACGGCGGTAGCGCCTTCGGTACGCTAGGCGCAGTTCCCCGCAGCTTCGACCTGCAGAACCAGCCCTACCAAACTGCCCTGGGTGCTAACATCTATTTTCCAGGGTCGGATAACCCGAACTTCAACCTGGCCAACAGCAATACGTCGAGCAGTGTAACCCGCTTCATCAACGTGGCTACTATCGGGTACGAGTTCACCCCGTGGCTGAGCGTACTCTACCGGGCTGGTCTGGATACCTATAATGACCGTCGTAAGCAGATTGCTGCGCTTAGCTCGGCGCGTAACCCCACCGGTCTGATTTTTGAAGACAATATTCAGTACACTGAATTTACCGGTGACCTGTTGATTACGGCTAAGAAGGAGAATTTCTTCCTCGACAAGCTGAACGCTACGCTACTGGTGGGGCAGCAAACCAACCAGCGCGTGCGCAATGAGCAGTACGTATCGGGGGTTTCGCTGTCGCTGCCTGGCTTCTACAACCTCAGCAACGCGGCCAACTTCAACGGTAGCGGCGATGGCGCTGGCAACGGTACTTTCAAGCGCCGCACCCTAGGCTATTTCGGGCAGCTCTCGTTGGCCTATAATAACTATTTGTTCCTGGAAGCAACCGCGCGCGTTGACCAGACCTCGACTTTGCCTGTTGCGCACAACACGTATCTGTATCCCTCCCTCGCGGCGAGCTTCGTGTTCACGGATGCCTTTAAAATCAGCTCTGACTTTTTCTCCTACGGGAAGATTCGGGCCAACATCGCCCAGGTAGGCCGCGATGCGCCTCCTTATCAGATTGCCACTTACTACACGCAGGCAGGTCAGGGCAATAATGTGGCTAACGTAACTTATCCGTTTAACGGCTTGGTTGGCTTTACCCCGAGCTCTACGCTAGGCGGCGGCGACCAGCTTAAGCCGGAGTTTACCCGCTCATTTGAAGTGGGGGCAAACGTAGGCTTCTTCAACAACCGGCTTACCCTGGACGCTACGTACTACACGACGGCCAGCACCCAGCTGATTCTGCCCGTTACGCTCCCCGGTACGACCGGCTACGGCAGCTTCTATACCAACGCGGGCCGTCTGGAAAACAAGGGCCTTGAGTTCTTGGCTACCATCACGCCCGTGAAAGCTGCTTCGGGTTTCTCGTGGGATATCACGGCCAACTACACGCGCAACCGCAACCTGGTCGTGTCGATTTACCCCGGCGTTACCAGCTCGTCGATTCCGGGCAGTGCATTTATTGGCTCGGTACCTTCGTACGTAGTAGGACAGCCTTATGGCGTTATTCTGGGCCAGAAAAAAGCAACTGCTCCGGATGGTCAGTACCTGATAAACGGCCAGACGGGCCTGTGGGTGCCCGAGCTTAGCTCGCAGCAGACGGCCAATCCCAACATCAACTGGCAGGGCGGTGTAACCAACACCTTCGCCTATAAAGGCCTGACATTCTCTTTCCTGATTGATGCCATTGTGGGCGGCGACATTCTGTCCTTCACGCAGGCGGCCTACCGCAATGCCGGGATGCTGAAAGAAACCGGCCAGAACCGGGACCAGCCGCGCATCATTCCCGGGGTGATTGCGGTAACTAACCCCGACGGTACTACCTCGTACCGGCCCAACAACATTCAGATAGACGCGCAGAGCTACTGGAGCAACCAAGGCTTGCAAAGCGACCTGAACATCTTCGATGGCACGCACTATACCCTGCGCGAAGTATCGCTGAGCTACGCGTTGCCCAAGGGCCTGCTGGAGCATACTCCCTTCGGCAACGTTTCTTTCTCTCTGTCTGGCCGTAACCTGTTCTACTACGCACCCAATGCTAACTTCTTCCCCGAAGTGAATACCCAGGGTGCCGGCAACATTCGGGGGCTCGACCTACAGGGTCCGCCAAGCGTTCGCAGCTATGGCGCCTACCTGCGGTTCTCCCTCTAATCGACATACATAAGCCTAATGAAGAATATAGCTAATTTCCGCTATGCGATGCTTGCTCTTGCCGCCCTGGCGGCCGTAAGCTGCTCCCCAAATAAGTTTCTGGACGTTAACGTTAGCCCAAACAACGTGAGCGCCGTTCCGCCTAACGTGCAGTTGCCGACAATTACTGTTGGTACCGCTTTTGTGGTAGGTAATACCCTGGGCCGGGATGCGGACCTGTTCATTCAGCACTACGCCGGTATTAACAACCAGCCGTTTACAGAGGACCGCTACGTTATCACTGGCAACTACGACAACGAGTGGCGGAGCGATTTGTACGGCACCGACCTGATTGGCGCGCAGACACTGATTACGAGTACTCAGGCCACCAGCCCGGCCTATGCGGGTATTGCCAAGCTTATCAAAGCCTACGATTTTGCGTTGGCCACCGACCTCTGGGGCGACATTCCGTACTCGCAGGCGTTGCAGGGACTAGGTAATATCCACCCGGGATTTGACAAGCAACAGGATATCTACGAGGGTGCAACCGGAATTCAAAGCCTGTTTGACCTGGTGCGAGAAGGCATGGCTGACCTTGACAAGCCGAGCGCATTAATGCCCGGTGCCGATGACCTCGTGTATAACGGTAATCTTGCCAAATGGAAGAAAGTCGGCAATATGCTGCTGCTAAAGTTTGCCAATACGGTGAGCCGCAAAGACCCGGCCCTGGCTACCAAAGTCATCAACGAAGTTCTGGCTAAGGGTGCCGATGGCAGCGCGGCCATTAATGCCAATGCCGATGATTTTGCCGTGCCTTTTGGCGCTTCAGTAGGAAATACGAGTCCGTTCTATTCGTATAACGTGACGAACCGGCCCGACGACCAGATGGCTAGCACGCGCTTTCTGGATTCGCTGGCAGCCTACAATGACCCCCGCCTGCCCCAGTATTTCACCACTACGCCGGCTAACCCAACCCCGACCGAAACAACGTCATTCGGCAAGTTTACGGGCTTCGAAAATGGTAGCAATAGTACGCCACCGGCCCGCGACCCCGACCCAACGAAAACGCTCCGCTCGGTTTACGGACCATATGTGCTGAATGGTAAGTCAGGGGCAGGGTCGGCTCCGATACGCTTACTCACTAATTTCCAGCGGGCCTTCATTCTAGCCGAGTCGGCCATAATGCTGAAGACAGCGGGCGATGCTAATGCGCTCTATCAGGAGGGTATTCGCCGGTCGATGGAGGAAACCGGCCTGTCAACAACCGTTATAGATGCCTATTTCGCCGCCAACCCGGCCATTGTAACGCTATCTGGCAGCGACGCGCACAAGGTGAACCAGATTATTCGCCAGAAGTGGACCGCCTGGGTGGGTAATGGCTACGAAGCCTACAACGACTACCGTCGCACGGGCTATCCGAGCCTGAAACCAGCCCTGAACGTTACGATTACCCCGACCATACCGCAACGCTTGCTGTATCCGCCATCTGAGATACAGGCTAATGCTGACAATGTCCCAAAGGCCTTAATCACGGATAAGGTTTGGTGGGCTTCCTATTAGCTCTCCGTATCGTTCACTCTCATTCGCTCTTGGATTATGAAGAATATAGTTCTCAAATTTTTTGCGCTTCTCCTATTGGCGGTAAGCTTCGCAGCTTGCAAGAAGGATTACGGTAATAAGCTTGGTCCGCTGCAGGATAGCCTAGCCGCCATCCCGATTACCGTTACCAACCAAGTGTATTTTGAGCGCTTTCCGGTGGTCACTGCCAAAGTGGATACTACGCAAGGCCCTACTAATTCTACCGGCACGTTCTCGATTGCCCTTAGCATTCCCGCTGACAAGGGTAAAATTAAGGAAATCACGAAAATTGCTATGGGTAACAGCGGGGTTTCGTATCTGCAAAACTCGAGTGCTCCTAATTACCCGGGCGCTCCCATTGCCGGTAACGGTTCTAACACTATCACGTTTTCCTCAGACCTGCCTACCGTACGTGCGTACAGCCGCCAGCTAGCGGCAAGCGCTGTTAAAGGCACGGCCTACGTCTTTACCGGTCAGACAAAGCGGTTGAGCCAAACGCTCACTCCAAACCCAACCCCGCAGACCCCTAATCAACTTCGTTTCTTCTTCCTCGTTACACTGGAAGATGGTACACAACTCATTTCCACCGAAGTGGATGTGCGTCTGATATAGAAAAGATTAAATTGAACAATAAAAAAGAGCCCTGGCACATTGTCAGGGCTCTTTTTTTGATAGTTAGCGCTCGTCGCCGCTAGCTATTCGGCCAGCGCTGCTGCATAAAATGCCTCCAAGGCCTGCGTGATTTTACCCGTTTCGAGCAAAAATCCGTCGTGACCGAAGCTCGAATCCAACTCTCCGTACACTGCCCCCGGAATGCCCTCGGCAATGGCCTGCTGCTCGCTGAGTGGGAAGAGCACATCGGAGGTAATGCCCAGCACCAGCGTGCGCGCCCGAATGGTGGCCAGCGCCGCCGCCACGCCGCCCCGGCCCCGGCCCAGGTTATGCGAATCCATGGCCCGCGTGAGCACCACGTAGCTGTAGGCGTCGAAGCGGGCCACGAGCTTATTGCCCTGGTAGCGCTGGTAAGAGCTGGCCCGAAAGTCGCGTAAGACGTCGTTGGTCGGCTCGGTCTGGGTACTGCCGTAGGCCTCGTAACTGCGGTAGCTGAGCAGCGCCACGGCGCGGGCCGCCGCTAGGCCGGCATCGCCGCCGCCGGGCCGGTTTTCGTGGTAGGTGGCATCGGCCTCGATGGCTAGCCGCTGCGCCTCATTAAAGGCAATGCCCCAGGCCGAGTGCCGGGCGCTGGTAGCAATAACTGCTAGATGGCCAATAGCTTCGGGGTGGCTGGCCGCCCATTCCAGCGCCTGCTGCCCGCCCAGCGAGCCGCCGATGAGCGTGTGAATGTACCCTAGCCCCAACTCTTGGCGCAGCGCCTCGTGGGCGGCCACCAGGTCGCGGATGGTGAGCAGCGGAAATGCCTGAAAGCGCCCGAGCTCGGTGGCGGGGTCGGGGTCGAGCGGGCAGGTACTGCCGTAGCACGACCCCAATACATTGGCGCACACGATAAACCAGTCGGCCGGGTCAAAAAAACAGCCTTCTCCAAACAGCCCCGGCCACCAGTCGAGCACGTCGGCATTGGCCGTGAGGGCGTGGCACACCCACACCACGTTATCGCGGGTGGCGTTGAGCTGCCCCCAGGTGCGGTAGGCAACCCGCGCGCCGGTCAGCACCTCGCCGCTTTCCAGGA
Organism: Hymenobacter sp. BRD128; assembly: GCF_013256625.1. Lineage (NCBI taxonomy): Bacteria > Pseudomonadati > Bacteroidota > Cytophagia > Cytophagales > Hymenobacteraceae > Hymenobacter > Hymenobacter sp. BRD128. The sequence goes on from NZ_CP053908.1 coordinate 4,258,547, forward strand.
GAAATGGGTCGGGTAAGGAGAACAATAAAGCAGACATAACAGGCTATTAAACAAGGCGGATAAAAAAGCGGCTAGCGGCGGAAGCCAGTAGTGGCCGATTAGCGGCTTCTGTAATACAAAATGGTGCCCCAGCTTTTGCCGGGGCACCATTCTATAAGGAGTTATTTTTCTTATACTTCCAGCGGCTGGGCGTGCTCCGGCTCGGGCTCCGGAATCGTATCGGTCGCCTCATCCGTGCCCTTCGGCGCGGTGGCAGCGGCGGCCGCCAGTGCCTGCTTCAGGTCGGCTTTGATGTCCTCAAAATGCTCGATGCCCACCGATAGGCGCAGCAGCGTGGGCGTCACGCCCGAGGCGAGCTGCTCCTGCTCGCTCAGCTGCTGGTGCGTAGTGGCCGAAGGCTGAATGATGAGCGTCTTGGCATCGCCCACGTTAGCCAGGTGGCTGATTAGCTTGAGGTTATCAATTAGGGCCGTGGCCGTGTCTTTGCTGCCGTGCAGGGCAAACGATAGCACGCCGCCGAAGCCGCGCTTCAGGTACTTGGCGGCCGTGGCGTGGTGCGGGCTGCTGGCTAGCCCAGGGTAATTCACGTGTGCCACCTGCGGATGCTGCTCTAGCCACTGGGCTATTTTGAGGGCATTCTCGACGGTGCGCTCCACGCGCAGGCTCAGGGTTTCGAGGCCTTGCAGCAGCAGGAAGGAGTTGAAGGGACTAATGGCCGGACCGAAATCACGCAGGCCTTCTACCCGAGCGCGGATGATGAAGGCAATGTTGCCAAACGGCCCATTCTTCCCAAATACATCGTTGAAAACCAGGCCGTGGTAGCCTTCGCTAGGCTCGGTAAACTGCGGGTATTTGCCGTTGCCGAAGTCGTAGGTGCCACCATCCACAATCACGCCGCCTACGCTGGTGCCGTGGCCGCCAATCCACTTCGTGGCCGATTCCACCACAATATCGGCGCCGTGCTTGAGGGGTTGAAACAGGAAGCCACCCGCGCCAAAGGTGTTGTCGACTACCAGCGGCAAGTCGTGCTTTTTGGCCACGGCCGCCACGCGCTCAAAATCGGGCACGCTAAAGCTCGGGTTGCCAATGGTTTCGAGGTAAATAGCGCGGGTCTTGCCGTCAATCAGCGCCTCAATGCTGTCGGCATCGTCGCCGTCGGCAAAGCGCGCTTCTATGCCTAAGCGCTTGAAAGCCACCTTAAACTGGTTGTAGGTGCCGCCGTAGAGGTAGGAGCTCGACACAATATTATCGCCGGGCTGCAGGATGTTGTTCAGGGCAATGAACTGCGCCGCCTGGCCCGAGCCCACGGCCAGGGCCGCCACGCCACCTTCGAGCGCGGCAATGCGCTGCTCGAATACGTCGGTGGTGGGGTTCATCAGGCGGGTATAAATATTACCAAACTCCTTCAGCGCGAATAGATTAGCGCCGTGCTCCGCGTTCTTGAATACATAGCTGGTGGTCTGGTGAATGGGCACTGCGCGCGAGCCAGTGGTGGGGTCGGGCTGCTGGCCGGCGTGGAGTTGCAGGGTTTCAAAGTGCAGGTTTTGAGTGGCCATGAGGCTAAGAGGTTAAAAAATTAGTAGTAATGAGCGAGGAAAAAGTGGCTGGGTAATCCTAGCCCGGCCGCGCCGCCGCGGCCGGCCGTCGCTGAAAAGCGAAAGGGTAGCGAAAACCCCGGTCGAAGCTCCGTGCTGTTGGTTTCGGGCCTTATCTCTTTTGCACTGCTACCGCACAAGCACTTGAATTTCAAGATTATGAGCGCGGGCTAGCCGCATCAGTTGGCCGCAGCTGTGGCTAGGCCAGCGGCTGCGAGCACTACCCGCAAAAGAGAAAAAAAGCAAAAAGCGCCGGGCCTTAGCCTTGGCAACAACAGCACATTCGCATTCGCTGGCGCAAAGGCGCCGGGCTAGCCGATACCGACGAGAATGGCCCAAAGCTGCGCGCAAAAGCGACGCAAGGGACGGAAACAGCGAAGAAGGGTAGGTGTGCCATGGGTACTCGAGTTATAGACCCCCGGGCGGCGCGTGGCAGCTACCGGGGTAGGAATTGGCACCTTTCAGTGGGTGAAGGTTGCCAGCGGGTCAAAGAGCCTAATCTCTCGCCGCTTCTGTATAAAACTTACTAAAACTGCCCTGCCTGCTGCGGGGAGTACCGGATTGGTAGGGGCAAAGATAGTGTAGCGCACGATATGCGCAAGGTCGCTCACGCAAAAGTCAAAAATATTTTTTGCGCTCCCGGTGGAAGAGTGGTGCTTACAAACAAAAAGGCCACCCCAATAGTGGAGTGGCTTTTCTCACCTTTTTTCTGCAAAAAGTACCTAGATACTAGGTAGGGTTAACTCCTGGCCCACTTCTATGTGGTCGGGGTTAGAGCCGATGATGGCCTTATTGGCCTCGTATATCTGGTGCCATTTAGCGGCGTCGCCGTAGTGGTTTTTAGCAATTTTGGAGAGCGAATCACCGCTTACTACCGTATAGCTGGTGCCGGCGGCAGCAGAATTAGCGGTGTTGGCAGCATTGCTGTTGCCGAAAAAATCGGTGCCACCAGCGGCCGGCTGCGCCGGTGCAGCGGGCTTTTTATCACCCTCATTATTCAAAAAATCGAGCAGGCCCATGTGACAAATGCGGTTAAAGTGTGAAAGAAAAGCGCGTCCGTAAAGCGGGGTGCTTTTGAGCCTTTTACGGCGGCAGTTGCGCAGGGTTACTACGGATAACTAAAAAAAAATACGCGCGTAAGCAGGCCGGAAGCTAGGTAGCTTTTCTTTCACATTCTTTCCTTTCTCCTTATGAACCTATCAACAGTTTCTTTCCGAGCTTACTTTACCTCGCTACTGAGTGCGCTTGCCGTTTTGTTCGTTGTTTCGTCTTGCGGTGGCGGCGACAAAGGCAAGGTAGAAGATGCAGCTACCTTGTATGGCTCAGGTAGTAAAACATGGGTAACTGATAAGCAGACAGATGCTTCGGGCAGCAAAATGAAGCTAGATGATGCTGCCAAAGAAGCAGAGTTTACTTTTACCGCCACCAATTTTACCGCTAGCGAAGGCGGCCAAAGCCAGACCGGAACCTACACGTTTGACCAAGCTGCCAAGACCTTGACGCTTACGCCCCAAGGTGGCTCGACAGCCAATACCTTTAAAGTAGAGAAGCTGACCAGCGACAAGCTATCGCTGTCGGGCACCAGCGGCGCCATGTACGTGCTGAAGGCTAAATAATCAGGACTTGAACAGGGCTTATGCCCAGCTAAAAGCCTCGCTCCAGTGCCGGAGCGGGGCTTTTTTTATGTTACATACCTCGTGGGGTGTTTCAAACTAAGGCTTTAGGCCGAAATTTGGGGAATATGTCGTTTACCTTGAATTTTGGCGGGAAGATGAGCTGGCTAGGCTGGCTTTTACTATGGGGGTGCATGGCCGTTGGAGCCCCTGAGGCTTGGGCCCAAAGCAGCCGTAGTGAGCAGCTTGCAGTGCCCGCGCGGCGAATGGCTAGCGTGAGCCCAACTGATACCACCTTCGCCGAGCTGGAGTTTTTGCGAGCGGAAATCGGGAGTGCCCGCGTGGTTTTTTTAGGCGAGCCCACGCACGGAGAGGGCAACGTGCTGGCGGCCAAAGCCCGGCTGCTGGCCTATTTGCAGCAGCGGCTAGGCTTTACGACCCTAGCCATGGAAAGTAGTTTTTTTGACCTGCACAAGGCGCAGCGGCAGATTAGCATTGGCAAGTCGGTTGGTAAAAACCTGAATGGCAGCATTTTCCCCGTCTAGATGCGCACGCAGGAGTTTCAGGCGGTGGTGCCGCTGGTGGGGCCGGATGGCTTGCGCGTGATGGGCTTTGACCCGCAGCTGGGGGGCGATTATAGCGACGACCTGGTAGATGACCTGGACGATTTTCTGGATGAGGAGCAGGGCAACAAGGCCATTAACTATGATCTGCTGGATGAGGCGGTGAGCTACATGGCTGAGCACTATGCCTTTTCGCCTAACCTGCACCTGGCCGACGTGGAGGCCGAGCTAGCCAAAGCCGAGCCGCTGCTGCGCAAGGCGGCCGCCGCGCCCACGGCGGCCCGGCGCAACGACGCGCTTTTTTGGCAGCAGTGCTTGCGCAGCCTGCGGGCGCTGGCCCGCGACTATGCCACCCACGACCCTAGCGCCAAGACTGCCACCGACTGGGTAGCGGCCGACAGCAACCAGCGCGATGCTCAAATGGCGGATAACCTGCTGTGGTACCTGCGCCAGCACCCCACCGAAAAAGTGGTCTGCTGGGGCGCGCTGCCTCATTTTGCCAACCAAGTGGGCGTACTGAACAGCGAAGAATTGCGCAGCTACCAGCCGATGGGCCAGGCGGTAAAGGCGGCCCTGCCGCCGGGGCAGGTATACATCCTGGGTACCCTGGCGGGGGGCGGCAGCCACGGCCTGCCCGGCACCGCGGGCGTGCCCGTACCCCCGCCCGCCGCCGGTACGCTGGAGGTCAGCCTGCTAGCTTTGGATACGCCCTTCGCCTTTGTGAGCCTGCGGCATGATGCGCCCGGCCGCCAGCTTACCACGTATGCCTTTGACTACCAGCCCCTGGCCGGGCCCTGGAGTGAGGTGGTAGATGGGTTTTTGTTTTTGCGCAGCGTGGAGCCGCCGCACCTCCTGGCTGACGCCGCTACTGCGCCAGCCGATAGTACCAGCGGCCAAACTGCTTTAAGCCAACCCGGCTCGGCCAATCCGATACCTAGCCGCACCGGGGCTACGATGCGGCGCGTGGTGGCGGTGGCCGATGTATCGGGCCTGCGCTCGGTGCGGGGCGTTGTGCTCGACCAGCGCCGCGCGCCGGTGCCCTACGCCTCGGTAGAACTGGCTGGGCAGGGGCGGGGGACCGTAGCCGATGCCAGTGGGCATTTTGCGCTCGCGCTGCCGGGGCCCACGAAGCTGCGGGTAAGCAGCCTGGGCTACGATGCCGTAACGGTACAGTCGCCGCCCGGCACCGAGGAGCTGATGGTCGTGCTGACCCCGGCCCACTACGCGCTGGCGGAAGTGCGCGTGGCTAGCCCCCGCTCAACCCGCAGACCATTCTGAAGAATGTTATCAAGAATATTCCGGCCAACTATGAGCAGCAGGAGTACGCCAGTGAGGTGTACGCGCACCGCCGCCTCAGCAACTTCGACACGCTGCGCTACGAAATTGAAACGGTGAGCCGGGAGTGGGTGCCGGCCGGCTACCGGCACTACGCCAAAGGCTTTTTGATGCTGGAGCCCGGTCCGGCCCGGCAGGTAGAACAACGGCACGTGCTGGCGGGGGCAGTCCCGAAAGACTATAACGCCGCGGCGAATGGCATTGCCGGCCCGGCGGGCAGCATGGCCGACCCGGTGCGGATTTCCCCGTTATTCGTGGCGCGCAATCTGCGGAAGTTTGCCCTGAAGCTCGACAGTGTGCGCCAGCAAGGCGCGGAAACGCTGTATGTATTAAGTTTTGCGGCCCGGCGGCCCGACTATCGCAGCACCGGGATTTACCTCGCGGGCGTGTACCAGGGGCAGCTGGTGGTGCGCCAGCACGACTATGCGGTGCTGCGCTACGAGGCGCTGTGGCAAGTCGATACGGCGTACTACAACAGGGTGGCACGTCAGAATCAAAAGAAAACGAGTCTGGTAGCGCAGCTTTACGCGCAGGTATTAACCGCCAACCGCACGACGCACGTGGTAGAGTACGCCAAGGGAGAAAACAACCGCTACTACGCCCGGCACAGCCTGGGGCAGGCGATGAGCGCTGGCCGCGTGCTCAAGAGTCGACAAAATTTTTATTATCAAAGCTTTAGCGAGCAGTTATTCAAGCCATTGCCGGGGGCTGGACCAGCGCCGGTTGCGCCTGCGGCATCCAAGGGCAGCCCGCCGCCTCCGACCCCCCAGGTACCCTATCGCCCCGAGTTTTGGAACAGCTACCAGCGGCCGGGCGGGGCACTGGCTACACCGGAGGCTCGGCCTAAGAGGGAATAGGGAAATAAAAGAGCGATGTAAATTTGGTCTATGTTCCGCGCTGCTTACGCTACCGATTTAACCGATATGGAATGGCAACTAGCGGAGCCTTACGTGCGCAGCAGCGGCCTTGGTCGGCCGCCACTACACAGTAAACGGGAGTTGCTCAACGCTATTTTCTACCAGTTGCGCGCGGGCGGGGCCTGGCACTTGCTGCCGCAGGACCTACCGCCCTGGCGCACGGTCTACAAGCAGTTCGAAGCCTGGCGCGAGGACGGCACCTGGGACCGGCTGCTTACGGGCCTGCGCCAGCAAGTGCGCCGACTCTCCCGCGAGACGGAACCCACGGCCGGGGCCATCGATTCGCAGTCGGTGCGCACGGGCGGTAAAAGGGGGGCTGTCACGGCTACGACGCGGGCAAGCAAGTAGCTGGTCGTAAGCGCCATATCGTGGTCGATACCCAGCTTACCCCTGGCCGTGCTGGTGCAGGCGGCCAGCGTGCAAGACCCCGTCGGGGCTGCTCCCGTGCTGGCCGAAGCCAAGGCCAATGCTCCACAATTGCACTTGCTTTGGGCCGACGCCCGCTACCAGGGGCCGCTGGTGGCCACCGCCGCCGTGGCGTTGGGTCTACGCGTGGAGGTGGTGCGGGCCCCGCCCGGCACCAAGGGCTTCGTGGTGCTACCCCGGCGCTGGGTCGTCGAGCGCTCCTTCAGCTGGCTCAGTAAGTATCGCCGCCTAGCGGGCCGCGACTATGAAACCAATCCGCGTGTCAGTGAGGCCATTATCAAAGCTTGTTTCTGCTATCTCATGCTCCGGCGACTGGCGAAAGGGCCGCCGCCTAAACATAGCGATTGATTTTCCCTACTCCCTCTTAGGCACGCGTGACCGGGTTGGGCTAGCCAGCCAGCGGGGCAGGTAGGCCACGCCCAGCGCCAGGTAGAAGTAGTACGTGACGATGCGGTAGAGCAGCACCAAGAAGCTCGTCATGGCGGCCGTGCCCATAAAGCGGCCGAAGAACGTCGGAAACGCCCCCTCGGCAATGCCCGCGCCGCCCGGCGTAATGGCCAGCAGTAGAATGACTTTGTAGGTGATATTGCGGGCAAAGATGAACAGAAACGTGTTCGTCGTCATGGGGGAAAAAGCGCCGATGAGGCAGCCGATAACGGCGTAGCGGGCCGTCCACACAAACACGGTGCTCAGGCTGGCCCGCCACCAGTAGGCGGCGCCCGCGCCGCGCAGCTGGGCCGAGGCCAGTACCATCTCCTGGCCCTGGCGGTAGGCTAGCCGCCGAAACCGCCGCAGCACCCGCACCGAAGCCAGGCGCACCAGCAAGCGCCGCACCGAGCGCGGATTTACGAACAAGGCATAAATGAGCAGGCCGGCGTAGGCCGATACGGCCAGGTAGCTGAAAATGAAGAGGATGCGTAGCGATTGCACAAACGCCGATTGCAGGCCGTGGGGGTAGAGGCCATCGCTGGCTAGCCACACCACCAGGGGCACCATCAGCACATAATAGAGGTTGTCGAGAAAGGCCGTGACGATGGTGTACGCAATGGCTTTACCCAGCGGAATGCCTTCCTTGGTGAGGATAACCGGGGCCGCCGCCGTGCCGCCCGCCGCCGAGGGCAGCACGCAGGAGGCAAATTCCCACACCACAATCACCCCGAAGGACTGCCGCCAGCTCAACGCTTTTTCCGAAATGCTGCGGATGCGGTAGATGTAGCCCAGGTCGCGCGCCCACAGCACCAGCAGCGTAATAAACAGCCACTGCCATTTGGCGTGTAGCAGCGGGGCGAGGTCGCCGGGCTTATAGGAGCGCCAGAATAAAAAAGCTACCACACTCAACCCAATCAGCGCCGGCACTACGATGCGCGAAGGCCGCAGCTGGTGCAGCAGGTCGGCATCGAGGCGGGCCGGGACGGGGGGAGGAGAAGCTAGCGGCATAGAGCAGGGAAAAGATAGGACAAAAATACGGCCACCCTTAGGCCTGGACTTCCGAGGCGTGAGCAGTCAATGAAAAAGGCTCTGCTACGACAAGCGTAGCAGAGCCTTTCCGCGAGCGGCTAGCCCGGTGCGGCAGGGCTAGGGCCGCCCGCCGGGGCTGCCGGCCGGCGTGATGCCGCCCGGCGAAGTGGTGCCCGGCGAGGGCGGGCCTACCGGCGCGGCCGGGGTGTTGGGTTTCATGGCCGGCGAAGCAGCCGGCTTGGTAGCCGAGCTATCGGCTGGTTGCTGGGCCGGGGCCGCTAGGCCAGGAGTAGCTGGCGTAGAAGCGCCGGGCGTGGCCGAGGCAGGGCTAGCCTGATTGCGCAGCTGTTGCAGCGAGTCGGCCGGGATGACGCGACGCGTCGAGTCGGTAGCGCTAGCTGGGCGTGCCCCGCCCGGCCGCTGGCCGGCTGCGCCGGGAGAGCCGCCGGGGCGCTGGCCGCCGCTAGGCCGCCCGCCGCCCTGGCCGCCGCCCCCGCCGCCACCCTGGCCACCGCCCATCTCGCCGCCGCCAACGCCGCCGTTGTCGCCGCCTTCCTTCAGGTCGTCGTTGTTCACACCCTTGCCCCGGCGGCCGGTGTCGCCAGCCGTCAGCTTGCCGATGCGATAGCTGAAGTTGACTTTAAAGTTCAGGTTGTGAATGACGTTGGTGCTGTTCTGGGTCAGGATGGGCCCGTTGATGGGCACGTTTACGCCGTTGTAGGCGTAGCTATCCACGTAGGGCGTCGATACGTCGGTGCGAATGCGAATCTGGCCGGTGAAGAAATTCTCGGCCCCGAAACCAATGCTGCCGCGCTTTTCGGCAAAACTCTTTTGCAAACTCAGGCTGTAGATGCCGAAGCCGCTCTGGTAGCCTTGCAGCTGCACCTGCTGGCCCCGGTAGAAGCCGAAGAGCTGGAGCGAGTAGTTCTTGCCCATGTCATACGAGCCGAAGGCCCGCGCATTCACCACGGTGCCCCGGTTGCTGGAGTTGTAGAGCGCGCTGGGGTCGTTGTTGCGCAGCACGGCGTAGTACACGTCCACGCTGGCATTGAGCGAGAGCTTGCCCGAGTTGGCGCCCGCAAAAAGGCTGCCGCCGTAGGCGTTTTCGGTGCCGGCGTTCTGAAACGTGCTCAGTAGCGCACCCTGGATGCGGTTGGGATTGAGCGAATCGGGCAGCGGCACGCGCACCGTCTGGATGGCGCCGGTAGTGTTGCGCACAAAGGCCGTCAGGTTCAGGTTCACCTTCTGCTTCACGGTGGTGCTGTAGCCCAGCTCGTAGTTATTGGTGTATTCGGGGCGCAACAGCGGGTTGCCGGCTGAGGCATTCAACGGGTTGCTGGCTTGCACGTTAGGGTTCAGAAATTGCAGCGACGGGCGCTGAATGCGGCGGTTATAGGAGAGCTTCACCACGTTGCCGTTCTCCAGCTTGCGCGAAAGGTTGATGCTGGGCACCAGCACCCCGTAGTCGGGAATAGTGGTGTTGGTGAGCACGCCCTTGTTATTAGTAAAATCAGCCGAGATGGTAGTGTACTCGAAGCGCACGCCCGGCTTCACCGTAAAGCCCTTGGGTAGCCCGATGGTATAAGTAGCGTAGCCGGCCGTCACGTTCTGGCGGTAGCGAAACGAATTATTCAGCGTACCGCTGCCGGCCGCCGGCGCCAGCGCCGGGTCGTAGAAGTAGCTGTAGTCGCTGTTCACGCGGCGCACAATGTCCTTGGCACCCAGCTCCAGCAGCTGGTTTTTCACCGTCGGCGTCTGGTAGTCAAGCTGGCCGGTAAATTCCTCGTTGTAGCTGTTGTTGTTGTTGCCGAGCTGGCCGATGTAGGTGCTCTTGGTCAGGTCGCTCGGGTTGAAAACGCTGTTGGTGAAGTTGTTTGTCTGGTTATTGCGGCTAAACAGCGTCAGCACGCTCAACTCGCGCTGCTCGGTCTGGTAGGTGTGCGTATAGTTGAGGCTAGCGTCGATGGTGTTCGATTTATTTACCGAAACCACGTCGCGCAGCGAGTTCACGGCCAGCGGGGCCCCGTTGGTGCCAATGCGGCTTACCAGGGTATTCTGGTAGTTGTCAGCATTGCGCACACCGTAGGCTAGCGAGCCCGCCAGCGAGTTGTGCTTGTCGAAGTCGTAGGTGAGGCCCAGCGTGTAGCGCCCGAAGGCGTCGTTGCGCCGGGTGTCGGCGCTTTGCGCCACGGTGGTGCGGTTGCCGGTGGCCAGGCTGGTACTAGTCTGGCTGTTCTCGAAGCTGCCCGGCTGGTTGTAGCTGGCCCGCCCAAAACCGCCCAGACTGATGCCAAACTTGCCGTTGCGGTAGTTGCCATTCAGGCCCAGGTTGCTGGCCCGCAGGCCCGCGCTGGTGTTGATGCCCAGCGAGCCGCCCTTCAGGTTATTCGTCTTAGTAACGATGTTGATAATACCGCCCGAGCCCTCGGCATCGTACTTGGCCGACGGCGAGGTAATGACCTCCACGGTCTGAATCTGGTCGGCCGGAATCTGCTTCAGCGCGTCGGCCACGCTGCTAGCCGCGATGGTGCTGGGCTTGTTATTAATCAGCACTCGGATGTTGGAGCTGCCGCGCAGGCTCACGTTGCCGTCCAGGTCCACGCTCAGCAGCGGCACGCGCTTGAGCACGTCGGTGGCGTCGCCGCCGGCCGTGGTCTTGTCCACGTCGGCGTTGTAGATGGTGCGGTCCACGCGCTCCTCAATGAGCGGCTTTTTGCCCGTCACCACTACCTCGCCCAGCTTCTGGGCTTCGCCGCGCAGGGCCACGCTACCCAGCGCCAGGTTGGCGCCGGCGGCCACGGTCACGTCGTTTTTCACCTGCGTCTGGTAGCCGATAAAGCTGATTTCGACGCGGTAGGTACCGGCGGGCACGGGCAGCACAAACTTGCCATCGTCGCCGGCCACGCCGCCGTTCACGGGGCTGTTGGTGGTGGGGTTGATGACGTTGACGGTCGCGTACGACACTGGCTTGCCGTTGGCCGCGTCGGTAACGGTACCGCTGATGCGGCCGGTGGAGCGGGATGCCGGGGCCGATGTGGCGGGCGCCCGCCCGCCCGCCTGGCTAAAGGCCAGCAGCGGGCTAGCCGCCAGCGCGCCGGCCAGAACCAAGGCAGTAGGAAAAGTAAGCTTGTTCATAAAATTCATAACGGCCAAAGTGCGCAAATGGCCCGCAATAGTTGCACTGCCCGGCCCTGTTTTCGGCAAATGGTCGGCCGAAGCCCTGCTTGTGCCGACTAAGCCCGCCACACTGCCGATTGCAATAGCCCGGTCCGGTCCGTATTTTGGCTCCTTGGCGCACAACCGCCCGGCCCGCGCTGTCGTACCTTTGAGGTCGGCCGGCCAATCTCTTAGCCCGCCCGGCGGCGGCGTGCCGCCCCCTCTTTTCTGCCTGCCCCGATGATGATTGAACCCGGCCCGCTTCTGGCGGCGATAGCCTCGCCCGACGACCTTAAAAAGCTCGCCCCCGAGCAGTTAGTGCAAGTCAGCCAGGAGCTGCGCGAGTTTATCATCGACACGGTGAGCATCTACGGCGGCCATTTCGGCGCTTCGCTAGGGGTGGTCGAGCTAACGGTAGCGCTGCACTACGTTTTTAATACGCCCTACGACCAGCTGGTGTGGGATGTGGGTCACCAGGCCTACGGCCACAAAATCCTGACCGGCCGGCGCGACCGCTTTCCCACCAATCGCCGCTACGGCGGCATGTCGGGCTTCCCCAAGCGCTCAGAGAGCGAATACGACGCCTTTGGCGTGGGCCACAGCAGCACCAGCATCGGGGCGGCGCTGGGCATGGCCGTGGCTTCTGATTATAAAAAAGAGTTTGACCGCCAGCACATTGCTATAATTGGCGACGGTGCCATGACGGCCGGCATGAGCTTCGAGGCGCTCAACCACGCCGGCGACATTCGCAACAATATGATTGTCGTGCTCAACGACAACTGCATGAGCATCGACCCCAACGTGGGTGCGCTCAAGGAATACCTCACCGACATTACCACCTCGCGCACCTACAACAAAGTGCGCGACGAGCTGTGGAACGTGCTCGGCAAGCTCTCCAAGTTTGGCCCCAATCCGCAGCAGATTGCCCGCAAGGTAGAGGCCGCCATGAAGGCTACCCTGCTCAAACAGAGTAACTTATTTGAGGCGCTGAACTTCCGCTACTTCGGCCCGGTCGATGGCCACGATGTACAGCACCTGGTGGCGGTACTCAATGATTTAAAATCCATTCCCGGCCCCAAGCTGCTGCACTGCGTCACGGTGAAGGGCAAAGGCTACGCGCTGGCCGAAAAAGACCAGACGCTGTGGCACGCGCCGGGCTTGTTTGATAAGATTACGGGCGAGATTTTTACGAAAGTCCACACCACCCCCCAGCCGCCGAAGTACCAGGACGTATTCGGCCACACGCTGCTGGAGCTGGCCCAGGCCAACGACAAGATAATGGGCGTGACGCCCGCTATGCCCAGCGGCTCGTCGCTCAATATTATGATGGCTGCCATGCCCGAGCGCGCCTTCGACGTGGGCATTGCCGAGCAGCACGCCGTCACGTTTTCGGCGGGGCTAGCCACGCAGGGGATGGTGCCGTTTTGCAACATCTACTCGTCGTTTATGCAGCGCGGCTACGACCAGGTGGTGCACGACGTGGCCCTGCAAAACCTGCACGTGGTGTTCTGCCTCGACCGCGCCGGCTTTGCCGGGGCCGACGGCCCCACCCACCACGGCTGCTACGACCTGGCCTACATGCGCTGCATCCCTAACATCGTGGTGAGCGCCCCGATGAACGAGCAGGAGCTGCGCAACCTGATGTACACCGCTCAGCTGCCCGAAAACGCCGGGCCGTTCAGCATCCGCTACCCGCGCGGTGAGGGGGTGCTACCGGCCTGGCGCACGCCTTTGCAGCGCGTAGCCATCGGCACGGGCCGCGTGGTGCGCGAGGGCGAGGCGGGCGGCGTGGCCATCCTCAGCATTGGCCACATCGGCAACTATGCCGTGCAGGCCACCGCGGCCCTGGCTGCCGAAGGGCTAGCCGCTGGCCACTACGACATGCGCTTCTGCAAGCCACTCGATGAGGAGATGCTGCTGGCCGTGGCCCGCCGCTACCGCGCCATCGTGACGGTCGAAGATGGCTGCCTGCCCGGCGGCTTTGGCTCGGCGGTGCTGGAGTTTTTGAGCGAGCAGGGCCTAGCCGTTCCGGTGCGCCGCCTCGGCATCCCCGACCGCGTGGTAGAGCACGGCACTCAGGATCAACTCTACAAAGAATGCGGCTTCGATGCCGAGGGCATCGCCCAGGCCGTGCGCGAGCTGAGCGCCAAAGTGGCGTTGCGCGAGTTGGCGTAGAGGGTGATTTCTTTACATAAAAAAGTCTCGTAGCTGCTGCTGCGAGGCTTTTTTATGTAGGAAAACACCCGCCGTGGGCATCTCCCGCCGATATAAGCAGGCAGACTAATTTTCATGATATAGCGGCGCTGCCGCTAGCCCAAACCTGTCGCGCAAGGCGCGGCGAGCGGCCCAGTAGCCACCCATGCCGTGCACGCCCCCGCCGGGCGGCGTGGCCGATGAGCACAGATACAACCCGCGCAGTGAGGTGCGGTAGGGCGAAGCCCGCAGCACGGGCCGGGTAAAAAGCTGACGAATATCAAGCAGCCCACCGTTGATATCGCCACCCACGTAGTTGGGGTTATGCTCTTCCAACTGGGCTGGGCTGAAAGTGTGGCGGCCCAAAATACGTTCGCGGAAGCCGGGTGCGAAGCGCTCGACTTGGGCCTCGATAGCGGCGGTCAGGTCGTGGCGCGAGCCGTTGGGCACGTGGCAGTAGGCCCAGGCAGTGTGCCGGCCGGCCGGGGCTCGGCTAGGGTCGAATTGACTTTGCTGAGCCAGTAGCACGAAGGGCCGGGCCGGAAGCTGGCCACGCGCCGTAGCTTGCTCGCCAGCAGCTATTTCGGCCAGGGTGCCGCCCAGGTGCACGGTGCCGGCCTGGGCGCATTCAGCAGCAGTCCAGGGAATGGGCTCGGCCAGCGCCCAGTCTACCTTGAACACCCCCATGCCGTAGCGGTAGCGCCGGAGCTGCCACTGGTAGATGCCCGATAGCCGATGCCCGGCCAGCTGCAAAAGCTGCGCCGGCGTCACATCGAGCAGCACGGCCCGGGCAGGCGGCAGCTGGGCCAGCGAGCGCACGTAGGTGCCCGTTTCGACGTGGCCGCCCAGCGCCCGGAAATGCGCCACCAGCGCATCGGCAATGGCCTGCGAGCCGCCTTGTGCCAAGGGCCAGCCCTGGCTGTGAGCCGTGAGCAGCAGCACCAGCCCAAACGCTCCGGTAGCCACGTTGCTCAGCGGCTGAATGGCGTGCGCGGCCATGCCGGCCAGCAGGCCTTGGGCCTTGTCGCCCTGAAAGCGACGCGCCAGCACCGTAGCCGGCAGCAGGGCCGATAAGCCAAACCGCGCCAGCTCGACGGGGTGCTTGGGCCAGTGCAGCGGGGCTAGCACTTCAGAAACCAGCCGTGGCCAATGGGCGAGCAGTGGCGTGAGCAGTTTTTGGTAGGCCGCCGCATCGGACCCCAGTGCCTGGGCCGTGGCGGCCAGCGAGGACAGCGCGGCGGCGGCCGTGCCATCGTCGAACGGATGCGCGGCGGCCACCAGCGGCGTGATGAAATTCAACCCATACTGCGCCAGCGGCAGCGTGCGAAAAAACGGCGAGGCCACCGCCAGCGGGTGAATGGCCGAGCAAATGTCGTGGCGAAAACCCGGCAGCGTCAGCTCGGCCGTGCGCAGGCCGCCGCCCAGCTCGTTTTTACCTTCGAGCAGCAGCACCGCAAGGCCCGCTTGCTGCAGGGTAATGGCCGCCGCTAGCCCATTGGGGCCGGAGCCAACGACGACGGCATCATACGTACTATCCATAGGCATCGGGTAAACGCAAATAGGCCGGGCTAGGGTAGGCTACCGGCGATTTTCACCGGGCGGGGTACCCGATGAGCCAAGGAGCACCCCTTTCCCAAACAAGTATTGGTGGATGTTTGTCGTAGGCAGCACCGGGCTAGCCCGCCCGGCCAACTACTTTCCTTTTCCACTCTCCCTCATGGCTACTACCCCCGCCACTTATCCCGCCACGTTCACCATCGGCGGCGACCTCACCGTGAAGCGCCTCGGCTACGGCGCCATGCGCATCACCGGCGACGGTATCTGGGGCCCGCCCCAGGACCACGCCGAATCTATCCGCGTGCTCAAGCGTGCCGTCGAGCTGGGTGTCGATTTTATCGACACCGCCGACAGCTACGGGCCGAACGTATCGGAAGAGCTGATTGCCGAAGCGTTGCACCCCTACCACAAGGTCGTCATTGCCACCAAGGGCGGTTTGCTGCGCACCGGCCCCAACCAATGGCCCGTCGATGCCAGCCCCAAGCACCTCGAAGAAGCGCTGCACGGCAGCCTCAAGCGCCTGCAAGTCGAGCAGATTGACCTCTACCAATTGCACCGCATCGACCCGCACGTGCCGATGGAAGACACCTTCAAATTCCTGCAAAAAGCCCAGCAGGATGGTCTGGTGAAGCACATTGGCCTTTCCGAAGTCGATGTAGACCAGATTAAAAAGGCCCAGGAGTTTTTTCCGGTGGTGTCGGTGCAGAATATGTATTCGGTCGATAACCGCAAGTGGGAGCCGGTGCTCGACTACACTCGCGAGCAGAATATGGCTTTCATTCCGTGGTACCCGCTTTCGGGCGGTAATAAAGAAGCCCTGGCGGCGCTCGACACCCTAGCCAAAAAGCACGGCGCCACCCAGCAGCAGATTGCCCTGAGCTGGCTGCTGCACCACTCGCCCAATATCCTGCTCATCCCCGGCACGTCGAAGGTGAAGCACCTGGAGGAAAATATGAAAACGGCCGACATCCACCTCTCGGCCGAGGACATGGCCTCGCTCGATAAGCTAAAAGCGTAACGGAGCTAACGGATTGCGCGTTAAGTAAAGCCGGCTAGCCTCGCTAGCCGGCTTTTTGTTTTCCGTCCCTTCCGCTACTACCCACCCATGTCTGGTTTTTTGAAAGCGTTGAATAAGCCATTATTAGCCTTGGCCTTGGGGCTGGCCGCCTGCTCATCGGAGCAGGCCACTACGCAAGTAGACAGCCGCCCCGGCGTAAACCTGTCGCGGTACCACACCTATAATTTTATGGATGAGGTGGCCCGCAACGACTCGGCTTTTCAAAACTCAGGCTCCAATATTTTCGACCTCAAGCGCGCCGTGACGCGCGAGATGGCAGCCCGGGGCTTTCAAAAAGCGGATAAGCCCGACTTGTGGGTGAATATCGGCCTCGTGACCCAGACGCGCACCCAAACCCGCCAGGCCAACTACCAGACCGACGGTGCGCCCTACTACATCGGCCAGCGCAACTACCACTGGCAGGCCGGCGATATCCCGGTGGGCCAGTACCAGGAGGGAACCGCCACCATCGACCTCGTCGATGCCGCCCGCAAGGAGCTGGTGTGGCAGGGCACCACGTCGGCCATCTTGTCGCGCACGCCCACCCGCGCCGCCAAGCAGATTGACAAGGGCGTGGCCGACGTATTTGCCCGCTTCCCCGTGCCGGCCCGCTAGGCTTTAATGAGCGCTGGTGCGGTCGATGAGCTGCACTACATCCTTGGTTGAAACCGCCTGGCCGGTTTCGGCGGCACGGTAGATGGCTTCGAGCAGTTGCACATCGCGCAGGCCCATTTGGCCGGGCACGCGGGTAGATTTATTGAGCAGCACGCACTGGGCGAAGTCGTCTAGCTGGGCGGCTTGCTGGTTGCTATTGGGTAGGTTGAGCAGGCCGTCGTTTTTGCTGGTGCGGCCGGCTAGCCCACCGTAGCCAAAGGCGGGCTCTAATTCGAACCAGCCGTTGGCAGCATCGGCGCGCAGGCGGCCCTGCATATTTTCGGCGTAGCTGGTGCGGCAGTCGGCCACCGTGCCATCGGCGAAGCGTAGCTGCCAATTCACGCCAGCTTCTACCTCCTTGAAATAGCCAGTGCCCGTCTCGGGCGTGAATTTGGCCGTGACCGAAACCGGCACCTGGCCTTTGGTGTAGAGGCAGCCTTGCAGGCAATAAATGCCCATATCCATGAGCGGGCCGCCACCGCTCAGCTTTTTATTCACCCGCCAGGGCGTGCCGCCGCTGCTAAACTTGAACCCATTATCAGCCGCCAAATGACTGATTTTGCCATACGCCTGTGACTGGCCCAGGCGCATCATGGCCTGGTTGTGCGGCTCAAAGTGCAGCCGGTAGCCGATGCTGAATTTCTTGCCGGCCTTCTCCATCGCCGCAATCATGTGCCGGGCATCGGCCACTGAGGTCGCCATCGGCTTTTCGCAGATGACGTGCTTGCCAGCCTGCGCCGCCCGCACCACGTACTCGGCGTGCAAGGCGTTGGGCAGCACCACGTACACAATGTCGATGGCCGGGTTGTCGATGAGGCGGTCGAAGGTCTTATAGTCGTAGCAGTTCTTGGCCGGAATGCCGTATTGCTGCTGCCACTGCGCCGCCTTGGCCGGTGAGCCCGTGACTACGCCCGCCAGCTGGCAATACTTCGTTTGCTGCAAAGCCGGGGCTAGCTGGCCGGTGCTGTAGTTGCCGAGGCCCACCAGCGCCACGCCCAGCTTGCGCCCAGGCGCGAGCCAATTGAGGGGGCTAGCCAACGCCGAGGAGCCCAGTAGCGTAGCGCCCGCCCCGAGCGAGAGCGTGCGCAGGAAGTCGCGGCGCGAGGATTCGGAAGCAAAAGCGTCTTTCATAGCAGCAAGTGGTGAATGCATTATTGCTTACCGTCAACAGCCTGGGTGAGTTGCCTAACGGAGCCGTGCTACCCCGTTTGTCATGCTGCACGCAGCACCTTCTCGCGCCGGAGTAAGTCGTTCAGCGGTGAGAAGACGCTTCACTGCGTGCAGCACGACAGGTAGAGCAGCGGCTGTGAGGAACCGCCAGCCTTACTCATCCTTCGGAAACTTACCCATATTGCCGCTCTCAAAGTCGGCGATGGCGGCCATTAATTCCTCGTTGGTGTTCATCACGAAGGGGCCATAGGTGGCTAGGGGCTCCTCGATGGGCGCGCCGGCCAGCACCAACACGAGGCTGTCTTCGGTAGCCGTGAGCTGCACATCGGCCGAGTTCCAGCCCAGCACCACGAGCTGCTGGGTGCGGGCGGGGCGGTCGCCGTTGACGAGTATGGCGCCACGCACCACGTAGAGGCCCACGTTGTAGGCAGCGGGCAGCGTGAGGACAAAATCAGCACCCTGCTGCAAGTGCAAATCGAGCAGCGTCAGGGGCGAAAACGTGCTGGCCGGGCCAGTAGCCCCGCCGTAGCTGCCCGCGATAACGCGGATGCTGCCTTTGTCGTCGGCCAACGGTACGCTCGGGATGCTGGCGGCGCGCAGCTCCTGGTACTTGGGCGGCACAAGCTTGTTGGCCTTGGGCATGTTTATCCAGAGCTGAAGCAACTCCAGGGTGCCGCCGCGCCGGGCAAAGTCGCGGTCGTACATCTCGGCGTGGCGCAGGCCAGCGCCGGCGGTCATCCATTGCACATCGCCGGGGCCGATGGTACCGTCGTGGCCGGCCGTATCGCGGTGAGCCAAGTGGCCGTCGTAGACTACGGTCACCGTCTCAAAGCCCCGGTGCGGGTGCGGCGGCGACCCTAGCGGCGTATCGGTAGGCGCAATCTGCATCGGCCCGATGTGGTCGATGAGCAGATAGGGGCTCAGCTGCCGGATGCGCGGTCCCGGCATGGGACTGGTCACGTCAAAGCCGTCGCCGACGGCTTTCTTGTTGCCATCAATAACCTGGAAGATGCGGCGGAATTCGGGAGCTGCCATAGGAAATAAGGAAAACAATGTAGGTACAGTCTTTATAAGCCACGGCGAGGTTAAAGGTTATCAGCTAGCCCCGATTATACTCATTGTCTAGGCGCCGCCGAGTGGGCCGTACCCTTTTTAGCCCCGCGCCGACTGCCGGCTTTCGTGCTATGCAGGCGCCCCGACGAAATAGGCGTGGTGCCCGAGGCTTGCATACCCGGCGCCTGGGGCGCGTCGGCACGGTCACTGCCCACGTTTTTAGTGCCCGATGCCGCCGTTGACGAGCCTGCCGGGGTGGCGCTAGGGGTGGTTTGGGCGTAGCTGAGCGTGGCGCTGCTGAGGAGGACGGCTAGCAAAATCGCTTTCATAGCTAAAGAGGATTTTTGCTGAAAACATACGCCAAGTCAAACCAGAAGTTCTAACCTAGCTTGCCAGGCTGCCATGCAAAACAGGCGGCCTAGCCCGCCCAGGGCCAGCGGCGGGTGGACTGCACCAGCGCCTGGGGCTTCTGCGTATCGGTGCGGCCGGCGGCTTCCACGGCCCAAACAAGGCCCAGCGCCTCCATGCCGCGTACCAGTAGCCAGCCCAGGTCGAGCTCGTACCAGGCGGTGCCCATGCGGGCTGAGCGCGGGTGGGCGTGGTGGGTATTGTGGAAGCCCTCGCCAAAGCTGAGCACCCCGAGCAGCAGGTTGTTGTAGCCGCTTTCGGCGGCGCCGGCCACGTGGTAGCGGGCGTAGCCCGAGGTGTGCGACACGTAAGTGACGAACCAGTGACCGAGCATACTCACGGCTACGCGCAGGCACACCACGGCGGCCATTGCCTCAAAGCCGAAGGCTAGCCACACCAGCCCAGCCAGGGCTAGCACGTGCAGCACCCAGGTTTTTTCGAGCCACCGCAGCCACGGGTCATGCAGGTCGGTGGGCGGAATGGCGTACACGGTGTCATCGGCCGAGTGCAGGGCTAGGTGATGGTTCCAGTGGTAATCGAGCCAGATGGGATGGTCGTAGCGGAAGTAGGCGGGGCTAGCGGGTTGGTTCTGCCAGTAGTCGCGATAATAGTGCGATTTCAGCCACGAAATGGGCCCACCCACGCCGGCCTGCACGCTCAAGTACGCCAGCACGCTGCGCCAAAAGCGCGAAGTCTGGAACGCCCGGTGAATGATGCCCCGGTGCAGGCCCACCGCGTGGCCCAGCCCCACCGTGAGCACGGCTAAGCTCACTGAAGCCAGACTGCGCGGCCAGGTAAGATGCGGCAACCCCCAAACCAGCCCGATACCCAAATTGCCATAAAGCCAGCAGCCGTGAAACCAAGCGGTGGTGAGGCGGTGCTGAGCCGGCAGCAGGGGAGCGGGGCGCATAAGACAAGGACTTATGGTACGAACCTGACTATAACAAGGCTAGCGATATAAAGTATAGGATAGGCGGTAGTTTAGCTACTAGCCCTAGCGGCGGCTGCGCTGGGGCATGCAAAAGCGGTAAGACAGCGGTTTATTACTACTCGTGCTACAAACGAAGCGCGGCGGCCCCGTTGCCGGAACCGCCGCGCGTAGGCGTTGAGCAGCAATTACTTGGGCAGCGTAGCGCGCACGGCTTTTACCTCGGCTACCTGCACGGCGCTGGCTTTGTTGCCGAAGCTGTTGCGCACGTAAGTGAGCACGTCGGCCACCTGCTGGTCGGTGAGGTAGTTCTGGGCGGGCATGTGCTGCTTGTAGTCGTTGCCGTCGATTTCGATAGGCTCGGCCAGGCCAGCAAGCACAATGTGGGCCAGCTTGGCTTTGTCGCCGAGCACGTAGCTGGTTTTGATGAGCGGCGGGTTCATATTGGGCACGCCGCCGCCGTCGGCCTGGTGGCAGGTGATGCACACGTTCTTATACACCACGGCGCCGCGGGTGAGGCTAGCCGCCGTGGCCGGGTCAGCTTTGGCGGTGGTTTTTTTGGGAGCCGGGCGGTGCTGGGCTTGCAGCGACAGCGCGCCGCCGGCCAAGGCTAGCGCCAGGAAAGCTTGCTTAACAGTCATTATTTCTTAGCGTTATACACGATGCGGTAGATGGTGCCCTTCGAGTCGTCGCTCACGTAGAGCGAGCCGTCGGGGCCCTGGGCGAGGCCGCAGGGACGGTGGTCGGCGCGGCCGCTGGCCGTTTTGGCCGCCGAGCCCGAGAAGTTGTCCGCAAAAACTTCCCACTGCCCGCTAGGCTTGCCATTTACGAAGGGCTGAAATACGACGTAGTAGCCGGCCTGCGGCTCGGGCGCGCGGTTCCAGGAGCCGTGGAAGGCGATGAAGGCGCCATTGCGGTACTTAGCCGGAAACATGTTGCCGGTGTAAAACAGCAGGCCATCGGGCGCCATGTGGCCGGGGTAGGCGGCGGCGGGGTCGATGTAGTTGCCGGTCGCTTCCTTTTTGCCATCGCCGCCATACTCGGGGCCTTGCATTTTCTTATGCTGAAGCTGGTCGTAGTACATATAAGGCCAGCCGGCGTTGTCACCTTTTTTGAGGGCGTATAGGCACTCGGCGGGCAGCTGGGCCGACTGCTTCTCGTTGTAAAACTGGGGCCAGTTGTCGGAGAGCTGGTCGCGGCCGTGCTGCATCACAAAGAGCTGATTGTCTTGCGAATTCCAGTCGAGGCCCACCACGTTGCGCAGGCCGGTGGCGTAGCGCGTGCCGTCGGGGTAGCGCTGGTTGAGCTGGCTAGCCTTGAACTGCCAGATGCCGCCGGCCGAATCCAGAATCGGGCAGTTCGGGATGCCTTTCGAGCCGCGCGTGCGGTCCTGCTCCTGGCAAGCGTTGGCGTAAGCCCCGATGTTCACGTAGAGGTTGCCCGCGTTGTCGAGCACGATAGATTTCGACTCGTGCTGGCTACCCACTTTCAGGCCGCGCACGATTAATTCGCCCTTACCAGGGTCCGTCACCTCGCCTTTAGCGTCGAGCTTGTAGCGGTACACCGCGTGGTCCGACGAAGCGTAGAGGTAGCCATCCTTCACGTACATGCCGGTGCCGCCGTAGTCGCCGAAGCCGCCTACCACGGCCGCCTTGCCGCTGGGCTGGCTGCGCAGCTCCAGGATGCCCTTGCCGTCCTTTACTTTGTTGAGCTTCACGTAGATAGTGCCCTGGGGCGTCACGGCCAGGTGGCGGGCTCGGCCGCCGGTTTCGGCCACTACCAGCGCGCCAAAGCCGGCGGGCAGCTTCAGGCCGGCGTTGTTGGGGTCGGGGGCTACCTGCGGGGCATTGGGGTGGCTAGCCAGCAGCGCCAGGCTGCCCGCCAGGGCGGGCACGGCTAGCAGTAGGCGAGGGGAAAAGGAGCGCATGAGGCTGGGAACTAACGAAGTAAAAAAAAGAATAAAATCGGTTCTCTCCCCAACTGCCAACGGCGGGAGAAGGTTGCGGCCGGGCTAGCCCGCCACCATAAGCCACAGACGCTTTTGCCGGGCCGGGGTTGTCTGGTAGGCTTCATTTTGGAGCGCGAAGCCGATAGTGGGTTAGCTTATCTGCTCGCAGCGATGCTTGAGCACCAATAAAATACGGCGCTGGATTTCGCTCATCACGAAGCCCGTCCAGAGGCCGGCATACCAGTTGAGGTGGGTGCTGAGGCGCTGCTGGCTGTGCAGCACGAGCAGGGTGCGCCCGGGGCCGGCGGGCCGCAACTCGTAGGTGCCGCGCAGCACGTCGAAAAACCGTCCGCCCACAATCACGTGCTCGTCAAAGGTAGTGGGCGGAATAGTGGCCGTATTGGGCACTATGCTGAACGAGAGGCGCTGCAGAGGCTGCCAGTCGTCCACGGTTTCGATAAACTCGACACCGCGCTCGAAGGTGGCGTGGCGCACCCCGCCCACGCCCTCGTGGGTGAGCGTAGCCTCGACGGGGCGTGGAAAGCCAATGTCGTCGATGATGCTGTGACCCAGGTCACTAGCCCCGATGGGCGCCACCCGAATAATGTGCTGCCACACCACGGCGGCTGGGGCGGCTATCTCGACGGTGTTTTCGACGCGCCGGAAGTCGTCGGGGTTGTCGAAGCGATTTTCAATACTGATGGCTAAAAAGGGGAGGAGGGCGAAGCCCATCACCACCAGCGTTTTGTCGCGTCGGGGCGGCAGCAGGTCGACCACGCTGGTATAAATCAGCGCACCCATCGAAGCCAGAACAAAAAACAACGGACCAATAATAATTAGGCAGATAGCGCCTTCTAAGTGAAATATGAATGCGGTGAGTATAAATAGAAGAACGGTAAGTCCAGGCGCACCAAACAGCTGCCATCCAAAATGCGCAGGTGGCACAAAATGCGCGGTAATTGCTCCTAGTGCCATCGGTACCAGAAGCAAGAAACTGACAGTTAAAAGCCCTCCAGGATTATCATCGAAGAAGTAGC
The DNA here is from genome assembly GCF_013256625.1 of Hymenobacter sp. BRD128. Lineage (NCBI taxonomy): Bacteria > Pseudomonadati > Bacteroidota > Cytophagia > Cytophagales > Hymenobacteraceae > Hymenobacter > Hymenobacter sp. BRD128. The sequence goes on from NZ_CP053908.1 coordinate 4,281,615, forward strand.
GCGCAACCAAGGCAAAAAGTAGTCCGCTGCCAGCGGCGAATAAAAACGGGTAGCGCCGCCGTGAAATCATACCGTAGTTTTGGCATCAAGTCTTGCCGCCCGCAAGGTAGTATTGCTATGTCTGCTGCTCCGCCGCCTACCATCCTCTTCCTGCACGGCTTTGCCGAAAGCCGCGAGGTCTGGACCGAATTCACCCGGCCCTTCCCGGCCGGCTATCGCCTGCTCACGCCCAACCTGCTGGGCCACGGCACCAACCGCGCCGCCGTGCCCGATTTCTCGATGGAGGCCCAGGCGCGCTACGTGGTGAACTACCTCGACCAGAAAGGCTGCCCCGGCCCGGTGCTGGTGGTGGGCCACAGCATGGGCGGCTACGTGGCCCTGGCCCTGGCCGAGCGCTACCCCGACCGCGTGGCCGGGCTAGCCCTTATCAACTCGACGGCCCACGCCGATACCGACGAGAAGCGCCAGAACCGCGAAAAAAACATCGGCTTCGTCGAGCGCCACGGCCTCGAAAAGTTTATGGATAGCTTCGTGCGCCCGCTTTTCGCACCCCACAACCGCGACCGCCTGCCCGAGGCACTGGCCCTGCTCGAAGACATTGCCAAGGCCACGCCCGAGGCTACCATTGCCGGCGCGCTGCGCGCCATGGCCGCCCGGCCCGACCGCACGGCGGTGCTGCGCGAGGCCCAGTTTCCGGTGCTGTTGGTGGCCGGTAAGCACGACGTGGCCGTGCCGCTGGCCGACTCCATCGCCCAGGCCGCGCTGGCCCCCACCGGCGCGGCGCTGTTCCTGGAAGGCAGCGGGCACCAGGCCTATCTGGAGCAGCCCGAAGCTACGCGCCGGGCCGTGCTGGCGCTGGCCGGGGCCGTATTCGAAAAATGAAAAAGCGCCAGCCCTGAGGCCAACGCTTTTTCATCCTAAAGCAGCTGGTATTAGGGCTGCACTTGCACCATAAGCGCGCGCGCACTGGCGGGCACATCATCGAGCGACACGATGCGCAGGCCGGTGGGGTCGGTCGGATTCAGGTCGAAGGCCGTAGTTTGGGCCATGGCCACCTGCACGTCTTTCTGCGGAATGCGGTACATGGCGCCGGTGGCGGGGTCTACGATGAGCATGCCAATCCAGCCCCCAAAAATGATGTTACCAAAATACCAGCCATTCACGTTGGCTTCGAGCGGAATGCTTTGCGTGGCGAAGCCCGCCTTGGTAAACTTAATTGTGTATTTGGCGCGCTGGAAGAAGCCGGCGCCGGATTTTAGCTGTACCGCCGCCGGGGTGGTGCCCGTGAATACTTCCCGGCCGCCCCGGTCGATAACCGAAACGCTGGCCCCCACTGGCGCGCTGCTAAGCGATACTGGCCAGGTAGAATGGCTGACGATGGAGGCGCAAGAACTAAGCAGCGCGGTGCTGGCAAGTAAACAGGTAGGTAAAGTTACTTTCATGCAGAAAAAGTGATAAAAAAAAGAATGTAAATACCTTAATCAAGCCGAAATAAGGTGGTGTTGCAAAGCTATGAATGGAAAATGAAAAAGGACGAGCGCGATTAGATAATTTTTTGGTGCCCAGCCTAGCCAGTTAATCGGCATCCATAGCCTCGGCCGTAACTTTGGGTAGCCTTGCGTATCCGGCAAGGTCTTCTATCCGCTATAATGAAAAATTATTTACTGCTGGCTAGCCTGCTGGGCCTGGCCAGCGTGGGGCAGGCCCAAACGGCGCCGCCCGTGCCCAATGCTGTGCTCGGCAGCTTTTCGCCCAAAGCCCACGACCACGGCAGCATCTACCTCAACTGGAGCTACAACCGCGACTGGTATACCAAGTCGGATATTCGCTTTAAGAACGATAAGTCAGACGATTACGACTTTACTTTTCACAATGCGGTGGCCCACGACCACCCTAGCATGAGCGACTTCTGGAAGCCCAGCAACCTTACCGTGCCGCAGTACGACCTCACGGTGGGCTACCTGTTTCACGATAAGAACGACCTGGGTATCGAAGTAAGCTGGAACCACCTCAAGTACGTGGTCGATGACTACCAGACCATGCGCGTGTCGGGCGAAATCCGGGGCTTTAAGTTTGACCGTGACACGCTCGTGACGCCCGACTTTGTGCACCTGCAACACACCAATGGCAACAACTACTTGATGGTGAACCTGGTGAAGCGCCATAGCCTCATGGCTGGCCGGCACGTCACGCTCAGCGCCGTGGGCAAGGTGGGCGGCGGCCCCATGATTTCCTACACCATCTCATCCATCTTCACCAGCCACGCCGAAGGACCGTTTCACTACGAAGGCTGGGTGGCCGGGGCGAGCGCCGGCCTGCGCCTGGAGTTTTACAAGTATTTTTTCCTGAATACTGATTTTCAGGGCGCTTACGCACGCTACACCAATAGCTACATCGGCGCCGACCGCCTGGGCCGCGTCACGCACCACTTTGGCTCGGCCCAATTAATTTATGGCTTCGGCTTCAACGTGCCGATTTAGGTATAGCTGTAAAGGCTTAAAAAAGAACGTCCTGCTGCGCTTACTAAAGCAGGACGTTCTTTTTTACACAGCTAAGCTCAAACCAGCCCCGCTAGCTTTTCAATACCCGGCCCGAGCACGAGCTTATCGTCGGCCCCTAGCCAGTCGGTAAGAATGCTGGCGTAGAGGCTGCGGAAATCGAGCTGGTAGCGTAGGTCGCCCTGGTCGAGGTCGGCGAGGCTGGCGGGCTGGTTGAGCAGGCCCGGCTTGCGCAGCGCGCCGCTGAGCAGCAACACGTTGTTGGCGGTGCCGTGGTCGGTGCCGTTGCTGGCATTTTCGCTCACGCGGCGGCCAAACTCGCTGAATACCATTACCAGGGTGTTGTTCCACTCGTTGTTTTTTTGCAGGTCGGCAGCCAGCGCGGCTAGCCCGTCCGACAGCTCGCCCAGCAGGCGGCCCTGCTGCTCGTGCTGCCGCACATGGGTATCGAAGCCGCTGAGTGCCAGGTAGTACACCCGCGACTCAACACCCGAAGTTATCAGCTCGGCAGTCGTTTTCAGGTTCTTGCCAAATTCGGTATTCGGGTACGTGGCCGAGCTGGTATGAATCTTCGACTTGTCGTAGAGGTAGTCGGCCGAGGAGGCCGTTTCGGCCAGCGTTTTATAGAGGTAGTCCAGCTCCGAGCCGGCCGGGGCGGTGGCTTTTTCCTGGCTCAGCGCACTCAGGTAGCGGCTCTGCGTGAGTTGGTGAAACTTGCCTGGGTTCTTGAGGGCCAAGCCGTTGCGCTGTGCACCCTTCAGGGCCAGGCTCAGGGTGTCGTCGATTTCGAGGGCCTGGTAGGCCGGCGCGCCACCGGCGCAGGAGCTGTCAAGGTAGCGGCCTAGCCAGCCGGTGCTCAAGAGTTGCTCCGAGCCCGAGCCGGTCTGCCAAATATCCATCGAGCGGAAGTGCGAACGGTCAGGATTAGGGTAGCCCACGGCGTTGCAAATAGCCAGCTGGCCCTGGTCAAACAAGCCTTTCAGCCCCTTCATGCTCTGGTGCAGCGCCAGGTCGTCGCTCACCGGGAGCAGGCCATCGGTGTCTTTGAGTGCCAGCGTAGGCCGAGCCTTGTAATACAAGTCGTTGCGAAACGGCACGATGGTATTCAGGCCGTCGTTGCCGCCGCCCAGCTGCACCACAATGAGCCGGCGCGCCGCGCCACCGGGCGCATCGCGCAGCCGGGCCGCCAGCGCCGTTTCGGACCGGTCGAGGGCGTGCAAAAACTTGGGCACCAGCAGCAGCGTGCTGGCCAGGGCAGAGGTTTGCAGAAAGCTACGGCGTTGCATAAGAAATTGATTTATAAGAGAAAATATTCGTCATTGCGCTTGTAATGACAGCCAGGTTTCAGGGTAAATGATGGCTAGGCCAACTGGTACTCCGGCAGGCTCAGCAGACTCACCAGCGTGTTGCGCAGGCGCTCCTCGGGCGTGGTGGCTTTGGCGGCGGCTAGCTGCACCAGCGCCAGGTTTTCGGGGCGCAGCGGGGCTTGCAGCAGGAAGCTGGCCAGCAGCTGCGGCTGCTGGTCGGCCGGGGCCGGGCCCAGCAGCAGCTGAATAGGGGCTAGCGGGAGGTGCGTAGTTTCGGTGTTCTTGACTAAGCGCTCCTTGCCGGTGGTTTGGGGCGTGATGTCATTTTCATCGTCTTTGAGACGCACCGCAAATTCGGCGTTTTTGAACAGAATGCTCGGTAGCTGCAAGCGCAGCAGCAGCGACGACGAGTCTATCCAGGCGCGGCCACCGGGCCAGCCGGCCACGTTGGGCGGCATGAAAAGCGTCTGGCCCAAGGCTTTCTGGTAGCCCAGCAGTTGCTTGTCGTTGTCCACCTTCAGGTTAAGCGTGCGGCGCAGGCCGGCCACCAGCGCCACCGGCGACTTGATGAGGCTAGCCGTGTTGGCCGGCGCGTAAAACCAGTCGGCCGAAAACATCCGCTCCAGCAAGTCGCTCACGTCGTAGTCGCTTTTGCGAAAAGCCGCAGCTAGCGGCGCAATGTGGGCCGGGTCGGGCACGTCGTTCACGAAGAAGCGGTACAGCTTGGTCACGATAAACGTGCTCGCCGCCGGCTGCTGCAGGATGATACGCAGGGCGTCCTCGCCGCCCCAGTTGCCCGTCTGGCCCAGCAGCGTTTTCGAGCCCGCATCGTGCTGGCGTTCTCTAAATACGAAGCGGCTCTGCCCATCGAAGCCCCAGCCGGTGAAGGCGCGGGCGGCTTCCTTCACATCGGCCTCGGTATAATTTCCCCGGCCCAGCGTGAACAGCTCCATCACTTCGCGGGCAAAGTTCTCGTTGGGGTGCTCCTTGCGATTTTGCTGGTTATTAAGAAATTGCAGCATGGCCGGCTCGCGGCTCACGGCCAGCAGCAAATCCGGAAACTTGCCCAGCGCCTTCTCCCGAATGGTATTGAGCAAAGCCAGCGAGTCGTCGGGCCGGCGCGTGCGGCAGGCAAAGTGCCCGTGCCAGAACAGCGCCACTTTCTCGCGCAGCTGGCCGGGCGAGGTCGCCATTTTGTCTATCCAGGCCGTGCTCATGCTAATAAACGCGTCGCGGATGCTCTCGTTTTGCAGCTTGCGCTGCGCGGGCGTGAGGTCGGCCCGGCGCAGCACCGGCAAGCCCTGGCGACGCAGCGCCAGCGCCGAACGGGGCCGCAGCTCCTCAACGGGGGCCAGCGGCGGGGCCAGCGCGGCGGGGCTAGCCGTGCCCGGCTGCGCCGAGCTGGCCGGCGCCGGAGGCGCGGCGGCCGGGCCGGCCGCACCCTGGCTAGCCGGCGCCGGGCTGCCGGGCGGCACCGCCATCACCGCGCCCAGCGGGTCCTGAAAACCGGCCAGGGTGGCGCTCGGAATGGGCTCGTAGGCGCGGGCCTCGTGCAGCAGCTGGCGCAGGGCCTTGCTGGGGCTGAGGCCAGCGGCCACCTCTTGGGGGCGCGGGCCGAAGCCGGCCCGCCAATACAAATGCTGGAGCTGCTGCGTGTTCATGAACCTTGGAGGGAAATGCTGCGTGAAGGTTTAATAATCACCCAATAATGTAGGGCGCAACGACAGAATTCCGCCCGCCGCAGCCAGCACGGCGGGCCGGCGGTTGACCAGGCCAGACCAGCGCTGGCAAGTAGCTTTACCCGATGCGACAACTAGGTATCTTTTGGCTCCTCTACTTTGGCCTGCTACGGGCGGGACTGGCGCAGCAGCCCACCGGCGTGGCGGCCCTCGACCAACTCGTGGTGGCCCTCAATAGCAAGTCGCTGGCGCCGGTGCAGCCCTACCTCACCCCCGATACGCGCGTGGGTAGCCTGCCGCCGGCCTACACCGGGCGGGCGCTGGCGCAGCTGCTGCCGCAGGTGGGTCCGGTCGAGGGGTTGCGCATCGTGCGCCAGGAACCGGCCGGCCCCAACACCCGCTACATGTGCGCGCTAGCCCGCCAGGGCGCCGAAAAAGAGCTGACCCTGGTGCTCACCCCCGCCGGGCAATTTGCTGAGCTGGACTTGCTACCGGCCAGCACGAAGCAAATCGGTACCACCTTTGGCCCCGAGGAGCTGACCACACCGCCCAGCGTAGTGGCGCCCGCTAGGGTACTCGACGGCCTGCTGCTGGTAGAGGCCGAGGTGGATGGCCGGCGCGGCAATTTCCTGCTCGACACCGGCGCCCCGGCGCTGGTGCTGAACCAGCGCGAGTTTGCGGCCCCTGCCCCCGAAGCCTCGCCGGCTGCTACGGGCGGCACCGGCGTAAATGGCAAGATGGCCGGCATGTCGCACCACCTGGTGCAGCACTTCGACTGGCAAGGCATTAGCTTTCAGCAGAAAGCAGTGCCCACGCTCGACCTGACCAGCCTGCAGCAAAAGCTGGGTGGCCTCACGCTGCTCGGCCTCATCGGCTACAATATCTTGAACCAATACGCCCTGACGCTCGACTACCGCGGCGGCCAGGTGCGACTGCGCAAGCCCGACCTGGCGGCCGCCCCGCCGGCCGCGCTCATGCGCGTGCCCTTCACGCTGAGCGGCCACCTGCCCGTGGTGGCCCTGACCGTGGGCGGCCAAACGTTTCAGGTGGGGGTAGACTGCGGGGCGCAGGCCAACCTGCTCGACCAGCAGTACCAGGCGGGGCTAGCCCGCGTGCTGCGCCGGGCCTCGACCGCCCAGCTCAGCGGAGCCGACGCCACCGCCCGCACCGTGGCCACTGCCCGCCTGCCCGAGGTGCGCCTGGCCGGCCCGCTGGTGTTTCGCAAGCAGGCCACAGTGTTTGCCGATATGGCGCACCTCAACCAAAATCCGAATCGGGCGCCCCTGCAAGGACTGGTGGGCTACCCGCTGCTAAGCCAGTATTGCCCCACCATCGACTACGTCAATAAAGAGTTGTATTTCAACGCCTGGTAGGCCGGCTAGCCGCGCCTCACAGCCGCGCGCCCACGACCACCGTTTTGCGGTATTCGCGCCGCTCGCCGCCGCTGGGTCGAAACAGCTCGACGTGCACCAGGTAGTAGCCCACGGCCGCTTTGCGGCCGTGCTCGTTGAGGCCATCCCACTGCACAAAGCCGGTAGTAGGCAGGCTCTCATTGCGCAATAAGCGGCGCGTCAGCTGGCCCTGCGCGTCGTATACCGTCACCGAGCCCACGTAGCCAGGCTGGTCGAGCTCGTAATTGAGGGTCGTAAAATCCTGCTGGCCATCGTCATCGGGCGTAAATAATTCGGGCACCATACGCAGTTCCTGGCCGTTGCCCACGGCGTCCTGCGCCTGCGAGTTGGGCCGGCCGGGCGTGGCATAATTTACCGTGCCGGCGGCCGAATGGAAATTGCTGGCCAGGCTCGGCCCGTTCGCCCGTATTCTTTCCAGCGACACCCCCGCCTGCGTGCTGAGCAGGGATAGATGCTGGCTTTTGTCATAAGCATAATGGTCTAGCTCCGTGCCGGTTGCGCTGTAAATAAACACGGTGCCCGCGCTGTTGTCCAGGGCCGGGAAGCCGGCCACGGCCAGCAGCGCGGCCGGCTCGCTGCTGGTAGGATACTGTGCCTGCAAGCTGCTCGTAGCTGAAGTAAGGGCCACCAGCTGGCCGGGCGCCAGCACGTAGGGCGCGCCGGGGCTGATGACGGCCGTGCCGCCCCCGCCTGCTTTTTGCGTAGCAAGCTGGTAGCCTTGCAGATTGACGTAGCGCAGCGACCGATTAAGCAGCTCCACGAAATACACGCCGCCGGGGGCGTGGTTGAATAATACCTCATTCACGACCACGTCGCCGGGCTGCGCGGCCTCGGGCAAGGCCACGCCGGCCGTGCTGAGCGCGCCGCTAGCATTGCCTACGCAGTCGGTAGCGCGGGCCACGGCCACCGTCAGCGCCCGGCTAGGCAGCAGCGCCGGACTCACCGCCAGGTCCACGGCCCGAAAATCGGGGCCGACGGGTGCCGCGCGGGTTACGGTCGGCGCCGCGCCGGTGCTGCTTTGCAAGGTGTAGAGCGCTGGGCTAGCCACCGCCGCGCTGTCGAGCTTCTCCCCAAAACTCAGCCGGATGGTGGTGGGCGTAAGGGCTACGGCGCCGAGCAGGCCAGGGGGCGAGCGGTCGGGGTTGGGGGCGGCCACGCTGTTGCGGCGGCCGGGCGTGCCGCCGCTCGGGTCCTGGCTAGCCTGCCAGTTAGGCGCGCCGCCGCAGTAGTTGGCGGGGGCCAGCATTTCGAGGGTCCAGCCGCCCTGGGCCTTGCGCAGGTCGCGGTACCAGGTGTCGGCGTAGGCAATTTCGAAGAGCGTGCTGCCATCGCGGCCGCGCAGCACCAGCTGGTCGCCAGCATTGGTAAGAACCGGAAAATTGCTGACTCCGTACACTTTACCATAGCCGGCAAACTGCGCCGCGCGGGTACTGCTGCACACCACCGCGTACTGACCGGGCAGCAGCCGGGCCGTGTCGGGCAGCCCAGCGGCGGTAGTGCTGCCGGGTTTCAGTAAGCGCACGCCGCGCAAACTCAGCGTTTTAGCGGAGTTATTGTAAAGCTCAATGAATTCTGAGGCGGGCAGGCCCACCACGGGCGTTTCCTTAGCCAGTATTTCGGTGATGAGCAGCTCGCCCACGCGCGGCGCCACCGGCACCCCGCCAAAGGTGGCGGTGAGCAGCCCGGCCGCCACATTACCGTAAAGGTCAGCCACTTGGCGCACCTCTAATGAATTGCTGGCCCCCAGGTCGCGGCCAAAGGTGAGCCGCACCACGGCCGGGTTCAGTGCCGAAACCGTGGCCGTTGTGGGCCCCGCGCCCGTGCCCAGCCGGTAGTGGCCAGGGTCGGTAGCCGAGGCGGGGCTCACGGCTTCGTTAAAAACCACGTCCACGGTGCGAGCATCCACGGCGGCGGCCCGCACGAGCAGCGGCGCCATTGTGTCTACAACGTTGAAGTCGTCGAAGTAAAAATTCTTACTATTAGCTGAAGAGTAGAGCAGCGATACGCCCACCACGGCGCTGCGCTGGTAAGTATTGTCGAGGGGCTGGCTAGCCTCGGCCACGAAGGCGCGTCCGCCGGTCAGGTCGCGCGCCAGTGTCCACTGGCCTTGTAGGGAGCGGGTTACGCGCACACGCACCACGTTGTTGGTAGTGCTGGCCAGGGTGCCATTCAGGCCATCAATCACCAGCACCGGGCTGCGGGCCGAGTCTTTGCGAAACAGGCTTACTTCATCGTCGGTACCGCCCAGGCGCACGAAATACCCTTTGGTAGCGGGGTTTTTGAGGTCGGCCTGCGAAGCCAGCAGCCACACATCGGCCAGGTTGCCCGAGGAGGTAGCGAGCCGCAGGTTGGCCCAAAACTCCCAGCTGGTGCCAGTGCTGGCCTGGCAGGGGGTAACCAATTGAATTTGAGTGCCCGTGACGGCCGGCCCGGCGCTTTGCAGTAGTTGGTTGGCTACGGCAAAGCTGCCCGCGTCACCGGTCCAGGTAGGGTTGGCGGTGAAGTTACCGTCGGTAAAGGAATCCGCAAGTTGAGCCTGCGCCACCAGCGGCAGCCAGAAAAAGAAAAGCACGAAATGCTTCATGGGGAGAACGCTAAGGATAGCTAGCCCCAAATATGCATGCAAAAGCCAGGGTATAGCTTCTGCTGGCCGCGCAATTCCCGGCAACGTACTGCGGCCGCCCCCGCTGGCTAGGCACTAAACCATGTAAAATTCCCAGGAAATGCGGTCGGGGTCTTTAAAAGCTACGTACTTCATGGGGCCCACAACATCTTGTTTTACACCAGTATTTTCGACGCCGGCCGCCTGGAGGGCATCGGCCACGCGGTGCAGCTCAGCCTCGTCTTCGCAGGCGATGGCAATGTGGTCGAGGCCTACGTTGAAGGGCGTGAAGGTGCCGCCGCCGGGGTAGGTGGGCGCCGCTTTCTTAAAGCCGATAAACGTGGACCCGACCAAAAAACCGAGTATTTCGGGGGTGTCGAGGGCGATTGGCAGGCCCAGCAAATCGTGGTAAAACGCCTTGGCGCGGGCAAAGTCGGTGGTGCGCAGGGCTACGTGGGCCAGGCCCTTGGTTTTGGGATTAATCGGCATGAGTAACTGAGTAGATTGGTAGTGAGAAGATTACAGAGCTGGCAAAAGACTTGAGCTAGGCGTCGGGGGGCGCTGCCGGGTTTTTGTATCAACGGCTGATTGGCAATTTTGGCTGGCTGGCCCGGCAACTATTTTGCAATTCCTGGCTACGTTGATTCCCAAAGCTGGGTCCGGAGTCCGGCAGCGCGCCAGCTAAGCAATTTTATCCCGACATTTGCCCGCTAGTGGCCGGTGCAAAGTCCCGCCTAACGCGTTGATTAACTGTTTTTCTCATGAAAGTTGCCGTAGTGGGTGCCACCGGGCTGGTGGGCACCGAAATGCTGAAAGTGCTGGCCGAGCGCCAGTTTCCCGTGACCGAGCTGCTGCCCGTGGCTTCGGCCAAATCGGTGGGTACGGTGGTGCATTTCCGGGGCACCGACTACCCGGTGGTGAGCATGGAAACCGCCATTGCGGCGCGGCCGGCCATCGCCATTTTCTCGGCGGGCGGCGGCGTATCGCTGGAGTTCGCCCCCAAGTTTGCCGAAGTGGGCACGGTGGTCGTCGATAACTCCTCGGCCTGGCGCATGGACCCCGGCAAGAAGCTGGTGGTGCCCGAAGTGAACGCCAATGTGCTGACCAAAGATGATAAAATCATTGCCAATCCCAACTGCTCGACTATTCAGCTGGTAGTGGCGCTCAATGACTTGCATAAAAAATATAAGGTCGAGCGCATTGTCGTAAGCACGTACCAGAGCGTAACCGGCACCGGCAAGAAAGCCGTGGACCAGCTCCTGCAGGAGCGCGCCGGCCAGCCCGTTGGCAACCCGGCTTACCCGCACGCCATCGACCTGAACGTGCTGCCCCACATCGACGTGTTTCAGCCCAACGGCTACACCAAGGAGGAGCTGAAAATGGTGAACGAAACGAAGAAAATCATGGGTGATGACAGCATTCGCGTTACCGCCACCTGCGTGCGCGTACCCGTGATGGGCGGCCACTCCGAGTCGGTAAATATTGAGTTTGCCCAGGAGTTTGACCTCGATGAGGTGCGCGACATCCTGCGCCGCACCGATGGCGTGGAATTGGTAGATGACCCTAGCCAGAACCAATACCCCATGCCCAAGGACAGCCACGGCCGCGACGCCGTGCTGGTGGGCCGCCTGCGCCGCGACGAAACTCAGCCCAACACCCTCAATATGTGGGTGGTAGCCGATAACCTGCGCAAAGGCGCCGCCACCAATGCCGTGCAGATTGCCGAGTATCTGGCGGCGAAGGGACTGGTGTAGGAGAGTGTTGGATTCAATCAGAACGCCCTGTGGCGCTTGCCAAAGCGCCGCGGGACGTTCTTTTTTGCCGATTACAATTATATGAAACGCCGCCGCTGGCTGCTGCCCATTATGCTGCTAGCCCTGCTGTGGGTCAGTTTCAGTCGGCCTACTTACGCCCCGCCGGTCGCGGCCATTGTGCGCCTGCGCCTCAATTATCTGGAACGCGTCATTCGGGAAGGCAGTGGACCAGCCACGACGCTAGGCCAGCTAGGGACTCAAAATCCGGAATGGGCCCTGTTTACGCGCTCATTTACTACCTATGGGCTGGCCAACCTGGCTGCCCAGGATTCGAGCTTTCGGCGGGAAGCCAGCGAATATATCGGCCTGGCAATCAGGCAGGTGCTGAGCAGTAGCAGCCGGCTGCCCTTCGGGGAGCCCGGCCCGCAAGAGTATGCGGGCTACTCTTTGCCCAGCTCGGTGCTCTATTTAGGGCACCTGAACTTGATGCTGGGGTGCCACCGGCAACTGGCCGCCAATTCGCCCTACCGCGTATTGCACGATAGCCTCTCCGCGGTCCTATACCGGCGCTACGCCCACGAGCCAGCCGGTAATCTGGAGTCGTACCCTGGCTTGCGCTGGCTGCCCGATAATACCGTGGCGCTCGCCTCACTCGCCCTGCACAGCCGCCTCACCGGCAGCCGCTACGCCGCGGCTGGCCGGCGCTGGGTGGCGGCCGCCCGCACCCGGTGGCTAGCCCCGGCTACCGGCCTGCTGGCCTCGCAGGTCGATGCGCGGGGCCAGGTGCGCGAAGGTCCGCGCGGCTCGATGCTGGGCTGGGGCATCTGGTTTATCGCGCGTTTCGACTCGGTGCTTGCCCGGCAGCAGTACCAGCGCTACCAGGCCAGCGGCAGCACCAATCTGGGCGTGCTGCGCCTGTATCGGGAATGGCCGGGCCGCTACGCTACCACCGCCGGCGATGTAGATAGTGGCCCGTTGCTGCTAGGCTACGGCATTTCGGCCACTACCACGGCCTTTGCCGATGCCGTGGCGCTGCGCGACTGGCGCAATGCTCAGCGTTTGCGCCGCGTCATCAGCCTGGGTAGCCGCGAAATAATGGCCGACAGCGCCCTGCACTACGGGGTGCGGTTCATTGATTTGGACGCTAGTCCGCTGTCCGAAGCCTTGTTGCTGTGGGCTGATGTACCAGCCTCAAAATGAATAACTAGCGAATTACATAGCTTTCATCCACGGCGCATTCAGGCGCACGTACACCGAAGCCGAGAGCGGTAGGCGGCCGTAGCCCGGCCCCACGTAGCCCAGGCCATAGCGGTCGGCTTGCAGCGTTTGCGGAATGAAATAGCCCGTGAGCTGGCCGCCCACGCTCAGCTCGGGGCCGTGCGGACCGCCAAGGCTAGCCAGCCGGTAGCTGCTACCCAGCGTAAGGGCATGGATATTAAATGTCATGGCTAGCAGTTGGTCGTTAGGGCCGGAGGCGTAAAAATCCAGCTCCTCGCTGTCTTTTTGCACAAACTCGTAGCGGCCGTAGAAGGTGGGGCGGCCTAGCGTGAGGTTGGTTTCGGCCAGCACGGCGTGCTCGGCGCCGTGGCCAGTACCCTGGTTCATACCCCAGATGAGCGACGAGGCGATGTAGTGCCGCTCGCCCCAACTGCGGCTGTGCAGCACCGAAGCGGTGGTGCGGCGCACGTTTTCATCGGGGTGCAGGTCTTCGGGGCTCTTGATGTAGGCGTGGCTTACTTGCAGGGCCAGCGACGAAGTCGGGTTCCAGTTGAGGCGGCCGGCCCACGAGTCGGCGCGGGGCCGGTCGAAGTCGTAGCGGTACTGGTCGGGCTCGCGACCGGTGAAGTTGCTGGCTTCCAGCTTAAACTGCTTGTAGCGCAGCCCCAGCGTCGCCACCCCGAAGGTGATGTGCGTAGCGTCGGTCCAATGGTGCGAGAGCGGCGCGTCGGGGTTGGGCATGGCCGACAAGCGGTGCATAAACGCCGTGGGCCCGATGGCCGGCTCACCGGGGTAGCCCAGGTAAGCAGTCAGGTCCACATCCTGCGAAAAAGCATACGTGTAGCCCACGCTCAGGCCCGAAAACAGGTCGTGTGGGTGCTGCTTGTCGATGAGGGGCTGGCCTTTGTACGATTCGCCGGTTTGAAACAGCAGCGGGTAGCCGCCGCGCGTTTCGGTGAGCGGGTCGAGGCTCGTCATCAAACTCAGGTTGAGCAGGCCGCGCTCGCCCACGGTTCGCTGGGCCATCGCCATAAACCAGTTGGGGCCATCGACGCGGCTAGCCTGCCCGCGCTGGCCGGCGTGGTTGAAATTCTGGCTCGTGTAGCGGCCAAAGGCGGCGCCGTGATACATCAGCATCCAAGGGCCTTTGTGCTGCATCCACATGTACATGTCGGTCTGGTCGGGCTGCCAGGCGGTGCCCGAGCCGTTGCGGCTCATAGGCAAGTGGCGCGAGTAGCTGTGGCTCATGGAACCCATGCCGCCCATGTCCATCCCGTCCATGCCATGCATCTGGCCGCCAGCCATTTGGTGCTTATGGCTGGTGTCGGCCGGCAGGCTCATGCCCGGCATCGGCGCGGCAATCTTAGTCGGCTTGGAGCGGCGGGTGGTGTCGGGCGGGGCGGGCTTGGCGGGCGGCATGGCCATGCCGGGCATGGTGTGGTGGTCGTGCTGGGCCAGGGCCGGAGTAGTGGCTAGGGCCACCCCCAGGGTAGCTAGCGAAAGCAGGTAAGCCGGTATTTTCATTTGAACGCACAGATAAGCAACTGCCTATTTAACGGGGAAACCGAGCCGGGAGTGGCCTGCCGGCCCGATAAGGTTAGGGCGGGGGAGGTGCATAATTCGGGCAGGGCGGGGGCTAGCCCAGGATTTTGCACGTTGGCTGCCCGCACTTTACACGGCCGCCCTAGGCACCAGGCGCGTACAAGAAACCCGCCGGCCACCAGGGTCGTCGCTCACCCAACTCCCCAATTCGTATGAAAAATGCTCTCGCCGATTACCGCTCCCTGCTCGATGCCCTGGCCCGCTGCGTGGCCGCCTGCGAATACTGCGCCGACGCCTGCCTGAGTGAAGACAATGTAAAAATGATGGTGCCGTGTATTCGCCTTGACCGCGACTGCGCGGATATCTGCCGGGTCACGGCCGCTTTCATCGCCCGCAACTCGCCCCACGCTCCGCATATTATCAAAGAGTGCATTGAGCTGTGCCAGAAGTGCCACGATGAATGTGCCAAGCATCCGCACGACCACTGCCAGCAGTGCGCTCAGGCCTGCCAAGCCTGCCTGGAAGCCTGCCAGGCTTACGCGGCCTAGTAGCTAGCGAGACCAATAAAAAAGCCCTGCTTCTGCAAGCAGGGCTTTTTTATTGGTCTAATTGGTATTAATTAGCTCAGCGCATCCATTGACAGGCGCTCGGGCTGGAGCATGCGGCGAAACTCGCTCACCGAGCGGCCCGTCACCTGCCGAAACTGGTTGCTCAGGTGCTGGCCCGAGCTGTAGCGCAGCTGGTCGGCAATCTGCACCAGCGTCATTTCGCCGTAGCTGAGCAGCTCTTTCACGCGCTCTATCTTCATGCGAATGAGGTACTTCTCGATGGTTAGGTTGGCCGTGCGCGAAAACACCTTGCTCAGGTGCGAGTAAGTAGTCGCGAAGCGGTCGGCTAGGAAAGCCGAGGTCGTGAGCGGGGCCGGCGCAGTGCGCAGGTGCTCCAGATATTCTTGCAGCACCGCCTTAATCTGCTCGGTGAGCTGCTCGGCCCGGTCGAGCAGCACGTCGAAGCCGGCTTCGCGCAGCAGCGGGGCCACCACGCGGGGGTCAACGGGCGTGCCGGGGGCTAGCTGCGCCTGGCCCAGCGTCACCTTGGTCGGCTCGTAGCCGGCTTTCACCAGCAGATTCTGAACCGCCTCGACGCAGCGCGGGCAAACCATGTTCTTGATGTGCAGCAGATTGGTTTTCACGGACTAGAAATTAAGATACTGAAGTGGAACGACGCGGGGCTGGGGGCGGGCTAGCCGGTGGGCCGGCCCGCCGCGCCGGCGCCGGGGTAGGTGCCCCCGACCAGCTTTTACCAAACCAATGGCTGGTGGCCCAGCCAATAAACGGAATAACAGCCAGAAAAGTAACGGCTAATAAAGAAAATCCAATGAAGAAGGTTGCGCTGAACCGCCCAAAAAAACGGTCACCGAACCCGAATAAATAGCTTATCAGGCTGAAGCTCAAGACGAAGCTGATTAGCGCCAGCACGCCGGCCGGCCGCCAATTGTAGGCGGCCAGGCGGCGGCGCAGGCGCTGCGGAAGAGAAGCGGGAGCCGAACGAGCCATGCCGCAAAATTACCGCCCACGCCGCAACTGCGCCGCGCGGCCCGGTGGCTAGCAACCCGCACCGGCTTTTTGCGGTACTAGCTCCCAGGTTCGCAGCTGCGCAGTACCTTGCTTGCCTACTCTCACCGGCCGCCCGTCGGCGCTCAAACTTTTCTTTCCAATGACCCGCACTACCCGCCTGCTAGGGCTGCTTGCCACCCTGGCCCTGCCCCTCGCCGCCTGCAACACCGGCACCAAGGCCGGTGATACCAACGTTGAGCTTGGCTCAACTAAAAAGATGGTTCCTAACACCAAGCCCGCCAACGCCGGCGCCGACTCGGCCACTGCTGGCCTGGCCCGCGACACCGCGCACCGCCCCACCGGCAAGCAGATTTATAAAAATGCCGACC
The DNA here is from genome assembly GCF_013256625.1 of Hymenobacter sp. BRD128. Taxonomy (NCBI): domain Bacteria; kingdom Pseudomonadati; phylum Bacteroidota; class Cytophagia; order Cytophagales; family Hymenobacteraceae; genus Hymenobacter; species Hymenobacter sp. BRD128. Next base: position 4,297,572 of record NZ_CP053908.1, read on the forward strand.
GCGCCATAGACCGCAACCACGACGGCATTGCCGACTAGTCGATTTCAGGGTGCCTCAGCCCACGAAAACGGCCTGCTTCAGAAAGAAGCAGGCCGTTTTCGTGGGCTGAGGCTGGCCGGGTGGGCTAGTAGAAAACCACCCCGTTGGGGCTCACCTGCACGGTGGTCGAGTCCATGAGGGTGCCGCTGGGCTGGTAGCGCAGCAGGCGGCCAGGGTTGCTGTAGTTGAGGGCGTCGGTGCCGTAGAGCAGGCCCGTAGCGGGGTCAATATCAAAGCCATAGAAGCTGCGCCGAATGAGCGGCGTGGCAGGCAGCGCCGCGTCGGTAATGCTCATGCGGTACTCGCCCTTGCCGTAGCTGTAGTAGAGCTGCGAGCCATCGGGGCTGATGCGCAGGCCGCCGCCCGAGCCCACCGTGGGGAAGGGAAAGGCCTTTTGTAGTGTGCCGGCGCTGGGGCTGGCGTTGTAGTGAAGCAAGGTGGCCGCTTGGCTGCCATAATCGGTGCTACACAATGCCCACAGGGTATTGTTTTTGTCGGCCACCACGCTGCCGGCCGGGGTGGGCACGGCAACGGTGGTGGGGGTGTTGGTGGGGGTAGCGTCGTCAATGACGGTGAGGAAGGTGCTGCCCGTATTAGGCACGTAGAGCTTGCCGCCCACCAGCACGGGCTTTTCGGGGTTGATGCCCACCGGGATGGTGCCGGTTACTTTGTTGGTAGTGAGGTCAATAATGCTGATGCGGCCGGCCGTGTACGGCGCCGGGTAGGGGCCGCCGAGCCACTCGGTTACGTAGGCGCGGCCGGGGTTGGCCACCGAGCGCACCAGGAAACGCGGCTGGTTGAGGCCCGCAATGGTGGCCGTTGACTTGAAATCGGGCAGCGACACGACCTCAATCTTGTTGCTGTTGTTGACGACCACGTAGCCTTTGGTATCTACTACCGTCATGCTTTCGACCACGCTGCCCAGCACCGCCCCGCCGTTGGCCGTGGCAAAGGCATCGGTCACGAGGTCCTTGCTCGTCTTGTCGAAGCGGCTCACCGAGCCAATGCCGTTACTGAAGTTGCCCTCGTTGATAACGAATGCGTACTGGCCCGCGCCGGTGGGCGTGGGCGAAGGCGACGGGTCGCTGTTGTGGCAGCTAGCCAGGAAACCAAGTAGCGCGGTGCTCAGCACCAAAGGGCGAAACAATTTTTTCATAGAAAGGCGACGCTAAAAAGGCGTCTTGTAAAAAGGGAAAAAGAAAATGTGTACTAGCCCCGCCAGGGCCGGCTAGCGCCAGCCCAGCCGCAGGCTGGCTAGCCAGCCGCGCGGCGGCGCGGGCCGGCCGGGATAAGCCGAATACTGCTGATTAAGAAGATTATAGCTGCGCACCGTGCCGGTGAGGTCACAGCCCGCCAGGTGCCAGGTGTAGCCCAGCGTGGCGCCCGCCACGGCGTAGGCGGGCAGGGCTGCCGTGCCCGAGGCATCGGTGTAGCGCTGGCCCACGGCGCTGGCCTGGGTGCTGAGCAGCCAGCCGCGCCACTGCTGGTCGGTGGTGAAAGAAGCCTGGTGCCGGGGTACAAACATGAGCTGCACGCCCACGGGGTCGTAGTCGGCCGGTGAGCCCTGGAGCTTAGTGGTTTGGGTGAGGCTGTAGGCGGCGCGGGCGTGCAGGCGGTAGCCCTGGCGGCGCAGGCGCAGGGCGGCGGTGGTTTCGAGGCCCTGGCTGCGCACCCGGCGCAGGTTGCGCGGCGTCCAGATGCCCTGGTCGTCGGGCATCCACTGCACCCAGTCATCCACCAGCTGATGAAAGGCGGCTACTTCGGTTTGCAGGCTAGCCAGGGTGCCCAGGCGCAGGCGGTGCTGTAGGCCACCCTCGTAGCCCTGGCCGGTTTCGGGGCGCAGGTCGGGGTTGCCGCCGGGGTGCCAGTAGCGCTCGTTCAGGGTAGGGGCGCGGTAGCTGCGCGAGGCGCTGGCCCGCAGCGTGAGCGTATGGTGGGCCGAGTCGCCGGTAGCCGTGAGGTGGCCCCCTAGCCAGTCCCACTCCAGGCCGGCCGTGGGCGTGAGGGGCGTGGCCCCGCCGGGCAGCGCCGCCGCCCGCAGGTTGGCCGACAGCCGCAGGCCAGGGCGCGGGTCATAGCGCAGCAGGGCGAAGGCGGCGGCGCGGTTCTCGCTCACCTCGCCCGGCCCGTAGCCATCGATGCGGGCGGCAAAGTGCTGCACCTCGGCTCCTAGCCGCAGGCTGCCGCGCTGGCCCAGGGCAGCCGTGTGGTCGGCCTGGGCCTGGGTGGTGTGCATGAGCGAGTGGCTGGTGGCGCCGTTGTCGCTGTAGTCGAGCACGTCCTCAAACCACGCGCCGCGCACCGACCACTGCCGCCCCGGCGCGGCCACCCGGCGGTAGCCCAGCAGCAGGCGGCGGCTCTGGTCGCGCTCGCGGGTGAGGGTGGGCGCGGCATACACGCTGGGCTGAATGTCGCGGTCGGTATCGGTGAGCCAGGCGCTGGCCGTGAGTTCGCCAGCTAGCCCCAGCTGCAGGGCCACATCCTGGCTGAAGCTCCACTGGTGGTGCAGCACCGCATTGGTGAGGGTGCGCTGCACGGGGCCGCGCGCCTCCTGCACGGTGTAGAGGTAGTCGTTTTGGGCGGTGCGCCAGCTGGCCGCGGTGCGGGCCGCCACGCCGGCGGCGGCCCCGCGCGCCTCCAGGCTGCCGCCGCGCAGCCCAAAGCTGCCCGCATCGGCTTGCACGCTGCCGCGCAGGCCGGGCCGCCAGTCGAGGTCGGTGTCGAGCAGCACGGCCCCGCCGATGGTGCCGCTGCCGTAGAGCGCGGCGGCCGGCCCGGGCTGCACCGCAATGCGCGTGGCCGCCCCCACCGGCAGAATGGCAAAATCGGCCTCGCCCAGCGACGGAATAGTGATGTTCAGTCCCTGCCACAGCACGGCGGTGTGCCGCGCCGAGGTGCCGCGCAGCGAAATCGACGCCAGCTGCCCCGGCCCATAGTTCTTGATATACAGCGGGGTGCGGGCTTCCAGCAGCTCAACCAGCGCCGCGCCCCGGTACTGGGCCAGGGCCGTGGAGTCGAGCACCAGCCGGCGGCTGCCGATGGCGAAGCGGCTCGGGCGCACGGCCCGTACCTGCGCCTCGGGCAGGCGGTGGGCGCGGGTAGTGAGTGTGTCGGCCGGGCGGGGCGTTTGGGCGCGCGCGGCGGGGCTAGCGGCCAGCAGTACCGCCAGGGCACCGAGTAGCCGCCCGCCGGCCGGGCGAGAAAACGCTGTTGCAAAGAGACTGAAAACCAACACGAACTAAATTTTCAAGCGAAAATTCAGTCCAAAACCCTGTCGAAATCCGGGGCCGAAGCCGCAAACCGCGCCGGGGCTGAGGCCGAAACCACCGGGCCCGCGCCGCCACCAGGACCGCGTCGGGCACGCTGCTTCCGTTCTCCGCCCGTCCTCCGCGAGCGCTGAACCTGTGAGTGCCCTGGCAGGTCTCCTGGCTTGCGCTGCCGGGTGGGCGGCCTTCCCGCTAGCCCGGCTATCAAGCTGATAGCCAAGGCCGGCAGTGGCGTGGGGTGCCCACCCCGATGTAGCGCGTACAGTTGCGGGGACAGCTCCGGCTTGGTACCGGATTCCCTTTTCAACCTCGCTCCCTGGATAGGAGTCTGGTCACCGTGGCGAGGGCAAAGGTACGCTGCTTTCGAGGCGTAATTAAAAACTGTCCGTCGTAGTGAGCGTAACAAAGTAGAACGGGCGAGCTTTTCTTGCCGTGTTCCGCTCGCTATGACAACCGACTTTGACCTTCCCCAAAGCAAGCCTGGCAATAGTCTTCCGCTAGCCTTCTACCAGCGCCCCAACGTGCTCACCATTGCCCGCGAGCTGCTCGGCAAGCACGTGTGCACGCTGCTCGAGGGCGAGCTGGCCACCGGCCGCATCGTCGAAACGGAGGCCTACCGGCACGAGGGCGACCCCAGCATTACCCTGCATTTGCAGCGCAAGGCCAAGCAGGCGCAGGCCTTATACCAGCCCGGCGGCCACGCCTATTTGTACACGGTGTACCGCGTGCATACCCTGTTCAATATCACCACCCACGATGCCGCGCACCCCGATGCGGTGCTCATCCGGGCCATCGAGCCGCTGCAGGGCATCGATACTATGCTGCGCCGCCGGGGCCTAGCCACGGTGGCCCGCAACCTCACCGCCGGCCCCGGCGTGCTGAGCCAGGCGCTGGGCCTCACGCCCGCCCTCAACGGGGAGCTGCTAACCGGCCCGGCTGTATGGATTGAGGACGCGGGCGAAGTGATAAGCGCTGATAATGTGCTGGCTAGCTCCCGCGTGGGCCTCGAATACGCCGGCCCCGAAGCCGCGGCGCTGCCCTGGCGCTTCCGCCTCAAAGACAGCAGGTGGACTAGCCCGGCGAAGTGAGCATAAGCAGGTTGTTATTGCGAGCGCCACGCAAGGATAAACTGATTAATGCCCCCCTCATCGCTAACTGATAACTGACAGGTGATGCCGCTCGTCCTTCACGGCGTTGTGAATGTCCCACTCGATTTCGCGCTCGAAGGGGTGGCGGCGCACCGGGCAGTCGGGCATGTGGCACAGCGAGCAGGCCGCAAATGAGCACGGGTCGGCGTGCACAAACATCTCAACCTCCACGGCCGCGAAGCGGGCGCGAATCAGCTCCTCGACTTCGTGAATCTCGGTGTGAATCTTCTCCAGCGAGTAGTAGTAGGGCATCTGCATGTGGCAGTCGATGTGCAGGTTGGCGCCGTAGCGCTGCACGCGCAGGTTGTGCACGTCTATCCAGCAGGGACGGCGCAGGCGCTGCAACTCGGCAATGACCTCGGCCACGGTGCTCAGGTCGCTCTCATCCATGAGGCCGCCCACGGCGCTGCGCACCAGCTGGTAGCCGTTGTAGAGAATAAAGGCCCCCAGCGCCAGCGCGGCGCCCGCGTCGAATTGAATAATGCCCGTGAAATGCACCAGCACCAGCGCCGCCGACGACACAATGCTCGTGAGCGCGTCGATGTAGAGGTGCTTGCCATCGCCCACCAGCGCCACCGACTGCACCCGCCGCCCGGCCCGCACCAGCCACAGCCCCAGCCCAAAATTGACCAGCGCCGTGCTCGCCAGCAAGGCCACGCCCCAGTCGGGCCGGGCCACCGGGTGCGGGTGAATGAGCCCCAGCGTGGCGCTGTACAGAATAAATACCCCCGCAATGAAGATGAGCGCGCCCTCAAAGCCAATGCTCAGGTACTCGACTTTGCCGTGGCCGTAGGGATGGTTTTCATCCTTGGGCAGGTCGGCCAGGTAGAGGCTATAGAGCGCAAAGCCGCTGGTAAACACGTTGATAATGCTTTCGAGCGCATCCGTCAGCACCACCTGCGAGTGGGTGAGGCGGTAGGCGTAGAATTTGGTGAGCACTAAGGCAATACTCACCATCAGGGAGAGCAGGCCCAGGCGCCGCTTGAGGCCGGGAGATGCGGGCATACGGGAAGGCTAGGAGCAAAAGCCCCGGCAAAGGTCGGCACGGCCGGGCTAGCCCGGCGCTGGTAAGCCAGCACCCTGGCCCAGCGCCGCAAATTCCCGCTCCGCAGCAGCAACTTTTTTGAGGCAAAACAGTATTTAGGGTAGCTTAAAAATATTTTTAGACTACCCTAAAAACGGCTTAGCTTTGCAGTCGTCCTCCCCACGCCCCTTGCCGCCTACTACTACGCTTCCTGCCACTACTGCGCCCGCCGTTGCCGAGCCGGGCTGGCGCCACGCCCGCCAGGGCACCTCGCTCAGCGAAGTCCACGCCAGCATCCCGATGCCGGGGCCGGGCGCCAGCTTCTGGCAGCGCTTCCGGGCCTACTGGGGGCCGGGGCTGCTGGTGGCCGTGGGCTACATGGACCCCGGCAACTGGGCCACCGACCTGGCCGGCGGCGCCCGCTTTGGCTACACGCTGCTGAGCGTGGTGCTGGTTTCCAACTTGTTTGCCATGCTCTTGCAGCACCTGGCGGCCAAGCTCGGTATCGTAACGGGCCGCGACCTGGCCCAGGCCTGCCGCGATAATTATTCGCGGCCGATAGCCATTGCCCTATGGCTGCTCTGCGAAGTCGCCATCGCGGCCTGCGACCTGGCCGAAGTCATCGGCTCGGCCATTGCGCTCAACCTGCTCTTTGGCCTGCCGCTGCCCTGGGGCGTGGCCATTACCACGCTCGATGTGCTGCTGGTGCTGCTGATGCAGAACAAAGGGTTTAAGCTGATTGAGAGCCTGGTGGCGGGGCTTATCTTCCTCATCTTCGCCTGCTTTGTCTACGAGATTGTGGCCTCGCACCCCGACTGGCTAGGCCTGGCCCGGGGGCTGGTGCCGCAGCCGGCGGTGGTTACCAATCCGGCCATGCTCTACGTAGCCATCGGCATTCTGGGGGCTACCGTGATGCCCCACAACCTCTACCTACACAGCAGCATCGTGCAGGTGCGCCAGATTGAGCCCACCGAGGCGGGCAAGCGCCAAGCCATCAAGTTTGCCACCATCGACAGCACGGTGGCGCTGTTTCTGGCCTTCTTTGTCAATGCGGCCATCCTGGTCACGGCGGCGGCGGCCTTCCACGGCAAGGGGCACGAGGACGTGGCCGACATTGCCGACGCCCACAAGCTGCTCACGCCGGTGCTCGGGGCGGGGGCGGCCAGTGTCTTGTTTGCCGTGGCCCTGCTAGCATCGGGCCAGAGCTCGACGCTCACCGGCACCCTGGCCGGCCAGATTGTAATGGAAGGCTTCCTCAACCTGCGGCTCAAGCCCTGGGTACGGCGGCTCCTTACGCGGCTGGTGGCGGTGGTGCCGGCCCTGGTAGTGGCCATCCTCTACGGCGAGCGGGGCACGGGCCAACTGCTGGTGTTCAGCCAGGTAGTGCTCTCGCTCCAGCTCTCCTTCGCGGTGGTGCCCCTGGTGCTGTTCACCAACGACAAGCTTAAGATGGGCGTGTTTGTGAACCGGCCCTGGGTGCGCGTGGTGGCTTGGGCCGTGGCGGGCCTCATCATGGCCCTCAATGCTTTCCTGCTCTGGCAGACGGTGGCGGGCTAGGGGTGAGATGTCCTCCTGGCGCCACCGCGCAAAACCGCCACCACACCTTGGAGGGCGCCAAAGTTGCCAGCATTGATTAGCCCACCTGAGGCGACTTAAGTAGCTTGGGTACAGCGCAACTTCGCTCAACGGATGGCCCGGCCTTTTTTATCCCGGACGTATCGGAGGCATGAAAATGCCAGTGTCGCTCTGAGCGGCGCGGCCGCCTGAACCTCTGGGCCGCGCCGTAGGTTTGTACCCCCGTGCCTCGCTCCTTGCCCCGCCTCCTGCTCCTCACCCCGCCGCTCACGCAGCTCAACACGCCCTACCCGGCCACGGCCTACATCAAGGGCTTCCTGGTAGGGCGCGGCTACGACGTGCACCAGGCCGACTTCAGCCTCGAGCTGGTGCTGCGCCTCTTCTCGCAGGCGGGCCTGACCAGGGTGTTTGACGAGCTGGAAGCCGGCGGCTACGACCTTAGCGACAATGCCCGGCGCATGCTGCGCCTGCGCCGGCGCTACGAGGCCACCATCGGGCCGGCCATCCGGTTTTTGCAGAACAAGGACCTCACGCTAGCCCCCCGCATCTGCCATGGCCGCTTCTTGCCCGAGGCCAGCCGCTTCGACAACGTGGCCGACCTCGACACGGCCTTCGGCACGATGGGCCTCACCGACCAGGCCCGCCACTTGGCCACTTTGTATTTAGAGGACCTGGCCGACCTCATCAAAGAAACCGTGGGGCCGCAGTTTGGCCTCTCGCGCTATGCCGAGAGCCTGGCCATGTCGGCCACTCACTTTGACCCGCTGCACGAAGCCCTGCAAGCCGCTCCTAACCTGGTCGATACGATGCTGCTGGAGCTGCTCGACGAGCGGCTGGCCGAGGTGCAGCCCGATATCGTGGGCTTCACCGTGCCCTTTCCCGGCAACCTCTACGCCGCCCTGCGGCTAGCCCAGCGCATCAAGCAAACCCACACCGCCATCGTGACCGTGATGGGCGGCGGCTACCCCAACACCGAGCTGCGCGGCCTCCGGGAGCCGCGCTTCTTCGACTACATCGACTACCTCACCCTCGACGACGGTGAGGGCCCTTGGCTGCGGCTGTTCGCGTATTTGCAGAACAAAAAAGACAAAAAGGAGCGTCATGCTGAGCTTGTCGAAGCATCTCTGCCGCTTCATCAGCACAGCTCGGATGAAGCGGTAGAGATGCTTCGACAAGCTCAGCATGACGAGCAGGGTAGTGATGGTCATCCTGAGGCTAGCGACGACGGCCGGCACCTGCTCCAGCGCACCTTTCTGCGCAATGAGGCCGGCCAGGTTGAGTACGTCAACTACCCGCACCCCGACATTCCGCACCCCGAGGTGGGCACGCCCGACTACTCCGACCTCCGGCTCACGGACTACCTCTCGGTGATTGAGGTGCTCAACCCCATGCACCGGCTCTGGAGCGACGGCCGCTGGAACAAGCTCACCGTGGCCCACGGCTGCTACTGGAAGCGCTGCTCGTTCTGCGACGTGACGCTCGACTACATCGGCCGCTACGAAACCGCGCCCGCCACGCTGCTCGTGGACCGCATCGAGCAAATCGTGGCCCAGACCGGGCAGACCGGCTTTCACTTCGTGGACGAAGCCGCGCCGCCCCTGGCCCTGCGCGACCTGGCCGTGGAGCTGCTCAAGCGCCGCGTCAGCATCAGCTGGTGGGGCAACATCCGGTTTGAGAAGACCTTCACGCCCGACCTCTGCCGCCTGCTGGCCGCCAGCGGCTGCATCGCCATCTCGGGCGGCCTCGAAGTGGCGTCGGACCGCCTGCTGGCCCTCATGGAGAAGGGCGTGACCCTGGCCCAGGTGGCGCGCGTCACGCAGGGCTTCACCGAGGCCGGCATCCTGGTGCACGCCTACCTCATGTACGGCTTCCCGACCCAAACTGCCCAGGAAACCGTGGATTCGCTGGAGGTAGTGCGCCAGCTCTTCGAGGCCGGTATTGTGCAGAGCGGCTACTGGCACCGCTTCTCGATGACGGCCCACTCGCCGGTGGGCAAGAACCCCGCCAAGTACCAGGTGGTGGCCACCGGCCCCGCGCCCGGCCCCTTCGCCTGGAATGACCTCTGGCACGACGACCCCCTTGGGGCCAACCACGAGCTCTTCGGCCCCGGCCTGGCCAAGAGCCTCTACAACTACCTGCACGGCGTGGCCCTGCGCGAGCCCCTCAGCTTCTGGTTCGACTTTAAGGTGCCGCGCCCCACGGTGCCGCGCCAGCTCATCCAGCAGGCCCTGGCCGAGCCCACCAAGCCCGACGCGGCCCAGCCCAACCGGCGCCTGTTCTGGCTCGGCAACGCGCCCGCGCTGCACCTCAAGCCCACCGGCGGCCCCAAAGGCCAGCCCACCACCCGCGCCATCCTCACCTGCTACGAGCAGGCCGAAGACTTCGAGGTGAAAACCACCGCCCTCATCGGCCCCTGGCTGCACGCGCTGCTCACGCGCCTCAGCACCGACTACGACACCAAAATCCTGCTCAAAGAAGCCGCCGCCAGCTTCCCCGCCGGCGCCGGCTCGTGGGAGAGCTTTCTGGCTAGCCCCGCCTGGCAGCTGCTGCGCGAAAAAGGCCTGCTGCTGGTGTAGGCCGGGGCCAGGCCGCGCCTAGCGCGCCCGCAGCCAGTCGATAACCTGGGTCTGCAAGGCGGCCTCCGTGCCTTGCCGCACCTGCTGGCGGCCCAGCAGGGCGCGGGCCTGTGCGGCATCGGCCTTGGGCTGGCTAGCCCCGTAGAGGGCGAGCAGCCGGCGGTGCTGCGCCAGGGTGTGCCAGCCCGCCCGTGTGGCCGGGGGTAGGGCAGGCAGGGCCTGCACCACCACAAAGGCCGGCCGCGAGGCGGTATTCTCGGCCAGCAGCAGTGGCAGGGAGGCCGCCGGCCGCCCACTCACCCAGGCGCCCACGCGGGCCGTATCGACGCCGGCCGTGCGGCGCAGCAGGGCCAGCGCATTGGCCAGGGCGGGGGCCGTGAGGGTATCGGCCGGGGGCAGCAGCAGCACGGTGTGGCCCTGGCGGGCTAGGGCATCGGCCCAGCTAGGGGCGGCCAGCGCCGTGCCCGGCGTAGTAAAAAAAGCGAGCCCCAGGCCCGGCAGGCTCTCATCGGCGGGGCTGAAGAGCAGGGCGGGGCCGGTGGTGCCGGCCACCTCATCGCGCCGCACGCGGTACACGGCCGGCTCCGGGTCGCCGCGCCGCACCAGCAGCAGCGGGTAGCGCACCGAGTCGAGGGTGAGGGTGCCGCGCCAGAAGTTGCCCTGGTGGCCCAGGGCCAGGGTTTCGCCGGCCCGGCCGGGCCGCGCCAGGCGCAGCGTGTCGTGGGCAAAGCTCAGGCTGTCGGCCACAAAGCTGAAGGCGGGCTGCTGGGGCAGCACCAGCTCAGCCTCGTAGTGGCCGGGGCGGGGGTGGCGCACTTCCAGCATGGCGCGCAGCTCGGGCTGGCCCGCCACTTGCAGCGCGCCGGCGTAGTGGCCGGTGGGGGCACCGGCGGGCTAGCCCGAGCTGCGTCGGGCTGGGGCTGGCAGGCCGCCAGGCTAGCCAGCAGCCAGCCCAGCAGGGGAGGGGCGCAACGAAACAAGCGGCGAAGCGGCATACGCCAAAAGTACTAGCTAGCCCGCCCCGCCAGCCCTTTGCGGTAAATAAGGTCGCGCTGCACATCCTGCCCCAGCCGGAACGCCACCGCCCCCACTTCGTGAAAGCCGAAGCGCTGGTAAAAGGCCTGGGCGCGCGTGTTGTGCTCCCACACGCCCAGCACCACGGCCGTCGCCTGGGCCGCCGCCGCCACCTCCAGGGCACGGCGCATGAGCGCGCCCCCCAGCCCGGTACCAATCCAGTCCTCCAACACGTAGAGCTGCTTGACTTCGAGCTGTCGGCTAGCGGGGGCGTCGTCGGGCAGGCCCAGCCGCGATTCCTCCTGGAGTAGGGCGTAGCCCACGGTCTGGCCCTGCATCTCGGCCAGCAGGCAGGTGCAGCGCGGGTCTTGCAGCTGGGCTAGCTGCAAGTCGGGGCCATAGGTCTCGGCCAGGTAGGCCGCCATATCCTCGGGGGTATTACTGGCCGCAAAGGTTTCGCTGAAGGTTTGGCGGCCCAGCGCCGCCAGGCGGGTGGCCGTGGCCAGGTTGGCCTTGGCCACGGCAATACGAAGGGGAGAAGACATAGGCCCGTAAAGGTCGGCAGCGCCTCCCAATCTTACTTACGCAGCTACGTGGGTCGGTGCAGCCCCACGCGCCAGCCCGCATAATTGGTGAGCGCCCCCGCGCTCAGGCCCACCAGGGTTTTGGCCAGCGGCCCGGCACCCAGCACCCCTAGCCGGCGCCAGTCATACAGCAGCACGTACAGTTGCAGGGCATAGCCAATCATGAACAATACGCCCGCCGCAATGAGTAGCCCGGCCACTATACGGCGCGAAGCGGGCGTCAGGATGACGCGGGAGGTAGGGCGACGGGCAGAAGGCATGATTGCCGACTAAACACACCGGCCCGGCGCGATGTTCCCTTGTTAAATACCCGCGCGCACGTACCTTTGCTTCACCAACACCCCCGCGAGAGTAGCTCAGTTGGTAGAGCATCAGCTTCCCAAGCTGAGGGTCGCGAGTTCGAACCTCGTTTCTCGCTCAGTAATTAACGGCCATCCGGATGCAAGTCTGGGTGGCCGTTTCAGTTTAGCTTTAGCGGCCGACAGCAGGCTAGCCGCCACCTTTTTATTGATGATAAACGAACCACCATCCCCCGCGCTGCGCACCGTCGAGGTTACGCGCTACATCACACCGCTGCGGGAGGGCGGCTCGCTGCCCGCCCTGGTCGAGGCCGACGATGGGTTTCGCTACGTGCTCAAGTTTCGGGGGGCCGGCCAGGGAATTAAGGTGCTGATTGCCGAGCTGCTGATTGGTGAGCTGGCCCGCGCGCTGGGTTTGCGCGTGCCCGAACTGGTATTTGCGGAGTTGAGCGAAGCCTTCGGCCGCACCGAGCCCGACGAGGAAATCCAGGACTTGCTGCGCGCCAGCACCGGCCAAAACCTGGCCCTGCATTTCTTGTCGGGGGCTAGCACCTTCGACCCGCTGGTAACTACCGTTGAGCCGCGCCTTGCCTCCCTTATCGTGTGGCTCGACTGCCTCACGCTGAATGTGGACCGCACCGCCCGCAATACGAATATGCTGCTGTGGCACAAAGAATTATGGCTTATTGACCACGGTGCGGCGCTCTACGTGCATCACACCGGCCCTAGCTGGGTGAAATCGGCCACCAGGCCCTTTCCTTCCGTGAAAGACCATGTGCTGCTGCCTCAGGCCACGGCCCTGGCCGCCGCCGATGCCGAAGCCCGCGCCCGCCTTACCCCCGCAGTGCTAGCGGGCATCATTGCCACCGTGCCCGATGAATGGTTTCAGGAGCCCGACCTCACCGCTGCCGAGCAGCGCGCCAACTACCAGCAGTTTTTGGAGGCGCGCCTGGCCGTTTCCGCCACCTTCACCCAGGAAGCCGACCATGCCCGCCAAGCACTTGTATGAGTACGCCGTGCTGCGCGTGGTGCCCCGCGTGGAGCGCGAAGAGTTTCTTAATGTGGGCGTTATCCTTTACTGCTCGGCTCAGGGTTTTCTGCAAGCCACCTGCGAGCTAAACGAGGCCCGCCTGCACGCCTTTGCTGGCGCGTCGCTCGACCTGGCCGATGTGCGCGCGCGCCTGCGCTCGTTCGAGCGCATTTGCCAGGGCCGGGCCACGGGCGGGCCCATCGGGCAGCTAGCCATTGCCTCGCGCTTTCGCTGGCTCACGGCCCAGCGCAGCACCATCGTTCAGACCTCACCCGTCCACCCCGGCCTCTGCGATAATGCCGCCGCAACTCTGGCTAGGCTGCACGCCGAGCTGGTTCAGTAAAGAGCTAGGCTGTCTGAGCAATTGTGCTACTTCTAGTGCGCCAGCACCCAGCCGCCGCTCGCCGCCAGCTCAATGCCCACTTCCTGGCCTGGCGCCACTCCTTCTATAGTAGCAGTACGCAGCCGTATCGTATTTTCAGGTAATTGAATTGCTACTTCGTAGAAGCTGCCAAAAAAGCGTATTGCTTGCACGATACCGGGCAGGCCTTGGCCAGTGGCTGCCAGTCGCACCTGCTCGGGACGTACCATGAGTGGGCTGGCTTGCCGGAGAGTTGGGGCCAACTGTTGCGCTTCATTTCCAACCACCAAATTATAGTCCCCAAAAAGAGCGGCGGTGTATTCGTTTACGGGGTGGCTATAGATTTCTAAAGGCGTTCCCCGCTGCACCACCTGCCCTCGCTGCAGCACCATAATTTCATCGGCCCACGATAGTGTATCCGCCGCATCATGCGATACCAACAGGCAGGTAATACCCAGTTGCTGCCCTAGCTGCTCGATAATTCCCTGCATTACCTGCTTGTGCACCCGGTCCAGATTAGAAAATGGCTCATCCAGCAATAACAAGCGAGGTGCTCCTAGCAACAGGCGCGCCAGTGCTACCCGCTGCTGCTCCCCGCCCGATAGCTCATCGGTGCGCCGGGCCAGCAAGTGGTCGATGCGGCACAGCGTATAAATAGCCTGGGCCTCACCAGCAGGACGTTTGCTGGCGTACTGTAATACCTGGACTACCCGCAAAAACTTCGGCAAATCAGACCGTTGGGATAGATAAGCCACCCCCGGATGGCCCGGTACCAAGGCTACCGCCGGCCCGCGCACCCGGCTGCCCGCAATGCGTATCTCCCCGGTACTTGGCTGCACCAAGCCCGCAATCAATTGTAGCAACGTACTTTTTCCGGCCCCGCTCTCCCCGGCCAGAGCCAGTCTTTGGCCTTGCAACTGCCTAAAGCTTAGCGGATATAATACAGTAATGCCTCTTTCTACAAAGCTGACCTCTGCTACCTCAACTAACGCCATTTCAATTTGAAAACAATAGGTAAGCAAAAGCTGCATATTGCTGCTTGCTCACAAAGCTAGGCCTATCTCTCGGGCGACACTGTACCAAGGAACACTGGCATCAAACGGACTAAGATTGGCTTGCATTGCCAATGTCATCATAGTGGGGGCCTCCACTACAAATGAAGTTGTAAACTTTCACGCCCTATTCTCAGGCACTTACTTTAATCCTGGCTAAAATTTTGACGTAGCAGCTTGCCCTAGTCAAAAGGAGCAGTACTTTTGCAGTCCCAAAACGGCAACTGGCCTTTGGGAGAGGATAAAAGCGCTTGTTTTTAGAAAAAGATTTGGGAAGGAACCTAACGGCTCGCCTACTTGTCTAATAACTCGCTTCGTAATAGTAACGAAAGATATTTCCTTTTTCAGTTGTTGCGGAGCCAAAAAAGAGTTACCTTTGCACCCCGCTTCAACCGGAGGCGGCTAGACTGAAAAAACGAGAAAAGAAAAAACCTGAAATTTTTCTTTTCAAATTTGGAAAGTCAAAAAATTCAGCTACCTTTGCACTCCCAATTAAAACAGGGCGCTGCAAACAGCGAAAAGGGGCCGCCTACTTAGCCCACCAAGTTGCTTCAACTGGAAGCAACCAACGTTCTTTGAATGACGGAAATAGACAAAAATAGGAAGGCGTTTCCAGATGCTTCGGCAAAGGAAACGACTACGTAAAATGAATTAGATTTAACTCGTCAATACGAGTCGGATTAGCACTCGACATCAGCCCATGTTCGCATGGGTGCAGGAATATTTTACAATGGAGAGTTTGATCCTGGCTCAGGATGAACGCTAGCGGCAGGCCTAATACATGCAAGTCGAACGGTCAGTAGCAATACTGATAGTGGCGCACGGGTGCGTAACACGTAACTAACCTACCTATACCTGGGGGATAGCCCGCCGAAAGGCGGATTAATACCGCATAAGGCTTTTACCTGGCATCGGGTGATAGTTAAAGATTTATTGGGTATAGATGGGGTTGCGGGTCATTAGCTAGTTGGTTGGGTAACGGCTGACCAAGGCGACGATGACTAGGGGAGCTGAGAGGCTGGTCCCCCACACGGGCACTGAGATACGGGCCCGACTCCTACGGGAGGCAGCAGTAGGGAATATTGGGCAATGGGCGAGAGCCTGACCCAGCCATGCCGCGTGCAGGACGAAGGCTTTCTGAGTCGTAAACTGCTTTTGACAGGGAAGAATAAGCTGCTCGTGAGCAGTGATGACGGTACCTGCAGAATAAGCACCGGCTAACTCCGTGCCAGCAGCCGCGGTAATACGGAGGGTGCGAGCGTTGTCCGGATTTATTGGGTTTAAAGGGTGCGTAGGCGGCCTTGTAAGTCCGGGGTGAAAGCCCGTTGCTCAACAACGGAACTGCCCTGGATACTGCGAGGCTTGAGTACAGACGAGGTTGGCGGAATGGACCGAGTAGCGGTGAAATGCATAGATACGGTCCAGAACCCCGATTGCGAAGGCAGCTGACTAGGCTGTTACTGACGCTGAGGCACGACAGCGTGGGGAGCGAACAGGATTAGATACCCTGGTAGTCCACGCCGTAAACGATGGATACTCGCTGCGGGCTAAAGATTGTCCGTGGCTTAGGGAAACCGATAAGTATCCCACCTGGGGAGTACGCCGGCAACGGTGAAACTCAAAGGAATTGACGGGGGCCCGCACAAGTGGTGGAGCATGTGGTTTAATTCGATGATACGCGAGGAACCTTACCTAGGCTAGAATGCGCGTGACCGGCTCAGAGATGAGCCTTTCCTTCGGGACACAAAGCAAGGTGCTGCATGGCCGTCGTCAGCTCGTGCCGTGAGGTGTTGGGTTAAGTCCCGCAACGAGCGCAACCCCTATGGTTAGTTGCCAGCACGTAATGGTGGGGACTCTAGCCAGACTGCCTGCGCAAGCAGTGAGGAAGGCGGGGACGACGTCAGGTCATCATGGCCCTTACGCCTAGGGCGACACACGTGCTACAATGGACGGTACAGCGGGTAGCTACTGGGCGACCAGATGCCAATCTCGAAAAGCCGTTCTCAGTTCGGATCGGAGTCTGCAACTCGACTCCGTGAAGCTGGAATCACTAGTAATCGCGCATCAGCCATGGCGCGGTGAATACGTTCCCGGGCCTTGTACACACCGCCCGTCAAGCCATGAAAGTCTGGTAGACCTGAAGCTGGTGCTCCGCAACGAAGCCAGTTAGGGTAGAACAGGTAATTAGGGCTAAGTCGTAACAAGGTAGCCGTACCGGAAGGTGCGGCTGGATCACCTCCTTTCTGGAGCAATCTCGACTCGTGACGTTTTACATTTAAAATATTTTACACAAAATATCCTCCTATTCATTGTCTATTTCCTCATTCTAAGTTATTAAATAATATGACTTTAGAGTTATATTATTCATTTGCTACCGATTGGGTAGTAAACGTTCTTTGACGTAAGGGAAAACAAGAAAGAGAAGTACAAAGCGGGTGTGTCCGTCACAGACGGATGCACAGTTCTCCTACACTTCGAGTGTAGAGAATCGCAAGCGAGAAGTAAGCAAGAGCACACGGGGGATGCCTAGGGTCTCAGAGGCGAGGAAGGACGCGATAAGCTGCGATAAGCTCGGGGAGGGGCACATACCCGTTATATCCCGAGATTTCCGAATGGGGCAACCCCATCGGTTGAAGACCGATGACCACTCCTGTATTGGACTGGGGCAAACGCCGGGAACTGAAACATCTCAGTACCGGCAGGAAAAGAAAATAACCATGATTCCCCAAGTAGTGGCGAGCGAACGGGGAGGAGCCCAAACCACGGCGGTTACGGCCGCTGTGGGGTTGTAGGGTCGCAACATCTGATTGAATCGAGATAACTGAAGTGTGTGGGAAAACACGCCAGAGACGGTGAGAGCCCGGTAAGTGACATTTCTGATTCACGGTAGCGATACCCTGAGTAGGGCGGGGCCGGAGAAACCCCGTCTGAAGCGAGCGGCACCATCCGCTAAGGCTACATACTCCTGAGACACCGATAGTGAACCAGTACCGTGAGGGAAAGGTGAAAAGAACCGCGGATAGCGGAGTGAAAAGAACCTGAAACCGTGTGCTTACAAGCAGTTAGAGGGGTGTCAATACCCTGATAGCGTGCCTTTTGCATAATGAGCCTACGAGTTACTCCTCACTGGCAAGGTTAAGTGTATAGATACACGCAGCCGCAGCGAAAGCGAGTCTGAATAGGGCGCGTAGTCAGTGGGGGTAGACGCGAAACCTAGTGAGCTACCCTTGAGCAGGATGAAGGAGCGGTAACACGCTGTGGAGGTCCGAACCAGTTTCCGTTGAAAAGGATTTGGATGACTTGAGGGTAGGGGTGAAAGGCCAATCAAACTAGGAAATAGCTCGTACTCCCCGAAATGTATTGAGGTACAGCGTCGTGGTTAGGTTTGCTGGAGGTAGAGCTACCAATAGGACTAGGGGGTGTCAGAGCCTACCGAATCCTGATGAACTCCGAATGCCAGCAAATTCATACACGGCAGTGAGGCCTGGGGTGCTAAGGTCCCCGGCCGAGAGGGAAAGAACCCAGACCCGCCGCTAAGGTCCCTAAGTTCTAGCTAAGTTGAACAAAGGAGGTCCAGTTGCTTTGACAGCCAGGAGGTTGGCTTGGAAGCAGCCATTCCTTTAAAGAGTGCGTAACAGCTCACTGGTCGAGCGACCGGGCATCGATAATACGCGGGCATCAAGCTAGGCACCGAAGCGCGGGATTTACACTTTGTGTAAGTGGTAGGGGAGCATTCTGGTTGCGGCGAAGCCGTGCTGTCAGGCATGGTGGAGCGTCCAGAAAAGCACATGTAGGCATGAGTAACGATAAAATAGGTGCGAAACCTATTCGCCGATAGACTAAGGTTTCCAATTCAACGCTAATCGGAATTGGGTTAGGCGGGACCTAAGGGAGAGCCGACAGGTGTACCCGATGGCAAGCCAGTTGATATTCTGGCCCCCGGACTAGGAAGTGATGCAGGGACGCAGGAATGAAAGTACCGCGAGCGGACGGAAGTGCTCGTTAAAGCCCGTACCTATTGAGATGGTAGTTAAGTACGCCGACTTAGGGGAAAGGTGATAGTACCACACGGCCTTCGGGCCACGTGGATAGTGTACCTAAGGACTGCCAAGAAAAGCTGCTAAACGTTGTATCCTAGCTCGGCCCGTACCGCAAACCGACACAGGTAGTCAAGGAGAGCATCCTGAGGCGCTCGAGTGAATCACGGCCAAGGAACTCGGCAAAATGGTCCTGTAACTTCGGGAGAAGGGACGCTTCCTCTAGCGATAGAGAAGCCGCAGTGAAAAGACCCAAGCGACTGTTTAACAAAAACACATGGCTTTGCTAACGCGTAAGCGGACGTATAAGGCCTGACACCTGCCCGGTGCTGGAAGGTTAAGAGGGGAGCTTAGTCGCAAGGCGAAGGCTTGAATCGAAGCCCCAGTAAACGGCGGCCGTAACTATAACGGTCCTAAGGTAGCGAAATTCCTTGTCGGGTAAGTTCCGACCTGCACGAATGGTGTAACGATTTGGGTGCTGTCTCAGCCGTGAGCTCGGTGAAATTGTAGTCTCGGTGAAGATGCCGAGTACCCGCCACGGGACGGAAAGACCCCGTGCACCTTTACTATAGGTTGCCATTGGTGATGGGTTCAGTATGTGTAGCATAGGCGGGAGGCGTCGAAGCGGGGGCGCTAGCTCTCGTGGAGCCAACGTTGAAATACCGCCCTTACTGTGCCTGTTGCCTAACTCTTGCTTTGCAAGAGAACAGTGGCTGCTGGGTAGTTTGACTGGGGTGGTCGCCTCCAAAAGCGTATCGGAGGCTTTCAAAGGTCCACTCAATCCGCTTGGTAACCGGATGTAGAGCGCAATAGTAGAAGTGGGCTTGACTGTGAGACTGACTAGTCGAGCAGGGTCGAAAGACGGATATAGTGATCCGGTGGTTCCGCATGGAAGGGCCATCGCTCAAAGGATAAAAGGTACGCCGGGGATAACAGGCTGATCTCCCCCAAGAGCTCATATCGACGGGGAGGTTTGGCACCTCGATGTCGGCTCGTCACGTCCTGGGGCTGGAGAAGGTCCCAAGGGTTCGGCTGTTCGCCGATTAAAGTGGCACGCGAGCTGGGTTCAGAACGTCGTGAGACAGTTCGGTCCCTATCTGTGGTGGGCGTTGGATGATTGAGAGGACCTGACTTTAGTACGAGAGGACCGAGTTGGACCAGCCGCTGGTGCGCCGGTTGTCCCGCCAGGGGCAGCGCCGGGTAGCTACGCTGGGAGCAGATAAGCGCTGAAAGCATCTAAGTGCGAAACTCACCTCCAGATGAGTCATCCCAATGAAAGGTTCGTGGTAGACGACCACGTAAATAGGCGGCAGGTGTAAAGCTGGAAACAGCATAGCTGAGCCGTACTAAGGAACCGAGGACTTACGCTTGGCCCACTAGCTTTCTACTTCTTTTTCTTTTCCCTTATGTCAACGGTTTTGCTATTGGTCCCTGAACACGACCAGTAACGCCAGCAATGGTGGCTTTAGCCCGGGTGTTCACCTCTTCCCATTCCGAACAGAGTCGTTAAGCCCCGGTGCGCCTATGGTACTGCCCTCACCGGTGGGAGAGTCGGTCGCCGCCAACTTTTTTGCAACAAGAGTCCTCCTGCTTCGCTTTCACCAGCGACTAGCAGGAGGACTCTTGCGTTGAGTCATAACGAGGCGCGAAGCGGCGCGCACAAAAATCTCGGGGCTGGCCGTCCAGACTTTTTGATTAATTTCTTCGAGTGACAGCACCAGTTTTTTGGCCCTGCGCTTGTTAAGGCTTTTGCGCATGTGGGTACCACCACCGGCCATGCCACCGCGTAGCAAACTGATGACTACCAGCCTTCGTTTTTGGAGTCTTGTCGTTAAGAGACTATTTCGGGATGCTGCTCAAATTGAGCGAGTAATTCCTTTATGTAATTATCAACTTCTCACTCTACTCCCGCCCGCTAAGAGTAGGAGTAGAGTGAGGAGTTGATAAGTTTGTTATTCAAGACGTTCGAGGCGTTGGTCGGGGCTAGCGGTAGTGGGGCTGGCGGGCTCCAGCCACGACTGGTAGTACACGCCATCATCAAGTTTTAGCGCGGCTTCGGTCAGCATAAGCGGACGGAAGGTGTCAATCATCACTGCCCATTCGTCGGTGCCGGTTTTGCCGATGCTGCGCTCATAGGCACCCGGCGCGGGGCCGTGCGGAATGCCGCCGGGGTGCAGCGTGATGTGGCCCTGGGCGATGTTGTTGCGCGACATGAAGTTGCCATCCACGTAATACAGCACCTCGTCGGAGTCGATATTGGAGTGGTGGTAGGGCGCCGGAATGGCCTGCGGATGGTAATCGAACAGCCGGGGCACAAACGAGCACACCACAAATGCCTTCGTCTCGAACTGCTGGTGCACGGGTGGCGGTTGGTGCACTTTGCCGGTGACGGGCTGAAAGTCGCGGATATTCATCCCGTAGGGATAATTATACCCATCCCAGCCCACCACATCGAAGGGGTGGCTAGGGTACACCAACTCGTGCAAGATACCCTGCTTCTTGATTTTGATGGTGAAGTCGCCTAGCTCGTCGTGCGTTTCGAGTTCTTCCGGCAGCTTGTAGTCGCGCTCCGAGTAGGGCGCGTGTTCCAGCAGCTGGCCAAAGTAATTGCGGTATCGCTTGGGCGTATAAATAGGGTGAAACGACTCGGCAATAAATAGCCGATTATCCTCCGTATCAAACTCGATTTGGTAGATAATGCCGCGTGGCACCAACAGGTAGTCGCCCGGCCCGAAGCGGATGTTGCCGAGTTGGGTGTGCAGCTTGCCGCTGCCTTTGTGAATAAACAGCAGCTCGTCGGCATCAGCATTTTTATAGAAATACGCCGTGAGCGAGTGGCGCGGGGCAGCCAGCACGATATGCACGTCGCTATTTACCAGCACCGGCGTGCGGCTAGCCAGGTAATCCTCCTGCGGCGGCACCTCGAAGCCTTTTAAGAGCCGAGCCTTGATGCTTTTCGCAATCGCAATTTTGGGCGTGAGGTCGGTCTCGCCCACAATTTCCTGCACCGTGGTGGGCCGGCGCAGGTGGTACAGTAGCGACGACATACCCTCGAAGCCGATGGTGCCGAACAATTGCTCGTAGTACAGGCCGCCCTCAGGCTTCTCAAATACCGTGTGGCGCGTGTGCGGCAAGCGGCCAAGCTTGTGGTAGATGGGCATTGGGTGGGTGGGGAAGGACTGAATAAAAACGTCTGTCACTGCGGCGAAACGCAGTGGAGCGCGGCGCGGCAATCGTACCTGAACGATACCTGTGCTACTAACTCGTTCTGCTAGTTTCGTTCTAGGGCGAGTGCTTCGCTTTGTGCGCAACGACAATCGGCGCGCACATTACAAATTGCCCCGGCGGTCCTGTTCGCGCTCCAGGCTCTCAAACAGAGCTTTAAAATTACCGGCGCCGAAACTCTTGGCACCCTTGCGCTGGATGATTTCAAAAAATACCGTGGGACGGTCCTCTACCGGCTTAGTGAAAATCTGGAGCAGGTAGCCTTCTTCGTCGCGGTCGGCCATGATGCGCTGGGCGCGCAGGGCCTCCACATCCTCGTCGAGGTGGCCCACGCGGGCCAGCAGCGTATCGTAGTAGCTATCGGGTGTATTCAAAAACTCCACGCCGCGGCTACGCAGCTCGCGCACCGTGCCGATAATATCGTCGGTAGCTACGGCGATGTGCTGCACGCCCTCACCCTCGTAAAAGGTGAGGTACTCCTCAATCTGCGACTTTTTCTTGCCCTCGGCCGGCTCGTTGATGGGAAATTTGACGTAGCCGTTGCCGTTGCTCATCACCTTGCTCATCAGGGCTGAGTACTCGGTCGTAATTTGCTTATCGTCAAAGCTCAGGATGTTGGCAAAGCCCATCACGTCCTCGTACCACTTCACGGTAGCATTCATGCGGTTCCAGCCCACGTTGCCCACGCAGTGGTCTACGTAGCGCAGGCCCACTTCGCTAGGGCTAAAATCGGACTGCTGGGCCACGTAGCCGGGCAGAAAGGCGCCGTGGTAGTTTTTGCGCTCCACAAACAGGTGCACCGTTTCGCCATAGGTGTAGATGCCGGCCGTGCGCACCTCACCGTGCGCATCGGTGAGCACCTGGGGCTCCTGGTAGCTGCGGGCGCCGCGGCTCATGGTTTTTTCGTAGCTCTCGAAGGCGTCATCCACCCACAGGGCCAAGATTTTAACGCCGTCGCCGTGCTGGCGCACGTGTTCCGAAATCTCGTGGTCGGAGTGCATAGCGGTAGTGAGTACCAGCCGAATTTTGCCCTGCTGCACTACGTAGCTGGCACGGTCGCGCACGCCGGTTTCGGGGCCGGCGTAGGCCACCGTTTGGAACCCGAACGCGGCCTTGTAATAGTAGGCCGCCTGCTTGGCATTGCCGACGTAAAATTCCAGGTAATCAGTGCCGAGCAGCGGCAAGAAATCGGTGGTGGCGCGCTGTTGTAGCTCCTGGGCAACGAGGGTTTCCATGATGGGATAAGGGTGGGATAAGGTTGGCTTTGAGCGCAATACTAATGCCTGTTAGCCAGCTTGTCCAATATCGGCTTCTTATGAGGCTAATAAGAATTTCTTATCGAAATTTGCCAGATGGAACTTCGCCAGCTGCGCTACTTTGCCGAGGTTGCCACCGCGCTGCACTACGGCCGGGCCGCCGAGAAATTGTGCGTGTCGCAGCCCGCTTTGAGCCAGCAGATTCAGCTATTGGAAAGCGAGCTAGGGGTCGAGTTATTTGACCACCAGCAGCGCACGCGCCAGCGCCGGGTGGTGCTCACCGAAGCCGGCGTTGCGTTTCTGGCCGAAGCACAAAACCTGCTGCACCTTAGCCGCCAGGCCATTGAGAACGTGCGCCGCGTGGGCTCGCAGCAGAAAACGGTAGAACTGGGCTACTACCAGCTGCTGCGCCCCGACCGGCTGGTGGGTATTGTGCAGCGCTTCAGCGCCAGCTTTCCCGATGTGCAATTTCACCTGCACGAGCTGCCCACTTTTCGGGCGGTGCAGGAGGCGCTGGTGGCCGGCCGCATCGGGCTAGGCCTCACCATGTTGCCGCTCCTGCACACGGAGCTGGCGGCGCGGCCCTTTGGCCAGGGCGGGCTAGCCGTGGCCCTGCCCACGGCGCACCCGTTGGCTAGCCTAGCCGAAGTGCCCCTGGAAGCGCTAGCCCACGAAAAATGGGTCGAAATCAGCCGCCCGTTGCACCCGGTATACGATGAGATAGAGCACCTGTGCCAGCAGGCGGGCTTCAGTCGGCGCGGCGCCATTGTGCAGGAAGTATCGTCGCTGGAACTGCTCAGCAACCTGGTGCGGCTGGGGTTGGGGGTGGCCTTCGTGCCTTCGTTCTTCGACCTAAGCACGGTACCGGGCGTGGTGGCTAGGCCCCTGCGCGTGGCGGGCGGCGAAAACGTGCTGCTCACGCAGTGCGTGGCCTATTTGGCCGAGCGGCCCGCGCCATTGCTGCAGGCGCTAGTGGCGCTGGTATGATAAGAAACCAAGAAGTTGGCATGAAAAATTACCGGGTAGCTACTTCTCCACTCCTCATTCCAGCTACTTAATGCACTAACAGCATGTCGGCTACTTGGCGGCCGGTGCCCAGCGCGGCATTGAGCGAGGGGTAGCTAACCCAATCACCGCAGCGAAAAAGCGTATCGCCGAGCTGCAATTCCTGCTGGGCGGGCTGGCCGGGCCCGTATACGGGCAGCGCCTGCTCGATGCGGTAGGTGCGCAGGTGCCGCCACATATTAGCCACTGGCCCAAACCAGGCTATCAGCTCGGCGCGCAGGCGGGCAGTTAGCGCATCTTCCGGCAAGCCGTGCTCGCCGTGGGTGCTCACCGATACGAGGCCCTGGCCAAGGGGCGCCACGCTGGCACCCGTTTCGGCCGGGAAGGCCACGTTGTGTACCAGCGCGCCGGGCCGGGCATTGAGGTGCAGAATGTTGTGGCCGTGGCTGGGCGCGGCGCCGGCCGTGGCAAAGTAGGTGCAGGTGGTGGGCCGGGCAGCGGGGCTAGCCGGGGCCGGCAAGTCGGCCCCCAGCAGGCGGGCGGCGGCCGGGCCATCGGTGGCCAGCACCACGGCCGCGGCGGCCAGGGTTTCGCCGCTGGCCAGGTGCACGCGGCGGCCACCTTCGGATACGGCCATTACAGGCATACTTAGGCGAATAGCCTCGGCGGGCAGGCGGGCGGCCAGCTGCTCGGGCAGTTGCTGCATGCCGAGGGCGGGCACCGCCGCCGCACCCTGCGCAAACTGCTGAAACACGAACTCGAAGAAATTACTGGCCGTGCCAAGCTCGCGGTCGAGGTACACGCCGCCAAAGAAAGGCTTGAAGAAATTCGTGATAATCTGCTCGCTCCAGCCGTAGCGGTGCAGGTAGTCAATTGTCGCCACACTGGGCCGGGCTAGCAGCTGTGCGGGCGTGCAGCCAGCCAACTGCGCTACCAGCTTGGCCAATAAAAGTTTGTCCTTGGCCGTGCCGATGGGCGAGGCCAGGGCGGCAAAGGCCATAATAGGCGCGTGCAGCGGATTTTCGAGCGTGGTTTCGTGCCCGTCGGTCATTCTAACAACTGCGCCCGAGCGAAACGATTTGAGGTTCAGCGCCCCGTAGTCGAACATGCGCCGGGCCTCGGGGTAGTTGGTCAGCAAAATCTGGAAGCCCCGGTCGAGCCGAAAGCCGTCGGGCGTGACATCGGTGCGCACCCGGCCGCCCACGGCGTCGGTAGCTTCGAGCACCAGCACGGGCCGCCCGGCGCGGTGCAGCCAGTTGGCGCAGGCTAGCCCGGCCATGCCCGCGCCGATAATGATAATGGGGTCAGTAGAACCAGTAGAATTAGCCATAACGAATAGCAGAAGCGAGAAAAGCAGCTTTACGTACAAACGGCACCGTTCAGCCTAAACGGCCGGCGCCGCTAAAAAAGCTTGGGCATCTTGTGCTCCTTCCACTTCTTGCGCGTCTTCATGGTATAAAACTCAGCTACGCCACTGCGCTCCAGGGTGAGCTGCCAGGCGCCGAGCACCTGGCCCCGCTGCCGGCTTACCGCTCGCAGGCCGGGGTGCTGCTGCCGCAGCAGCTGGGCTTCGGCCAGGGTCAGGTCGCGGCCGGGCTGGCCGTGGCAGCGCAGGCAAATATTATTGGCTAGAATAATAGGCCGCTGGTAGTAAAATGTGTCAATGGCGGGCCGGCCAATCAGGCGCATGGTATCGGGCTGCAGGCCGGCGGCGGCCACGGCGGCGGGCGTGGCCGCCGCCGGGGTGGGCTGCCACTCGGCCCGGCGGGGGCTGGCGTGCCACTTGCGGGCCATCGAATCGACCTGCGGGTAGCTTTGGGGCCGGCAGAAGTTGGCTGCCTGGGCTAGGGTGCCTTTTTTCAATTCGCGGGCCAGGGTGCGGCGCAGCAGCGTGTCGGCGTAGGCGGTAAGGGAGTCGCCGGCCCAGCGCGTGGCGTGCAGCAAGTCGGCGGGCATGATGCGAATGGCCTCCCAGTTGGCAGTTTCTTCGGCTATCTGCTTGGTGCCGGGCAGGTGCCGCACCTGGTCGGGCCGGCAAGCGGCCAGCCCAAGCAAGGCGGGAAGCATAAACTTGATTTTTGACAAAACCATATTGCGGCAACTGCTAAGGCTGGCCGAAGGTTGCGGCTAGGCCAGCAGCCACGCCCGCAGTGCCTCGTAGCTGGGAGCCAGCGGCACGCTATGCTTGGGCTTTTCCAATAGGTAGTGCAGGGCGGCCGGCAGCTCAATCTTGCGGCCGATGAGTGGTTCTACCACCTCCGGAAACTTCACCGGGTGGGCAGTGGCCAATAGAAAGCCCGCCGCGGCCGGGTACTCGGCCAGGTATTTTTCTAGCGCCAAAAAGGCCACCGCGCCGTGCGGGTCGAGCAGGTAGCCGTGTTCGGCTTCCACGCGCCGGATGGTGGCGCTGGTGGCGGCGTCGCTCACCGTGTAGCCACTCAGCAGCTGGCGGATGGCAGCGTGCTCGTGCCGGAACAGCTCTAGGATGCGCACGAAGTTGCTCGGGTGGCCCACGTCCATGGCATTCGAGATAGTCGCCACCGCCGTTTTGGGGGTGAAAACGGCGGTGCGCAGGTACTCGGCGCCCGCGTCGTTGGCGTTGCAGGCGGCAATAAAGTGGCCCACCGGCAAGCCCGAAGCCTGAGCCAGCAGCCCGGCGCAGAGGTTGCCGAAATTGCCGCTGGGTACTGCAATAACCGGCGGCGCGGCCGGCGCCCACTGCTGCAAAGCGAATAAATAGTACAACTGCTGCGGCAGCCAGCGCGCCACATTGATGCTGTTGGCCGAGGTAAGGGTCCGGCGGCTCGTCAGTTCCTCATCCAGAAAAGCCTGCTTCACGAGGCGCTGGCAGTCATCGAAGTTGCCGCTAACCTCTAAGGCAGTGATGTTTTGCCCCAGCGTGGTAAGCTGCAATTCCTGCAAGGGGCTCACCTTGCCCGAGGGGTAGAGGATAACGACCTCCACGCCCGGCACGCCCAGAAAGCCGTGCGCCACGGCCCCGCCCGTATCACCCGAAGTAGCCACCAGCACCGTCACCGGCTTGGCTTCGCCCCGTGAGAAGTAGCCCAGGCAGCGGCTCATAAAGCGCGCCCCTACGTCCTTGAAGGCCAGCGTGGGGCCGTGAAACAGCTCCAGCGCGCCAATTTGCCCGGTGATGGGCACCAGCGGAAAGGCAAAATCAACCGTTTCGGCGCAGATGCGGCGCAGGTCGGCCTCCGGAATGGTGCCGCCCACGTAGGGCTGCATCACAGCATAGGCAATGTCGGCCCGGGAGAGGCTAGCCAGGTTTTGCAGAAAATCGGCCGAAAACTGCGGGATGGTTTCGGGGAAGTACAGGCCGCCGTCGGGCGCCTGCCCGGCAATGGTAGCCGTGCGAAAATCGACGAGTGGCGACTGGCGGTTGAGGCTGTAGTAGTTCATGGTTTTTAAGGCTACCGTACCGTCCGTCATGCTTCCCTGCGTTCAGTATGACGGTCTTGTTCATTAAAATCTATTCCGATGCCGATGCCACTACCCGCGCGCCCTGGCTGGCAATGGGGCCCACGTGCAGGTGAAAATCGATGCCCATTTTGCGGTACACGCTGCCCAGCGCTTCGGCGGCGGCGTGGGCCGTGGCCTCATCTTTATTGAGCATAAAAATGGCTGGCCCCGAGCCCGAGATGCCACCGCCCAGCGCACCGGCTGCCAGGGCCAGCCGCTTGGCATCGCCCAGGCCGGGGATGAGCGAGGCGCGGGCCGGCTCCACAATATAATCTTCCAGAGCCCGAGCAATCAGCTCGTTGTCGTGGGTGAGGAAGCCGGCTACCAAGCCGCCTACGTTGGCCCATTGGCGCACGGCCAGGGCTAGCGGCACCGAGGTAGGCAGCACGGCGCGGGCCTCCTTGGTTTTAACTTCAAACTGCGGGTGCACCACGGCCACCCACAGCGGCGGGGCGGGCAGGGCCAGCACATCGAGCGTGGGCGTAATGGCCCGCACCAGCGTGAAGCCGCCGCAAATGGCCGGCGCAATATTGTCGGCGTGGCGCACGCCCGAGGCCACGGCCTCGCCATACATAGCCATGTCAATCAGCTCTTTATTACTGAAGCGATTGCCGAGCAGTGCATTAGCGGCCACTACGGCGCCCGCCGCGCTGGCTGCGCTGCTGCCGATGCCGCTGCCCGGCCGGATGCCTTTCGTAATCTCGACCTCGAAGCCCAGCGGCTCGGGCACGGCGCGCAGCAGGGCTAGCAGGGCCGCGCCGGCCACGTTGCGGTTGGGGTCGGTGGGCAGGTCGTAGTCGTCGAGGTGGTGAATAACGAGGCCGGGCTGCTCGCGGCGCGTGAGGCGCACGGTATCGTAGGGCGCGGTGAGGCACAGGCCCAGCACATCGAAGCCGCAGCCAACGTTGGCAATGGTGGCCGGCGCGTGCACGGTGACGGAGGAAGGAAGTGGCATGGCTACTGGATACGAAAAATCGTTGTCATGCTGAGCTTGTCGAAGCATCTCGCCCGCATCGTTAAACGATTAAATTACTGCTGCACGCGAGATGCTTCGGCAAGCTCAGCATGACGATGATTCAGTAATGGATTGACTACAATCGGGCCGCCCGGATGATATCGGCAAACACGCCCGAGGCCGTGACCTCGGCCCCGGCGCCGGCACCCTTCACCACCAGGGGCTGCTCGGGGTAGCGGTCGGTGTAGAAGAGCACCACATTATCCTTGCCGCGCAACTCATATAAATCGTGGCCGGGCGCAATCTGCTGCAAGCCCACTGAGGCATTGCCATCGGCGTACTGAGCCACGAATTTGAGGCGCTTGCCCTGGCTGGCGGCCGCGTCGTAGAGGGCGCGGAAGTGCGGCTCGTGCACGGCTAGCTGCTCGTAGAACGCGGCCACGTCGCCGGCAAGGCAGCTGGCGGGCAGGAAGCTTTCGTTGGCTACGTCGCTCATTTCGAGCTGCTGGCCGGCTTCGCGGGCCAGAATGAGGATTTTACGGGCCACGTCCGAGCCGTTGAGGTCGAGGCGCGGGTCGGGCTCGGTGTAGCCTTCGGCCTGGGCCTGAGCCACTACCGCGGCGAAGGGCCGCGTGCCGTCGTAGTTGTTGAATACGAAGTTGAGCGTGCCCGAGAGCACCGCCTGCATGCGGCGTACCACATCGCCGCTGCGCGTGAGGTCGCCCAAAGTGCCGATGACGGGCAGCGCCGCGCCCACGTTGGTTTCGAAGAGGTACTTTGTATTGAAATCCTGGGCTAGCTGCTTGAGCTGGCGGTAGGTGGCGTAGGTGTCCGAAGCCGCGATTTTATTGCAGGCTACTACGGCCACGCTCTTGGCGAGCAGCGGCGCATACTGGCCGGCGGCGGCCGGGTTGGCCGTTACGTCCACGAAGATGGAGTTGCGCAGGTTCTTGCTGATAATGAGCTGGGTGAGCTCCGCCAGCGAGAGCTTGGGCGCGGCGTCCAGGTCCCCGGGCCAGGTGCGCAGGTCGAGGCCGCCCTCGTCGCTCACCAGGCAGTGGCGGCTGTTGGCAATAGCCACCACGCGCAGGTCGAGGCTCAGCTTCTCGCGCAAATACGCCTGCTGCTGCGCCAGCTGGCCGAGCAGCTTGCCGCCCACGTTGCCGGGGCCCAGGATGAACAGGTTGACTTGCTTATAAGTCGCTTCAAAAAACTCCTCGTGCAGCACGTTGATGGCCTTGCGCACGTCGTCGGCCCGAATGACGGTCGAGATATTGCGCTCGCTCGCCCCCTGCGCAATGGCCCGGATATTCACCCCGTTGTGCCCCAGTGCGCTAAACAGGCGCCCGCTGATGCCGGGGTGGTTGCGCATATTGTCGCCCACCAGCGCCACGATGGCTAGCCCCGTTTCGGGCCGCAACGGCTCCAGGCGGCCGGCCGCGATTTCGGCGGCAAACTCTTCATTTACTACCTCTTGCGCGGCGGGCACGTCGCCCTCGCTCACGCCTACGCAGATGCTGTGCTCCGAAGAGCTTTGCGTAATGAGCACCACGTTGATGCGGGCCCGCGCCAGCGCCGCAAACAGCCGCGCCGAAAAGCCGGGCACGCCCACCATGCCGCTGCCTTCCAAATTGAGCAAAGCCAGGTGGCCGATGCTCGACAGGCCGCGCACCACCCCGATGCTGGGCGGCGGCGCCACCTCCACCAGCGTGCCGTAATCGGCGGGCGCGAAGGTATTTTTAATCCACAGCGGAATGCTGCGGCGGCGCACCGGCTGCACCGTGGGTGCGTACAGCACCTTGGCCCCGAAGTGCGACAGCTCCATGGCTTCCTCGTAGCTGATGCGCGCGATGGGCCGGGCCGAGCGCACCAGGCGCGGGTCGGCGGTGAGCATGCCGCTCACGTCGGTCCAGATTTCGAGCTTCTCGGCCCCCAGCGCGGCGGCCAAAATGGCGGCCGTGTAGTCGGAGCCGCCGCGGCCCAGCGTGGTGGTGTGGCCCTCGGCATCGGCGGCGATAAAGCCGGGCGCTACCCATAGGCTTTCAGTGGTTTCGGCTTGAAATTGGCGCACCTGACGCTCGGTCGCGGCCTCCTCGACCAGCGCCATGCCGAAGCGCGAGTTGGTGCGGATAAGCTGGCGGCTGTCGGCCCAAGCGGCGGCGATGCCCCTAGCCTGGAACGCAGCCACCACGAGGCGCGACGACAGTAGCTCGCCGTAGCTCATCAGCCGGTCCAGAGTGCGTGGCGAGAGCTCGCCCAGCGCAAAAATGCCGTCGGCCAGCAGGGCCAGCTCGGTAAACTGGGCGGTGAGCCAGGGCTGAATCTCGGTCTGGCTTGCCGCGTCGGGCAGCAGCGCCTCGGCGGCGGTGAGGTGGCGGGCTTCGAGCTGGCGCAGGGTCTGGCGGAAGGCTTCGTTGCCGGCGGCCGCCGTGCGGCCGATACTAATGAGCGCGTCGGTGGTGCCGCCCAGCGCCGATACGACCAGGGCCACTGGTCCGTGGGCCAGCGCGCTCGTCACGATGGCGATTACTTTCCCGATATTTTCGGCGGAGGCCACCGATGTGCCCCCGAACTTCAAGACTTGCATACAAACGGGTGTCGAAAGCCCGGCTAGCTGGCCGCTGGCCGCGCAGTAGGAGAGGGCCTAGCGGGGGTGGGAAAGACAACCCTAGGCCAGCGTGAAGAATGGGCGCGGAACGCCGACCGCAAAGGACGTTGTTACTCAGCCGTATCTTTGCAAACTACTGACTATTTTTTCCGACCACAAAATGCTGGATAAACTCGAAGCCATCCGCGAGCGCTACGATAACGTGAACCACGAGCTTATGCAGCCCGAGGTGATGAGCGACATGAAGCGCTTCAAGTCCCTTAATAAGGAGTATAAAGAACTAGGTAAAATTGTGGCTGAATACCGCGCTTATCAGCAGGTGCTCAGTAATATAGAAGGTGCGCGCCAGGTTATCGCAACCGAGAAAGACGAAGATTTTCGCGAGATGGCCAAGGCCGAGCTCGATGAGTTGCAGCCCGAGGTCGAGCGCCTCGAAGGCGTGATTAAAGATTTATTAATTCCGAAGGACCCGAACGATTCGAAAGACGTTATTATGGAAATTCGGGCCGGCGCGGGCGGCGACGAGGCTTCGCTCTTTGCCGGCGACTTACAGCGCATGTACCTGCGCTTTGCCGAAAAGCAGGGCTGGAAAATGGACCTGGTGGACGCCATGGAAGGTACTGCCGGCGGCTACAAGGAAATTGTGCTGGCCGTGAAGGGCGAGGACGTGTACGGCAAGCTCAAGTTTGAATCGGGCGTGCACCGCGTGCAACGCGTGCCGGCCACCGAAACCCAGGGCCGCATTCACACTTCGGTGGCTAGCATCGTGGTGATGCCGGAAGCGGAAGAATTCGACATTGAGTTAGATATGAATGATATTCGTAAGGATTTATTCATGTCCTCCGGCCCCGGCGGGCAGTCGGTGAACACGACCTACTCGGCCGTGCGCCTCACCCACCTCCCGACGGGCATCGTGGCCCAGTGCCAGGACCAGAAATCGCAGCTCAAAAACTTCGACAAGGCCCTGCAGGTGCTGCGCTCGCGCATCTTTGAGATTGAGCTGGCCAAGAAAAACGAGGCCGAAGGTGCCATCCGCAAGGGCATGATTGGCGGCGGCGACCGCTCCGACAAAATCCGGACCTACAATTACCCGCAGGGCCGCGTCACGGACCACCGCATCGGCTACACCGTGTATAACCTGCCGAGCGTGATGGACGGCAACATCGACGACTTTGTGGAGCAGCTGCGCCTGGCCGAAAGCGCCGAGCGCCTGAAAGTAGGCGTGGAGTAGGGCTAGCCAGCAAACCCGTCTGTCATTGCGAGCGCAGCGAAGCAATCGCATCAAAATGACCCCATTAGAATTAAAAAGTGCGAACGGCTACGCTCTGGTGCGATTACTTCGCTGCGCTCGCAATGACAGACGGGTTTTCGACGTTTCCCTATTGTGCTCAACATTCGCTACCTATTGCCCGTTTTGCTGCTGGCCAGCGCTATCCTTAGCCTGACGCTGCCCGGCTGCAAGCCGCGCGAGGAAGAGCTGCAAACTACGGGCGGGCTAGCCTTCTCGGCCGACACGGTGAAATTCGACACGGTGTTTACCACCCTGCGCACTGTTACCAAGCGGCTGTGGGTGTACAACCGCCACCCCAAGGCGGTAAACGTGGACCTTATCAGCCTCGACAACCCGGCTACCTCGCCCTACACGCTGCTTATCAACGGCGACCTGAAGCAGACGGCGAGCGGCGTCTACATCCGGGGCAACGACAGCCTGCTCATCCTGGTGCGGGCGCAACTCAAAGACAACGGCCAGAATGGCGCGGCCAAGGCCTTGGTAGTGCAGGAAAACCTGAATTTTCGTACCAACGGCCAGGACCAGCACGTGCTGCTGCGCTCGTTTGGGCAGAATATCTACCTGCACGACGGCACGGCCAAACCGCTAGAGCTGCCCTGCGGCACCATCTGGACCAAGGACCGGCCGCACGTGCTCTACGGCAACCTGGTGGTGCCCCCGAACTGCACGCTGCGTATCAGGCCCGGTACGCGCATTTATGCCCACGCCGGGGCGGCGCTCATTGTGCGGGGCACCTTGCTCGTGAATGACCCTAGCGACTACCAGCCCGGCACCAAAGACACCGACACGGTGAAGGCTACCAACCCCAACATCGTGCGCTTTGCCGGCGACCGCAGCGGCGAGGCGCAGTACGCTACCGCGCCGGGCCAATGGACGGGCATTTTGTTCGACGCCACCAGCCACGGCAATGTCATTCGCTACGCCCAGATTCAGAACGCCGCGTATGGCGCCTTGCTTTTCAACCCCGAGAACCTAGCTAACCAGCCCGATTTGTTGCTGCAAAACAGTGTTATCCGCTACATATCGGGGGCTAACGCCAACTTTGCCGGGGCAGCCACCCAGCTAGCTAGCTACAAATTGCTTGGCATCACGGAAGGCGCCGGCATCCTGAGCTTTTCGGGGAAAGTCACCGCTGAGAACACGCTCTTCAGCGACTGCTACGAATACGCCCTGCGCGGCTACGGAGGCGGCAGCTACTCGCTCAATTACTGCACGATAGCGAATTATCCGGCTACCTCGGCGGTGCGCAAAACGGCCTCGCTGACGTTTACCAACCTTTCGCCGCTCGATGGCCAGCCTCGCAAATCGTCGGGCCTGACCGTGAGCGTGCAAAACTCCATCGTGTGGGGCGCTGCCGACGATGAGTTATACCTGGAGAATTATGAGGAGTATAAGGCTAATGTAAAGGTGCAGAATACGCTGCTCAAGAGCCAGCTCTATGGCGCGGCCACCGACGCGTCCGGCGTGCCGGGTCTGGCGAAAGCCGGGCTGAATAATCTGTTTACTGACCCCAAGTTTGTGCGAATCAACGCCGGCACCAGCAGTGACTATCGGCTAGGCCCCGGCTCGCCCGCGCTGGCCAGCAAAACGGCCGTGCCGCCCCCCGCGCCCCGCGACCTGCTGAATCTGCTGCGCAACCAGACTACCCCCGACCTTGGGGCCTACCGCGCCACCAAGCCCTAGCCACCATGCGCTTTATTCAAAAACGCCTGCGCCTGCCCGCCGTGGCCGAGGGCTTTCACCTCATCACTGATTTGCTGCTGAGTGAGTTGCCCGAGCTGGAAGCCCTGCGCGTGGGCACCGCCAATTTCTGCCTCCAGCACACCTCGGCTAGCCTCTTCATCACCGAAAACGCCGACCCCACCGTGCGGCGCGATTTTCAGGAGTATTTCCGCCGGCTAGCCCCCGATAATGCCCCTTACTTTCAGCACACCCTCGAAGGCGCCGACGACATGACGGCCCACCTGAAAGCGGCCATGCTGGGCACCTCGGTCACGGTGCCCATTGCCAATGGCCGCCTGCTGCTGGGCACCTGGCAGGGCCTGTGCCTGGGCGAGCACCGCCGCCACGGCGGCCGCCGCTGGGTAGTAGCTACCCTCATGGGCGAGTAGCGCGCAGCGCTGGCTTCGCGCTACAGCACGCGCGCCGCCGTGTGGTAGCGCAGCGTATCGAACAGCACCAGCTTTTGCACGCCACTGGCGCTGTACTGGCTAAGGCGCCCATTTTGCAGGCGTAGCTGCAGCAATTTCTGCCCGAAAAACAGCGTGTTATCCTGGCGTAGCGTGGCAGCTATTTCCTGCGGCTGGCTGGCCTGGCTTGTCACGTCGAGGCGCAGCACGGGCGCATTGTCGTGGCCGGGGCGCAGGCGGTAGGTGCGGCGCACGGCCCCGCCCGGCAGGCTAGTCGAATCGACGGCGTAGGCCCCGCGCAGGGCGGCTTTGTTGATGTCGGCCTGGTAAAAAATCTGTAATTCATCGGCCCATTTCACCTGCGGCACGCGCACGGTTTCGGGCGCGCCGCCGCGCAGGCTCACGCGCTTTTCTACGCCGGGGTGGCTAGCCGTGAGCTGGCGCACCTGCCCATCGAGCAGGCCCCGCACGTCGAAATAAGGCCCGGCCCGGTGCGCCGCGCCCGGCGCGGCCGGGTCGGCGGCCGCGCCCTTATCGCAGCCCGTGAGGGCCAGCAGTGTGCCCACAATCGCGTAAAATGGTACTCTACAACTCATAGCAAAAAGATGTCCCGCCCGGTGCTGCCACGGGGCGGGACACTGCGACAAAAGAAAAAAGCCGCCGTTTTGTTCCGGCCCGCCGGCTAGGGGCGCAGTAGGCTCTGGCCCGTCATCTCGGTTGGCTGGGGCACGCCCATCAGCTCCAGAATGGTGGGCGCAATGTCGCCGAGCTTGCCGCTGGCTAGGGTGCCGTGGTAATTATTGTCGGCTAAAATGCAGGGCACCAGGTTGGTCGTGTGGGCCGTATTGGGCGAGCCGTCGGCGTTGCGCATAAACTCGGCGTTGCCGTGGTCGGCAATCACGATGGTGGCGTAGCCAGCCGCCAGGGCAGCCTCCACCACGTCGTGGGCGCAGGTATCGGCCGTTTCCACAGCCTTTACCACGGCCTCGAATATGCCGGTGTGGCCCACCATATCGGGGTTGGCGAAGTTGATGACCACAAAATCGGCCGAATTGGCTTGTAGCTCGGGCACCAGCGCGTCGCGCAGCTCGTAGGCGCTCATTTCGGGCGCCAGGTCGTAGGTCGCCACCTTGGGTGAGGCGCGCAGAATCCGGCTTTCGCCCGCAAATTCTTTTTCGCGGCCCCCCGAGAAAAAGAACGTGACGTGCGGGTATTTCTCCGTCTCGGCCATGCGAATCTGCGTTTTGCCGTGCGCCGCCAGCACCTGCCCGAGCGTATTGTCGAGGTTATCCTTCTCAAAAATCGGTGTTACGCCCACAAACGTCTCGTCATACGTTGTCATGGTGAGGTAGCGCAGGTTCAGCCGGTGCATCTGATAGGCGTTGAAATCCTGCTGCGTGAGCGCCTCCGTGATTTCGCGGCCCCGGTCGGTGCGGAAGTTGAAGCACAGCACCACGTCGCCTTCCTGAATGGTGGCGAGCGGCTGCCCGTCGGCGCCCACCTTCACGATAGGTTTCAAAAACTCATCCGTAACCCCGTCTTTATACTGTTCCTGAATGCTTTGAATCAGGTTTTGCGAGGGCGTGCCCACGCCATTCACGAGCAAGTCGTAGGCAATTTTAACGCGCTCCCAGCGCTGGTCGCGGTCCATAGCGTAGTAGCGGCCCACGATGGAAGCAATTTTGGCGCCCGTGCGCTCATTGTACTGTTCCAGCTCGTTCACGTAGTGCACGCCGCTCTTGGGGTCGGTATCGCGCCCATCGGTAAAGGCGTGCACGAAAACCTTATGCACGTCGGCTTCATGGGCAATGGTGCAGAGCGCCTTTACGTGGTCGATGTGCGAGTGCACGCCGCCATCCGACAGCAGGCCAATAAGATGAAATGCTTTATTGTGCTGCTTAGCATACTCCAGGGCTTCTTTCAAAGCCGGTACCTGCCCGAGCTTGCGCTCCCGAATAGCCTTGGCAATGCGCACCAGCTCCTGGTCGACCACGCGGCCCGCGCCGATGTTCATGTGGCCCACCTCCGAGTTACCCATCTGGCCATCGGGCAGCCCTACGGCCTCGCCCGAGGCCTGCAACGTGCTGTGCGGAAAGCGTTTAAGTAAGTCGTGGAAGTAGGGTGTCTGTGCTTTGTCAACGGCCGACACTTCTACGTTCGGGGCGATGCCCCACCCATCCAGAATAACTAAGAGGACCTGCTTGTTCATGCCAGCAAAAGTACGCGCCGCACCCTAAAGCACCTCTGCTCCGTAGTAGGCTCCGGCCGACTGACAAGGCTTCAGAATCTCGTCAAATTATCTTTCGCTGGCATAGTTTTAGCTTATGCCGCATCAAGCGCCTCCGACCTGCTCGCGAAGCTTTCTCCTATGAATCGACTTTTTACCAGAATATTACTTTTTAGCTGCCTGTTGCTGGTAATGAGGCTGCCTGGCCGGGCGCAGGGCGCCGACCAGCTTTCGGCGGTGCGCTCGGCTATTGCCAGCGGCTCGTCGCGCGAGTTGGCGCAGTTTCTGGCTCCGTCGGTGGAAGTCGGGTTCGATGGCGATAAGCAGAGCTACAACGCCACCCAGACCGAGCTGGTAATGAAGAATCTATTCGCCAAAAACCCGCCCGCTAGCTTCGACATTGTGCATCAGGGAGCCAGCAACGATGGCATTCCCTACGCTATCGGGCACTACGTAGGACGCAATGGCAACTACCGGGTTTTTATCAAGCTTAAGCCTAAGCAGCCCAACCCGATGATAGATACGCTCGAATTCACTAAAGAATAACCCAAACGCAATTGCTGAAGCCCGGCCGCCCCTCAGGCGGCCGGGCTTTTTATGCGCCGGCCGGCCGGCGTACCTTTGCGGGGTGCCAGCCTACCCCGCCCCCTACCTCACGCCCGCAGCGCTCACCACGTTCATTCGCACGGCCCTGGCCGAGGATGTCGGCGACGGCGACCACTCGGCCCTGGCCGCCATTCCGGCCGAGGCCCGCAACCGCGCCAAGCTCCTGGTAAAAGCCGAGGGCGTGCTAGCCGGTGTGCAGTTGGCCGAACTGATTTTCGAGCAGGTAGACGAGGCCCTGACGATGAGCGTGCAGCTCGAAGACGGGGCTAGGGTAAAGTACGGCGACGTAGCCTTCATTGTAGAAGGCCCGGCCCGTAGCATCCTCACCGCCGAGCGGCTGGTGCTCAACTGCATGCAGCGCATGAGCGGCATCGCCACCTACACGGCGCACCTTACGGCGCTGCTGGCTGGCACCAAGGCCCGCCTGCTCGACACCCGCAAGACGACGCCCAATTTCCGCCTTTGCGAAAAATGGGCCGTGCTCATCGGCGGCGGCGTGAATCATCGCTACGGACTCTTCGACATGATAATGCTGAAGGACAACCACGTAGACTACGCCGGGGGCGTGGCGGCGGCCATCGCGGCCACCCACGACTACCTGCGCCGCACCGGTCGGCAGCTGCCCATTGTGGTCGAAACCCGCACCCTGGCCGAGGTGCAACAGGCCTTGGGGGCCGGCGGCATCACCCGCATTATGCTCGACAATATGGCCCCCGCCCAGCTGCGTGAGGCCGTGGCCTTGGTGGCCGGCCGCCTGCCCCTGGAGGCTAGCG
The DNA here is from genome assembly GCF_013256625.1 of Hymenobacter sp. BRD128. Classification (NCBI taxonomy): domain Bacteria; kingdom Pseudomonadati; phylum Bacteroidota; class Cytophagia; order Cytophagales; family Hymenobacteraceae; genus Hymenobacter; species Hymenobacter sp. BRD128. Next base: position 4,335,132 of record NZ_CP053908.1, read on the forward strand.
GCGGCATCACCGAGCAAACCATTGCCGAAGTAGCCAGCACGGGCGTCGATTATATCTCGGTCGGGGCGCTCACGCACTCAGCTACTATTTTGGATTTAAGCTTAAAAGCATACTAATTGATGTCCTGCTGACGAAGGAAGCATCTTATCACGGCTGCCTCCGCCAGCACACCTGTTATTTCGAGTCCTGCGAACGTGATAAGATGCTTCGCAGGCATACGCCAGCTATGGCATGACAAGAAAATTATGATTCCTCCTAATCAACGCGGCGGTAGTGGCGGCTTTCGCCAGCAGCAGGCGCCGCAGTCCTTGCCCGGCACCATCAAGACCAAGAAATACCAGTTTGACCCCAACACTTACACCCGCATTGCGATGGGCGAGGTGTGGCGCAAGGAGTGGTGGTACGCCCTCATCCCGTTTGCGGTGGGCGTGCTGCCGGCGGCCATCTGGCACTCGTGGTGGTGGCTGCTGCTGGGGCTAGCCATGGCGCTGCTATTCGTGCTCATCCGCTCATCGCTCGTGACGGGCGTGACCCAGATGGAGCAAAGCAAGCCGCTGTTTGAGCGCATGAACTACGAGGCCGACCAGCGCCAACTCATCCTGCGCCAGAGCGAGCAGCGGGCCATGGCCCTGCCCTGGGACCAGATTGGCCGGGTGCGCCGCGAGCCCGATGCCTACCTCCTGTATCTGAAGCCCGGCGCGCCGCCCGCCGAGCTAGCTCCCTGGCGCCGCTGGATAGCCAGCACGTTTGACGTGCCGGTGTTTCTACATTTGCCCCTGCGTTTGTTCAACAACGATAACGACCGTAAGCTGTTTGAGTCGTTGCTGCGCCGCAAAGGCCTGCTGACCGATGCGCCGGCCGCCTAGCGGCTCGCTCCAAGTTTTTAACTTATTTAGTTTTCCGTAAGGATTTTTTGACCCGTATGAAAAAGCTGCTTTCCTACCTGGCTACGGCCGCCGTAGTGCTGCTCGCCTCGTGCAGCAGTGAACCATCTGACTGGCGCCCCGACAAAAAAGTGTCGCTCGATATGATTGAGCCCGGCACCCGTCCTAGCGACAATTTCGACCAGGGCACGCCCGAGGCCCCTAGCCAAGAGAAAGGCGGCGCCATCAGCCGGCCCGTTAACTCGGGCACCGTGCTCGACAAGCGCGCCGCCCCCTCGGCCAGCGCCGTAATGTCGGCCGACACCCAGGAGGGCACCGCCGAGAAGCCCGGCGACAGCCCGGCACCAGCGGCGAAAAAAGGTGCTGGCGATTCGCCCACGCCCGATACGGCCCAGGGCCAGGCTGGCGCTCGCCGCAAGTAAGCCTTTTCACTACTAAACGCGGCTGGCCCCGTGCCAGTCACTCATTTCAAAGCTTGCAGCAATGTTGCGAATAATTTCGCAACATTGCTGCAAGCTTTCTGTTTGGTACCTCTATGTGGATTGCGATACTTTTGTTGACCGTGGCAGTGCTGGGCGCCGGCCTGTTGGTGAGTAGGGTGCCGGCGGCGCGCACGGGGCAGTGGCTCAAGCCCCTGCTGGCATTCAGCGGGGCGTATTTGTTTGCGCTCACCATCACCCACATTCTGCCCGAGGCGCTAACGTTGCTGCCGGCCACGCCGCAGCGAGTGGGCTACTGGGTGCTGGCTGGTTTTTTTGGACAACTCCTATTAGAGGTACTTTCGCAGGGCATCGAGCACGGCCACGTGCACGCGCCTGATGCCACCGAAAAAGGCCGGGTGCCGCTGCTGCTGGTACTGGCCTTAGTGATACACTCGCTGCTGGAAGGCAGCATCCTGGTGCGCGGGGCGGGCAGCGGTAAAATAGGGGAGCATTTTTACGCCCTGGTGCTGGGGGTGGCGCTGCACCACGTGCCGGCCGCCGTGGCACTGGCCACCCTGCTGCGGCTGCGGCTAGGGTTGTTCCGGCGGGTGCTGCCGTGGCTGCTGGTGTTTGCGCTGGCCTCGCCGGCGGGGCTCGTTTTCAGCAATTACATCGTGCTGGAGCAGCTGCTGGGCAGCGGCATCTACGCCGCGCTGCTTGGCTTCGTGGCGGGGACATTTCTGCACGTTTCGACCACCATTCTCTTTGAAACCAGCCCCGAGCACCGGCTCAACTGGCCCAAGCTCGCTGCCACGCTAGGCGGCCTGCTGCTGGCCCTGGCCGTGAGCAACGGGTAATGAGCAGTAAGGGCGCACTGTCGTTCGAATAAATAAAACAGCAATACACTCCCTTGCTGCTCATCACTCACTTAGCAGCGGGCCGGTGCCGTGCAGAAAGTTTTCGAGCTGGCGGGCGCGGGCGGTTTCGCGGGCCAGGGCAGCTTGCAGGCCAAGTAGGCGCTGGCGCATCAACAGTACTAGGTCGATGGCCTCGGGGGCTAGCCCCAGGCCGTGGTGCAGGCGTGCCAGGCGGGGCAGCAGCTCGTCGGGCTCTTCCACTTCGATGGTTTCGGGAGCGGGGGCGGGGCGTAGCAGGCCCAGCTCCACAAACTGGTGCAATTCGGCGCGGCCCAGGCCGTAGCGGGCGTCAACTTCCTGAAAGGTGAGCAGCAAAACGCGGGTTTCCATAGCTAAAATGTTAATTGCTAGCTGATTATTGATGAGTAATGGTTAGGCTTCGCCGCGCAGCTTGGCTAGCTGCTGCAAGAGCCCGCGCTCCTCTTCCGTCAGGTTGGTGGGTAGCTGCACGTTGAGGCGCAGGTAGAGGTCGCCGTGCTGGTCTTTCTCGCGGTACACCGGAAAGCCCTTGCCACGCAGGCGCAGGCGGCTGCCATTGGCGGTTTCGGGCTTAATTTTGATTTTGACCGGGCCGCCCAGGGTTTCCACCGTTTGCTCGCCCCCCAGCAGGGCGCGGTAGAGCGGCACCGGCACATCCTGGGTGAGGTCGTCGCCGGTGCGGGCGTAGCGGGCATCGGGCAAGATGCGAAATGTGATGAGCAGCGAGCCATTGGGGCCACCGTTGCGGCCGGGGCCGCCTTGGTCGCGCAGCCGAATGGTCTGGCCATCGGCCACGCCGGGCTGAATGGTAATGCGCAAGTTCTTGCCATTCACCGTAATAGTGCGCGGCCCACCTTCGTAGGCTTCGGCTAAACTCAACTCTAGCTCGGCCTGGTAGTCCTGGCCGGCTCCGGGCCGGCTGCTGCGCCCGCCACCCCCGGCACCGCCCATGCCGCCAAAGAGCGAGCTGAAGAAATCGGAAAAGTCTTCGCCTTCACCGCCAAACTGCCCGCCGCCAAAGCCCCCGAAGCCACCAGCGCCGCCCTGCGCATACTGGCTCCAGTCGAAGCCGCCGGCACCCTGGCCGCGCCCGCTGCCTGCCTGCTGGTAGCGCGCGTAATCGGCGCCCATCTGGTCATATTTCTGCCGCTTTTCCGCGTCCGACAGTACTTCGTTGGCCTCGTTCACTTCTTTGAACTTCTGCTCGGCCGTGGCATCGTTGGGGTTCACGTCGGGGTGATACTGGCGGGCCAGTTTGCGGTAAGCCTTCTTAATCTGGTCGGTCGTCGCCGTCTTTTCGACGCCCAGAATTTTATAATAATCTTTATAGTCCATGACGAGAAAAAATCAGCGAGGCAACAAGTAGTTGGGTAGGGAGCTTATTGAACGCGGAAAAAGCCAGTTGTGTTGAGCCAGGGGAAGTGCAGTGCGTGGCGTAGATTTGTATTTTACACATAACTTCAGGCTTTAGCATGGGCTGCTCTGAGCCAGCGTAGGCCAGGCCTTACGCATGACGGTTCTTTGGCGTGCCACTGGCACGATTTTGCGTATTTTTACCCCCATTGGTTTTATATATTTTTCTTAACCATTTCTTTTACAGTCAATGAAGTTACTTATTCCGGCTTTGCTACTAGGCGGCGCCTTTTTAGTTGCACTTGACAGCCAGGCCCAAACGCAGCCGGCTGCGGCTCCCGCGCCGGCCGCTGCTGCGCCGTCGCCCGCTACCCAAAATCCGGCCGCCCGCCGGGTGCTAGCCCCGCGCCGGGTAGTGGCGCCGCGCCGCACCGGGTCCGCCCCCACGGCCCGCCCCAAAACCAGCGGCGTGATGGCTAAGGATGGCCTGACTATGCAAAACGGCCGTGTCATCCTCACCGAGCTGGGCCTGACGGCTCCCATTGAGCAGGATAAGCGCCTGCTAAACGGCACGCTTATTACCACTAAAGGGCAGGTTACCAATGTGGAAGGCGTAACCTCGCAGCTTAACGAAGGCGACTATGTTTCCCTGACCGGCCGCATCACCAGCAAGCGCGAAATGGTGGAGGCCGACAGCGTGCGTAAGCTCGTGGCCTATGACCTCAAGCACCCTGGCAAGCGCAAGGAGCTGGAAAAAGCCCGCGAGAAGGCCGAAAAAGAGCGCGAAAAAGCCGAAAAGGAAGCTGCCAAAGCCAAGGCCAAAGCCGGCCGCTAGCGCCAGGGCTGCGTGTAGCCGACCAGGATGGCCAGGCCCGCGGCATCGTCGCGGGCCTCTACCACCTCGTCGATAACAAATTGGATTTCGGCCTCGGTCCAGTCCTCGTCCTCGGCGGCGCGTACGAAACTGTCGAGGGCCGAAAAGCGGTTGGCGCCGGCGGGCGGCGTCCAGGTTAGCTGCTTACGAATATTCATGCTGCAAAAATGGCTCACGGCGGCCCTTGCTCCTTGGCGAGGGCCGCTTTTGCTTAAGGGAAGGCCTAGCGACCCTTGTGCGCTACTGGCCCCATGCGCAGCACTTTGATTTTTACGGGCACTACGCCGGCGTCGATGAGGTCGAGCTTGCGGGCGGCGCGCTTCGATACGTCCACGATGCGGCCTTTGGCGTGGGGGCCGCGGTCATTTACGACCACGGTTACCGAGTGGCCGTTACGGGTATTGGTTACTTTTATTTTGGTGCCGAAAGGCAGGGTGTTGTGGGCCGCCGTGAGCCGGCCGGGCCGATAGATTTCGCCGCTGGTCGTGGCCCGGCCGTTGAACTTATCGGCATAGTACGAGCCCTGCCCCGACTCAGTGAACGCTGATTTGCTGGTTCCGCAGGAAGCTAATCCGATTGCGAATAAGCTGACAAAGAATGAGCTGCGCAAGCTGCTAGTTGGGGCTTTGTGCATAATTATGAAATTCATTTTTCCTTCACGCGGGGTATCGAAATAAAAGCTCATCTTTCGGCCGAAATTCATTTTTTCTCAATTCCCCCCTCACACTACCCATGAAAAATACCTTGAAACTCGCCGCTGGCCTTGCTCTGTCGGGTCTGTTCTTCACTGCCCACGCCCAAACTACTCCTATGAAAGAGGGTAGCAAAATGGAAGAGAAGAAGGAAGGCAAAATGGAAGAGAAAAAAGAAGAGAAGATGCACGGCAAAATGCACGGCAAAATGCACAAAGGCAAGATGGCCGGCGAAAAGATGAAGGCCAAAATGTAGGGCTGCGGTTAGCGCCGCACCAGTTCGGCCGCCCGGTTCAGCAGCTTGCGAAAGCTGCCGGGCCGGGCGGCCTTTTTTGGCACTGCGGCGGGCGGCGGGCTCGCCAGCGGCGGCACGGGCGCCACCCGCAGCGCCTGCAAGGCCGCGTAGCTGCCTTGAAACACATTAAAATCGACGGTGCCCCGAATGCCGGGCACGTAGGCCTCGTCGGAATGCTGCCAGATAATCCAGCGCTCGGCGGGCAGGGCGGGGCGCTCGACCTCGTAGTGGGCTAGCCACAGCGGGTAGTCGTCGAAGTGCCCGGCCAGGTAATGGCGGTAGAAGGTATAGTTGGAGTACAGGATGGGCCGCACGTGGTAGTGTGCCTCCACGGCCTCCAGCCACTGGCGGATTTCGCGCCGCAGTTCGGCCACGTCGTGAAAGCGCGGCGCCTCTACGTCGAGCACCGGCGGCAGGTCGCCGGGCCGGATGGGCACCGTCTGGATAAACAGGCTAGCCTGTTCGCTGCCGTCGCGGTTGGGCTGAAAATAATGATAAGCGCCGCTCAGGATGCCGGCCGCCCGCGCCTCGCGCCAGTTGCGCTGGAAGCGCGCATCGCGCAGGGTAGCCCCTTCGCTAGCCTTGATAAAGGCAAACCGCACGTGCTGCCGCGCCACCTCGGGCCAGTCGATGCGGCCCTGGTAGGCCGATACGTCGATGCCGTGCACCGAGTAGCCGGCCAGCAGCGGCGTGCTTTCGCGGCCCGTGAGGTAGCGCGTGGTGAGCGTGGCCCAGGTGCGCCGGGCATAGCGATTGAGCTGGCGCTGGTGGCGCAGGTAGTAGGTGCCGCCCAGCAGCCCCAGCAGCAGCCCGGCCAGTACCCAGCGCCGCCAGCGCCCGCGCGGGGTTGGCGGCGGCGCGGTAGCCGGAGCAGCAGACAGAGGCGAAGCAGGCATGGGCATGGGCAGCAAGCCAAAAATAACGCACGGCCCGCCGCCCGGCGTATGCCGGCCGGGGCCGTAGCTTGCACTGATAAAGCCGCTAGGCTTAGTGCTGGTTCATTTTCTGCTATTGCTTATGCCCGATGCTCGTGATGCTAACGGTCACTTAATCCGCGAATTACACGGCGTTACGCTGGCTTCTATCCTGGAATATCTGGTGGCGCACTACGGTTTTGCGGGCCTCGATGCGCGCCTCAAGCTCAATTGTTTTGCCGTCAACCCGAGTGTGAAATCGAGCCTTACCTTCCTGCGGCGCACGTCCTGGGCGCGGGCCAAAGTCGAAGACCTGTACGTGTGCCTGCGCACGGCCGAGGTGCTGGGCCGGCCCTTGCCTTAGCCGCATCGTCTTGTCTTCTCTGCACCCATGGCCGACTTACGCGAAAAATCGGGGCCGCTAGCCCTGCTAGTGGGGCTGGCCGGCTTTATAGCTTTTGAGGTCGGCGCCTTCTACCTGCTCAGCTTTGCCACGGCGGGCCTGGGCGAAACCAATCAGTACCAGGCCCATAATACCATCGTCAGCAACTGGGTCAAGACGGTGACCTTCCTGGTGCTGCACCTGGCGCTGGTGCTGGCGGCCGTGCTGGTGCTCAGCAACCGGCTGCCGCGCCGCTACCGGGGCCAGCTCGTGGGCTGGCTGCTGCTGAGCTTGCTGGTGGGGTTCGGGCTACTCATTCCGCTGTTTTATTGAACAGAAATAACAAAGCCCCTGCTCATCGCAGAGGCTCTCAAGAGGGTGAAACCAAGGGCGCCGGTCGGTCCCGGCGTTATCGCGGAGGAAGAAAGTGGCCGGTCGGTCCCGGCCGTATCGACGGGCCGGGCAGCCTAGCTGCCCGGCTGAATGTCAATCTCGCGGGGCTGGCTAGCCTCCGCATCGCGAAACGGGATGGCCACGCGCAGCTCCCCGTTGTCGTGAGTGGCGTTGATGCCCGTCAGGTCAAGGTTATGGGGCAGGTCGAGTGTTTGCACGAAGAGCGGCGCGGCCAGCTGGTCCTCGGGCGTATGGCGGAACTCGCCATACACGGTGAGCTTGCTGTCTTTGAGCACCACGTGAAAGCTTTCGGCCGGCACGCTGGGCATGGCCACGTGCAGCACCACCCCCTTGGGTCGCTCGTTCACGCGCAACTTGGGCTGGGCCACGCCGCCGCCGATAGTGTTCAGCAAATCGAGCTGGGGGGCGATAGTACGGATAAATTCGCGGCTGATAAGTTTCATAACAACGAGCCTTAGTAGTGGCTTCGGGTCTGTTTAATCAAACCCCGTACCAGCTTCCACAAAGCTCCGGGCGCACTGGCTTTCAGTCGTTATGACTGCTTTCTATCCAGTCAGTTACCCCGAAAGTGACACCCTGGCCGAAAGTCCGCCGAAGTGGCAGAAAGCGCAACACAAAGCCGGTGCTTCGCACCTACTTTCGTTAGAACCGGCTCGTCAAACCAAAGTGAATCTTCGAGTTAGTCAGCGAGAACGTCGTATTCAGAAACTCCGACCGGCCCACCGAGTACACAAACTGAAACAGGCCGGCCGCCGTGCGAAAGCTGAGGCCGGCACCCAGCCCGGTGGGCGAATCGAGGGCGTGGGTGCTGCGCTGGGTAGTAGTAAAAGTGTAGGCTTGCAGCACCGCCTGGTCGGCAAAAACGAACACGTAGCCCTCGGGACCGGTAAACTGCCGCAGCTCGATGGTGCCCACGCCGTAGGCATTGGTGTAGAACTGGTTTTCTTGGAAGCCGCGCAGCGAGTTGAGGCCCCCTAGCCGGAACAGGTCGTTGAGGAAAAACTGCTGGTTGAACAAGCCCTCGCCGCGCGCCCGCACCAGCAGCACCCCCTGCCGGCCCAGCGCCCAATAGCGCTCGGCCCGCCCACTAAAGCTGTACTGCGTCGAGCGCAGGGCTACGCCGTCGTAAAGCGCCTCATTGATAGAGGCATTGCGCCGGATGGTCTTGGTGCCCACGCCGCCCTGCGCACTGAGAAACAGCCCCCGGTGCGGAAAATACAGGTCGTCGAGGTTGGCCCGCGAGTAGCCCAGGCCGTAGGAATTGTATTCCGAATCGACATAGTTGGGCAGGGTGCCGAGCTGGGCGTAGGCCGCGCTGTCGAGCAGCAGGCGCGAGCTGCGCTGCTCGGCAAAGAACGTGAGCCGGCCCGCCCGCGCCGTGGGGTAGCTCACCTGAAGGCGCGGCCGGATGGTGAGGTAATTACCCGTTTGCTTATACAAATTAAACGTGCCGCCCACTTCGAGCGGCGTGCCGAAAATATTAGGGTGCAAGTAGCTGGCATCCAAGAGCTGCGAGGTGGCGTCGGTCTTGCGCCACTGCAAGCCCACCTGCTTGCCGCCGCCGCGCAGGTTGCGCAGGTTGATGGTCACATCGCCCGTAAACTGCACGCCGCTAGCCCCGTTGCTATTGGGCAGCAGCCCCACAATGGCATCGAACTGGTTGGATGGCCGCTCGTCGAGCAACAGGTACACCCGCGCCCGGTTCTTGGCAAAGCGCACCTCAGGCTCGGCGCGCAGGCGCACGTAGGGCAGCTGGCGCAGCAGGGCAGCGGCGGCGGCCACGCGCTGCTGGCTATAAGGTTGGCCGGGGGTAAGCTGCAGATATTTAGTGAGAAAGCGCTTCTTGGTTTTGCTGCTGCCCACTATTTGCAGCGAGTCGAAATACACGGCCGGCCCCCGCTTGAGCACCACCCGGCCCGCGATATCGCGCCCGCTCATGCGCAGCGAGTCAATGCCCACGGTGGCAAACGGATAGCCCTGATTCTCAGCTTCCGTGAGCACGCGCTCCTGCAGGGCTGCCCAGTCGGCCGGGTGCCAGGGCGTGCGGCGGAAGAACTTTTCGCGGTAGCCGGCGCGGGTCAGCAGGCCGTCGCCGAGGTTGCCGTTGTGCAGGTACGCCCAGCGAAACTGCTCGCCCACGTAGAGGCGCACGCGCACCGTGTCGCGGCCCCAGTGCAGCTCATCGGCCGAGGCGGTGAGGTAGGCGTCGGCTTGCAGGGCCAGCACCAGCTCGCGCACCGTGCGCAGGGCCGTGAGCGAGTCGGGCACCGTGGCGCGCGGATGCAGGCGGCGTACCAGCGCCCGGCCAGCTGGCTCAACGTCAATTTTCAAGCTGCGGGTCCGGCTCAGCTGGCGCGCGGCCGGGCCTGCCGGGGCCATCGGCGCAGGGCTAGCCCGCGGCGGCAGGGGCGGGGAGGCTAGCCCCGGCGCATTAGGCACGGCCACGCCCGGCCCGGCATCGGGCGTTTGGGCGCGCGCCAGCCCGGCGCCCAGGAGCAGCACCAGCCAGCAGCCGCGCAAAAACAAGGTAGCGAGTCGGGCCATCGTTGGGAGAGCAAACGCGCCGGGCGGTTTTTAATTTCAGGAGCCCGATTTTTGTTGAATTCGGAGCGAACGATGGCTGTTATGAGCTATTCGCACCCGCAAAAATCGCGCTTTCCACTCACTCATGCCCGGCCTCTACCTTCACATTCCGTTTTGCAAGCAGGCCTGCCACTACTGCGACTTCCACTTCAGCACTTCGCTCGGGTTGAAAGGGCCGTTTGTGGAGGCGTTGGTGCAGGAAATGGCGCTGCGCCAAACTTACCTGCCCGACCCGGCCGCGCCGCTCGAAACTATTTACTTCGGCGGCGGCACGCCTTCGCTGCTCACGGGCGATGAGCTAGCCCGCATTTTTGAGGCCATTCATAACTACTTTCCGGTAGCGCCGCAGGCGGAGATTACCCTCGAAGCTAACCCCGACGACCTTAGTCCCGCCAAGCTGGCCGAGCTGGCCGCCTCGCCCATCAACCGCCTCAGCATTGGGCTGCAAAGCTTCCACGAGCCGCACTTGCGGCTCATGAACCGCGCGCACTCGGCCCAGGAGTCGGGCCAGGCAGTGCGGGCCGCGCAGGCGGCGGGCTTCGAAAACATCTCGATTGACTTGATTTACGGCGTGCCGGCCCCCAGCCACGATAGCTGGCAGGAAGACCTGGCTAGGCTCTTTGCCCTGAACGTGCCCCACGTGTCGGCCTACGCGCTCACCATTGAGCCCGATACGGCCTTCGGGCGAAGGCTGAAAAAAGGCACCTTCGTGGCGCCGCCCGACGAATTTGTGGCCACGCAGTTTGAAATGCTGCTGAGCCAGCTGCGGGCCAATGGCTACGAGCAGTACGAAATCAGCAACTTCTGCCGGCCCGGCCGCGAGAGCCGCCACAACTCAAACTACTGGCGCGGCGTGCCTTACCTGGGGCTGGGGCCGAGCGCGCACTCCTTCGATGGCCGCAGCCGCCAGTACGCGGTGGCCAACAACCCGCAGTACGTAGCCGCCGTGCTCGAGCGCGGCGAAGTGCCGGCCACCGTGGAGCAGCTTTCGCCCCTCGACCAGGCCAATGAATACCTGCTCACCACCCTGCGCACCAGCCGGGGCTGCGACCTGGCGCATCTGCGCGACGCGCTGGGCCTCAACCTGCTAGCCGGGCGTGCCGACTACCTGGCTAGCCTCACGGCCCAGGGCATGGCTACGCTGGAAGGCGACGTGCTGCGCCTCACCGATGCCGGCAAGCTGCTGGCCGACCACATCACGCTCGAACTATTTGCCGCCGCGCCGGCCGCTGCGGCGTAGCTTGCGGCGGCGGCCGGGCGGGCCGCCGGTTTCCTTCGTCCCACCTTTCCCCTGCACAGCCGTGAAGCTTTTGAGCGATGCCCTGGTCAGCAACGACGACTTTTTTGTGGAGCAAATCCAGCTCACGGCCATCGTCTTCGACAATACTGACGACGTAACCGTCTGGGCCACCACGTTTCGCGACGACGATGACCATTTTTTCCACCTCGGCCTGCCTTTTCAAGCCCTCGATACCTTGCTGCGCGTGGCCGGCGACCGCGCCGAAACCCTGGCCGAAGAAGTAGCCGATGCCCTCGCCACCACCGAGCAATGGCCCTGCCTGCTCGAATACACCAGCGAAGAAAGTCCGCCCGTGGCGCTGCCCGGCGTGGCCCTCAAGCTGGCCGTCACTTTCCCGGCCGATGCCGACGAGGCCGACGACCCGCAGCCCCATAATATCTTCTACCTCGAAGGTATCTACGCCCGGCTAGCCCCGTGAGCCCAGCGTGGTACCTCATTCCGGGCCTGGGGGCCGATGAGCGCGTGTTTCGGCGCCTGCGCCTAACGGGCACCGTGCACGTGCTGAACTGGCTAGCCCCGCAGTCGCCCACCGAGCCGCTGGCCCACTACGCCGCCCGCCTGGCCGAGGCCGTGCCCGCCGATATGTCCTGCTGGCTGGTGGGTGTGTCGTTTGGCGGGCTGCTGGCGCAGGAAATAGCCCGGCTGCGGCCGCTGGCCCGGGTGGTGCTCGTTTCCAGCCTGGGTAGCCCATCCGACCTGCCGCCCCTGCTGCGGCTGGCGGGCGCTACGGGGCTACATCATTTGGTACCCTTCGGCCTGCTAAAGTGGCTGCCTCGGCTGGCCCAATGGTTTTTTGGGGCGCGGGGCGGCACCGAATACCGCCTGCTGCGCCAGATACTGCGCGATACTGACCCGGCTTTCGCCCGGTGGGCTACCACGCAGCTGCTCGCCTGGCGCGGCCCCGGCTTGCCCAGCGCCGTGCGCCTGCACGGCACCCGCGACCGCCTGCTACCAGCCGGGGCGGCCCGCATCGACTACCTGGTGCCCGGCGCCGGGCATTTCCTCATCGTGAGCCACGCGGCCCAGGTAAGTCAGGTACTCAGTTCTCGACTCGAGAATTAAAAGCTTTTCAAGGACCTCTCCGATACTATAAGTCACCTGACGAACGCTCCTTACGGTACTATCTTTGTCAAGTTCTCGAGCGCTAAGAAAAATAAAAAATATGATTATTAATATAGCTGTTGCATTTGATAAGGAATATCTTCCTCCTTTTCATGCTTTATTGGCTTCTGTTTTTGAGAATAATAAGCAGGATACTATAGCAGTTCATGCTATTGCTACTGGTATAAGTGACTTCGATAAAGAAGAAATTAATCAATTTGCCGAAAATAACAATTCCATTGTCAAATTTTACACTATAGAAAAAAGCTTCGTCGATAAGCTTTTTATTCATAAAGAAAGTCATTTCAAATCTTTGGCAATCTTTTACAGATTATTTTTTCCATTATTAGTCGAAGAAAGTCTGAAAAATTTAGTGTACTTAGACGTTGATACTATTGTTATAAAAAGCCTTCGAGAGCTAGCTAGCACCGATACAGGTTCGTATCCTGTTGGCGCCGTAACCGATGCTTGGCCTTACGACCATTCGTACCTCAATATTTATGATGAGGAAGGGTACTTCAACTCTGGTGTATTGCTTATCAACGTTCAAAATTGGCGAAATCAACGAGTTACCGAGCGTGCATTGGAATTTATGCATGAAAACCCTGAAAAATGCATTGCTATGCCCGACCAAGATGCGCTAAATGGAGTGCTGGTTAATAATTGGAAAAAGTTGAGCAATAGATATAATTTACAATTCAATTACATTCCCAATCCTATTTCTAAAACTGCTATACCTGCTCTGCTCTCCGACAAAGTGATTATACATTTTACTACAGGCAATAAGCCATGGCTTGTGGAGTGTGCTAATCGGCTAAAGTTCTTATATTACTTTTATTTGAAGAAAAGCCCATATGCTACCAAAGGAAAGTACACAGACCGTATAGTGAATAAAGCGCAACTAATGCGTATTCTAAAATTCAAACTTAATAATTTTTATACTGATAATGAATTACTATCTAAGAGTTGGCGACGCATTAAGACTTTACTACAATAAAGGGCGCCAGCTTAGTATTATCCCAGCATATAGCGGATTCATGAACGGTGTACGTGATAGCCGCAGTGATTAACCCATGCTTTCGCATCGTAGCTGGTAATCCAGTCGATGGTGGAATGTAGGGCCTCTTCCAGCGCTTGGCGGGTCCGCGCCTGGGCTTGGCGCAGCTTGGTTTTGAGCTTGCTGCAGGCCTGCTGGATGGGGGTAAAGTCGGGCGAGTAAGGGGCAGAAACAGCACTTCTATGCCGCGCTGCCCCAGCCACTCCCGCAGCCCGGTCAGGTGGTGCACCCGTAGGTTATCGAGGACTAGCACGTCCCCGCGCCGTAATTGCGGGGCCAGGATGCGCGCGATGTATAGAGCGAAACTGTGCTGATTCAAGGCTCCTTCCAGCACCTGTACCCCATGTAGCCCGTTCACGGACAAGGCGTCAATCAGCGTCAGCGAGCAGGTAGGGCGGCGCAAGGGCACGGCCCCACCCACGCGCCGGCCGCCCCGAGCTCGGCCGTAACGCCGGTATAGTCCAAGCGCAGACCGATCTCATTGAGAAAGTGAAACCGCCCTACGTCCACACGCGCCGCGATGGCTTCGACATGCTGCTGGCGCAACAGGCCCACGCGTTCAGTTTCCCGCTCAGTGGCATGTAGGCTTTTTTTTGCGCCGCCGCCCGTGCTCGTCGAGCACGCGCCAAAGAACAGGTAAACACACGGGGCATCCCCGGCGGCTACCCAAGCCGTGCGCAATTTGGCCAGCGTCTGGTCCGGCCTCTGCTTCACCTGAACCACGAGCCAGATGTGCGCCGCCGCGTCGAGGTAGCGGGCGCGGTCGCCCCGGCCGGGCCGCGCAGCCACAGGGCCCGTGTGCCGCTGACGGCGCAACAGCTTGCCCACAAAGGCCACACTCACACAGAAACGAGCCGCCACCTGTACCTGTCGGGCACCTGGCACGGCACACGCCTGCACGATGCGCTGGCGCAAATCCAAAGAATAAGCTTGCCTAGCAGCTAGTTACGCAAGGCACCCAAAAGCAGCTACACCGTTCGCTAATCCACTATAAGCTGATTGATTAGCCTCGCTAGTGGCGATGACACATGGAGCATTCTCATTAGGTAGTACTGATAATTACACCTTACGTTCGTAAGTCAGGTGGCACGAGTAAGCCAGCTACTTAATGAGCTGGCACCCGCCGCTGGCTCATCCAGAAATTAAGCTGTTAGCCAATCGATTTTTTCACCAAACATTTAGTATTTTAAATAAATATGTATAAGTGATAAATTTTACTAATCGACGCAACATGAACTGGCAGAAACCGGCTTCGATAATCGTCTCGCTCACAAGTGGATTGGTCTCGTAGTCGCGGCCCGCCACGCGTCGGTACTTACTGAGCCAACCGAAATTGCGCTCCACAACCCAGCGCCGGGGTAGCACCACGAAGCCCTTGGTACCGTGTGGGGCCCGTACCACCTCCACGCGCAGGCCCAGTGCCGCGGCAGCCGTGGCCACTAACGGCCCTTGGTAGCGGGCGTCAGCCCAGAGCAACTGCAACTGCGGCGCGTTGGCCCTCGCCTCGGCCAGCACCGCAGTAGCGCCGACGGGGTCTTGCACGCTAGCCGCCTGCACCAGCACTGCAAATCAACGCAAAAAAGGCCGCTCCGGTAAGGAGCAGCCTTTTCATTGTACTAGGCGAAGCAGCAATTAAGCAACGGCAGCTTCGGGAGCTACGGGCACGACCGACACGAACGAACGGTCGCCGCGGCCAATCTTAAACTGCACGGTGCCATCAACCAGCGCAAACAGCGTGTGGTCTTTGCCGATGCCCACGTTGGTGCCGGGGTGGTGCTTGGTGCCACGCTGACGCACGATGATGTTGCCAGCGATGAGCGACTGCCCACCGAAGATTTTCACGCCGAGGCGCTTGCTATGCGATTCACGGCCGTTGTTTGACGAGCCTACGCCTTTTTTGTGTGCCATGGTAAGTTAAATATTGAATGCTGAATTTTAAGTGCTGAATGAGGAAGTATGATGGCGGTTAGCGCAGTCAACAGTCAACATTCACCCTTCAAAATTTCTAGCCGATGCTGTTAATCAGAACTTTGGTGAACTGCTGGCGGTGGCCATTCAGTTTCTTGTATCCTTTGCGGCGCTTCTTCTTGAACACCAATACTTTGTCGCCCTGCACGTGGGCTACGATGGTGCCTTTCACCAGTACGTTCAGCTCGGGAGCACCGATGCTGAGCGTGCCGTTGTCGTCGGTCAGCAGGGCTTTGCCCAACTCTACCGAGTCACCGACATTACCGGCCAGACGCTGGGCGTAAACAAATTTATTAGCCTCAACCTTAGTCTGTTGGCCGGCGATATTGACAATGGCGTACATCTTATTTCCGCTGGAGGTTTCTCAAAAGGGAACGCAAAAGTACGGTGCCTTTTCGGTAAAACCAAACCTAAGTCATTAATCGTCATTCACTGGGCAAAAAATAGCGCTGGTTCAAGCATATTTTCTACCGCAGTGGCTAAGTGCCTGAAAGCAAGAAGCTGCACAGGTTACCTGGGCTTTTGTGGACAACCAACGTTATCCACAGAAAGAATGTGGATAAGTAGCTATAAATCGGCAATTTTGCCTCTTTTAGTTCATGCGCTACTCAGAGTAGGCGGCGCGGGCAGTGAAAGCCGGCCATTGCAAACGGTGCTTTCGGCTAGGGGGTTGCCCGGCTATCTTTGAAAACCGGTCGGGCCAGGGCCGAACAACCGCCAGCCGGTTCGGTTAGCCCGCTAGCTTGTCACTTCGTTAATTCCGAAACCCGTTACGTTTTATGGAGCCCCTACTCGCCGAAAACCCCAACCGTTTCGTCCTCTTCCCCATCCAAAACCCGCAGGTGTGGGAGTTTTATAAAAAGGCGGAAGCCTCGTTCTGGACGGCCGAGGAAATCGACCTCTCGCAGGACCAGAAAGACTGGAACGGCCTGAATGACAACGAACGCCATTTCATTAAGCACGTGCTGGCGTTCTTCGCCGCCAGCGATGGCATCGTGAACGAAAATCTGGCCATCAACTTCATGCAGGAAGTGCAGATGCCCGAGGCGCGCTGCTTCTACGGCTTCCAGATTATGATGGAAAATATTCACAGCGAAACGTACTCGCTGCTGATTGACACCTACATCAAAGACCCCAAGGAAAAGGACTATCTCTTCAACGCTCTCGAAACGGTGCCCGCCGTGCAGAAGAAAGGCCAGTGGGCGCTGACGTGGATTAACTCCGACAACTTCGCCGAGCGCCTCATTGCCTTCGCGGCCGTAGAAGGTATCTTTTTCTCGGGCTCGTTCTGCTCCATCTTCTGGCTTAAGAAGCGCGGCCTGATGCCGGGCCTCACGTTTTCCAACGAGCTGATTTCGCGCGATGAAGGACTGCACTGCGACTTTGCCTGCCTGCTCTACAGCTACCTCGAAAACAAGCTGCCCGAGGAGCGCGTGCACGCCATCATCCGCGACGCGGTGACCATTGAGCAGGAGTTCGTAACCGATGCGCTGCCGGTGAGCCTCATTGGCATGAATGCGCGCACCATGAGCCAGTACATCGAGTTCGTGGCCGACCGCCTGCTGGTGTCGCTAGGGTGCGCCAAGATTTACAATGCCACCAACCCCTTCGATTTCATGGAAATGATTTCGGTGCAGGGCAAAACCAACTTCTTCGAGAAGCGCGTGGCCGAGTACCAGAAGTCGGGCGTGATGAGTGAGCGGGCCGATAACGCTTTCTCACTCGACGAGGATTTTTAAGCCCTTAGCTAACGAAAGAAGCCCTGACTGCCGGCCGGCAGTCAGGGCTTCTTTCGTTAGCTAAGGGCTTAAATTCCACTGGACCGTAGTCGTCCCTGGCACGAGGCAGATACCCTAGCGGTGGCGACTACCGAATGGGTTGGCTGCGCGACTCCTGGCGGCTACTTTCGCGCAAAAACGTCCTCGATGATGTGCAGCCACTTCTGCATCATCTTGGCGGGAGTAAAGTCCTGCACCCGCAGCTGCCCTTGCCGGGCGTAATAAGTCCGGCGGGCGGGGTCCTGTAGCAGCAGGTAGAGCGTATTGGCCCACTCGGCCAAGGCAGACTGCTGAAAATCAGCGCTGAGCAAGGGCATCAGTACGCCGTAGTCGGCCCATTCCGTGGTGGTGGCTACGTGGGTGGGCGGCGTGGTAGGGGCCAGGATTTCGCGGGGGCCCGTTGGGCAGTCAGTCGTCACGACCGGCACGCCGCACACCATCGCTTCGCACAAGGCTAGCGGGAAGCCCTCCCAATCGGAGGGAAACACGAACAGCGTGGCGCGCCGCAGGTAGCGAAACGGATTTTTCTGAAAGCCCAGGTAGTACACATCGTACTCCTGGTCGAGCGGGTCGTTGTTCCAGGCTTGGTAGGCGCGCAGGCCCAGCTCCTGGGTACGCTCCAGCAGCGCCGCGCGGCGCTCGCCATCGCCCAGAAATACCAGCTTACTGTCGGGCTGCCGCTGGCGCAGCGCCGCAAAGACATCGAGCAGCGGCAGCTGATTCTTCTGCACCGTCAGCCGCCCCGAGGTCACCAGCACATTGGGCTGGCTGAACAGCTGCTCATACTGCGGCTCAATGGGCTCGTGCGCCTTGGCCAGCATCTGGTCGATGTGGAAGAAGTTGTTGATGACCGTAATGCGCTCGGGGGCAATGCCATAAGCGCCGATTAATTCCTGGCGCAGCTCCCGGCTCACCGTCACGATGTGGTCGGGCGGCGGTAGAAAAAGGGCAGCAGCACCCGCTGCCGGAGCCAGCCCAGCCAGCCGGCTATGTTGGCATCGTGCACCTTGGAGCCGTGGATGACGGCAATAGTGCGCTCGCCTACTCGGCTCAGTAGGTTGGCGTAGTCGGCGCCTTCCAGGTGGCTGATGCTGAGGTTAATATTTTTTTCGCGCTTGATTTTGCGGAGGTGCTGCAAACGCTGGTAAAAGCTCTGCAGCTTAGCCAGCACGCTGGCGCCGCCGCCCACCTCCAGGCTCACCACCGGGTTGCCGCTCGGGTACACATCGGGCAAGTCGAGGTTGAACACGCACTCGGTCACGTTGAACCGCGCGGCCAGCTCCACGCTGTGGTCGTGAAAAACCTGTTGAGCGCCGCCAAAGCCAAAGCACGGGATTACCAGCAGAATATTCTTGTTTACCTCACTCATTACTACCTGGCTAGCACCTATGGCCCAGTGGGGATTGGGAGTGGAAAGGACATTGCGTAGCTGCCAGGCGAGGATGAGTCGGGCTTGGCAAAGGACGCGGGCCGGCGTAGCTTCCCCAAAAGTACGCCGGCTAGCCAGAAGCCGGTAGGCCTTGCCGAATCGGGCCCCCGCGAAAATGGCCGCCCGACGTAGCTGGATATAAGTCAAAATAACCCGAGGGCGCCGAATTTTTGCCGGAGTGGCCGGATGGTTTATTTTAAAAACGGCCCGGCAGCCTCATTTTCAGGCTATGTGGAAAACTTCTAAATTTTTCTCTTGGCTACCCCAAACATGGGAACTAATTTCCGGCTTTAAAGCACCGCAGCTTCGCAAGAGAGGCTAGCCAGATTAGTAGTCTTTGCCCACCATAGCACTCCTCATAATATGCTCGTAATCAAACGCGATGGCCGCCGCGAGTCGGTCAAGTTCGACAAAGTCACCGCCCGCATTGAAAAACTTTGCTACGGGCTTAATCAAAATTTCGTGTCGCCCATTGAGGTGGCCAAGAAGGTCATCGACGGCATCTACGATGGCGTGACGACCATCGAGCTCGACAACCTGGCGGCGGAGACGGCGGCGTCGCTCACCACGCGGCACCCCGACTACGCCATTCTGGCGGCGCGCATCGCGGTGAGCAACCTGCACAAAGTAACCTCGAAGTCGTTTTCGAGCACCATGAAGCGGCTGTATACCTACGAGGACCCCAAGAATGGCGACAACGCTTCGCTCATCGCCAAGGACGTGTGGGAGGTGATTCACAAGCACGCGCACACCCTGGACTCGGCCATTATCTACGACCGCGACTACAACTACGATTTCTTCGGTTTTAAGACCCTGGAGCGCTCGTATTTGCTGCGCCTCGATGGCAAGGTGGTGGAGCGGCCCCAGCACATGCTGATGCGCGTGTCGGTGGGCATCCACAAGGACGATATCGACTCGGCCATCAAGACCTACAACATGATGAGCGAGCGCTGGATGACCCACGCTACCCCCACCTTGTTCAACGCCGGCACGCCCAAGCCGCAGATGTCGTCGTGCTTCCTGCTGACGGTGAAGGACGACTCAATTGAGGGCATCTACGAGACGCTGAAGGACTGCGCGCTGATTTCGCAGAGCGCGGGCGGCATCGGGCTGGCCGTGCACAACGTGCGCGCCACGGGCTCCTACATCAAGGGCACCAACGGCAACTCCAACGGCCTGGTACCGATGCTGAAGGTGTTTAACGACACGGCCCGCTACGTGGACCAGGGCGGCGGCAAGCGCAAGGGCGCGTTCGCCATTTACCTGGAGCCCTGGCACGCTGATATTTTCGAATTCCTGGACTTGAAGAAGAACCACGGCAAGGAGGAAATGCGCGCCCGCGACTTGTTTTACGCCCTCTGGACGCCCGACCTGTTCATGAAGCGCGTGGAAGCCAACGGCGACTGGACGCTGATGTGCCCCCACGAGTGCCCCGGCCTCGACACCACCTGGGGCCCCGAGTTCGAGAAGCTCTACACCAAGTACGAGCGCGAGGGCCGCGGCCGCAAGACCATCAAGGCGCAGGAGCTGTGGTTCCACATCCTGGAAAGCCAGACCGAGACGGGCACGCCCTACATGCTCTTCAAGGACGCCGCCAACGGCAAGAGCAACCAGCAGAACCTAGGGACGATTAAGTCGAGCAACCTCTGCACCGAGATTATGGAGTACACCGACAAGGACGAGATTGCGGTGTGCAACCTCGCCTCGCTGGCGCTGCCCCGCTACCTCGTGGAAGACAGCCACGGCAACCTGCGCTTCGACCACGACAAGCTGTTCGAAATCACCTACCAGACTACGTTGAACCTCAACAAGGTAATCGACGTGAACTACTACCCGGTGCCCGAAACCGAGCGCTCCAACTTCCGCCACCGGCCCATCGGCCTAGGGGTGCAGGGCCTGGCCGATACGTTTATCGCGCTGCGCATGCCCTTCGAGAGCGACGAAGCCAAGGGCCTGAACGAGGACATCTTCGAGACGATTTACTTCGCGGCCATGACGGCTTCGAAGGACCTGGCCATGAAGGACGGGGCCTACGAAACCTTCCCCGGCTCGCCCCTGAGCGAGGGCAAGTTCCAGTTTGACCTCTGGGGCGTGACGCCCAAGTCGGGCCGCTGGGATTGGGATACGCTGCGCGGCCAGGTAGTGGAGCACGGTGTGCGCAACTCGCTGCTGGTGGCGCCCATGCCCACCGCCAGCACCGCCCAGATTCTGGGCAACAACGAGTCGTTTGAGCCCTACACCAGCAACATTTACGTGCGGCGCGTGCTCAGCGGCGAGTTTATGGTGGTGAACAAGCACCTGCTGAAGGACCTCGTGAAGCTGGGCCTCTGGAACGAGCAGATGAAGCAGGACATCATCGCGGCCAATGGCTCGGTGCAGGGCATTGCCCGCGTGCCGCAGCACATCAAGGACCTGTACAAGACGGTGTGGGAGATTTCGCAGCGCACCATCATCGACATGGCCGCCGACCGGGGCGCCTACATCTGCCAGAGCCAGAGCCTGAACCTGCACGTGCAGAACCCCAACTTCGGCAAGCTCACCAGCATGCACTTCCACAGCTGGAAGCGCGGCCTCAAAACCGGCATGTACTACCTGCGCACCAAAGCCGCCGCCGACGCCATCAAGTTCACGGTGGAAAAGCAAGCCGCCGAAACCCTAGAGCCCATGTACGCCCAGAACCAAGCCGACATGGCCTGCTCGCTCGATAACCCCGACGCCTGCGAGGCGTGTGGTTCGTAAGAAAAAAGCCGGGAGTTATTAACTCCCGGCTTTTTTTATAATCGCTAGCTAAGCAAATGGTAGATGAGTGATTCGGAAGAAGAATATTATAACTGGCTCAAACAGCAGGTTACTGAAGGACGAAAGAGTGCAGAAGAGCATTTTGAAACCCTATTAGTAAGCTTGAACGCGGGTGGTCTTACGCTGACAGTGGGGTTCGTTAAAGACTTGGTACCACTGAAAGAGGCCGTCTATTTACCCCTATTGCCTGCTACTTGGTTTTTTTTCGTTGTATCACTAGTTCTCAACTTATTCTCCCATCGGTCAACAGTAAAAGCGGCTGACATTTTTACCAGCACCTCATCTGCCCAAAATCCATATCCAGATAAGTTTGACCGTCAGAATAAAGTAACACATAGGTACAATCTTGCATGTGCGGGCTTATTCATTCTAGCAGTCTTAACATTTCTCACATACGTAACCTTAAACTTTAGTTTGATGGCGAAGCAATCAGATTACCAGACGAAGCCGGGACAAGGGCCAGAAGAGGTTAGGGGGCTAACTTTTCCGGCTCAAGTTAAACCGCCTCAAAATCCTCCTCCACAAGAAAAGCCAAAGCAATAAATCATGGCGAAAAAGTTTGTCGACCGGCCGACTAAAAGTAGTCCCAAAGGTGATGGGTTTACTTTCTCTCTTCCTCCTGAGAAACCAAAAGAAAAGCCCAATACGACTCAAGAGCCTCCTAAGAAAGCATCATCAACTAGATAAGTCTAGCGTGACACTACTTTAGCTTCCCAGCCGCTGCCGCCCCGGTAGCGGCTGCCGTGTTTTTGGGGACTAGGGGACGGGGCGGTATCTTAGTAGCATGGCAACTGTAGCTTCGGCGGCACACCCGCGTATCACCATTGACCCCAATATCTGCCACGGGCAGCCCACGGTGCGCGGCCTGCGCTATCCGGTGCAAAACGTGCTCGAATACCTGGCTTCGGGCATGACGGAGGCCGAAATTCTAGCTGACTATGAAGACCTGGAAGCCGAAGACCTTCGCGCCTGCCAGGCCTACGCGGCCGATATGCTGCAAGTGCGCTCCATCTACCGGCTGGCCTCGTGAGCCAGCCAGCGCCACTGCGCGTACTAGTCGATGCCCAATTGCCAAGGCAGTTGGCGCGCTGGCTGGCTTTCCATGCGGGTTTCGACAGCCTGCACACCCTCGATTTACCGGCAGCCAACCGGACGCAGGATGGTAGCATTAGCCGGGTGTCAATGGAAGAAAAGCGCGTAGTAATTACGAAGGATGCAGACTTTGTCAATAGCTTTCTGCTGCAAGGTCAGCCATATAAACTACTGCTCGTGTCAACTGGTAATATCAGCACGCCCGATTTGCTAGAGCTATTTCGGCAGTTCCTGCCGCAGCTTACCAAAGTGTTCGCGCACCATTCCTACGTGGAGTTGTCGCGAACGCTACTGGTTACACACCGCTGAGCTTCCCCAGCCGCTGCCGCCCCCGGTAGCGGCTGCCGTGTTTTTGGGGGCTAGCGGGCGGGGCGCAGGGGGTACCCTAGCCGCTTGGAAACGCCGGCTTCGGCGGCGGGCGGGCGGGGCGGTAGCTTTGCGGTATGTTCACGAACTACGATATTGATTTCGGTAAGCTCAATCTGAATTGGTTGCACAGCGTCAGCATTGAGCTAGACGAGATAACCGACTTGATAGAAGTATCGGAACGTGCCCAAACCTACCTGCAAGCCAATGGGCAAATTGAGGTAACGGGCTATACGAACCGCCGCAAGTTTATTTCCGTTATTTTTACCATCACCGGGCAGCAGCTCGTTGTCGATGACGTAAACCTCCCTAGTTATGAAACCATCCAAGACGTTATCCTCCGACGACTCGCCGAAGAAACCGAGTAACCTCTCGATGAATGGCAAAACCCCCGAAGAATGGGAGGCCGGCCGCATCAGCGGGCCATTGACGAAGCGGGAGTTATTTGTCTACTTGAAGAAGATAGGCAAGCTGCCGCCAACTGCTGAGTACAAGCAAGCTTCCTAGGACGCTTAGTACCACGTATCCCCAGCCGCTGCCCCCCGGTAGCGGCTGCCGTGTTTTGGGGGCGAGCGGGCGGGGCGCGCTGGGAAGCTGAGCCGCCGGGAAATAGTGGCTTCGGCAACCATTGATGGCGCGGGGGCTATTGACGATGGGCCGTTTGCGCACGCAGTAGCTTTGGCACCTGGCTAGCCTTTCA
The DNA here is from genome assembly GCF_013256625.1 of Hymenobacter sp. BRD128. Classification (NCBI taxonomy): domain Bacteria; kingdom Pseudomonadati; phylum Bacteroidota; class Cytophagia; order Cytophagales; family Hymenobacteraceae; genus Hymenobacter; species Hymenobacter sp. BRD128. Next base: position 4,358,431 of record NZ_CP053908.1, read on the forward strand.
TTCATGCATCCATTGCTTGCTTACCTGCGCCGCTTCGTGCCCGCCCTCACCGAGGCCGAGTGGCAGCTGCTGGCTAGGGCCCTGCGGCCGTGCCACCTGGCGCGGGGCCAGCACTTTGTGCAGGCTGGCGAGTACCGGCCCGAAATCGCCTTGGTGCTCCAGGGGAGCTGTCGGCTCTACTACCTGCGGCCCAGCGGCGAGGAGCGCACCACGTATTTCTTCTTCGAAAACCACTTGCTGGCCGACTACCCGAGCTGCCTGTCGGGCCAGCCGAGCCAGCTCAACATCCAGGCCCTGACCGATACGGAGCTGGTGGTGTTCGACTACGCGGTGCTGCGGCGGCTCTACGACGAGTGCCCGGCCTACGAGCGGTTCGGGCGGGTGCTGGCCGAGTACCACCTGCTGGGCACCGATGCCCGCCTCGTCGAGCAGCTCATGCTCTCGCCCGAGGAGCGCTACCGGGCGCTGCTGGCCAGCGGCAAAACCAAGATTCTGGCGCGCATTCCGCAGCACCTGGTGGCCAATTACCTCGGCGTCACGCCCGTGTCGCTGAGTCGCATCCGGGCGCGGGTGGCGCGCGAGCGGTAGGGGCGGGGCGCGCGGTATTTCTTAGCTTTTGTTATCGCCAAGGGGCTAGCGGCGGGCGGAATTTTGGGTATTGAATTTTACCACTCAAAAACCTCTGCTACGTCCATGAAATCGCTGTTGAAAACCGAAGAGCTGGCCGAAATGCTGCTGGCCGTGTTTGTATTCGCCCACCTGCCGTTTGCCTGGTGGGTGCTGCCCGCCACCTTTTTGCTGCCCGACCTGAGCATGCTGGGCTACCTGGCCGGCCCGCGCGTGGGCGCCGCCAGCTACAACCTGGTGCACCACAAGGCCACGGCGATAGCCATGGGCGTGGCGGGGTGGCTGCTGGGGCAGCCCACTCTGGTACTGGCCGGCACGGTGCTGCTGTTTCACAGCGCCTTCGACCGGCTGCTGGGCTACGGCCTTAAGTACGCCACCGGCTTTCAGGATACGCACCTGGGCCGGGCGGGCAAAGCGCCCGCCGCGGCTAGCCCGGCGCCGGCCCTAAATTTGGGGTATGCAGACGCTCAGTAGCCGGCCGCCGGTACCGATATACCCGTTTGAGCCCGACGAGCTAACCGGGAGCAGCTTCTTCTCGCTGGTGCGCTCGGCGGGCGAGCTGCCCTACGAGGCCGACGTGCTGCTGCCGCACCGCAAGGCCTATTACATGCTCGTGTTTACGAAGCGCACCCGCGGCCGGCACTGGGTCGATGCCGTGCCCTACGTGCGCCAGGACCACGCGCTGTACTTTTCGAGCCCCAGCCAGCTGCTGGTGAAGGAGGAGCCGACGCCCTTCTGGGGCACCCGGCTCCAGTTTACAAGCGAGTTTCTGGCCTTGCAGCAAAACGCGGCCCTGCGCAGCCTGCCGCTCATCCAGAATCCGCAGCACGGGCACGAGCTGCGCCTGACGCCGGCCGACGAAGCCGTGATAGACGACCTGCTGGCCAAGCTCGAAGCCGAGCACCAGCGCCCCGGCGAGTGGCAGCACCAGATGCTGAGCGCCTACCTGCTGGTGCTGCTCACCTACCTGAGCCGGCTCTACACCGAGCAGTTTCCGGGCGGCGAGCCGTCGGCCGACCAGCGACTGCTGAAAGCTTACCAGGCGCACATTGAGGAAAATTTTCGGGAGCTGCACGAGGTGAGCGCCTACGCCGAGCTGCTGCACATTTCGGCGGGGCACCTGAGCGAGGTGGTGAAGGCCCAGAGCGGCAAGTCGGCCATCAAGCACCTGCACGAGCGGCTGGTGCTGGAGGCCAAGCGCCTGCTGTTCTACACCCCGCAGTCGCTCAAAGAGCTGGCCTACGACCTGGGCTTTTCGGATGCCTCGTACTTCAACCGCTTCTTCAAGCGCGAAACCGGCCAGACGCCGGCCGAGTACCGCGCCAGCATCCGCAAAATGTACCAGTAATACCGCGAAATGGGTGCCAGCCGCCCCGCTAGGGCCCGGTAATTTTGTGCTGTTAATCAACTGACCAACAGCCACCATGAAAACCGTCCTCATTACCGGCGCCAATAAAAGCATCGGCCTCGAAGCTGCCCGCCAGCTTCTCCAGCAAGGCTACTATGTGTACCTGGGCAGCCGCGACGCCCACAACGGCCAGCAGGCCGTAGCCCAGCTCAAGGCCGAAGGGCTAGCCAACGTAGAGCCCATTCAACTCGACGTAACGAGCAGCGACTCCATCGCTGCGGCCCGCGAAACGCTGGGCCAGAAAACGCCGGTGCTCGACGTGCTTATCAACAATGCCGGCATTTTGGGCGGCATGGTGCAGCCGGCTTCGAGTACCAGCCTCAACACCATCCGGGAGGTGTTTGACACCAACGTGTTTGGGGTAATCGCGGTGACGCAGGCCTTTCTTGACCTGCTGCGGCAGTCGCCGGCGCCGCGCATCGTCAACGTCACCTCGGGCCTGGGCTCGCTCACGCTGCACAATGACCCTAGCTGGAAGTACTACCCGGTGAAGGGCGCCGCCTATCAGCCCTCCAAGGCGGCCCTGAATGCCTACACCATCATGCTGGCCTACGAGCTGCGCGACACACCTTTCAAGGTGAACGCCGTGGACCCCGGCTACACCGCCACCGACTTCAACCACCACAGCGGCCCCGGCAGCGTGCAAGACGCCGCCGCCCGCCTGGTGAAAGCCGCCGTGCTGGGCCCCGACGGCCCGACCAGCCAGTTTTTCAGCGACGATAACGCGCCCGAAACCGGCATCAGCCCCTGGTAGCCGGGGCGGCGAGTCTCATTTGGTACCCAGCCGCTGCCGCTTTGGTAGCGGCTGGCGTGTTTTGGGGAGCTACTACCCGCGCAGCAACTACGGGGCGCGTTCTGGTCGGCTGGGCAGGGATAAAGCCAGGGGCTGAAGGCTAGCGCGTTATCGGTACGCAGTCTGGTCAGCAACATTTCCGCTTGCGGAGCCGTGCAAACGCCCGCAAAGATGCCGGCCAAGCCCAGGCCGCCGCCGTGCAAAAAAAACGCCGGTGACCAGCTCCGGGTCGTGACCGAGGAAAAATTTAGCAACAGATGGCCTCTTTTGCGGTGAAGACCATAAGCGGGCGTAGCCCCTTTTCGGCGCGCGATTCGTATCAGCAGCCATGATAATTCGGGACAAAGACAATTGGTGGCAGTTGCTATTCGTGTGGCACGGCTCGGTGCTGCCGCAGATACTACCGCGCCTGGGCGTGCTGCTGGGGCTGTCGGTAGCCGTGGTATATGCCCACGGCCGGCTACTACACTACAAGGTGCCGCTCACGGCCGCGCCGTTTACCTTGTTTGGCGTCACGCTGGCCATCTTCCTGGGCTTTTATAATAATGCCAGCTACGACCGGTTTTGGGAAGGGCGCAAGCAGTGGGGTGCCCTGTTGAATACTGCCCGCTCGCTAGCCCGCCAGGCCCTCACGCTGGGCGCCCTGCCCGGCGCTACGTCTTTCGTGCGGCTGCTCATTGCCTTCACGTATGCCCTCAAGCACCAGCTGCGGCGCACCGACGCGGCCGCCGATATGGCGCGGCTGCTGCCGCCCCCGCTGGTAGGGGCGGTGCTGGCCGCCACCTTTCAGCCCATCCGGCTTCTGCTGGAGCTGGGCCGCTGGGTGCAGCACGGGCGCGAAGCGGGGCAGCTCGATACTACCCAGCAGCTGGCCTTCGACCACAACCTCAACCAACTGTCCGACATCGTAGGCGCCTGCGAGCGGCTAGCCGGCACGCCCATCCCGTACACCTACAGCGTGATTTTGCACCGCACGGTATACCTGTACTGCTTTCTGCTGCCATTTGGCCTGGTTGATAGCACGGGCTGGGCCACGCCGCTTATCGTGGTATTTGTGGGCTACACGTTTATGGCGCTCGATGCTATTATGCGCGAGCTGGAAGAGCCTTTTGGGTTAGGAGCAAACGCTTTGGCCCTGAATGCAATGAGCTATTTTATCGAATCTACGCTGCTGGAGATGGCCGGTGAGCCAGCGCCGCCGGCCCCCGCGCGCCCCGGTCGCTACCTCTTCGACTAGGGCTAGCCAGTGGGGGCTGGAAAGAGGGGCCGGTGCCGCCGGTGGCTGGCCGCATGGCTGCCGGCAGAGAGTTCTGCGTATTGCCCCACTACTCACTCGCTAACTCACGCGCTGCTTCATGGCCTCTTTTGAAGAAAACCTTGGCGGGCGGCTGGCCCTGCTCAGCCCCGATACCCTCGACTCGGACCAGAAAATACTCTACGACCAGCTCCGGGGTACGATGGTGCCCTGGGCTAACAAGTCCGGCTTTCGGGCCGATACTTACGCCGGCCGGCTTATCGGGCCTTTCAACGCCATGCTGCGCAGCCCGCTCCTTAGCCAGGCCCTCATGGGCATGACTGCCACCGAAGGCAAGGAATCCTCGCTGAGTGAGAAAGTGCGGCAGGTCGTGATTCTGACCGTGGGCGCTGCCTGGCAGGCGGCCTACGAGCTATATGCCCACGCCGCCGTGGCCGAAAAAGCGGGCTTCGACGAGGCAACCATCCGGGCGCTGGTAGCCGGGCAAAAACCCACCGGGCTAGCCCCAGAAGAAAGCGTAGCCTTTGACGTTACCCAGCGCCTCACGGCCAGGCACCAGATTGATACCGAGCTGTATGAGCGGGCTATCGTGACCTTCGGCGAGAAGGGGATGGTGGATATGATTTACCTGGCCGGGCACTACATGACTATCAGCGGGCTGCTCAATACCTTCACCGTGCCGGCGCCGGCCGCCAACTAATCTGCCTGGCTGCGTATAGACTCGCTATGATTCCGCTCATCACCCAAACGCCCCGGCTCCAGATTCTGGCCGCCAGCCGGGCCCTGCTCACGGCCGAGCTGCACAAGCCGCAGTATTTCCCGACGCTGCTGGGAGCGGCTTTGCCCACCGACTGGCCGCCCGGCGAGTACGACCGCGCGGCCATGGAATACTTTCTCGAAAAACTCATCGCCGGGGGCGCGCCGCCGCCGGCTGGTACAACTGGTATGCCCTGCGCAAGGCCGAGGGCGCCACGCCCCGCACGTTGGTGGGCACGGGCGGTTTCATGGGGCCGCCCGACGCCCAGGGTTGCGTCGAAATGGGCTACTCGATTGCGGCCGACTGGCGCGGCCAGGGCTTGGGCACCGAGCTGGTGGCCGGGCTGGTGCAGCAGGCGGCCGCTACCGGCCAGGTGCGCCGGCTGGTGGCCCACACCGAGCCCGAAAACCTGACTTCGCAGCGCGTGCTGCTCGCCAACGGCTTCACCTCCGTGGGCACCGACGTAAACAGCCGCCTGCGCTTCGAGCGCACCGTGGAGCCGGCCGCCGACCCGAAGCTGCAGAGCCCCGGGCAATAGGTTGTGGAACGTGGGGTGCCGAAGACGTTTAAGAAGCGGGCCGGCCGCGGGCTGCCGGCTGAAAAGCCAGCAGTCTGCCCAGGCTGCCGGCTTCGACTCGTTTCCTGAACAGCTTCTCTTTAATGCTTAACGCGCGCTTATTTCTTGTAAGCAGCCACAAAAAAACCCGGCCCGCGAAAGCGGGCCGGGTTTTTATTTAACGAGCCGCCGTTATTTCTTCTGCGTCTTCACGTTCTTGCCGGAGGGCTTGTCCTTGATGGTGGTCTGGTTGGCGTCTTCTTTTTGCTTGGTAGCGGGGTCGGTGTGGCTAGGGGTCTTGACGGTGGTGGCCATAATGCTGAAGGGTTGGGAAAAGGTATGCGTACTATACGGGCGCGGGCCCGGTTTCGCCTAACCGACCAGCTGCCCGGCTAGCTCCGGCAGGGTAGGGGCCTGGCAGGTGGGGGAGGCGCCAGGGGATAAAGCGTCTGGCCCGGCCGGGCCAGAAAGCCCGCCTGTAAGCCGGCGTGCAGCGCCCCGGCCACATCCCAGCCGTGGGCCGCTATCAGCATCGCCCGGGCGGGAGCCACGCCGGCTTGCCGGGCGGCGTAGTGGTAGGTGTCGGGGTGGGGCTTGTAGCGGCGCACGGCCTCGATGCTCAGGGCCTGCTCGAAGTAGTCGGTGAGGCCGGCAAAGCGCAGCTGCGCGGCCAGGGTGGCGGGCGGCGAATTGGTGAGGGCCAGGAGGCGGTAGCCGGCGGCTTGCAGCCGGGCTAGCCCGGCGGGCACGTCGGCGTGGGCGGGCAGCTTGGTGAGCAGCGCCGTCAGCGCCTGCTTGGCTTCCTGGCTGAGGGGCTTGGTTTGCAGCATATGGGCCGTCATGTCGAGGGCCGCGTCGGCAATGGTGCCAAAGCTGAAATACGCGTCGGTAACGGTAGCCACCAGGGAGTGTTGCAGCAACAGGCCAAACCACTGGCCAAACGCCGCTTTGTCAGCGAACGCGCTGGTCACTGCGGCCTTCAGCGGACTCATGTCGAGCAGCGTTTCGTTGACGTCAAAAAAAATGACCTCCGGCCGGCGAAACGGCAGAGATAGGGCAGGGCTAGCCATCGCGATAAAGATTAAAGAGTACGGCGGGCGGGGGGCAAAGTTGTTTGGCGCGGCGCTGGCCGGCGCGCGTGGGTTAGGCCGCCGGGCAGTATCTTGCTCACAGGCCAGCCCGTCTCCGCGCCATGTCTTACCGCCACCTTATCGGCCCCCGCACCTACCAGTTTGCCGACCTGAAGACGCTGCTGGCGCGGGCCTCGCCCCCGCGCGCGGGCGATGAGCTGGCCGGCGTGGCCGCCGCCACCTACGAGGAGCGCGTGGCCGCCCAGTATGCCCTGGCCGATGTGCCGCTGCGCCAGTTTCTGAGCGAAATGCTGGTGCCCTATGAGCACGATGAGGTGACGCGCCTCATTATCGACACGCACAACGCAGCGGCCTTCGCGCCCATCGCCCACTTCACGGTGGGCGAGCTGCGCGACTGGCTCGTGTCGGACGCGGCCGATGCCGCGACCCTGGCCGCGCTGGCCCCCGGCCTCACGCCCGAGATGGTGGCCGCCGTGAGCAAGCTGCTACGCAACCAGGAGTTGATTGCCGTGGCCCGGCGCGTGGAAGTCATCACGCGGTTTCGCAACACGCTGGGCCTGCGCGGGCACCTGGCCACGCGCCTGCAGCCCAACCACCCCACCGACGACCCGCGCGGCATCGCCGCCAGCCTCGTCGATGGCCTGCTCTACGGTAGCGGCGACGCGGTGCTGGGCATCAACCCCGCCACCGATAACCTGCGGGCCGTGAGTGACTTGCTGCATATGCTCGACGGTGTGCGCCAGCAATACGCCATTCCGACCCAGAGCTGCGTGCTGTGCCACGTCACGACTACGCTAGCCCTCATCGGGCAGGGCGCGCCGGTCGATATCACGTTTCAGTCCATCGCCGGCACCGAGGCGGCCAACAAGAGCTTTGGCATCAGCCTCAGCTTATTGCAGGAAGCCCACGCGGCCACGCTGGCCCTGGGCCGGGGCACGCTGGGCGATAACGTCATGTACTTCGAAACCGGCCAGGGCAGCGCGCTTTCGGCCAATGCCCACCACGGCCTCGACCAGCAAACCTGCGAGGCGCGGGCCTACGCCGTGGCCCGGCGCTTCCGGCCGCTGCTCGTCAATTCGGTGGTCGGCTTCATCGGCCCCGAGTATTTATACGATGGCAAGCAGATTATCCGCGCCGCGCTCGAAGACCACTTTTGCGCCAAGTTGCTGGGCCTGCCGATGGGCGTGGATGTGTGCTACACCAACCACGCCGAGGCCGACCAGGACGACATGGACACCCTGCTGACGCTGCTGGGCGTGGCGGGCTGCAACTTCATCATGGGCGTGCCGGGGGCCGATGATATTATGCTCGGCTACCAGTCTACTTCCTTTCACGACGCCCTGTACCTGCGCCAGGTGCTGGGCCTGCAGCCCGCGCCCGAGTTCGCCGCCTGGCTAGCCCAGCAGGGCATTTTTGATGACCAGGGTCGGCAGCTGCCGGCCACGGCGGCGCGGCTGCCGGGGCAGCTGCCGGCGGCACTGGGTCTTTGATTAACGTCGATGGCGCGGGGCCCTGCCCCGTGCCGGCTATTGGCAGGCCTCTGGCCTACGGGCGCAAGGGCAAAGGGAGTCCGTTTAACGAATGCCGGCCAGAGGCCGGCAGAGTAGTCGGCACGGGGCAGCGCCCCGCGCCATCGAAGCCGTCACACGTTTATAAGAGAATAAGTAAGACTTCTTACAAATGAGCAATTTACCTGCACTGCCTGCTGCCGCTCCCGAGCCCGACCCCTGGGCTGGCCTGCGCGCTTTCACGGCGGCGCGCATTGCGCTGGGGCGCACCGGCACCAGCGTGCCGGTGCGCGAGGCGCTGGCCTTCCGGCTAGCCCACGCCCACGCCCGCGACGCCGTATATTCAGCCTTAGCCAGCGACCAGATAGTGAAGGAGCTAGCGGAAATGGGCTTGTCCGCCCTGCAAGTGCAGAGCCGGGCGGCCACGCGCCAGCAGTACTTGCAGCGCCCCGACCTGGGCCGGCAGCTAGCCGAGGCCGCCCGCGCTGCGCTAGCCAGCCAGGCGGCGGGCGAGTGCGACGTGGCCGTGGTGCTGGCCGATGGCTTGTCGGCCACCGCCCTCAATACGCACGCGCTGCCGCTGCTGCGCCGGCTGGTGCCCGACTTGCAAAAAGCGGGCTTTCGGCTAGCCCCGCTGGTGCTGGCCGGGCAGGCGCGGGTGGCGCTCGGCGATGAGATAGGCCAACTGCTGCGCGCCCGGCTGGTGCTGGTGCTCATCGGCGAGCGGCCGGGGCTGAGCGCGCCCGACAGCCTGGGCGCATATTTCACGTACGGCCCCCGGCCCGGCCTCACCGACGAGGCGCGCAACTGCGTGTCCAACATCCGGCCCGCGGGGCTGGGCTACGCGGCGGCTTCGGATAAGCTGTTTTTTCTGCTCCGCGAGGCGCTGCGGCGGCAGCTCTCGGGCGTGGGCCTGAAGGACGAGTCGGGCCTGCTGACGGAGTAGGGGCGGGGCATAAGCGCCTGCCTTTTAAGAAATACTAAAAATTCTGCCAGCATCTTCGGCTCCCTGGGCCGCGTTGCCGTTAGCGGGCTGATTAATGCCTGCTCAATGTCTAGCTTAGCCCCGCCGGCCGCCAGTGTTCGTTCTGTTGCTACCGGTTCTGGCCGCGCCTGGCGCTGGGGCTGGGGGCTGGTGCTTGTGGGCGTAGTGGTGGTAGCAGTGGGGCTAGCCCTCACGCTGCTGCTCGACCCCTGGCTGCGCCGCACCCTGGAGCGGCAGGTGCACCAGCAGAGCCACAGCGCCTACGAGCTGCGCCTTGGGTCGCTACGCACGCGGCTGTGGCGCCGCGGCCTGGAAGTGAGCCAGCTGCAGCTGCGCGACAACCCGCAGTGGCGGGGCCGCTGGCCGGCCGCGTTGCCGCACCTTAGCTTGGCCGTGGGCAGCGTCCGGCTCAGCGGGCTAGGGGTGCTGGCGCTGCTGCGCGGTGGCGTGGTGCCCCTCGATAGCCTGGTGCTGGCCGATGTCGGGCTGAGCTTGCCGGCCGGCCTGCCCCCGGCAATGCTGGCTGATAAGCAGCCGCTGTACGCGCGCCTGCCCCGGCGCCTGGCCGGCCTGCGCCTCGGCTTGCTGGCGCTGCGCCGGGTGCGCGCCCGCTACGCCGATGGCCCCGCCACACGGGCCGCCATTACCCGCGCCGACCTGCTGGCCCACGATGTGCTGCTAAGTGCCGCCGGGGCCGCCGATACCAGCCGCACCGCCTACGCCGTCCGCCTAGCGGGCCAGGTGCGCGGTGCGGCCGTTCGCGCCCGGGGCTACGTGGGCCAGCTGGCCCACGCGCAGCTGGCCGGCGGCCGGCTAGGGCTCGATTCGCTGCGGGTGCTCACGGCGGGCGCGGTGCCGACGCATATCTGGCTGCCGCGCCTGCGCCTGGCGGGCTGGCACACGGCCGCCGCGCTGCATCAGCGCCGCTTTCGGGCCGACTCGCTGACCCTCGATAAGCTGCTGGTGCAGGGCCCGCCGCCCGGCGCACCGGCCCGGCCGCTGCCCGCGCTGCTGGCCCCCTACCTGCGCCGCGCCGACCTGGCTAGCCTGCGCCTGCGCCACGCCGAAATTCAAACCACGAGCGGCGCGCTAATGCCAGTTATTCGGGATATAAATCTGGAAGGCAAGGCATTGCGGTTGGATGCCGCTGCCACCCGCGACCCGCGCCGCGTGGCCTACGCCCGGGCCTGGCTAGCCTCCACGGGCCGCATCACGGCCGTTTTTGATGCGCCATTTTTTCACCTGGCGGCGGCCGGGCTGCGCCTCGACACCCGGCGCCAGACGGCAAGCCTGCTGGGGCTAGCCATTCAGCCCACGTTCTCGGCCGCCGAGCAGGACCGGCGCAAGGGCGAGCAATCGGTGCACCTGGCCGTGCGGCTGCCGGCGCTGCGGCTGCTGGGACTCGATTTTGGCCGGCTGGCGCGGCAGCACGAGCTGGTGGCCCGCACGCTGGTGGCCGAGCGGCCCACCATCGAAATTGCCAGCGATGGCCGGGCGCCGCTGCCCAGCCAGCCGTCCATTTTCACGCCGCTGGCCGTGCGCAAGGTGCCGCTGCTGACAACCGTGCAGGAAGTGCGGGTGCTGGGGGCCAACGTGAGCCTGCCCTACCGCAGCCCGCGCAGCCCCATCGTGGGCCACATTACGCTCGATGGCCTCAGCGGCACGCTGCATAACCTCAGCAACGACCCGCGCCGCATGACGGCCGCCCACCCACTCACCGGCGAGGCCACGGCCCGGCTGCAAGGCCAGTGCCCGCTAGCCTTGCAGCTGCGCATTCCGCTGCTCGACCCCCTGGAGCGGCACCAGGTCACGGGTACGTTTGGGGCCGCGCCCTTCGCCATTCTCAACCCCATGATTGGGCCCACGCGGCTGTTTGAGTTTAGCAGCGGCCAGCTGCGCACCATGCGCTTCGACCTACGCGCCGACTTGCAGCAGGCCGACGGCACCATGTGGGCCGAGTATTCAGACTTGAAATTGAAAGTGTTGAAAAGCAAGGGGGAGGTATTGAAAACCAACTTGCTGACGAAAATCGAGACCGGCGCGGCCAATGCACTTTTCATTCGCAACAACAACCCGCGCGCCAACGGCCGGCTAGCCCCCGGCCGCCTGCGCAGCCGCCGCGACCTGCACGCGGCCGTGTTCGTGCTCTGGCGCCAGGCCTTGGTGAGCGGCCTGCTCAACAGCGCCGGCGTGCCTCAGCCGCTTGCCCAAAAGCTGAGCGAAGGCAAAAACTAACGCCCCCGCGCCCGATACGCCGCCAGCACCAGGGCCAGGCCCGCCGCAAAAGCCAGGCTTAAAACCGGATTATAATAAACGATGGTGCCCAGGCTCAACAGCGTGAGCGCCAGCGCCACGAGCGGCACCAGCGGGTAGCCCGGCACCCGAAACGGCCGCGCCAGTCCCGGCTCGCGGCGGCGCAGCGCAAACAGACTCAGCAGGCTGAGGGCGTATAGTACCACTGCCCCGAGCACGGCCAGGGTAATGACCCGGTCGGTAGTGCCCGTGACGATGGCTAGCCCGCCCACCCCGGCGCCCGCCACCAGCGCCCAGTGCGGTGCGCCCCGGCCATTGAGGCGGGCCAGCGCGGCGGGCAGGTAGCCGGCCCGCGCCAGCGCAAACAGCTGCCGCGAATACCCAATGATGGTGCCGTGAAACGACGCCACCAGCCCAAACAGCCCGATGCTGGCAAAGAGCTTGGTCCAGGGGCTGGCCGGGCCCAGCACCCGGCGCAGGGCCTCGGGCAGCGGGTAGTCGAGGTGGCTGAGGGCGCGCCAGTCGGTGGCGCCGCCGGTGAGCACCAGCACGCCCAGGGCCAGCACCAGCAGCGTGCCCAGCCCGTAGCCATAGCCGCGCGGAATGGTGCGCCGAGGTTCTTTCACGTCTTCGGCCACCAGCGCCACGCCCTCGATGGCCAGGTAAAACCAGATGGCAAACGGCAGCGCCGCCAGCACGCCCGCCGCCCGCACCGGCACCGGGTGGGCCAGAAAGTTGGCCAGCCGAAAGTGCGGCGCCAGCAGCCCCATAAATACCAGCAGCTCGGCCACCGCCAAAATCGTTACCACCAAAGCAAAATTGGCCGACTCCTTAATGCCCAGCAGATTAACCAGCGTAAACGCCACGTAGCAACCCAGCGCCGTGCCCTGCACCGGCAGCGCCCCCCATAAAAAATGCGCGTAGCTGCCCAGCGCAAAGGCGATGGCCGGCGGCGTCAGCAGAAACTCGACCAGCGTGGCGTAGCCGGCCGCTAGCCCCCCAGCGGCCCCAAAGCCCGCGAGGCGTAGGCAAACGGCCCGCCCGCCTGCGGAATGGCCGTCGTCAGCTCCGTGAAGCTGAGCACGAACGTGACGTAGAGCACCGTCACGAGCAGCGTGGCTATCAAGAAGCCCACCGGCCCGGCCGCCGCCCAGCCGTAGTTCCAGCCAAAGTACTCGCCCGAAATAACCAGCCCGACCGCGATGGCCCAGAGCTGCACGGGGCCGAGCGTGGGCTTCAGGGTGGCGGGCGTAGCGGGGTCGTTCATGCCGGGAAGGGGTGGTTGCCGCCCCAAGGTAGCCGCGGCCGGCGGAGTTGCGCCGCTCACCGCGGCACTTACTTTTACAGGCAGCTCCTTGTCGTGCCACTATTTATGAAAGCTACCCGCTTCCTATTTGCCTTGCCCGTGGCTGCCCTGCTGGCCAGCGTAGCCCGCCGCCCCGCCGCCCCGGCCGAAACCTACGACCTCGTTATCAGCCACGTGAATGTGGTGGATGTGGTGAGCGGCCAGCTGCGGCCCGACCAGTCGGTGGCCGTGGCCGGCGGCAAAATCAAGCAGGTTGGCCCCGCCGCGCAGGCCCACTACCAGGCCCGCCGAACGGTGGACGGTACCGGCCGCTTCCTCATCCCGGGCCTCTGGGACATGCACGTGCACTTTCGCGGGGGCGACAGCCTGGCGGCGGCCAACAAAAAAAGCCTCACGCTGTACCTGGCCCACGGCATCACGACGGTGCGCGACGCGGGCGGCGACCTCACGCCCACCGTTTTTCAGTGGCGGCGCGAGGAGGACGCCGGCACCCTGGCCGGCCCGCGCATCTTTACCTCGGGCCCCAAGATTGACGGCCCCGGCGCCACCTGGCCCGGCTCGCTCGAAGTTGTGACGCCCGCTGACGTGCGCCACGCCCTCGACTCGCTGCAAAAGCTGCGGGTGGACTTCGTCAAGATTTACGACAGCAAAATCTCGGGCGAGGCCTACCTCGAAACCATCAGCCAAGCTGAACAGCGGGGCCTGAAAACCACCGGCCACATGCCGTATTCGGTGACGCTAGGCGAGGCCGTGAACCGCGGTCTCGATGGCACCGAGCACCTGTATTATGTCTTCAAAGCCTGTTCGGGCAAGGAGGACAGCCTCACGGCGCTGGTGCGCAACAGCCTGAGCACGAGCAAGCCGCTTGGCCTGTTTGCCATGCTGCCGGCCGTGTACGACACCTATAGCCCGGCGGCGGCGCAGCGCATTTTCCGGCTCATGGCTAGCCACCACACGTCGGCCACGCCCACGCTGGCCATCGGCAAGACCCTGGCCGAGCTGACCGACAACGACCACGCCCAGGATACCCTGCGCGCCTACATCGACCCCAAAATCCAGCGCACCTACACCAAGCGCCTGGCCAGCGCCAAGCAGCAGTCTGCCGCCAGCCGCGCCTTCACCCAAAAGCTCGAAGCCAAGTTTATGGCCCTGGTGCCGCAAATGCAGGCGGCCGGCGTGCCCATCCTGGCCGGCTCCGACAGCGGGGCGTTCAACTCCTTCACCTACCCCGGCGCGTCGCTGCAAGACGAGCTGGCGCTGCTGGTAAAAGCCGGCCTCACGCCCGCCCAGGCCCTGCGGGCGGCCACTATCAACGGCGCCACCTGGCTAGGGGTGGCGGGCCGCAGCGGCACCATCGCCGAGGGCAAAGACGCCGACTTAGTCTTATTAACCGCCAACCCCCTGGCCGACATCACGAACACCCGCAAAATCGCGGCCGTGGTGGCGCGCGGCAAAGTGTACGCGCGCGCCGACCTGAAGAAAATGCTGGCGGCTATTAAAAACAAGTAGCGCGAGCTTGGTAGTCCGCGTCCCCGGGCCGTAACAGCTGGCTTGGGACGCGGGCTACCAAGTCCGCGCTACGTAAAATTGCTGGCTCCCTACGCCCGGCCCATCTGGCGCAAAAAGGCCACGTGCGAGGCCACGGCGTAGCGCATTTTGGGGTATTCCTGGTAGGGGAGGTTGAACTCGGCGCAGGTTTCGCGGATGATTTTGCTCAGCTTGGGGTAGTGCACGTGCGAGATTTTCGGGAACAGATGGTGCTCGACCTGAAAATTGAGCCCGCCCACTAGCCAGCTAATCAGGCGGTTGTCGGTGGCAAAGTTGGCGGTGGTGCGCAGCTGGTGAATGGCCCACTCGTCTTCCAACTTGCGGGTCGTTGCGTGGGGCACCGGAAAGGCGGCCTGCTCCACGGTATGGGCCAGCTGAAACACGATGCTGAGCACGAAGCCCGCCACGGCGCCAGCCAGCAGGAAGCCCCCTAGCCAGCTCGCAAACCCAACCAGGTAGATGGGCAGGGCCACGTAGAGGCCCAGATTCAAGATTTTAAAACCCCAGAAAATAAGGTGGTCGTTGGTGCTCATGGGCTTGAGGGCCACGCTGCCGATGCGGCGGCTGAAGTACTTCTGGTAGTCGGTGAAGAAAATCCAGGAGATGTAGAGCAGGCTGTAAAACACTCCGAAGTAGAGGTGCTGAAAGCGGTGGGCGCGGTGGCGCGGCTGGTCGGGCGTGAGGCGCATCCAGGGCCGGATGTCGAGGTCATCGTCCACGCCGTCGATGTTGGTGTACATGTGGTGCACGGTATTGTGCTTGGCATCCCACATGTAGCTGCTGCCGCCCAGCACGTTGAGCGTAAAGGCCGCCACCTTATTGAGCCAGCCGTAACGGCTGAAGCTGCCGTGCGCCCCGTCGTGCATCACGTTGAAGCCAATGAGGGCCAGCACCGTGCCCGTGGCCACGCACTCGGCCAGCGCCCAGGCCGTGGGCGGCGTGAAAAAAACCAGGTGCACGTAGAGGGCGATAAAAGTGCCCACCAGCAGCAGGGCCTTGCCAAGCAGAGCCGAGTTGCCGGTCTGGGCCTTGCCCGTGGTGGCGAAGTAGTCGGCCGTGCGGCGCTTGAGTTCGGCGTGGAACGAGCGCGGGGGTGCGAAGCGGGGGAGAAGCATAAGGATAAGAAAACCAGCTGAATACCTGCTACGAAGCGGGCCGCTGAGTGCGGGGCCGCATCGCCGGTGGGCAACTACAGCGGGCTTCTGCACCTTGCACAAGCCAAAAACGGATTTGGGGAAAGCTACGCAATAACCGCGCCTGCGGACTGCCCCGCCGGCCATTGCGGCTGGGCTTCTAACGGCAGCGCGGGCCCGGAAGTGCAACGCAGGCCAAGAATACCCGAATGTTGTGCCCGGGCCGGGGCAGCCGCCCGGCCGCCCGCGCCGTAAAAGGCCGGTAAGTTCTTTCACGCTTTTCCCTTCCCTGCCATGTATCGCTTTCTTCTACTAGCCCTGCTGTTTGTCGGGGCGGGGCTCGGCCGACCCGCATTGGCCCAAACCGATAGCGGCCTGCCCGCCCGCCCGGTACCCTTCACCTTCGTTACGGATAAGGCTAGCCTGCTGAGCGCGGGCGATGCCAAAAAACTCGAAAACGGCCTGCGCAGCTACGCCGAAAAAACCGGCGCCCAAGTAGTGGTGGTGACGGTGCCCAGCCTGGGCGGCCGCTCGGTAGCCGACTACGGCCGGGCGCTGGGCACGGCCTGGGGCGTGGGCCAGCGTGACAAAAACAACGGCGTGGTGGTGCTCGTCGCGTCGCAGGAGCACAAAGTGACCATCCAGCCCGGCTCGGGCCTGGCCAGCGTGATTACGCCCGCCGTTACTAGCCGCATTATCGGCGAGATGACGCCGGCTTTTAAGCAGAATAACTACTTTCAGGGCCTGCGCACGGGCCTCGATGACCTGCTTGCCACGGCCAATCCCAGCACCGACATGCGCAGGAAAACGGCCACCACGGCGGCTGCTTCGACGGGCGCCGCCGCGGCCGCCACCAGCGGCGAGCTGACCGATAATACCGGCCGCACGGCCTCGGCCATGCAGTCGCAGACGCAGCCGAGCGACCCAGCCGGCGCGCAGCAAAGCGACGTGTCGGCCCCGGCGCCATCGCCCGGCCTTGGCATGGGCACGCTGCTCATCGGGGCACTGATAATCGGTGGCATTCTGTGGTTTGTCATCCGGCTGTTCCGGGGCCGTAGCGCGGCTGCCAACAACGGCTCGCCCAACTTCTACCCCAGCGGTGGCGGTGCCCCCCAGCCTAACCAGCCCAATCAGCCGAATTTTTATCCTAACCAGGGCGGTACTCCCGGCCCCGGCTACGGCGGGGGCTACCCCAACCAAAACACTACCAGCGGCGGCAGCGGCATGGGCGGCATCCTGGCCACCGGCGCGGCGGCCGCAGCCGGCGCCTACCTGGGCAACCGCCTCGGTGGTAGCCATGAGTCGGGCAGTGCGCCGCAGCACTTCGACACGGGCAGCGTGGGCAATGCGGGCGCCGGGGCCGCCGGCACCGGCGCGGCCGACGATTATTTTGCCGGGCGCGGCGGTGCGGCGAGCACGGATAACGACTCGTTTAGCAGCAATAACGACTACTTCTCGGATAACAACGCGTCGGGCAGTTCCTCGGGCGACTACTTCTCGTCCGATAACTCGTCGTATGACGATACTTCTTCGGGCGACACCGGCGGCGGCGGCTTCGACGATACCAATGACAACAGCGGCTCGTGGTAGGCTAGCCAGCTCACTACGTTGAGGCACACCAAGAACCGCCGCCCGGAACCGGACGGCGGTTCTTGCTTAAGGGGCTAGCCCCTAGTGCTTAGGCATGGTGCCCTGCGGCCGGCCTACCCGGATGACGCCGCGCCGAGGGTGGGCCTTGCGGTAGCGGCGGTGGTAGCGCCAGCGGCCCAGCACGCCCATGCGGCGCCAGCGCTTGCGGGCATCGCCGCGGTGCTTATAGGAAGTGTAGCGCGGGCGGTGGTGGCCGGGCCGGGGGCGGGCCAGCGCCGGGCTGCCATCGGCCAGGGCTAGCAGGGCCGCCACTAAGAGAATAATAAGTCGGGTCATAAAATGCAGCCAGGAAAAATCGGGCCAACGTGCAGGCAGTACGCTACGGGCAATGCTCGTCTCCTACGTAGGCCGCCCGCCTCTTGGTTTGGGGCGCGGCGGCCGGGCTTGCTTCGGCGGGTTATTTCACTGGTTTTTTAGCGGCTTTGGCCGGCTGGCCAGGCGCGGGTTGTGGCTGGGGCGCGGCCAGAAAGGCCTTGAGCGCGGGCGAGGGCCTGCCATCGTCGCCCCAGGCGCTGAGCTGGTAGCCGCTCCAGCTTTTGGCGCCCTCGGGCTCCCAGTAGAATACGCCCAAGCCCTTGCCCTGGGGCACGGCGCGCACGGCTTGCTGCACGGCCACGAGCATGGCATAGGTGTTTTGCACGGCGGTGTAGTCGTTGCCGACTTCGGCCACTACCACTTCCTTGCCGGGATAGCGGCTCACCATGTCGAGCAGGTTGGCGCGCAGGTTGGCGATGGAGGCGGTGTAATCCTGCTTGAGCCAGTAGGGGTAATACGACATGCCGACGACGTCGAACTTCCCGCCGTTGGCCGTGAGCTTATCGAAGAAATCGCGGTATAGCGCGTTGTCGTT
The DNA here is from genome assembly GCF_013256625.1 of Hymenobacter sp. BRD128. Classification (NCBI taxonomy): domain Bacteria; kingdom Pseudomonadati; phylum Bacteroidota; class Cytophagia; order Cytophagales; family Hymenobacteraceae; genus Hymenobacter; species Hymenobacter sp. BRD128. The sequence goes on from NZ_CP053908.1 coordinate 4,376,151, forward strand.
GCCGCGGTCGAGGTGCACGATAACCTTGGTGCCGGGGCTCACGGCCTTCACCGCCTCGTAGCCTTTGGTGATGAGCTGGGTAAGCTGCGGAAAATTTTTGGTACTGCCCTCGGGCCAGAGCAGGCCGCCCGGTATCTCGTTGCCGACCTGCACCCACTCGGGCGTTACGCCGCTGGCTTTCAAGGCCGTGAGCGTGTTAAACGTGTGGTCGTACACATCAGTCAGCAGCTGCGCAAACGGGTGGCTGGCCCAGGCGGCGGGCTTGGCCTGTTTGCCGGGGTCGGCCCAGGTGTCGCTGTAGTGAAAGTCTATCATCACCCGGAAGCCCAGGCCGGCGGCGCGCTTGGCCATCGCCACCACCTCGGCCGGGCTGCAGTGGCCGCTGGCCTTGTCGTCGGACGGGTTGACGAATACCCGCAGGCGTATCGAGTTGATGCCCTGCGCTTTCAGGATGGCGAAGCAGTCCTGAGCCTGGCCCTGCTCGTTATAAAACACGTAGCCGGTAGCCTCCATCTGCTGGAGCCAACCCACGTCGGCGCCCTTGGCAAAGGTTTGGGCCGCGGCTGAGGGGCTAGCCAGAAGCAGGGTGCCGCAGACCAGGCCGAGCACCAGCGCCGAGCGCCAGGGCGCGAAAAAGGGAAATTTCATAAGCAAAGTAAGGAAACGAAGCCGCAACGCCGCCCGCTACTGCCCGCTGCCGGCCACTTGCAGCGGCGGGGCGGCCACCTCCACGTTGGCCGTGCGCGGAAAATTATTGAGCGCCATGCGATAAGTCAAATCACCTTAATTTCACCCAATTTTTAGTGAGTAGTTGGCTATGGGAATTTTTACACGGTTAACATTTTCTATAAAAGCAGCATTGTTCCTACTGCTGCTGGGGCACCTGGGCCCGGCGCTAGCACAAAACCGCTGGGCCCGGCAGGCAGGAGGTGGTGCGCAACTAGAGCAGCTGAATGGCCTAGCCCGCGATGGTAGCGGCAATGCCTACGTAGTGGGCTTCTTTACCAGTTCGGCCCGCTTCGGAGGGCTTACCCTTAACAAAGTGAACGCTAGCGGTCCGGGCAACCCGTCGGGCCTCTCGGCTTTCATTGCTAAGTACGATGCCCAGGGTGCTGTCTTGTGGGCGCAGGCCACGCCGGCCATGTACTTTAGCCGGGTGGCTACTGATGCGGATGGCAATGTCTACGCGCTGGGCGATTTCAGCGGCAGCGGCGTATTTGGGAGCGTTACGCTCACTAGCCAAGGCACTCAAGACATGGTGCTGGTCAAGTACAACCCCCAGGGCCAGCTTTTGTGGGTGCGGCAAGGTGGCAGCGCGCCCGGCAGCAAATTCGTGAGTATGGGGCTAGCCCTTGATGCGGCGGCCAATGCCTATGTAACGGGCTACCTGAGCGGGCAGGGCAACCTGGGCACCGGCCCGGTAGCCAGTGAAAGCAGCGAAAACGTGTTTTTGGCCAAATTCAATAGCCAAGGCAGCCCGCAGTGGCTGCGGCAGGGCGGGGGTAAGGGCGGATACAGCCGGGCTAGCGCGGTGGCCCTGGATGCGGCGGGCAACCTCTACCTGGCGGGCAGCTTCGGCCTCACGGCCACCTTTGGCACTACCACGCTGCAGGCTCAAAATGGCACCCAGCAGATTTTGCTGGCAAAGTGCAGCCCGGCGGGCGATTTTTTATGGGCCAAAAGCGAGGGCGGTCCCGGCACTGCTACTGCCCTTGACCTCGCCGTCGATAACCAGGGCAATAGTTTTACCACGGGGCAGCTGGGGGGCGTGCCGGGGCAACCAGCCGTGTTTGGCACAGCGGTATTTCAGGTGGCGGGCTTTGCGGGCTTTTTGGTGAAGCACGACCCGAACGGCCAAGTTCTCTGGGCTAGCCAGATAGGCGCTACCAATACCAACTACGGCACCAGCGTGGCCCTCGACCAAGCCGGCAATAGCTACGTGGCCGGGGTATTCAGCTCCACGCTCACTACCTGGGGCAGCGGCCTGCAGTTGACCGTGTCGGGGGGTAAAAAAAATATATTTGTCGCCAAATACGACCCCCAGGGCCGCGCGTTGAGGGTGCAGCGCGAAGGGGCCTGCGGCAGCGCCTACGGGCCCCAAATTGCTGTTACGGCCAGCCAGGATATTTATCTGGCCGGCACATTTGCCGAAACAGCCAGCTTTGTCTCTACCCTGTTTGCCAGCACCAACGGCCAGCTTTTTGTGGCACGATTGGGTGATTTGACCACGCCCTCAACCCCAGACAGCTTTTCCTGCGCTACCGCACCAACTTCCGCGCCGGCCCCGGTTCCTGTGCCCGCGCCAACCCCTACCCCGGCTCCAAAACCTACACCCCCGCCGGCGCCCATTGAGCTATCAGTGCCTAATATCATTACACCTAATGGCGATGGACAGAATGACCAGCTCAAAATAGCCGGCCTCGTAAATATGGAGTGGGCCCTCGTTGTCTATAATCGCTGGGGCCAAGAGGTGTACCGTTCGCTAGCCTACGCGCAGGACTGGACTGCGCCGGGCCTGCCTGCCGGTACTTACTACTACCGGTTGTGGCAGCCCACCGGCGGCCGGGCCTACACGGGCTGGCTTGAAGTAGTCCGCTAGCTTCCGCTACTGCCCGCTGCCGGCCACTTGCAGCGGCGGGGCGGCTACCTCCACGTTGGCCGTGCGCGGGAAGGCCAGAAAGTGCGTCACGCGCGGCGGCTCGCTGCCCCGGTGAAAGCGCCGTACTTCGGCCTCCACCTGCTGGTCGTCGCGGGTGAAGCGGTGGTGCTGGCGCTCGTGCTCGGCCCAGGTAGCCACGTAAAAAAACTCGGTGATGCGCGCCGGCTGGGCCACATCGGTAAATACGCCGGCCCGCAGCGCGCCGTCGCGCAGGCGCAGGCGGGTAAGCTGCTGGGCCGCCAGCCGGAAGGCCGCGTGGTCGGCCGGGGCCACGTCGTAGTCTATCATCACCACCACAGGGCCGTCGTCGGGGTCGATTTCTTCTTCCAATGCCGGCAGCTGGTCGCTCCACGGCTCAGCGGGGCTGAAGTCGAGGCCCTCGGGCTGGTGCATGGGGAAGGGCAGGGCCAGCGCCAGGCTAGCCAGCATCCAGCCGGCTGCCACCAGCAGGGCCAGCGTGAGGTTGGCGCGGTCGGCCAGCTCGCCCCACATGATGCTGCCCAGGCTCATGCCGGCCTGAAAAACCAGCATGTAGATGCTTACCACCCGCGCCTGCACCCACTTGGGCACGTGCAGCTGCACGCTGGTGCTGAAGCTCGTCATGGTAATGAGCCAGGCCGTGCCGGACAAGAACATCACCGGAAACAGCCAGTACTCGCCCGGCACCAGGGCCAGGCTCAGGTTGGTGCCCACAAACACGAGCGAGCCCAGCAGCACCCGGCGGTTGAGGTTGAGCCGGTGGCCGATTTTGCCAATCAAAAACGCCCCCGATACTGCGCCCGCCCCTAGCCACGACAGCATTACGGCGTAGGAGCCCGACTGCAAGTGCAGCCGCCGCGCTACCACCACGCTCAGCAGCGCCCACATGGCGCTGGCCCCAAACGAGAAGGCAAACGTGCGCACCAGCACCGCCACGATGGGCGGCGAGTACTGCACGTAGCGAATGCCCGCCCGCAGCGCGCCCGAAAAATTTTCGGCCGGGCCGCCGTCGCTCTGCACCTCGCGCCGCCAGGTATAAATGACGACCCAGGTGCCCACGAAAGAAATGCCGTTCAGCACAAACACCCAGCCCGGCGAGTAGTAGGCAATGATGAGTCCGCCCAGCGCCGGCCCGATGGCCCGGGCAATGTTGTTGCTCACCCCATTGAGGGTGATGGCGAAGGGCAGCACCGGCCGGGGCACCAGCTCGGTCGTCACCGTTTGCCAGATGGGGCTGTTCAGGGCCGAGCCCATGCCCAGCAAAAACGTGAAGCCCAGCACGTCGATGGCCGTGGCCGCGCCCGTGAGCGTGAACACCCCCAGCCCCAGCGCTACCACCGCCATAAAGCCCTGCGTGAAGAGCAGCAGCTTGCGCCGGTCGATGAGGTCGCCGATGGCCCCGGCCGGCATACTCAGCAAAAAAGCCGGCAGGCTGGTGGCCGTCTGCATCAGGGCCACGAGCAGGGCCGAGGTGGTGAGCGTGGTCACGAGCCACACGCCGGCCACGTTTTGCATCCAGGTGCCCACGTTGCTCACCAGCGCGGCAATCCAGATGGCCCGAAACAAGCTGTAAGTAAACGGTGTGCGCAGGCCGGGCCGGGGTTCGGCTAGGGGTAGGGAAGGCGTAGGGGTCATGCGCGCAGAGCTGAGTAGCCTAGCCCTACGAAAGTTGGCCGCTCGGGGATTGAAGCGGCTGGCGCGGCCGTAAAGCAAAAGCGTTGCGCTACCCCCGCCACTACCAAGGTTCTGAAATGTATTGTCGGCTGCCTGCTTTGGCCGGGCACTTCCACGCTGGCCGCCGCCAGCTTCTTTACCGCATTGCGCCTCACCCTAGCCGCGTGCCTGGTCTTGTTTCTAACTCCGTGAAAAATGCCCTGCCCAAGCCCAAACGGCCCCTTATCGCCTGCTGCCCACCGTTCGTCTTCGACCTGAAGACGCTCAAAGCCCATCGGCGCCCCCATCCCCCCCATCCCCACCGGCCCCCGCGTCCGCGCCCCGGCATCGTGCCCGGCACGTTCCGCGTGCTCGAATACGACCCATAAAAAACCCGGCCCGGTAACCTCAGCGAGTCCGTCGGCGGGCTTGCTGGGGCTACGGGGCCGGGCAGCGGCTACTGCTTGGCCAGGGAGCCGTCGGCGTTAAAAAGCACGTCCTGATGCTTACCACCTTTGACCACTTCAGCCTCGTACACGGTGCTGCCATCTGCCCGCACGATGGTCGCGGCCTCGCTGATTTTATACGTTTTGTAGGCGCTGGCCAGCTTGGTGCGCACCGGGGTGGGCAATTGGCTCGGTGTCATATCCGTTTCGGTTTCCAGCAACTCGCCGGTAGGAGTGATGACGGCCGACATCGTTTTGCCGCTCAGCTTAAAGCCAGCCTCGAATTTATCGCCCTCTTTTTCCCAGGTGTTTGTTGTCACGGTCGGGAACTTGGCCTTGAACGTGGCCTTGGCGGCGGCGGGTACTTGGGTCGGCTTTAGCGTTTGGGCCTGGGTAAGAGCGGGGGCTGCCAGGGCCAGGGCGCAGGCAGTAATCAAGAGGTGGCGTTGCATGACTAATTACAAATAAGAGTGAAGTTGTAGCCGAAGCTAGCCACCGATACTGTGGCATTTCTGTCGCCGCCGCCCCGGCCCCGGCCGCCGGAAAATCCTGCCCGCAGTGGGTACCCGGCCCCGCCGGTGGCAAAAGCGTAGGGCAGGGCAACGTCAGGCAATGGCAAAAAAAATAACTTAGAAAGTATTACAGCAACTACGGGGGCAGTGGGCGGCCGGGTACGTAGCGCGCTAGCTTGCCATTTATTCATTAATTTCTTCCATTTAGTAAAGTGGGCTTTTTTAGCAAAGCCCACTTTACTTCAGAATTGAACGCGACCTTTGCCGTATGGACGTTCGTTTTCGCTTGCTGCTGTGCTATTTGGCAGTAGGAATCCGGCTAGCCTGGGCCCAGGTGCCGAGCGTGCCCCCGGCTAGCCTGGGCGCGCTGCCGGCCCTCCCGGCCACCGCGCCGGCTAGCCCCCGCGCCTTGCCCGATTTTTTGGCCACCGCCTACCAGCGCAGCCCGCTGCTGAACGACCTGCGCAACCAGGTGGCCCAAAACCGCCTCGACAGCCTGCGGCGCAAAGCGCAGAACGGCGTGCAGGTGGCCGGCATTGGGGCGGCCGTGGCCACGCCGGTGTTGACCAATAAAAACGGCGACCAGATAGTGGGCTACGACCAGGCCGTGAGCAACGGCGGCAATTACGCCAGCTACGCGCAGGCGACCAAGCCCATACTCAACCGCTTTCAGCTGCAAACCGACTACCGCATCCTGGGCAACCAGGGGCTGGCGCTGCGCAACAGCGGTCGGCTCTCGCAGCTCGATTTGCGCCGCTCCGTCACCGACCAGTTTCTCACCGCCTACACCGCCCAGCTCCAGCTTGATTTCAGCCGCACGCTGCTGGCGCAGCTGCGCCAGCAGGACAGCGAGCTGCGCCAACTCGTAAACGCCGGCATTTTCAAGCAAACGCAGTATTTGAGCTTCTACCTGTCGGTGCGCACCCAGGAAGTGACGGTGGAGCAAAACCGCCTCGCCTACCGGCGCGAGCTAGGCACGTTGCGCTACCTGGCCGGCGTGGGCGACACGGCGCTGCTGGCCCTTACGCCGCCCGAGCCGCCTACCCACCGGGGGCTGGCGGGCCTCACCTCCATCACTCAGCGCCGGTATACGCTCGACAGCCTGCGTAACGTGCTGGACCGCCAGGCCGTGGATGCTACCTACCGCCCCAAGCTGAGCGCGGTGGTGGATGCGGGCATTCAGTCGTCGCAGCCGGCGCTGCTGGCCCTGGGCCACAGCACTGGTTTTGGCGCGGGCTTCCTACTCTCGCTGCCCATCTTCGACGGTCACCAGCGGCAGCTGCAATACCAGCGCATCGACCTCACGGAGCAGAGCCGGCGCGGCTACCGGCAGTTTCTGACCATCCAGCGGCAGCAGCAGTACGACCAGCTACGGGGGCTTATCCGGGCCTCGGAGGCGCTGAGTAAACGCATCCGCGAGCAGCTGCGGATAGCGGAAGCACTCGTGGGAGCCGCCCAGCAGCAGCTAGCGACGGGCGACGTACTCATTCTTGATTACCTCAACCTGGTGACGAGCTACCGCACCCTGCAATTCAGCCTCACCCAGGCCGAAACCGACCGCCTGCGCAGCCAGTACGCGTTGGATTATCTGGGTGAGTAAGGCGGGCAACTCGCTAAGCACGAGCACTACCTTCGCCCCCACGTATTGTCTTTTTACCAGCTAGCCCCGGGCAGCTTATTCTTTTGCCAGCGCGGGCGCTCCGCTGGGGCCAGGTACGGTTTCCGCGAGCCACTGGCCTTTCACCCTGCTTACTTATGCTCAGCCGACTTTCATTCGCTAGCCTCCTGCTTTGCCTCGCCGCCTGCCATTCGGGTGGCACCCCGGCCGCTGCCCCGGCGGCCGATGCACCCGCCGAGGGCGAAGCGGCGGTGAAGCCCCGCGCCGTAGTCACGGTAGGTACCGTGCAGCGCGATACCCTCACCGATGTACTGCAGCTGAGCGCCGTGTCGGCCTACCCGGCCAAAGACGTGCTGCGGGCCACTACCACCGGCTACCTGCTGGCCCCAGTGCCAGTGCCGGGCCAGCGCGTGGCGGCGGGCCAGACCGTCTTCACCATGCAAACCAAGGAGAGTCGGGTACTGCACCTCGACAAGCTCACCGGCGACCCTAGGCTGCGCTTTTCGGGCACGATTCAAATAAAAGCCAGCCAGGCGGGCGTGCTGGCCACGGTTGATAAGCTGGCCGGCGACTACGTGCAGGACGGCGAGCAGCTGGCCATGAGCTACGACCGCAACCGCTTCGGCTTCCTGCTCGACGTGCCCGTGACGCAGCTGCGCTACGTGCACACCGGCCAGAGTTGCCGTATCAAGCTGCCCGACGGGCGCGTGCTGCCCGGCCGCGTAACTCAGGAGCTAGCCACCGGCGACGCGACGCTGCAAACCCAGCGCTACACCGTGCGGCCCACCGGCCCGGTACCCGATTTGCCCGAAAACCTGGCCGTGCAGGTCGAGCTCGACCGCACCGCGCCCCACCTCACGCCCACCCTGCCCCGCGCCGCGCTGCTCACCGACGAAACGCAAACCGAGTTCTGGGTCATGCGCCTGCTCAATGACTCGACCGCCGTGAAGGTACCCGTGACCGTGGGCAATCAGCAAACCGACCGTGTGGAAATCAAGTCGCCCACCTTTACCAGCCGCGATAAGATTTTATTCAGCGGCAACTACGGCCTCGACGACACGGCGGCCGTGAAAGTGCAGCGCGCCGGCCGGGCCGTACCGGCGCCGACCGAGTAAGGCGCGCCATTTTTATTTCCCCAGATTTCGTATGCGCACTCCTTTTTTGCAAGCCTACAAGGCACCCATCGCGGTATTGCTCGCGCTGGCGCTCGCCCTGGGCGGGCTCGCCTACCGGCGGCTCACGGTCGCCCTGTTTCCGGAAGTGACGTTCCCCAAAGTGAAGGTGATTGCCGACGTGGGCCTCGCGCCCGTGGACCGCGTGATGGTCACCGTGACCAAGCCGCTCGAAGACGCCATGAAGCAGGTGCCCGGCCTGCGCCTACTGCGCTCGACAACCAGCCGCGGCTCGTGCGAAATCTCGGCCTACCTCAACTGGGGCGTTGATGTGGTGCAGGCCCAGCAGCTCATCGAAAGCCGCCTCAACCAAGCTCGGGGCAACCTGCCCGCTAATATTAACATTTCGGTCGAGCGCATGAACCCGGCTATTCTGCCGGTGATGGGCTACACGCTGGAAGCGCCAGGGCACTCAGCGTTGGAATTGCGTAGGCTAGCCCTCTATACCATTAAACCTTTCATTTCGCAGGTTGAGGGGGTAGCGGCCGTGCAGATTCAAGGTGGGCGCACCAAGGAGTATGAGGTCGAGTTGATACCGACCCAGCTGGCGGCCCTGGGCATTGGCCCTGAAATGGTGCAAGCGGCTCTCAATAACACAAATTTTGTGCAGAGCAACGGTTATCTAGCTGACTACCGCCGCCTCTACCTCACGGTGACGGACGCGACCATTCTGCAGAAAGAAGACCTGGAAAACGTGGTGCTGCGTAACGACAACCGCCGCATTGTGCGCCTGGCCGACGTGGCCACCGTGCGCATCGGCGAGCAGCCCGAATACATCCGCATCAATGCCAACGGCCATGACGCGGTGCTTATCTCGGTGCAGCGCCAGCCAGCGGCCAATGTGGTGGAAGTCAGCAAAGGGGTGGCCGCCAAGGTGGCCGCCCTGCGCGCGGGTCTGCCCAAGGGTATTAAGCTGGAGCCCTACTACGACCAGGCCGATTTCGTGTCGGAAGTCGTGCGCTCGGTGCAGGACTCGCTCTGGATTGGCCTGGCGCTGGCCTTGGTGGTGACGTCGTTGTTTCTGCGCTCGTGGAAGGCCTCGCTTACGCTAGTGCTTACCATCCCGGTAGCCCTCGCCCTGACCTTGGCGGTGCTGTATTTCGGGCTGGGCTACTCGCTCAATATCATGACCCTGGGCGCCATTGCCGCCGCTATCGGTCTCATGATTGACGACGCCGTGGTGATGGTGGAGCAGCTGCACCGCGTGGGCGAGGAGCACCCCACCGCCACGCCCGGCGAGGTAGTGGAGCGCTCGGTGCAGCACCTGCTGCCCGCGCTCATTGGCTCTAGCCTCAGTACCATCGTAATTTTTCTGCCCTTCGCCCTGCTAGGGGGGTAGCGGGGGCTTATTTTAAAGTACTGGCCACCACGATGGTCGTGGCGTTAGTATGCTCGTTTTTCGTGGCTTGGCTGGGCTTACCAGTAGCCTACCTGCTGCTCAGCAAAAAGGAGAAGGTCGCCCAACCGACCGGCCCGCAAGCAGCTAACGATGGGTTTGGCCCTAATGACGCCCCGACCGACGCCACCACCGTGGCCGCTGACGACAGCCTGGAGCTGGAAAAACGCTCGTCCGGGCCTTCTAAGAAAATGAAGGGCGAGCCAGCGGCTGCGGAACATGATACGACGGCTGGTACCCAGCACCACGACATTCCGTGGGTGCGCTCGGTTATTCGCCACCCGGCCTACAGCGTGGTGGGGATTCTGTTGCTGGTGGGCGTGATGTGGTTTATCATTCCGCGCCTGGCCACGGGCTTTCTGCCCGACATGGACGAGGGTGCCATTGTGCTCGACTACCACTCACCACCCGGCACCGGCCTCGACGAAACTGACCGCATGCTGCGCCAGGCCGAAAAGCTCATCGTGAAGGTGCCCGAAGTAGCCAGCTACTCGCGCCGGACGGGCACCCAAATGGGCTTTTTCATCACCGAGCCCAACAGCGGCGACTACCTCATTCGACTCAAAACCGACCGTAAGCGCTCAACCGAGGAAGTGATTGCCGACTTGCGCCAACGCGTCGAATCTACCGAGCCGGCCCTGGTAGTAGACTTTGGCCAGGTTATCGGCGACATGCTCGGCGATTTGATGAGTACCGTGCAGCCCATTGAAATTAAGGTGTTTGGACCCGACCCCACTCAGCGCTACGCCCTCGCCAATCAGGTAACCGAAGTGGTGACGAAAACTGCCGGCACGGCCGACGTGTTCAACGGCATCGTGCAGGTGGGCCCTAGCGTGGACGTGCGCCCCGACCCGCGCCGGCTGGCCCAGTTTGGCCTCACGGCCACCAGCTTCCAGACGCAGCTGCAAACCCAACTCGGTGGCACAGTGGCCGGCAACGTGCTCAGCGGCGAGCAGTTGCTCAATATCCGGCTGCGCTACCCACAGGCCGCCCAAGCGACCCTGGCCCAGATGCGCGGTGAGCCCGTGTTCCTACCCAACGGCCAGCGCCGCCGCCTCGACGAGCTGGCCGACGTGACCGTAACCACGAGCAGCGCCGAGCTGGGCCGCGAAAACCTGCAAGCCATGACGGCCGTGACGGCCCGCCTCGACGGGCGCGACCTGGGCTCGGCCATGCAGGAAATACAGCAGAAGATTGGGCGCGAGGTGGCCCTGCCGCCCGGCTATTTCATCCAGTATGGCGGCTCCTATGCCGAACAGCAGCAGTCATTTCAGGAGCTGCTGACCATCCTGGGCACGGCATGCTTGCTGGTGTTCGCGGTCGGGCTATTCCTGTTCCGCGACATCAAGGCGGCGGGGCTGATTCTGCTCGTCGCTATCCTGGGGCCGGCCGGCGGCAGCCTAGCGCTGTACCTCACCAACACGCCGCTCAACGTGGGCTCCTATACCGGCCTCATCATGGTGGTGGGCATCATCGGCGAAAATGCCATCTTCACCTTTCAGCAGTTCAACGACTTCCGCGCCGAAGGCGGTCCAGTGGAAGCCGCCATTGCCTACTCTATCGCCGCCCGCCTGCGCCCCAAGCTCATGACGGCACTCTCGGCCATCGTGGCGCTGCTGCCGCTGGCGCTGGGCATCGGGGCCGGCGCGCAGCTGCACCAGCCGCTGGCCATCGCCGTTATCGGCGGGTTGCTGCTGGCGCTACCGCTGCTGCTGGTGGTGCTGCCCAGCCTGCTGCGCCTGGCCTATGGGCGCGGTGAGGCCGCCCCGGTTGCGCCGGTTGCGCCGGAAAAGCCGGAACTTGCGGTGAGTCGCTAGCCTGCCCGGCCCTCCTAATGGCACCCGTAAGGGAGAACGAGCGCAAGCCGTGAGGCTATAAAAAGCTGTTTAGCGTTACACCCACTGCCGCAGGTATTGATACACCTCGGAGTTGAACAGCAGCCCGCCGTGGTGCTGCCGCCCAAAGCGGGCCATGCGCACCAAAGTGCCCGGCGGCAGCTCGGTTTCATCGCCAAATACCTGGCCCGGGCGCTGGCCGCGCCCACCATGCCATCGCCAAAGTAGTCGCGCAGGGCCTGGGGGCGGCTGGCGCGCAGCCAGTCGCCCACCAGCACGTGGTAGCGCACGCCGGGCAGCAGCGGCACCGTGGTGCGCGGCCGGGGCAGGGCCGGGTCGTCGGGCTGCTGCCAGTCCTCATCCACCAGCAGGGCCTGGCCCAGGTCTTTAATGCCGTTGGAGCGCCGCGCAATGGCCTGGCTCAAAAAGCGCGTGGGGAAAAGATTAATGCGCCGCAACAGGCGCTCCACCAGCTGGCCGTTTTGTTCCAAGTACGAGCCCTCGTTGGGTACGCCCAGCAGAAATACCGTGCGCAGGTGGGCTAGCCAAGGCGCAGTTTCAGTTAGCAGTGAGCAATCATCAGGGAGCAATTTCTTAGATTTTCGCTTGCTCGTTTTTGTGGCTGTCGGGTTGATAACTGATGATTGTTCACTGCTAACTGAAGAAGCATAATACCCCGCCGAGCGGATGAGCAGCCCGCCCATGCTGTGGCCCACTAGCACCAGCTCGCCGATGGCTTCGGGGTAGGTTTCGACCAGCGCGGTGAGTAGCTGGCTCAGGGCGCGGCCATTTTCCGAGATGTGCAGCCCCGAGTTGTAGCGCAGATACAGCGGGCGGCAGCCGGCCTCGGCGGCCAGGCGCGGGCCGTAGCGCAGCGGCCCCGCGGGGGCATCCTGAAAGCCGGTTTGCCAGATGAGCTCGTCGCCCATCAGCCCGTGAATAAAAATGACGGTTTTCTGCTTAAACTCGCTCAGGCCCAGCTTGGCCACCGGCACATCCTGGCCACCGCGCCGAAAGCTCAGGGTAATGGCGCGCGGGTCGTGGCGCACGGCTAGCTGGTCGCCGAGCGCGCCGTTGAGCACGGGCTGAAAAAAATGCTGGTGGGCCTGCCCCGCCCGGTACAGCAGGGTGGCGCCGCGCACGGGCAGCAGCGCCGTGTTGGCTAGGGTAGAAAGGGTGCGACGCAGCATGGCAGGCGGGAAAACGGGCGGGCAAGGTAGCGGCCGCCCCCGCTTTCTCTCAACGCGGGCAACCAAAATCTGGTTAGCACGTCCAACACTATTCGCGGCCCGGCTGCATCTTTGCAGTAGTAAACACCCCCGCTTTCAGCATGAACTTCTCTTTTCGCCCGGCCCTGACGTTGTTGCTACTGGCCAGCTCCGCTACCTTGCTCACCGCCTGCGACTACGCTTCGCTCAGCCCCGGTGATAACCCGCAGGCCCACGAGGGCTTCACCAACCCCAACGGCTACACCAACGCCGACATCAACCGCGACAGTATCAGCAACAAGCAAACCGTGACCAAGCCCACCGGCAAAGGCTCGGCTACCGCCATCAAAAATGGCTCGGCCCAGGATAAGCTCGACTCGGCCCCGGCCGGCAACAGCACCACCTCGGCCCAAACCGCCAGCGGCAAAATGGCCTCAACCGACAAAAATCAGCCCAAGGCCACCAGCAGCACCAACGGCAGCGGCAACAGCAACGACGCCAGCGCCAAAAAGGGCACTATGTAGGCTACCCGGCTGCTAGCCCGCGCTACGCAAGAGAGCCCGCCGCAAGCACTTGCGGCGGGCTCTCTTGCGTAGCGCGGGCTAGCTACAGTGCCTGCGGAAACTGCCCCGGCCGGCCGTAGCCGTAGCGCACCGGCGGCTGCACGGCGTGGTAGCCGTCGAGGCCCGAAATGGCGGCCTCGCCCAGCGCCACCAGGTCGAGGGTGCCGTCGGGGCGCAGGGCCTCGGGGCGCAGGTACACGTGCTCGACGGTGCCCACCAGCAGCAGCGTGCCATTGAAAATGGGGTGCTCTTCGCGCAGCCGCAGCCCGATGCTGAGCGGGCTTTCGGCCACGTAGGGCGCCGGAAAGCCGTCGCGAAAATCGGCCGTGAAGCCGCAGGCCTCAAATTCCGATATGTCCTCAAAATTGGCCGAGGTGTAGTGGGCCTGCGCCGCCAGGGTCAGGGGCACGTGGTTGAGGGTGTAGGCGCCGCCGTTGTCCTTGATATTCTGGTAGGTATGGCGCGGTACGGTGGTGGGGCGCGTCACCATGCCCAGCACCGCCGGGTCGGAGCCCAGGTGCAGCACCGAGCTGAAAATGGCGAGGTTGGTCTGGCCATCGGGCGCGGCCGTGCCCACCAGGTTGGCCGGCTTAAAGCCCGGCAGGCCATTCACAAAATTGAGGCGGTAAATCTTCTCGAAAGCCGTAATGTCGGCGGCGGTGATGTGCTGCATAGGTTAGGGGCGCTGATGAGCTGAGGATAGCTGCTAGGATGGTTTTTTAGATATATTTTGATGCCGGGCCCCAACCCCGGCCCCTCTTTCGAAGGGGAGGGGAGCCGGGGGCTGCCGCTAGGGCAGTGCCGGCTTTGGCAGGCACAACCGGCTTATTCATACAAATCGCGCGGGTCGGCGGCGGCCAGTTCCACCAAGAACTGGCTTAGCTGCCCGGCAACGGCCCGTAAAAAAGCCTCGCCCTTCGCCGCCGTGGCGGCGGCCGGATTGCCCACGCCCGTGTCGGCGCTTACTTGGCTCCACTCGCGCTGAGCCCAGGCCCACTCGCGCAGGGCCCGGATGCGAAACCGCTTGCTAGTCCCCGCGCCAGCTTCGGAAAGAGGCCGCACCAACTCGGGGGCAATGTGCAGCATCATGCTCGTTTCCATCTCATCGGCGTGGTCGCCGGGCGCGTCAAAAAACTGGCGGCGGTCCACTATTCTAAACAGCGTGGCGGTGCTGAGAAACACCCCCGGAAACTCGGCTTGCAGCTCGCGCAGCATTTGCCGGAAATCATTGCCGCCGTGCCCATTCAGCAGCACCAGTTTTGGAATGCCCTGCCGGGCCAGTACCTGCACAATATCGCACAGAATTGCCAGCTGCGTGCTGGGGTTCAAGTTTATATCAAGGGTAATGTCGAGCTGGCCAGTGTTTACGCCGAACGGAATAGTGGGCAGCACAACTACCCTGGCGCCCTGCGCCCAGGCTAGCCGCGCCGCCTCGGCCGCGAGGTAATCGCACTGGAAGTTGTCGGTGCCGTAGGGCAGGTGGTAGTTGTGCGCCTCGGTAGCGCCCCAGGGCAACACCACAACTTCGAAGGCGGCATCTTTTACGGCCTGCCAGGTGGTTTCGGCCAGAATGTAGGGGCGGGCGGGCATGGCGATTAGTGTTGGCGGCTAGCAAGTGACACAGACCTCACTCGGCTAGCGGCTCTAGCGGCAAGGGAACTGCCCCCACATACGTTTTTTGCGGCAGCCGCGCCGCCACTAGCACAAACAAAATGAAGTTGACGGCCATCAATCCCACAAAAAACCAGTAGTAGCCAGCCCCCTGAAACCGGGCAAAAAAGCCGCCCCGCGCAATGCTGGCGTTCATCAGAGCCAAAAAATAATTGCCGCCCGCGATGGTGAGCAGCCACAGCGAGGTAGTGAGGCTTTTCAGGGCCGGCGGCGCGTGGGTGTAGGCATATTCGAGGCCGGTCACGGCCACCATCAGCGTGCCGCCGGCCACCACAAAGTAGGCCATCACCTGCCACCACACCGAGGGGCTAGCCCCCGCGTCGAGGCCATGCTGCACCCCGGCAATAATGCACATGGCCAGCGCCACCAGCACCATGCCCACGCCCATGCGCCGCAGCGGCGTGGCCCGAATGCCGCGCCGCGCCAGCGCCGGATAAATGCGATACGTAAGCAGCGGGTTGAGCCCGATGCCGAACACAATACCCAGTATCTGCAGCTGCTCGGGCAGCGGGGCGTAGCCGCCGGGCCACAGGTGGCGGTCGAGGTGGGCGGCTTGCAGCACCCACTCTGATTCGCTCTGGTTGTACAGCGCCCACAGCACCGGTATGAAGAGAAAAATGGCGCCCACCCGGCGCAGCGCGGCGCGGCTTTCGCCGGGGCCCAGCGTGTGGCGCAGGCCGGCCAGCAGGCCCGTGGGCGGCACCCGCACGTAGTGCCGCCGCCCTAGCCAGAACGTGAGCGCCGCCGCGCCCATCAGCAGCCCCGGCACCCCGAAAGCCCAGGCCGCGCCCGCGTAGGCATACAGCTCGGGGATGAGCGCCGTGGATACGGCCGCGCCCGCATCGATGGCCAGCTGAAACCACCCGTAGGCCTTGGGCAGCAGGTGGGCATTGGTCTGGTCAAACTGGTCACCGAGGTTGGCCGTTACGCTCGACTTTATGCCGCCCATGCCGATGGCAATGACCACCAGCCCCGCCCGAAAGCCCGCTAAGTTGTCGGTATAAGCCGCCAGCAGCGCGTGGCCCAGGCAGTAAAAAAGTGACAGGTAGAGGATAACGCGGTATTTGCCCAGCACCCAGTCGGCCAGCAGCGCGCCCACCACCGGCAGCGCGTAGCCCAGCGCCGCAAATGAGTGCACGAAGTCATTGGCCCGGGCCTCTGCCCCGGCCGTGAGCGCCGCGCTGTGGCCGGGGTTGAAAAAATGCGCCACCAAGAACGTGGGCAAAATAGCCCGCATGCCATAGTAGCTAAAGCGCTCGGCCACCTCATTGCCAATAATAAACGGCACGGCCCGGGGAAATTTGGCAGGTAAAGAAGGGGGCATGGGCTTTAGCATGTGCAGATTAGCACTCGCTAAATGTAAGGAGTGCCGGGGCACAGGCAACACAAACGAGGGGCTTGCTGCGTCAGCACGTCGTTCTTTTGTGTGGCTTCTTTCTTCTATCACATTGCCTCATGCCCACTTTCATTTTCAGCCTGTGCGCACTATTCATCGGCTTGCTGCCTGGTTGGGTAAGCGCCCAGGCGCCCGCTAGCCCCACCACTACCGAAGCGGGCGCCGCGCTCTTCGCCGGCGCGCCCACGCCGCAGCTCGTGGCCAAGCAGTTTGCCTTCACCGAAGGGCCGGCCGTAGACCGGGCGGGCAACGTCTACTTCACCGACCAGCCCAACGATAAAATTTGGAAATATGGCCTCGATGGCAAGCTCAGCGTATTTTTGAGCCCGGCCGGGCGGTCCAATGGGCTGTATTTCGACAAAAAGGGCAACCTCATTGCCTGCGCCGATGCCCAGGGCCAGCTCTGGTCCATCAGCCCCGCTGGCCAGCCTAAAGTACTGGTAAAAGACGTGGCCGGCCGCCGCCTCAACGGTCCTAATGATGTGTGGGTCAGCCCGAAAAACGGCCTGTATTTTACCGACCCCTACTACAAGCGCGACTACTGGGAGGCTGCGCGCCCGGCCTCGATTGAGCAGTATGTGTACTACTTGGCGCCCGGCGCCAGCCAGCCCGTGGCCGTCGAAACTACGCTGCGCAAGCCCAACGGGCTCATTGGCACGCCCGATGGCAAGCTGCTCTACGTGGCCGACATCGAGGGGAACAAAACCTACCGCTACCACCTCGGGCCGAAAGGTGAGCTGCTCGACAAGCAGCTATTTGTCGAGCAGGGCTCCGATGGGATGACGCTCGACGAGCGCGGCAACGTGTATCTCACCGGCCAGGGCGTCACCATTTATAGCCCCGCTGGCCAGCGCCTGGCCCATATCGACGTGCCCGCCGCCTGGACGGCCAACCTCTGCTTTGGCGGCCGGGATATGAAAACGCTGTTTATTACAGCTTCGGAAGCCGTTTTTACGGTGCCCATGCGCGTGCGCGGCATCCGCTAGGGGTAAATTCTGCAAAAAGCCCCGCCGGAAGTAATCCGGCGGGGCTTTTTTGGTCGGGGCCAGGGCTTACTGCACCCCGGCCGCCCAGGCGTCCATTTTCTTTTCGAGCACGGCTAGCGGCATCGAGCCGTCTTTCAGCAGCTCGTCGTGAAAGTCGCTGAGCTTGAACTTGCTGCCGAGCTGCTTCTCGTACTTGGCGCGCAGCTCCCGGATTTTGAGCTGCCCGATTTTATACCCCAGCGCCTGGCCCGGAATGGCCATGTAGCGCTCGATGGCCGAGGTGGCTTCGTCGGGTGTAGTGCTCAGGTTATTAAGCAAATAGGTGATGGCTTCTTCGCGGCTGAGCTGGCGCGAGTGCAGGCCCGTGTCTACTACCAGGCGCACGGCGCGCAGCATCTCGTCGCCGAGGGCGCCCATGCGCTGGTAGGGGTCTTTGTAGAGGCCCAGTTCGGGGCCCAGGCTTTCGCAATACAGCGCCCAGCCCTCCACGTAGGCGTTTTGGCCGCCAAAGCGCCGGAACTTGGGCAGGCTGGTATTCTCCTGCTGCAGTGAAATCTGGTAGTGGTGGCCCGGAATGGCCTCGTGCAAAAACAGCGATTCCATGCCCGAGGTGGTGGCAAACTTGGTGGCATCGGGAATGGGCACGTAGAAAATGCCCGGTCGCGAGCCGTCCGGCGAGCCCTGGTTGTACTCGGCCGATGCCGAGGCCTCGCGGAATTTCTCGGTTTCGCGAATCTCAAACGGCGTTTTAGGCGTGCGCCCAAACATCGTTTTCAGGTTGGGTAGCATCCGCTGGTGAATGTTCTCGAAGGCCGCCAGTACCTGCTGCGGCGTTTTGAAGGGCCGAAATTTGGGGTCAGTATTCAGGTACTTGAAGAATGCCGGCAGGTCGCCCTTGAAGCCTACTTCAGCTTTGATTTTTTCCATCTGGGCCCGGATGCGCGCCACCTCGGCCTGCCCAGTCTGGTAGATTTCGGCCGGCGTCTTGTCGGTCGTCGTCTCGTACTTCACATCGTAGGCGTAGATGTCCTTGCCGCCGTTCACCGCGTCGATGCCGCTCGTGGCGCGGGCCTTGGGCAGGTACTCCGTCTGCATAAAGGTGCCCAACTTTTTGTAGGCGGGCACCAGCTCGGTGAGGATGGCTTGCTTGTAAGCAGCCGTTAGGCGCGTCTTATCGGCGTCCGAAAAGTCTTTCGGAAAATTCGCTATTGGCCCGTAATACAAGCTCTTAGTCGGGTCCGTCACCACAATATCCTTGGCCGTGAGCTGGGGCACCATGCGCACCACCAAGGCGCGCGGCAGTACCACGCCCGACTTCATGCCGGTGCGGAAATTGGCAATGGCCGAGTCGGTCCAGGCCGTGAAGCCGCGCACCCGCCCTAGCCAGTTGTCGTAGTCCTTCACCGTCTTAAAGGGCTGAATGCCCTGCCCCGAGCCGTACTGGCCCAGCGTGATGGGCAGGCCGTAAAACTGGTTGGCCGGCATCATCCACGTGTTCAGCTTTAGGCCGGCTAGCCCGTGGTTCATCTCGTACTGAAAGATGTCGTAGCTGATTTTGTCGTTGGCATCCAGCTTCTCGCGGTCAAATTTCTGGAGGCGCGTCAGGTAGCTCTGGTAAAAAGTGCGCAGCGTATCGCGGAACGCGTGCGTCTGGTTGTTGGGCAGCTGGTCGTTGTAGCGGTTGTCGCCGTAGGCCGTAGCATCGAGCGGAAAGAGCTTAGAGCTTTTCTCCCAGTAGCTGTCAAACAAGGCGTTCAGGTCCTTGTCGCCGCTGGCGCTAGCCGTAGTATCCTGGCTAGCCTTATCAGCCGTTGAACCCGACTGGCAGCCTGCCAGCCACAAAGCTGCCGCTGCTAGGGCGGCATGGGCAAAGTATTTCATCGAAAAAAGGGTTGGGTAGGAGGGTAGGGCAGCTAAAAAGGCGCTAAAAAACATCTGCCATGCTGGCCAAGGAAGCATCTTGCCAGGATAGCGCATTGGGGGGCAAACCTAACGAGATACTTCCGTCGTCAGCATGACAGACGTAGAAAAGACAAACGTACAAGAGCAGGCTAGCCGTTTTTGAGGCTGGCCTCAAACTCGTCGAGCTTCTTAAGCGTGCCGCTGATATTCTCGGTTAGCAGCGTGATGACGGCGCCATCGGGCGCCGTGGCCAGCACGTGGTCGATGGCATCCAGCTCATTCTCAATGTAGGTAATGGGCAGCTCGGGCTTGTCGAGGCGCAGGCCGCGCGTCATTATTTCTTGCAGAAACTCAGCCGACTTGCCGCGCAAATCCCGGTCCTGCCGCAAAATAACCTCGTCGAAAATGCGGCCCGCGATGCGCGCAAACCCTAAAGTATCTTCATCGCGGCGGTCGCCCAGGCCGCTCACCACGCCGATTTTGCGGCTAGCCGGCGTGGCGTTCATAAAGTCGGCAAACTTGCTGATGCCCGCCGTATTGTGCGCGTAGTCCACAATCACCTCGAAGCGCGGAAACTTGTAGACGTTCATGCGGCCCGGCGTCTTGGTTGCCGAGGGCACGAAGGTGCGGAACGCCGTCTTAATCGTGTCCTTGTCAAAGCCCGCCAGATAGCCGGCCAGGGCGGCGGCCAGCGAATTTTCAATGTTAAAGGTAGCCCGCCCGCCAAACGTGACCGGAAACTCGGCCGCCCGGTCGATGCGCAGCTTGTACGAGTTCTTGTAAATCGTGAGGTAGCCTTCCTCGTACACGGCCGCCACGCCGCCGGCCTCCACGTGCTCCTGAATACGCGGATTATGCTCATTCATCGAAAAATAAGCTACGCGGCAGTCGAGGTTACGGCCCATCTCATACACCAGGTCGTCGTCGGCGTTGAGCACGGCCCAGCCGTATTTCTGCACCGTGCGGGGCAGCACGCCCTTCACGGCCGCCATTTCCTCCACGGTATGGATGTCGCGCATACCCAGGTGGTCGGCCGCCACGTTGGTTACCACCGCAATGTCGCAGGTGTGGAAGCCTAAGCCCGAGCGCAGCATGCCGCCGCGCGCCGTCTCCAGCACGGCGTAGTTCACCGTGGGGTCACGCAGCACAAATTCGGCGCTTTGCCCGCCGGTGCAGTCGCCTTTTTGCAGCTGAACACCTTGAATATAAATGCCATCGGTAGTCGTAAAGCCGACCTTGTAGCCGATGCTAGCCACCAAGTGCGCAATGAGGCGCGTGGTGGTGGTCTTGCCATTAGTGCCGGTCACGGCGATAATTGGAATCCGCGCCGTTGAGCCGGGCGGAAAGAGCATGTCAATCACCGGCGCCGCCACGTTGCGCGGCAGGCCATCAGTAGGCGCGATGTGCATCCGGAAGCCGGGGGCCGCGTTCACCTCAATCACCGCGCCGCGCGTTTCATTCAGCGGAATAGCGATGTCGCTGGTTAGCAAGTCGATGCCGCAGATGTCGAGGCCCACGATACCCGCCACGCGCTCGGCCAGCAGCAGGTTGTAGGGGTGAATGAGGTCGGTCACGTCGGTGGCCGTGCCACCGGTGCTGATGTTGGCGGTGCTCTTGAGATACAGCGTTTCGCCGGCCGGTAGCACCGATTCCAGGGTCAGGTCGCGGCCCTTTAAGATGTCCAGCGTGTGCTGGTCAGCCTTGATGCTGGTGAGTACTTTTTCGTGACCCACGCCCCGGCGCGGGTCCTTATTTACTTCCTCAATGAGCTGCTGGATAGTTTTTTGCCCATCGCCCGTTACGGCAGCGGGCGTGCGCTTGGCGGCGGCAATAAGCTTGCCATTCACCACCAGCAGGCGGTAGTCGTCGCCCTCCACAAACTGCTCCACAATCACGGCCCGCGAGTATTCTTTGGCCGCTTTAAGCCCTTCCACGGCGTCGTCCCAGTTCGTGATGCGGATGGTGGCGCCTTTGCCGTGGTTGCCATCGAGCGGCTTGGTCACGATGGGAAAGCCCAACTCCTCGATAGCGTCGCGCAGGCCGTCTTCCGAATACACGGTGGTGCCGCGCGGCACCGGCACGCCGCCATCGGCCAGCATAGCCTTGGTGCGGTTTTTATTGCCGGCCACCTCCACGCCCGCGTGCGAGGTCAGGTTGGTAGTGGTAGCCCAGATGCGGCGCTGGTTTACACCGTAGCCAAGCTGAATTATTGAGCTGTTTTTCAGCTGAATGTACGGAATGTTGCGCGAGGCAGCCTCGGCCACAATGCTCCAGGTGCTCGGCCCGAAAAACTCTTCTTCCCGAATGTCGTGCAGCTCGTTGATAACCGGCTTGAGGCTGAATGCCTCGCCCTTGCAGAGCGCCTCTACCAGGTCTACGGCGGCCTCGGCGGCGTAGCGGCCAGCGCGCTCTTCCTGGTAGGCAAACACCACGTACTCTACGCCTTCCTCGCGGGCCGGGTAGCTTTTGCCCCAGTAAACCGGCATGCCAGCCTGGCGCTGCAACTCCAGCGCCACGTGCTGGATAACGTGCCCCAGCGGCTCGCCATCGGCCAGCTGCTCTTGCGTCAGGGGTGGGTGCTTAGCGAGCTGCTTGCTCGACGGCCGGCTAGCCTGCTGAGGCTGCCCAATGCCGGGCAGCAGGGCCGTGAGACGCTCGGCAAAGCCGTCAATGGTATTGCTCCATTCGCCGGCAAATTCTTGTAAATCAACTTTGCATACAATCAGGCGGTAGTGCTTCACCGACCAGTAGCTCGGCCCGCGCATGGTGCGGAGGTCAATAATCTTCATATAGCCAAAACAAGGATAAGGTGCCGGCCCGGCCAGCAGTCCGGCAAGGTAGGCAGTACGCTGCTTAAGTGGCCGGTGTTGGGCAGCCAAGGCACAAAAAAGCCCCCACCGCTTCAGCAGAAGCAATGGGGGCTTTCGAGGTAACGGGCGGATTCGAACCGCCGTAGGAGGTTTTGCAGACCTCTACCTAGCCACTCGGTCACGTTACCGGCTTGGGGGCACAAAGGTACGCAAAAACCTTGTATTGCCAAATTGCTAAGGCATAAAAAAGCCCCAGCCGCAAGGCTGGGGCTTCTCATTTTAACCTATAGCTAGCGCTTAGGCAATCTCCGCGTTGTCGGGAGCAGCGCCGGCGGCGGGAGCATCCTGGCGGGCGCGCAGCTTGTCTTCGCCGGCCTGGCGCTCGGCGCCAGCAAGCTGGTCGCGCAGGGCGCTGAGGGCGTCGAGGTCGCCGAGAGTGTTCTTCTCAGCGGGCTTCTTAAGGTCGCTCAGCTTGCCTTCGCCCTGGCTAGCGCCAGCGCCACCGGTCGGGGCCTTCTTGGCAAATTTCGAGTTGGTCGTCTTGTTGCTTTCGTCCTCTTTGTTGAACACGGCGGTGTGCGAGAGCACGATGCGGCGGTCATCCTTCGAGAACTCGGTAACGCGGAAGTCCAGCTGCTCGCCGTTCTCGGCGGTCGTGCCATCCTCTTTCACCAGGCCTTTGGGGTAAGCGAAGCCCTCGATGCCGTACGGCAGTTCGAGTACCGCGCCACGGTCCGACTTCTCGGTGATGGTCGCCTTGTGCACCGAGCCAGGGGTGAACACCGTCTGGAAAGTATCCCAGGGGTTTTCTTCCAACTGCTTCACGCCCAGGGCTAGGCGGCGAGCGGGCATATCCAGCTCCAGTACTACTACGTCGAGCTTGTCGCCAACCTTCACCACCTCCGAAGGGTGCTTAATTTTCTTGGTCCACGACAGGTCCGATACGTGCACGAGGCCATCCACACCTTCTTCCAGCTCTACGAACAGGCCGAAGTTGGTCAGGTTGCGCACGGCGCCGCTGTGCTTGGTGCCTACGGCAAACTTCTCAGCGAAGTCGGCGCGGGTCCACGGGTCTTCGGTCAGTTGCTTGATGCCCAGGCTCATCTTGCGGTCTTCGCGGTCGAGGGTCAGTACGACTGCCTCTACCGTGTCGCCCTGCTTGATGAAGTCCTGCGGGTTGCGCAGGTGCTGGCTCCAGCTCATTTCCGAAACGTGGATGAGGCCTTCAACGCCCGGTACCACTTCCATGAACGCGCCGTAGTCGGCTACGTTCACGATGCGGCCCTGTACGCGCGAGCCGGGGCCGAGGTCGGCCGGCAGCGAATCCCACGGGTGGGGCGTCAGTTGCTTCAGGCCCAGCGAGATGCGCTTCTTGGCTTCGTCGAAGTCCAGCACCACCACGTTGAGTTTCTGGTCGAGCTGCAGTGCTTCGCTCGGGTGAGCGATGCGGCCCCACGAAATGTCCGTGATGTGCAGCAGACCATCGACACCGCCGAGGTCGATGAACACGCCGAAGTTGGTCATGTTCTTGATGTTGCCTTCCAGAATCTGACCTTTTTCGAGGTTGTTCAGGATGGCTTCGCGCTGCTGCTCGAGGTCCTTCTCAATCAGGACTTTGTGCGACACCACTACGTTGTCGAAAGCAGCGTTGATTTTCACCACTTTCACTTCCATGCGGCGACCAACATAGATGTCGAAGTCGCGGATGGGTTTCACGTCGATTTGCGAGCCGGGGAGGAAGGCTTCTACGCCATCCATCTCCATGATGAGGCCGCCCTTGGTGCGGCGCTTCACCACGCCTTCCAGCACGGTGTCATTCTCCAGGGCCGCGTAGATAGCGTTCCAGGCCTGCTTGATTTTAGCTTTCTTACGGCTCAGGATGAGCTGACCGTTAGCATCTTCCTGGTCTTCGATGAACACGTCAACCTCGTCGCCCACTTTGAGCTCGGGCAGGTCGCGGAATTCGCTCAGGGGCACGAGGCCGTCCGATTTGAAGCCGATGTTCAGGATAACATCGCGGTCGGTGATGCCCACCACGGTGCCTTTAATTACCTCTTCCTCCTGAACGGTGGTGAGGGTGTCGCCGTACATTTTTTCGAGTTCGGCGCGTTGCTCGGCGTTGTAATTGCCGCCGAAGCCGCTTGCTCCAACATTGTCCCAGTCGAAGTCGTCAACCATTTCTGCCATGTTACTAGCAGGTTCCTAAGCTACTGAACGCCACGCCGAAACCCGGAGCGGGGCGCATTTTGGGTTGGTTCCGAAGGCGCGAGCCCCCGACCTGCCGCCTTGACAGGGCCGCAAAGGTACGGATTTTCAGCGGGTTTAGCAAGTAGGGGTTGGAGTGGCCGGCTTACGATGATACGCTCTAGCCACTTGTAGAAAATACTGTTCCATTAAGTGGTCGGCAGCTCCCATCAGAAAGTGTTCGGCTTGTAATTGAAGGTCGGGGTCGTCTTGCGTAGGTCGGGCTTTCATCAGCCTTTTAATGTTCTTCTTGACGTTCTGGGCCACAAAAGGCCCTTTCATTGCCATGATGACGTAGCTACAAGCTAGCATTGCTTCACCAGAGTCGTCTAGACTGAGCATGAAGTTGACGAAAAAATTGAGGTGCTTCGTGCAGTCGAATTTCTCTAGTGGCCAAAGAAAATTTGAACTGTAATTCTTGTTTTCAGGCGCGACTGCGGCCTGCATAAGCGGCCGGATAACCCGTGGGTCTTTTGTTGAACCAAGAATGGCAGCGATAAAATGCTTGGCTTCCTGCGTCGTCGCTATTTTAAGTAGCTTAATTAGCTCAGGTATAGCTTTTACCCGAGGCTTTTCGATGCAAGTTTGTACAGTCAGTAGCTCCTGATGTAAGATGGAATTAGGTTCTGCCTCTCTCAGGTTTTTGCGTAACTGTTCGCGGTTAGTAAGTTGCCGTTTGCTCATTTAAAGATGAGAGAATAACTGGTTATTACTCCGGCCGCCGAAACAGCCGGCTAGCCAGCAAACCCCCAGCCGCAAGCAGCGCGCCCGTGGCCACGCGCCGCCACTTCCTAGTAGCGGGCGACTCGTATGCCTTGCCGCCGGCCAGCTCGGCCGTGACGGCGTTGAGCGACTTCACTTTGGCGGCGAAGTCGCCGGACACCCTGCCCCGGATAACGGTCATCTGCTGCAATACCTCGTCTAACTCGTCGGGCAGGGCTTCCTCCAGCATAGCGCGCACGCGCTTGGCCACGGTGGGCGACTTACCATTGGTGGAAATAGCCACTTTGAGCTGGCCTTTTTGCACCACCGAGGAGAGGTAGAAGTCGCAGAGGTCGGGCGTGTCGGCCACGTTCACGAGCAGGCGGCGCTGGCGGGCGGCGGCCTTGATGCGGCGATGCAGAGCTGGGTCGTCGGTGGCAGCGAAGACGATGTCGGCCGCGTCGAGGTCGGTTTCGAGCCAGCCGCGCTCGACGAGCTGGATACCTGGGTGGCTAGCCGCCAGGGCGCGCAGCTCGGGTAGAAAGCTGAGGCTGACGATGGTAACGGCCGTTTTGGGGCTGCTGCGCAGGATGGCAGTGAGCTTTTCGAGGCCCACGTTGCCGCCGCCCACGAGTAGCACGCGCAGGTTTTCGAGCTTGAGGAAGGCGGGGAAAAGGGGATTTTGGTCGGGCATGTGGCGGGAGATAATACTTCGCCAAAGAACGTCATGCTGGCTGAAAGCGGGTGGTCACAGCGGCGAAAGTCTCTTTCGGCGCCTCGCAGGTGGGGCAGGCGTAGCTGGCTAGCTCAGCCCAGGGCGTGCCGGGCGCAATGCCCTGGGCTGCATCGCCATAGGCCTCATCATAAATAGTAAAGCAGCGGCGACACTGGTACAGCGGCGGCTGGTCAGGAGCTGTGGACGAGGGGCTAGCCACCTCAGCGGGCGGCGCGGCGGGCAGGCTAGCGGCGGCCTGCTGCTCGTAAAACTGGTCGCAGAGCTGGGTGAGGTACCAGGGTAGGTTTTCGCGGCTCACCTTTTTGCGGAAGCTGATGAAATCCTTGCTGTTGGGGTTGAAATCGCGGGTGTGCAGCACCTCGTACTGCTCGGCGTGCAGGCCGGTTTGGGTGAGGCTGTCGAAGTGGCGGCGCACCACAATGGAGCCGAACAGGCCGGTCTTGGGCTTGGTTTTGATAGCAAAGCACAGTTGAAACGTGCGCACATCCTCCTCGTTGAAATGGCGCACCAGCTCGTGCTTCAGGGCTAGGCCGTGGGCGCAGTGGTCCTCGACCTGCCAGTTTAGCTCATTGGCGGCGTGGCGCACGTTGATGCGGTGGCGGCGCAGCACGGCGTCCCAGTGCGGGCGGTCGGCCAGGGCAATACCTTTGATGATGAGCGACTTCCAGGGCGTGGTGCA
This sequence comes from Hymenobacter sp. BRD128, assembly GCF_013256625.1. Taxonomy (NCBI): domain Bacteria; kingdom Pseudomonadati; phylum Bacteroidota; class Cytophagia; order Cytophagales; family Hymenobacteraceae; genus Hymenobacter; species Hymenobacter sp. BRD128. The sequence goes on from NZ_CP053908.1 coordinate 4,402,318, forward strand.
GAGCTGGCCGAGGCGCGTGCGCAGGCATACCTGGCACACGTCTTTGAGGAAAGCCACCGAAAACTGCTCGTCGCGCCGGTAGATGCCTAGCCACAGCTTGCTGCCGTAGCGGTTGAAGCCTTCGTAGTAGGGCAGCGTGAAATCGGGCAGGCTAAGCGGCGTAGTAATGGGCTGCGTGATAAAGCGTTGGCTGTCGCTCACGAGGCGGTGCAGCAGTGCGCCATCGGCCGCCGGCTGGTCGTAAAACTGGTCCTTATTGGCAAAAATGGCCCATTCCACGGCGCGGCTCAGGCCGGGGATATCCTCCGAATAAACGAGGCCGGGCCAGCAGTACACGGCATTGGTTTGCGGAAAGCGCAGGTAGAGATACCAGTAATTGCTGGTGTCGGAGGTGATGAAGTTGAGGTTGCCGGTGAAGAAAGGAATGAACGTCTGGTGGCGGTCGATGAGGTTGATTTTCAGCTTGGGCTGGTAATCGAAGAGGTCCAGAATGTTGCGGTACACGCCCTCGCGCAGCCAGGCCGTGTTATGAAAAACTTCCTCCACCACGTAGGAGCTGCTGATATTGGGGTGCTTATCGGCATCGACCTCGCACGCGATACCGGCCTGGCCCAGCGTGTGCAGCAGCCCGCGCCGGTGCGTGGCACCTACCTCAAAAAACAGCTGCTGCCGATTGCCAAACCGCACTTGCTCGACTTGTGCGCGCTCGGCCGCTTCCAAGATGGTGAGCAAATCGCCGGCCGACACGAGGCCGCCGGCCAGATTAATTTTGACGAGGTGAGACAATTTCAATGAGCAATTAGCAATTATTTTCTTGTTGATGACGGTCACGCTTCATGGGCTGCTAACTGGTAATTGCTCACTGCTAACTGAAAAATACGCTGCACCTCGGGCGGCACGAGCCGCAGCCGGTGCCCGCGCCGGTGCTGGCGCACAGTTCCTTGAGCGAGTTGCAGCCGGTGGCGATGGCCTGGCGCAGGTTGTCGGCGCCCACGTTATTACAGCTGCACACCAGCCTGCCGAGCACTGGCGTGGCCTGGCCACCACTGCGCAGCAGTTGCAGGCGCTTGTCGCTCAGCTCGGTGCGGTTGGCGATGAGGTCGCGGTATTCCTGAAACTCATGTTTATCGCCGATAAGAATGGCGCCCACTAGCCGGTCCTGGTGGATGATGCATTTCTTGTAGTAGCGCTTGGCTTTGTCGGTAAAGACAATCTCTTCGTAATCAGTGCTGTTAGGGCATTCGGGCAGGCCGATGCTGCACAGGTCGAAGCCGTGAATCTTGATGATGTTCATAAACGTACTGCCCAGGTACTGGCTAGCCACGTCGCCGCTGAGGTAGCGGGCCAGCACGGCCGCCTGCTGCTCGGCCGCCGCCGTGATGCCGTAGAGCGTGCCCTGGAATTCGGCGATTTCGCCCAGCGCAAATACGTTAGGGTCGCTGGTTTGCAGGTGGGCATCGACCACCACGCCGCGCTGGCAGGCTAGCCCGCAGTCGCGCGCCAGCTCCACGTTGGGCACCGTGCCGATGGCCAGGATAAGGGCGTCGCAGTCGAGGCGGCGGCCGCTCTTAAGGCCCACGCCGGTGAGGCGGGCGCGGCCGTAGTACAGCTCCACCTCGTCGTTGAAGTAAAGGTCGCAGCCCTGGTCCACCATTTCCTCCTGCAGAAGCTGGCTGCCCAGCGCATCGAGCTGCCGGTCGAGAAACCGCGAAATGCGCTGAATAATCGTGACGCGGGTGCCCACCTCGCGCAAGGAAGCGGCCATTTCGAGGCCGAGCAGGCCACCCCCCACTATCACCACGTGCGCCTGCTCGGGCAGGTGCTGCCTGAAGTTATCGGCGTCGGTGCGGCTGCGCATCGTGAAGATGCCGGGCAGCGTGGGCACGCCGCGCGGCACGGCCGCCCGGCTGCCGGTGGCCAGGATGAGCACGTCGTAGCTGGTGCGCTGGCCCAGCGAATCGACCACGTATTTCTCGGCGCGGTTTACCTCCGTCACGTGCACGCCGCGCCGCAGGGCTATGGCGTGGGCCGGCTCCTCGTGGTCCTGCATTTTTACCAGCTGCGCCCAGCTTTGGTGGCCGCTGATGTAGTCGGGCAGCATCACGCGGTTATAAAACGGCTGGTCTTCCTTGCTGAAAATGGTAATGTCATCTTCTTGATTAACTTCGCGATACGACCGCACGAAGCCGTGCGCGCCCGCGCCCGCGCCGATGATGACGATGTGCTGCCGGGGCTTGGCATACTTGACGACGTGCACCGCGCAAAACTTCAAGTCGGGTTCCTTGGAAAGGGGGTCGAGCGCGCCGGAAGTCACGTTGTTGGCCCGGTTCAAATCGGAGCCTAGCTGCTTGCCCCAGTGCATAGGCAAAAACACCACGCCCGGCCGTAGGCCCGCCGCCAGCCGCGCCGCCACGCGCACCTCACCCCGGCGCGAGGTCACCGTTACGAGGTCGCCCTCGGCCACGCCCAGCGCGGCGGCATCGTGCGGGTGTATTTCCAGAAAAGCTTGGGGCTGTGCTGGTTCAGCTTGCTGACTTTGCCCGTCTTGGTCATCGTGTGCCACTGGTCGCGGATGCGGCCGGTAGTGAGGATGAAAGGAAAATCGGTATCCGTCGCTTCGCTGCGGAACGCGACCTGCACCGGGTGAATGATAGCCCGGCGCGACGGCGTATAAAACTGCTGGTCGGTAAATAAGCGGGCTGTGTCGGGCGCCGGCTGGCTAGCCCGGTAGGGCCACTGCACCGACCCGCGTTCCTGCAAAATGCGGTAAGTCAGACCCGAAATATCGAGCGTGGTGCCGGCCGTCAGGCGCGCATGTTCCTCATAGATAGCCGCCGGGCTAGGGTAGTCGAAACCACTAAAGCCCATCGCCCGCGCAAAGCGGCAGATAATTTCGGCATCGGGCAGGGCCTCGCCGGGCGCGGCCACCACCTTCGCCAGGTGGCTGATGCGGCGCTCCGAATTGGTCATGGTGCCTTCTTTTTCGGCCCAGGCGGCGGCGGGCAGAATAACGTCGGCGTAGGCCAGCGTTTCGGGCTTGTGGCTGATTTCCTGCACCACCACAAATCTGGCCTTGGCCAGGGCCGCCTCGGCCTGGCGTGCGTTGGGCAAGCTGGTGAGCGGGTTGGTGCAGAGTATCCAGATGGCTTTGAGGCGGCCATCTGCCAGGGCCTCAAACATTTCGGTGGCCGTGTAGCCGGGCGTGGCGGCCAGCGGCCCGCTGCCCCAGAACTGCTGCACCTCGGCGCGGTGAGCGGGGCTAGCCAGGTTGCGGTGGGCGGGCAGCAGGTTGCTGAGGCCGCCCACCTCGCGCCCGCCCATCGCATTGGGCTGGCCGGTGAGCGAGAGCGGCCCCGCGCCGGGCCGGCCAATCTGACCCGTGATGAGGTGCAGATTCAGCAGCGCCAGGTTTTTATCGACCCCCACGGCACTCTGGTTCAGGCCCATCGTCCACATCGAGAGGAAGGCCCGGGCGCTGCCGAGGTAGCTAGCGGCCAGTCGAATAGCTTCTTCCGGCACGCCGCATAGCTGCGCCGACTCGGCCAGGGGGCGCGCCAGCACACTATCGCGGTACGTCTCGAAGCCTTCGGCGTGCTGCTCGATGAAAGCCAGGTCGATGTCGCCATTCTCAATGAGCACCCTAGCCAGGGCTTGAAGCAGCACCACATCGGTACCGGGAATGAGCTGCAAGTGCAGGTCGGCCAGCGCGGTAGAGTCGGTGGCGCGCGGGTCAATGACGATGACTTTGGTGGTTGGGTTGGCGGCTTTGTGCGCCTCCACGCGGCGCCACAAGATGGGGTGGCACCAGGCGGGGTTGGCGCCGGCCACCAGCAGGCAGTCGGCCAGCTCGATATCGTCGTAGCACACCGGCACGCTGTCTTCGCCCAACGCCATTTTGTAGCCCACCACGGCGCTGCTCATGCACAGGCGCGAGTTGGTGTCGAGATTATTGCTGCCAATAAAGCCCTTCATGAGCTTATTGAGCACGTAGTATTCCTCGGTGAGGCACTGACCCGAGGCGTAGAAAGCCACCGAATCGGGGCCATACTGGTCAATAAAGGTCTTGAAAACGGCCGCGGTGCGGGCCAGGGCCTCGTCCCAGCTCACGCGCTGCACCGGGTGGTTTTTGCTGTAGCGCATCTGCGGGTACAGCAGGCGGTCGGAGCGGTCGTTGACGGTGTATTGCAGATTTAGCCCTTTGCTGCACAGCGCACCTTTGTTCACGGGGTAATCGGGGTTGCCGACCACGGTCACGTCGCCATTTTTCTCGGGCTGCACCAGCACCCCGCAGCCTACCCCGCAGTAGCAGCAGATGGACGGAGAGGCGGGGGAGAGGGTTGACATAGTGGTTTATGAATTTGGTTATCGTTCTGCCGCCGCCGGCGAGGCTAGCCGGCTAAGCCCCAGCCAGGGCCAGCGGCGCTTCGGCCGGCGCTTCGCCCGTTTCTTTAGCTAGCAGGCGCACCAGCAGTACCAGCGCGCCCACGGCCGCCACCCCGAAGCCGATGTAGAGAAAGGCCGTGCTGTAGCTGATTTCCTTGGACTTGAACAGGAAGCCGACCAGCATAGCGCCGAGGTTGCCGCCCGCGCCCACAATGCCGCTCACGCTGCCGATGGCCTGCTTGTTCACAAACGGTACGATGGAGTAGGTGCAGCCATTGGCCATTTTCAAAAACAGCGCAAACACCAGCATCGACACGATGGCCAGCGTGAGGCTGGGAGCCAGCGAAAAGAACGCAATGCCAATGCCTTCGAGTACCAGGAAGGCGCTCAGCAGCACCCACTTGCCCTTGAGGCCGTAGGCGCGGCCGGTGCGGTCGGCCACGATGCCACCCAGGCCCCTCGCGAAGATGTTCATGAAGCCAAAGATGCCGGCCAGCAGGCCCGCCGCCACCAGCGTGGCCCCAAAGTGGTCGACGAAGTACACGGCGGCCACGTTGTCGATGGTGATTTCGATGCCGAAGCAGGCGCCGTAGGCCAGCGCCAACAGCCAGGTGCGGTAGTCGCGCAGGGCCAGCAGGAAGGTGCCTTTCTTCTGCGTCGTGGCGTCGCGCTCAATATCGGCGTAGTTGCCGCGCGGCGTGTCTTCAGTGTAGTTGTAGTACAACACGGCCATTATCAGCAGAATAACGCCGGGTACGACCATCGCCAGCCGCCACGAGTTGGCTTTGTCCACGTAGCCCAGGCTCACGAAGGCGGCGGCTACCAGGGGCATCACCATGTTGGCGATGCCGCCACCAAGGTTGCCCCAGCCGCCGGCCACGGCGTTGGCGGTGCCCACCACATTGGGCGCAAACATCATTGAGGTGTGAAACTGCGTAATGACAAACGAGGCACCAATAATGCCGATGGCTAGCCGGAACAGCAGGAAGCTCTGGTAGCTGTTGCTCAGTCCGATAAGCATGACCGGAATGGCACCCACCGCTAGCAGCAAGGTGTAGGCTAGCCGCGGGCCGATGGTGTCGCAGAGCTTGCCCATGAGTAGGCGCGCCAGAATGGTGGCCGACACCGAGGCAATCACGATGTTGCCCACCTGCCCCTTATCGAGGTGCAGCTGCTCGCGCACCAGCGGCATGAGCGGCGCAATGCCAAACCACCCAAAAAAGCAGAAGAAAAACGTGAGCCACGTGAGGTGAAACGTGCGCATTTGCACGCCCTTGGCGGCGAAGATGTTGAGCCGGGTCAGCGGCTGCTGGGCAGTAGCAAGGGAGTCCATAAGCAAGTGGTTTGGTGCGAAGTAGCGCGGACTTTTAGTCCGCGAATAGAGGTATTTAGAGTAGTTCGCCGCGCGGACTCACAGAGTCCACACTATATAGCATCAGGCCCAGCCGATGTATACCATATCGCCTTCTACCCGAATAGGATAGGTCTGAATAGCGCACTCATCGGCATTCAGGCACTCGCCGGTGAGTAGCGAGAAGGTGCGCTTGTGGTAGGGGCAGGCCACCTTGGGCTCGCAAGCCTCGCCGGTGCTGCCAATCATGCCCCTGGCCAGTATCATCTGCTGCTTGTGGGGGCACAGGTTTTGGGTGGCGTACCACTCGCCGCGCCGGGCAAAGTTGAAAATGGCCACCTGCTCGCCCTCTACCAGGGCGCAGGCCCCGCCGTCGGCGGGCACGTCGGAGGTCCGGCACACGGGGAGCCAGGTAACTGCGGTCAGCGTTTCCATAAAAAGCTATTCACTAATTGATTGTATGTGATGGCGCGGGGCGCTGCCCCGTGCCATCTATTTGCCGGCCTCTGGCCGGCGCATCTGCAAGCGTTGTTGGAACTAGTTTTACCAGCGTGCCCTAGCGTGCGGGCCAGAGGCCCGCGAATAGTCGGCACGAGCCTCGCGCCATCGGGGCCATCCGGTTATTGCTGTTCGGGCCAATGGGTTTACCAGGCTTTGGACATTTTTTGCCCGCGCATCTCGGCAAATTCCATCGTGGGGTCTTTCACCTGGGGCGCGTTCACGAAGTGGGTGAACTGCTTGCGCAGCTCCGGGTTTTCGACCACTTCCTTCCACTCGCAATGGTAATTTTTGATGAGCAGCGCGATTTCTGCCTCCAGGTCGGCACAGATGCCGAGGCTGTCGTTGATGACCACGTTTTTGAGGTAGGCTATGCCGCCGTCCAGCTTGTTGAGCCAAGTGGCGGTGCGCATCAGCGGGTCGGCCGTCTTAATGTAGAACATCAGGAAGCGGTCGAGGTACTTGAGGAGGGTTTCTTTATCAATATCGGCGGCTAGCAGCTGGGCGTGCTGGGGCTTGGCGCCGCCGTTGCCGCACACGTACAGGTTCCAACCCTTTTCGGTGGCAATTACGCCGAAGTCTTTGGCTTGGGCCTCAGCGCATTCGCGCACGCAGCCACTCACGCCGCTCTTCATTTTGTGGGGCGAGCGAATGCCCTTGTACCGATTTTCGATTTCGATGGCGAAGCTCACGCTGTCGTGCAGGCCGTAGCGGCACCAGGTGCTGCCCACGCAGCTTTTCACGGTGCGCAGGCTCTTGCCGTAGGCGTGCCCGCTCTCAAAGCCCTCGGCAATCAGCTCCTCCCAGATATTAGGCAAGTCGCTGACGTGCGCCCCGAACATGTCGATGCGCTGGCCACCCGTAATCTTGGTGTACAGGTTGTACTTCTCCGCGATGCGACCGATGGCCATCAGCTGCTGGGGCGATACCTCGCCGCCCGCCATGCGCGGCATCACCGAGTAGCTGCCGCCCTTCTGGATGTTAGCCAGGTAGCGGTCGTTGGTATCCTGGATGGTGTTTTGCTTGACAATCAGCTCGTTCCAGAGGCCCGACAAGATGCTGCCCACGGCGGGCTTGCACACCTCGCAGCCATCGCCGGTGCCAAAGTGGTCGAGCGCCGCGCTATAGGTACGAATGTCGTTGATTTTCAATAAGTCGAACAGCTCCTGGCGCGAGTAGTCGAAGTGCTCGCACAGTACGTTTTTGATGTAGGCGCCCTGCGCCGTGAGTGTGCCGTTGATGAGGTCCTTCACCATGGGCACGCAGCCGCCGCAGCCAGTGCCGGCCTTATTGCATTTCTTCATCGCGTCCACGCTGGTAGCGCCCAGCTCGGTCACGGCATCGCAAATCATGCCTTTAGTTACGGCCTCGCACGAGCACACCAGGGCCTCGTTGGGCAGGCTCATTACGCCGGCGCCTTCGCTCGCCTCGCCGCCGCGGGCACCCAGGATGAGGTCTTCGGGGTGCGGCGGCAGCACGATTTTGTTGTTGACCGTTTGCAGCAGCATGTTGTAGGCTTCGGCATCGCCGATGAGCACGCCGCCCAGTAGGTACTTGCCGTCGGGGCTGAGGTTGATGCGCTTGTACACGCCGCTGTGCGCGTCTTCAAACACGATGCTGCGGCTGTGCGGCTCCGCGATAAACGGGTCGCCGAAGCTAGCCACATCTACGCCGATGAGCTTGAGCTTGCTGCTCATGTCGTAGCCGGTGAAGGCGCGGGCGCCCTGCTGCAACTGGCTCACTACCACCTCAGCCATGTCGTAGCCGGGCGCCACGAGGCCGTAAATCATGCCGCCGTGCAGCGCGCACTCGCCGATGGCGAAGATGCTGGAGTCGCTGGTGCGCATCTCGTCGTTTACCACGATGCCGCCGCGCATGCCCACTTCCAGGCCGGCTAGCTTGGCTAGCTCGTCGCGGGGCCGGATGCCGGCCGAAATCACCAGCATATCAACTTCCAGAATGGAGCCGTCGCCGAAGTGCAGCGCGTCAATCTTGCCCTCGCCGCCGATGTGCGAGGTAGCTTTGCTGAGGTGAATTTTCAACCCTAGCGCCTCCAGCTTGCTTTGCAGCATGGCGCTGCCGGCGGCGTCTATCTGCCTGGGCATCAGGCGGGGGGCAAACTCCACCACGTGGGCATCGGCCACGCCAAGGTCGAGCAGGGCCTTAGCGGCTTCGAGGCCAAGCAGGCCACCGCCGAGTACGGCGCCGCTGCGGGCGGTGGCGGCGTAGGCCTTTATCTGGTCGAGGTCCTCGATGGTGCGGTACACCATCACGCCTTTCTTTTCCACGCCCGGCACATCGGGCACGAAGGCCGACGAGCCGGTGGCCAGCACCAGGTAGTCGTAGGGCTGCACGAGGCCACTGCGGGCGTGCACCGTGCGGCTAGCCCGGTCGATTTCCTGCACGGCATCGCCCAGATGCAGCACGATACCATGGTCGTGGTACCACTGCTGGGGGGCCATCAGCAGGTCGTCGGCGGTTTTGCCGCCGAAATACTCGCTCAGGTGCACGCGGTCGTAGGCCACGCGGGGCTCTTCGCCAAATACTACGAGGTTAAAAGCGGTCGATTTGGCGAGGAGCTTCTCGCAAAATTTGTAGCCGACCATGCCGTTGCCGATAACAACGACGGTTGGTTTTCCCTGCGGTGCCATACTAACCAGTTAGGTATAGGTAGAAAATGAGTTGGCAAAATCGAGGGGGTGGGGAGGGGGAGGAGGGCGAGAATTAAAATAAAGATGTTTTCACTAAGGCCCTTAATTAAGGGGTGTTACACATCTTGTTCAGCAAACTTAAACAAAAATGACCCTTTATCAAATAGGTAGTTTCAAAAATAAAGGTTAATTTTTCTTAGCAACACCCTAAATTTAGCAGGCAGCCTTATTTGCTTGGTTGCTCACAGCCAGCATGAGGATGTTATTTTGCCAGGCAGCTAGCAGCGTTTCTTTGTTGGCTGCCTAGGCTAGCTTTTTGTATTTGCCGTCATGCCTATGACCCGTTTGCCAACTATTCCCGAACTGTACGTGGTAGGTGCCGGCCCCGGCGACCCCGAGCTGCTGACCCTGAAAGCGCACCGCATTCTGCAAACGGCCGATGTGATTCTCTACGACAACCTCGCCAACCAGGAGCTGCTGGCGCTAGCCCCCGTGGCTTGCGAATGCATCTACGTGGGCAAAAAACCCTACGGCGAATACACGCCCCAGGAGGTTATTCACAAGTTAATCCGCGAGAAGGCGCTGGCCAAAGGCCGCGTTATTCGCCTGAAGGGTGGCGACCCGTTCATCTTCGGGCGGGGCTTTGAGGAGATGCTGTTTGCCCGCAGCCAGGGCATTGCGGCGCACTACGTGCCCGGTATTTCGAGTATGCAGGCCGTTGGCTTTGAAGATATTCCGCTCACGCACCGGCAGGTGAGTGAGGGCATCTGGGTGCTCACGGGCACCAAAAAAGACGGCTCGCTCTCGGCCGATTTGCGGCTAGCCATGCAAAGCAACTCGACGGTCGTCATCTACATGGGCATGAAAAAGCTGCCCGAAATCGCCGCTACTTACGTAGCCGAAGGCCGCGGCTATACGCCCGCCGCCGTAGTTATGCACGCCTCACTGCCGCAGCGCAAAGTCGTGGTAGGCCGCGTAGAAGAGTTGCCCACGCTGGTAGCCGCGGCCGGCATCACGTACCCGGCCATCATCTTTATTGGCGATGTGGTAGGCGTGGGCCGAAAAATGGGGCTAGGCACAACCAGCGAACTATCATCGATGGATTAACGCGCAGCGCCCCCTCGCCGGGCTAGTGCCAGCGAGGGGGCGCGTTTACTACCGGTAGCTATGTTGCTTACAGCGTGCGAATGCCTCCATCAATCAAAAGCTCGCTGCCGAGCATAAAACTAGAGTCATCGGTGGCTAGGTATAGTGAGGCCTGGGCGATTTCGCGGGCAGTGGCGACCCGCTTCACGGGGGCAAACTGTCCCATGCCAGCTTTGGCAGCTTCGGCTTCTTCCTTACTGGCCGTAACAGACTCGAATACTGGCGTATCGACGGGGCCGGGTGTAAGCACATTCACCCGAATACGCCGGGGCAGCAACTCGGCCGAAAAGCTGCGGGCCAGCGAGCGCGTAGCGGCTTTTGTGGCGGCGTAGGCGGCGTGGTTGGGCACACCCTTTTCGGCTACCGTAGACGAGGTGAGGACCACCGAAGCACCGTCGCGCAGGTAGGGTAAAGCCTTCTGCACCGTGAAGAACGTGCCTTTAAAATTGACGTTACTCACGCGGTCAAACATCGACTCGGTGAAGTCGGCCAGCGGCGCTAGCACATAACTGGCAGCATTGACGATGAGCACATCTACCGCGCCCAGCTGCTGATGTACAGTGGCAAACAAGCGGTCGAGGTCGGCTACATTGGCCACATCGCCGGCCACGGCTAGGGCACCGTGGCCAATCTGGGCCACGGCTTGGTCCAGGGCTGCCTGGTTGCGCCCCGTAATGGCAACGCGAGCGCCCTGCTCGGCAAATAGTTGGGCCGTAGCCAGGCCAATGCCGCTGCTGCCGCCTGTGATAACGGCTACCTTATTGCGGAGTTTTGCTGCTGTCTCTGTCATGGGAAGGGGTTGTAAAATGATGAGGCAAAATTCCCCATCAGGCTAGCCTCCTTCCCTTGAAGTACCTTAAGAAATACGGTTGAAGTAGTTCAAGCAATAACCGCTGCATAACGCGCGCGGTGTGGTGTCTATCGTATTAAATTACAAATAGTTACGCTTTATTATTTCTAATTTTTGACAAGAATTCAGGCGTCATATTTAGGTAGGATGCTAAGGCGTATTGCGGCACGCGCTGGGCGAGCAGCGGGTAATGAGCCAGAAAATCGTGGTAGCGCTCCTCGGCCGTTTGGGTAAGGTTGGCGATGATGCGGCGCTGAAAAAAAGCGGCTGAGCGCTCGGCCATTATCCGAAAAAAGGTTTCGGCTGCGTGGTGCGCACTTTTTAGCTGCTGCTCGCGCTCGTAGGTAATCTGCAATACCGTGCTGGTTTCGAGCGCCACCACAAACATGGTGGCCGGCTGCTGGGAGATGTAGCTGTTATAATCGGAAATCCACCAATCGTCGATAGCCAGCTGAATAGTGCGCTCCCGGCCCTCTTGGTCGATGACGTAGGCGCGAAAAGCCCCGGCTACGATATAACTGCGGGTAGTAGCCACAAAGCCAGGCTGCACAATGAACTGCCGTTTCTGCACACGCTGGGTCGTGAAGCTGGCTAGCATCTCCGCCAGTACGGGGGCGGGTAGAGGTACCCGGCGTTGGAGGTGAGCTGCCAGGGCGGCTTGTGTGGTCATGGCACAAGTGGCAGTTTTTAGGCCAGGGCTTTCTCCACCAGCGCCCGCGCCTCGGGCGAGAAGGGTAGTTGCAGGGCTAGCGCGTGGCCGCGCGCGGTCATTTTGGGCCAGGTTTTCTGCACTATCTCAAGCACCTTTTCTTCGGGGTGCTGGGCGGCGAAGGGCAGGAAATAATACTCCAGAAATACCAGGCAGATAACGTCTTCCAGCAGCTGCACTTCGGGGTCGTCTTTCAGGCGCAGCTTCTGCACCAGCTCCTGCACGCGGGTTATCAGCTCGGGCGCGTAGCCGGCCTGGGCCAAAAGCTGGCCAGCCAGCTCGGCGTGGTACTTCTTGAGCGTGTTGCGCCACTGGTGGTAGCCGGGCCGCGTCATGGGGAAGTCCTGGCGCGGAATGCTCCAGCGCCGGATGTGCTGGCAGCGGGCGGCGAGCTGCACGGCTTCGGGCGCGTCGGGCGCCACGCGGGCCAGGCAGGCGCTCATGCGCTGGGCATACAGCACTTCCTTGGGCACCAGCTCGCCCGTCTCATTCGGTTCGAGGTTGGGGTCTGCGCTGTTAGCTGCGTCGAACAGGCGGAAAGCTTCGGCGAGGGGCGGAGTTTGGCTAGGCATAGGAAAGCGTAAAATGAGCGGGGTAATCACAAAGAAAGCAGCCCGACCCTAGCGGGCCACTACGCCGCTGCCCGGCAGCGGCAGGCCATCGCGCAGCAGCGGGCGCAGTTCGGAAAGTGGCAAAAACACCCGTATTTCGCCCTGCGCATACGCCGCAATTTCGTAGGGCTGGTAAATAAAAACGGCTCCGCTGGTCGTCAGGTACACATTCTGCGTCACCGGCATCTGCTTCACGAAGAGCTGCTTATCGAGCGGTTCGGCGGCGGCTAGCCCCACCAGCGGGCGTACCGCCCGGCCTAGCAAGGCGGGCAGCTGCTGCGCCGCCTCAGGCCGAAAAATATCATCGTAGCGCAGGCGGCGCCCGGTGCGCAGGTCGTAGCTGGCGCCCGCAGTGCCATACGCGCCGTGTGCACCACCACTGTAGTTGTAATGAAAGAACCCCAGGCTCAGCAAGTTGGTCTGGCGGTAGAGCACGTAGGTATTCGTCTGGTCTTCGTAGCTCAGGCCGGGGGCATAGGTGCCCAGGCCTGCCGTGTCGGCGGTGGCCGGGCGGGTATCGGCCGCATCCTCGCGGTATTCCTTGAAAAACTGCTGGCGCTGCTGCTTATAAAGCGCCGTGAGCGTCACCGGCGGTAAGCCATCGAGCGTATCGCCGCGCAGGCCTACTAATATGTTGTCGGTCAGGCGCTGGCGCAAGTCGGCGTCGCCCCCGGTCGGCACCAGTGCCTGCAAGCTGATGTGTCCGCGCGGCGACTGCACATCTTTGGGAAAAGCTGCGGCCGAGTCGGCAAAGTAGCGCACGGCAAACGTGAGCGCGCCGGCCGCCGGCTGCACCAGCCGCAGGCGCGTCGGCTGCCCGCCCACGGTGCCCGCCAGGTCGCCCCGGCCGGACTGGCGCAGGCGCCAGTACAGCGTAGGCCCGTTGGGGTCGATGGCCTTTTCGGGGCTGGTTTCAAACAGCACCACGCTGTCGGGAGTCAGGCTAGGCTGGCCTTGCAAGGTATAGGGGTGGCCATCAAGGCCGTAGTAGCTACCGAAGCGGCCCGTGGTGCCCGTGGCGTCGAAGCTGCGCGGGGCGGCCACTAGGTGCAGCGTAATGCTATCGGCCTGGCCCGGCAGCAGGGCGCGGTACACGTGGTAGGAGGTGCCGGGCGAGCTAGCCACTGCCGACGGTGGGCTAGCCGCACCCGCGCCGACAGTAGTGGTAGTGGCCGCTGGCTGGTGGTTGCAGGCCGCCAGGCCGAGCAACCCCAGCAGCGCGTACAGAGAGCATTTCATGCCGCAAAAGACGGTCAGAAACGCGCGTAGTTTGCTAAGCGCAAGAAATCTGTTGATTGAAAGCAGTATACGCTTCGGCTTAATACCCAGTCTGCTAGCCTTGTTAACAGAAAAATTATGTCATTTGTCATCCCTGGCAGTCGGCTTTGCGTAAATCTGAAGGAATCCTTCTCATTCACCCTTCCTTTTCCCGTATGAACCTCATCAAAGCAGGCAGCGACGCCGCTGGCAAGCCTATTGAAATCAATTATGTAGATTATGGCCAGGGCAACCCGGTAGTCCTCATCCACGGCTGGCCGCTCGACCTTCAGTCCTGGGAGTTTCAGCTGGCCGAGCTGCCGTTGCACGGCGTGCGCGTGGTGGCCTACGACCGCCGCGGCTTTGGTAAGTCATCAAAGCCCTGGGACGGTTACAATTACGACCAGTTTGCCGACGACTTGAAGGCCGTGCTCGATAATCTCGATTTGCAAAACGTGACCCTGGTCGGCTTCTCAATGGGCGGCGGCGAAGTAGCCCGCTACATGAGCCGCCACCAGGGCGCGCGCGTGAGCAAGGTGGTCTTTATCAGCGCCGTGACTCCTTACCTACTCAAGACGGCGGATAACCCCGATGGCGTAGATAAGTCGGTGTTTGACGATATGCTGAAAAATATCGGCAAGGACCGCCCCGATTTTCTGGCCACATTCAGCAAAGGCTTCTACGGCGTGGGCGCCTTGAGCCACCCCGTGAGCCAGGCCACTCTCGACTGGAGCCAGAGCATTGCCTTGCACGCCACGCCGCGCGCCACCACCGAGTGCGTAAAAGCCTTTAGCGCCACCGATTTCCGCCAGGATTTGAAAGGAATCAAAGTGCCGGCGCTGTTTATCCACGGCGATGCCGACAAAACGGTGCCGCTCGACAACAGTGCCAAGCGCGCCGTCGAACTCGTGCCCGGCGCCCAATTGGTGGTGTACAATGGCGAAGCCCACGGCCTAAACGTAACGGCCGCCGACCGTCTCAACCGCGACCTGCTCACGTTCATCAGCGGCCAGCCGGTATCAGAAGAGTATTCGGAAGGGGAAGCCTACCCGGCCGGTGCCGCCGAGGAGCAGACCTATTAGCCCCACTAGCTAACGCAACAAAAAAGCGTTCGGCCAGCTGGCCGAACGCTTTTTTGTTGCGTTAGCTAGTGGCTAGCCCAGGTAGGCGTGCCAGTTCTGGTCGAGGGTGCCGGCCGAGAGTTTGAGAAAGCCGGCTAGGGTTGGCTTCTTGGGCTGGGTGCGGAGAGGCATATTCGCCTCCGAAGGCGTGCGCTGGCCTTTGGCGTGGTTGCAGCGTGAGCAGGCCGCCACGAGGTTGGTCCAGCCCGAGTCGCCGCCGCGCGAGCGCGGCATCACGTGGTCGAGGGTCAGGTTCTTGCCCGAGCCGCAATACTGGCACTCGTACTGGTCGCGCTTGAAAATATTGTGGCGGCTGAGGGCAATGCCTTTGTAGGGCACGCGCACATAGCGCGCCAGCCGGATGATGCTGGGCTTGGGATACGCCTGTGAAATCGTGCGCAGCGTGCCGTGGTCCGACTTGGCCACCATTTCCGCTTTATCCAGAAACAACAGCACGAAAGCCTTCTGTACGCTGCATAAGGTAATGGCGGTGTAGTCGCCATTGAGTACAAGCACTTTTTGGTCCATATACGGTAGGCGAAAACTAGTTGGGCGCAAGCTACTAGATTTCACGCATATGAACAAGGGCCCCGGCCGAATGATTCCGCCGGGGGCCCAGTAGCGCGCACTTTGTAGTCCGCGTTTTAACCGCTTGCGAGCGCGAACTACAAAGTCTGCGCTACGGCTAGTCTATCGTATGAAACAGGCGACCCCAGCGCACCTTGTGCGCGGCGTTGCCGAAGGGGTCGAGCGAGAGCCAGATAAGCACGGCCTTGCCTACCACGTGGTCTTCGGGCACGAAGCCCCAGAAGCGCGAGTCTTCGGAATTGTGGCGGTTGTCGCCCATCATGAAGTAGTAGTTCTGCTTGATGGTGTAGCGCGTCAGCGGCTTGCCATTTTGCTGAATCATGCCGTCCGGGCCCCAGGTAACGCCCGGGTTGTGCTCGTACTGGCTCACGATTTTGTAGTAAATGGCGGCGTTGGCGGGCGTGAGCGCGATGGTCTGGCCTTTTTTGGGCACGGGCAGCGGGCCGTAGTTGTCGAGCTGCCACTTGCGCTGCACCGCGCTCATGGCGCCCGATACATGAAAATCGGCCACGTCGGGGAAGAGCTGCACGCTAGGGGCCGTTACGGTCAGCGATTTCACGTAGGGCTGCTTTTTAAAATACTCGGCCACGTTGGCCGGGCAGCTGATGAAGTAGCCCACTTTGCCCGTTTCGGGGTTAGTGCCGGCCGCCGGAATCCCGTCTTCTAGCTGTTCGTACTCCACCACGCCTTGGTCGTGCAGGGCCTGGCGCACCTCGTCGTTGGGCGTTTCTACTTCCATGAAGTAGGTAGTCTGCGGCGCGCCGGCGATAACACCGGGCTTGCCGTTCAAAAATACCTGGCCATTACGAATTTCCAGGGTATCGCCCGCAATGGCGATGCAACGCTTGATGTAGTTGGTGCGCAGGTCGGCCGGGTACTGCTGCTCGTGCGGCACGTGAAATACCACCACGTCGTTGCGCTTTATCGAGCTGAAGCCCGGCAGCCGGTACGTGGGCAGCTGAATAGCATCGGAGTAGCTCTTGAAGCCGAAAATCGGCACCGTCTGGTGCGTAAGCGGCACCTGCAAGGGCGTTTGGGGCGTAATGGGGCCGTAGTGCAACTTGCTCACAAACAAGTAGTCGCCTACCAATAGCGAGTGTTCCATGCTCGGCGACGGAATGACGTAAGCCTCAAACGTGGCCCAGCGAATGAGGGTGGCCGCGATAACGGCAAACAGCAGCGAGTCGAACCACTCGCGGCCTTTGCCCTTGGGCGGCTGGGGGGAGCAGTCGGGTCAGTTTTGCGAAAGAGCATGAAACGGAAGCGGGAGTGGATTACTCACCCGTATAATATTTAGCAAATAAACAACTATAAAACGGAGTGCCACTCCGTTTTACAGCCCCAGCAGCTCCTTCATGCCGAATACGCCGTGGCGGCCGGGCAGCCACTCGGCGGCCAGCAGCGCGCCCAGCGCAAAGCCCTCGCGCGAGTGGGCCTCGTGGCGCAGCTCAATGGTGTCGGCGCTCGATACGTAGCGTACCTCGTGGGTACCCACTACCTCGCCGCGCCGCTCGCTGAGCACGGCTAGCTCGTGCGGCGCCTGGGCGGGCGCGTTGCGCCAGGTAGTCTTGGCCGGAAAGTGGGCCAGGATGCCTTCGGCCGCCGTGAGGGCTGTGCCGCTGGGCTGGTCTACTTTGTGAATGTGGTGAATCTCGGTCATCTGCACATCGTAGCCGGCCGCAAACTGGTTCATCTTGGCGGCGATGTACTCATTGAAGTGAAAAAACAGGTTCACGCCCACGCTGTAGTTGGAAGCGTAGAACAGCGCCCCCTTGGTTTCCGCCGTCAGCTGGCTAGCCTCCTCAAAGTGGTGCAGCCAGCCCGTCGAGCCGCACACCACCGGCAGGCCCTGGCGCAGGCAGGCCGCCACGTTGCCGAAGGCCGCCTCGGGGTGGGTAAACTCGATGGCCACATCAACCTGGCTAGGCGTGAAATTCTCAATGCGCTGGCTGGAGGTCTGGTGGTCCACAATGCCCACGATTTCGTGGCCCCGGCCGGCGGCTAGCCCGGCTATCGTCTGGCCCATTTTGCCATAGCCGATAAGCAGAATTTTCATGTACTATACTGAGTAGCAACGGGTTATTTCACCCGCAAAGTCAGCGCCAGCCCGCCGGCCGGGGTAAGCTGGCCGGGTACCAGCAGCAGGGTAGGCCGGCAGTTCAGCGACAAGTTATCGCTCACGTCGAAGTCGTGCAGGTGGGCATCCACCACGGCATCCAGAATGGTCAAAGAATAGCCGAGCGCACTGATAAGCACCGCCAAATCGCGGTAGCTGCGGTAGCCAGTGAGGTTATTGTAGATGTTGGTTAGCGAAGTTTCCTGGCTGGCCTGCGGGAAGTCAGTCGCATTCAGGTAAGCAGATGGCGCGCCCGTGCCGGTATATTGCTGGCCGAGGTGATACGCCTTCAAATACTGCGTATAGTATTTCTGCTGAAAATAAACCCAATATCCCAGTCCGCCCACCATGCCGTACACAATGGGCAGCTTCCAGTAGCGCTTGTTATAAATCTGCCCGCCGCTCGGAATCAGCGCCAGAATGCCCGCCTTTTCGGGCCGGGTGAGGTGCAGGCCAAACAGCCGCTCGGTGCGCTTGGCCGAGTCGGCGGCGTGCTGGGCGCGCTTTTCCTTCTTGCTGATTTTACGCACCGTAGCCGTGTCGGGCCGCACCACCTGGGGGGTGGTCGGGTTCACATCATACGGATTGGTCGAAGTCGGAATCTGGGCCAGTGCCGGCCGCGCGCCGGCCAGCACTACTACCAGGGCCAGCAGCCAAGCGGGGCTAGCCAGCCGCCAAAAACCAAGAAGCGCGAAGTCTTTCATAAGTAAGCCGCTAACGCCCACCGGCGCGGAATAAGTGCGGTACTTACGCAGGTTGCAGAATATGCAGAATGCGTTGCATATCCTCCACCGAATCAAAGGAAATCTTGATTTCGCCGCGCCCCTGGGCGCTCGGCCGCAGCTGCACCTTCGAGCCGAAGTAGTCGGTGAGCTGGCGCTCGGTGCGGCGCAGTTCGGCCACCGGCACCACGGGCGTAGGCTGGGGCTTGGCCGTGGCCGCGCCGCCGGCGGGCCTGGCCGTACCATTGCGCACCAACTCCTCAACGCGGCGCACCGACATATCCTCGGCCACGATGCGGCGGTAGAGGTCTACCTGCTGCTGCGGGTCTTCGATATTGATGAGGGCGCGGGCGTGGCCCATGCCAATCACCGAATCGCGCAGGCCAATCTGGATGCTGGGCGGCAGCTTCAGCAGGCGCAGGTAATTAGTGACGGTCGAGCGGTTTTTGCCCACGCGCTCGCCCAGGTCTTCCTGGCGCAGCTGGCACTCGCTCAGCAAGCGCTGGTAGCTGAGCGCGATTTCAATCGCGTTTAGGTTTTCGCGCTGAATGTTCTCAATCAGCGCCATTTCCAGCATTTGCTGGTCGTCGGCCTTGCGGATGTACGCCGGAATGGTATCCAGGCCGGCTAGCTTGCTGGCTTGCAGGCGGCGCTCGCCCGAGATGAGCTGGTAGGAATTGGTGCCCAGCTGGCGCACCGTCACGGGCTGGATAATGCCTTGAATCTTAATGCTGTCGGCCAGTTCGGCCAAGGCTTCCTGGTCAAAGTGCGTGCGCGGCTGGTAGGGGTTGGCCTCAATCTGCTCGACCGGAATCTGACCTACCGAGTTCAGCGGATTGGGCACGAGGCGCTGCTCGCGCGTTTCCCCTTTTTTATCGTAGCTGCCCTCAATTAGCGCGTTGAGGCCCCGGCCCAAGCCACCAACCTTACGCTTGGCAGCGGCGGCAGCGGCCGGATTGGCATTCAGGGCAGCCTGGATTTTCTCTTCGTTCTTCTCTGATGACATACTAACGTCGGCGCGGCCCAAAAGGCAAGCAGCAGCCGAACGTCAAAATTACGCCGTAGCAGTCGAAGGGCAAGGCTGCGGCCACCTCAATACTGCAAGTGCCCGCGGTCGGAGGAGTGACGCAGGCAGGCGCGTAGCATCTCCGGCGTCAGCTCCGGAAAGTCGCGCAGCAGGTCGGCCTCTGTTATCCCGCTAGCCAGCCACTCCAGCACATCAGCCACGCTGATGCGGGTGCCCGTCAGGTACGGCCGCCCCGAGCGCACGGTCGGGTCGCTGCTGATGAGGAGGTTGTTAGGCAGGGTGGGCATAGCTTTAGGAATAAACGAAAATGAAAAAAGAACGTCCTGCTGAGCTTATCGAAGCATCTCTACCGAACGACCCTAGCAGCGCGGGAGAGGTGCTTCGACAAGCTCAGCAGGACGTTCTTTTGCAAGAAATTAAAAAGTCTGGGGTAGGTCTGAGTCAGTGGGAAAGCTGTTCCATTCATCAGGCATTCTATCGGCTTGCCATTGTTGGTCAGTAGCATTGCGACCATTCCAAGCGCGATTTAAATGTCCATAAATATGAGCCATATGTATTCTGAACTCAATCTCGCTAAACTCTTTATCCTCCCTCATATCGCGGAGCAAACTCTCTATGCCATCCTGAGCATCGATTAGTTCATACATGAGCAAGTACCAAGCGACAGGCTCTTTTTGCTCCTCAATCATGGCTAGGGTATTTTAACCTAGACAGTTACGCCAGCTCATCCTCCGGCGCTTCCTCGGGCCTAGCCTCCACGCTGTTCTTCTCCACGATTTCGCGGGCCAGGTTGAGATAACTCACGGCGCCTTTGCTCTCGGCATCGTGCAGGATGACGGGAATGCCAAAGCTCGGTGACTCGCTCAGCTTGACGTTGCGCGGGATGATGGTGTCGAACACGAGCTGCTGAAAGTGCATCTGCACTTCTTCCACCACCTGGTTGGAGAGGCGCAGGCGTACATCGTACATCGTGAGCAGAATACCTTCGATTTCGAGGTTGGTATTAAGGCGGCTCTGGATTATCTTAATGGTATTCAAGAGCTTGCCCAGGCCTTCGAGGGCGAAATACTCGCACTGCACCGGGATGATAACCGAGTGCGCCGCCGTGAGGGCGTTCACCGTGATGAGGCCTAGCGAGGGCGAGCAGTCGATAATGATGAAGTCGTACTGGTCGGCGAGGGGGCGCAGGGCCTCCTTCATCTTCTCCTCGCGGTTGGGCAGGTTTATCATCTCCACCTCGGCGCCCACCAGGTCGATGTGGGAGGGCATGAGGTCGAGTTGCGGCAAGATGTTGGTTTGCAGAATGATGTCTTTGGGGTCAATGCCATCAACCATGCACTCGTACACGCTGTTTTCGATGTCTTTGGGGTCGAAACCCACGCCCGACGTGGCGTTGGCCTGCGGGTCGGCATCGACGAGCAGGGTGCGGTAGTCCAGGGCCGCCAAAGAGGCAGCCAAGTTGATGGCCGAGGTGGTTTTGCCGACGCCACCTTTCTGGTTGGCTACCGCGATAATTTTGCCCATAACAACAAACGATATACTAAGGAGACGCGCTAAGCGGAGGAATAAAGCTAGCCGGAACCGGCGCTGTTCAACCTACAAAATAAGGCTAAAAAAAATGGATTCGCCAAGCGCTGCTCCCGAACTGCCCGCGTCTGTCCTTGCGAGCGCCACGAAGTGGCGCGCGGCAATCTTTCCTTCGTCGCCTGCATCAAGGGGGTATTAACCCAGCGTAAAGGAAAGATTGCCGCGCGCCACTTCGTGGCGCTTATAAGAACAAAAAGCTTTACAGCTCCACCGTTTCGCCGATGCGCAGCAGACGCAGGTTTTTGCCAGCGGCTTTAGCCTCGGCCAGCGCCGCCTCGTGGTTGATGGCGATGACGGGGAAGGTGTCGTAGTGCATGCCGATAATCTCGCGGGTGCCCACCCAGTCGGCGGCCACCAGGGCATCGGTAATACCCATCGTGTAGTTGTCGCCGATGGGCAGCAGCGCCACATCTACCTTGTGGCGCTCGCCGATGAGCTTGAGGTCGTAGGTGAGGGCCGTGTCGCCGGCGAAGTACAGCGTTTTGTGCTGGCCATCATTGGCTTTAATAACGAAGCCCATGGCCACGCCGGCATACGAGCCGTCGGGGAACGAGCTGCTGTGGGCGGCGGCCACGCAGTGCACCGTGCCGAAGGGCAGCACGACTTTGCCGCCCAGGTTGGTGCCGATAACCTCGATGCCTTTGGCGCCGAAGTAGCCGGCTATCTCGGCGATGGCCACAATTTTGGCGCCCGTGCGCTTGGCAATGGCCTCGGCATCGGCAATGTGGTCGCCGTGGCCGTGCGAGAGTAGAATGTAGTCGGCCTCAATGGCGTTTACATTGATAGCCTTGGCTAGGGGGTTGGGGCTGATAAAGGGGTCAAACAGTACGCGCACGCCGCCGATGGTGGCTAGAAATGAGGCGTGGCCGAAATAGGTAAGCTGCATTGGAAAGGATGAAAAAATGTGGAAATGGGGAAGATAGATGCGGTATCGAGGCGGCCAACGCGGCCCCTACCTTTGCAACCGACACCCCTAACCGATGTTTCTACCTGAATTGCGTTTTCGCTGGCTGGCCGGGCTGGCCGCTGTGGCTAGCCCGGTGCTGCTGGCGGCCTGCTCGGGCGCCGGCCCCTCAGCGGCCGATGAGCGGCGCGTATTTCGCTACAACCAGCCCGAGGCGCTCACCTCGCTCGACCCCGCCTTTGCTCGCAACCAGGCCAATAGCTGGGCCGTGGCGCAGCTCTACAACGGCCTGCTGGAATTGGATTCGACCTTGCAGCCCGCCCCGGCGCTGGCCCGGCGCTACCAGATTTCATCCGATGGGCTCACGTATACGTTTTGGCTGCGGCGCGGCGCGCGCTTTCAGAACAGCGAAGCCTTTGCCGGTGGCAAAGGCCGGGCAGTGAAGGCTAGCGACTTTGTCTATTCTTTTCGGCGGCTGTTTGATGCCGCTACTGCCTCGCCGGGCGGCTGGATTTTTCGGGGTAAGGTGCTGGAAGACAGTCAAGGCAACATCAGCGACACCTGCTTCGTAGCGGCCAACGACTCGACGCTGCGTATTCACCTCAAGGCGCCGTTTATCCCGTTTCTGAGCCTGCTCACCATGCCCTACACCTACGTGGTGCCGCATGAGGCGGTGCTGAAGTATGGCAAGGACTTTCGCGAGCACCCGGTGGGCACCGGGCCGTTTCAATTCAAGGTGTGGGACGAAGGCAACGTATTGCTCTACCACCGCAACCCTGGCTACTGGCGCAAAGATGCGCAAGGCCGGCAACTTCCTTATTTAAAAGCAGTTGCCATCAGCTTCATCGCCGACCGTAAGACCGAGTTTCTGACCTTTTTGCAGGGCAAGCTGGATTTCCTGAGCGGCATCCGCGAGGGCTCGCGCGACCTCATTCTTAACCCTGATGGCTCGGTGCGGACCGATTTTCAGGGCCGCTTCAACTTGCAGAAAGCGCCCTACCTCAACACCGAGTACCTGGGTTTTCAGCTCGATTCGGCCAAGCTCATCGGCGAGCAGGCTAGCCAGGGCCGCGCCCTGCGCGATGTGCGGGTGCGCCAGGCGCTGAGCTACGCCATTAACCGGCCCGAACTGCTGGCCTATGTGCTCAACTACGTGGGGCGGCCGGGCGAGTCGGGCTTCGTGCCGGCGGCGCTGCCGTCGTTTTCGCCGGCTAGGGTGCCTGGCTATACCTACCAGCCCCAAAAGGCGCGGGCCTTGCTAAAAGCGGCCGGCTACGACCCTGGCCGGCCGCTCCGGCTGCGCCTGAGCACCGTGGCCGAGCGCAAGGCCGTGGCCGAATACTTGCAAAAGAACTGGGCCGACGTGGGCGTGCAGGTGCAGATTGACGTGAACCAGTCGGCCGCCCAGCAGGAGCTGGTGGACAATGGCCGCGCCGCCTTCTTCAGCAAGAGCTGGCTGGGTGATTATCCCGATGCTGAAAACTACCTGGCCCTGTTTTACTCGCCTAATTTCAGTCCCGCCGGACCTGATAAAACACACTACAAATCAAGGGAATACGACCAGCTATACGCCCGGGCCATTCGGGAGCAGGATGCCGCCCGGCGCACCGAGCTGTACCAGGCAATGGACCGGCTCGTGGTGCGCGACCAGCCGGTAATTTCTCTTTACTACGACGAGATAATCCGCCTCACGCAGCGCAACGTGCGCGGCCTCACGCCCAACCCCATGAACCAGCTGCTGCTGGAGCGCGTGCGCAAGGAGTAGCCGGCTAGCCTACTTATCCACGTTGACGCCAGCTAGCGGGTCGAGGTGGCCGTTGAGATAATTGATGTAGCCTTGCAGGTTCTCAGGAATGCCCTCGGAGGCGTACACCGCGTGCAGCGGCTGCCCCACTGGATGCACCGTAATGATAGTGGCGGGCAGGTCGGAAGTGTGACCCGCGTAGCGGTCGGCCAGGCTCGAAAAATTAATGCGCTTGGCTTCGGCCAGCAGCTCGGCCACCTGGGCCGGGGGCAGGCTCAGCGTGTGCTTGCCGAGCAGCGGCACAAAGCGCTGGCCATCGTACTCCACGCGACCATCGGCGTAGATGGTGGCCGTGTAGGCCGGGCAGCGCCCGTAGCAGGGCGTGCGCTGGTACACGAGCACGGGCTCCTGGGTTTTGGACACAGTGGCCGTGGGGATAGCTTTGGCTTTGCGAGGCAGTTTGCGCTGGGCGCAGGCGGGCAGAGCTAGTGAAAGGGCGAGCAGCCAGACAAGGTAACGCATACAAAAACGGCTAGGGTAGGCCAAGCGCAAAAGGGCGGCCCGAACTATAAAACGAAAACCGGGCCACCTTAGACCACAAAAAAAGCGTTCGGCACTGCCGAACGCTTTTTTTGTGGTTGCCGGAGAGGCTACGCCTTGCCGGGCTTCTTGCCCTGGGCCTCGCGCTCCTGGGCGGTTTTCATGGCCTCGGCTAGCCGGGCTTGGAAACCACCGGGCTTCTTGTCTTTGTTCTTCACCTTGTTGGCTTCGAGCTGAGCGCGAATCTTGGTGTCATCCACAAACGAGCGCGTGAGCGCCTGCTGGGCCAGGGTTACGACGTTGGAAACTAAGTAGTACCAGGTTAGGCCCGAGGCGAAGCTGTTCAGCACGAAGAAGAACACCAGCGGCATGAGGTAGCTGTAGAACTTCATCGGGCCCTGCATGGCGGCCGTGTTCATCTGGTTGCTCTGGTAGGTCATAAAGAGCGTCGAGATGGTCATCAGCACCGTGAACAGGCTGATGTGGTTGCCTAAGTACGGTAGCGTGAAGGGCAGCAGAATCGGGTTGTCGTAGGTGCTCAGGTCGTGGGCCCACAGGAAAGGCTGCTGGCGCAGCTCAATCGCGTTGGGGAAGAACTGGAACATGGCGAACAGAATCGGTAGCGTGAGCAGCGTGGGCACGCAGCCGCTGAGCGGCGACACCCCAAACTGCGTGTACAGCTTCATGGTCTCCTGCTGGCTCTTCACCTGGTCATCCGGGAACTTGGCCTTAATCTCGTCGAGCTCCGGCTTCAGCACTTTCATGCGGGCTTGGCTCTCGTAGGTTTTATAGGTCAACGGCCACGTTACAAGCTTGATAAGCACCACCAGCAGTAGGATGATTACGCCGTAGGAACTGATGTATTGCTCCAGGAAGTGGAACACCGGCAGCACCACAAAGCGGTTTACCCAGCGGAACAGGCCCCAGCCCAGGTACACGTTGCGGTCAAAATTTGGCGCTACGTCCTTCAGCAAATTGAACTGGTTGGGGCCGAAAAAGAAGCGGTACTGGCCGCCGGCCGCGCTCGTCACGTCGGCCGCGGGCAGGGCTAGCGAGGTGCTCAGCGTCTTGATAAACGTGGAGTCGGCCAGGTTCACCGTCGAGTTGAAAGTGCCGCTGGCAAAAGGCTGCGAATCGGCGATGAAGCCGGCCACGAAGAAGTCGTGCTTGTCGGCCGACCACTTGATAGGCGCCGTGATTTTCATTTCCTCGGGCTTCTCGCTAGCCTCGGCCAAGCTGCCCGGGTCGTCGCTGGCCAGGTAGTGGTTGATTGTCGAGTGGTTGCGGTTCTGCTTGAGGTCCTGCTCGGTCTGGCGCACGTTGTCCACGAAGCTGAACGTGAGCGGCTGCGTGGTGGCCACGCCACTGAGCTTGAGGTTATACTTCACCTCGTAGCCCGCCTTAGGCAGCGTGTAGGTCTGCGTCACGGTGCCGCCGCCCACCGGCGCGGTGAAGGCTAGCTGCTGGCCGCCATCGGCCGTGGCCGTGGGCGCGCCGGCCTGAAAATTGAGGCTGGCGAAGTCCACCGTTTGGCCACCGGTGGTGGTCAGCTTGGTGTTGTAGCGGGCGCTTTGGGCGTCAAACAAGTCGAGCGGCTTGCCGAAGAACGTCTTGTACTTGTTGAGGCGCACGGCCTGCACGCGGCCGCCCTGGGTCGAGAAGGTGAGCGTCAGCTCGGGGTTTTTGAGCTCGATGCTGCGCGCCGGGCCAGCGGCCGAGTCGAGCTTGGCCTCGGGGCTAGCGCGGGGGCGGGGCCGGCGGGCTTAGTCGTGGTGGCGGTGGTAGGGGCCTGGGCCTTGTTTTTCTCGGGTGCCACCTTGGGCGAGAAGAAAAACAGGTACACCAGGAGCAAGGCCGAAATTAGAAAAAGGCCAGTCGCTTGATTGCGGTCCATTTATAGTAAAAAAAATTCGAAAGGCAAAGGTACGGCGGGGCGGGGCAGGGGCGCCTAACAAAAAAGAACGTCCTGCCAAGCGCCGTAAAGCAGCTCGTTCGAAGCAGTAGGATTGCTATACCCTAGCGGCGCGAGCGAGCTGCTTTGCAGGCTTAGTATGACGTTCTATCGAAGTTTTTACTTGCGTATTACAGCCCTTTCTTGCGCTGAATAGCGGCCTTCACAAAGCGCACGAACAGCGGGTGCGGGGTTTCGACGGTGCTCTTGAGCTCGGGGTGAAACTGGCCGGCCACAAACCACGGGTGCACCGTCTTGGGCAGCTCGATTACTTCTACCAGTCCGGTTTCGGGGTTGGTGCCCGAGAGGTGCAGGCCCGCGTCTTCAAACTGCTGGGCGTAGGCGCCATTAAATTCGTAGCGGTGGCGGTGGCGCTCGCTGATAATGTTGCGGCCGTAGGCTTTGGCCGCCCGCGAGCCGCGCTTAAGCTCGCAGGTGTAGGCGCCGAGGCGCATGGTGCCGCCCTTCTGGGTGATGTCTTTCTGGTCGGCCATGAGGGCAATTACCGGGTCGGACGTGAGCGGATTCATCTCGGTCGAATTGGCCTCGGGCAGGCCCAGCACGTGGCGGGCGTACTCCACCACCGCCACCTGCATACCCAGGCAAATGCCGAAGAATGGAATCCCGTTTTCGCGCACGTAGCGCACGGCGGCCACCTTGCCCTCGAAGCCGCGTTCGCCAAAGCCGGGCGCTACCAGCACGGCGTCCACGCCTTCGAGCTGCTGCACCGCGTTTTCGGGCGTCAGAAACTCGCTCTGAATGGTGCGCACCCGCACCTTGCACTCATTGAAGGCGCCGGCGTGGATAAATGCTTCAATGATAGACTTATACGCATCGGGTAGCTCCACGTACTTGCCTACCAGCGCAATGGTCACCTCTTCGGTCGGGTTCTTGAGGCGACCCAAAAACTCCTTCCACTCTTCCAGGTCGGGGGTGTGGCCGCCTTGCAGGCGCAGCTTGGCAATAACGCGGGCATCGAGCTCTTCCTTGAGCATGAGCAGCGGCACCGAGTAGATACT
The DNA here is from genome assembly GCF_013256625.1 of Hymenobacter sp. BRD128. Lineage (NCBI taxonomy): Bacteria > Pseudomonadati > Bacteroidota > Cytophagia > Cytophagales > Hymenobacteraceae > Hymenobacter > Hymenobacter sp. BRD128. The sequence continues at coordinate 4,429,093 of NZ_CP053908.1, forward strand.
GTCGGCGTCGAGGCTCTCGATAACGGAATTGATTTTGACGTTGCAAAACAGCGCAATCTTGCGCCGCATCTCGGCCGGAATCGGGTGCTCGGAGCGGCACACCAGGATGTCGGGCTGCAGGCCCGCCTCGCGCAGGTCGCGCACCGAGTGCTGGGTGGGCTTGGTTTTCAGTTCGCCGGCCGCCGCCAGGTAGGGCAGCAGCGTGAGGTGAATCACGAGCGAGTCGTGGGGCGGCAGCTCCCAGCGCAGCTGGCGCACGGCCTCCACGAAGGGCAGGCTCTCAATGTCGCCGATGCAGCCCCCGATTTCGGTAATTACTACGTCAAATTCGCCGCCCTGGCCCAGCAGCAGCATCCGGCGCTTTATCTCGTCGGTGATGTGGGGCACTACCTGCACGGTCTTACCCAAGAAAGCCCCTTCGCGCTCGCGCCGAATCACGGTGTCGTAGATGCGGCCGGTGGTCACGTTGTTGGCCTGCGAGGTGGGCGTATTCAGGAAGCGCTCGTAGTGGCCCAGGTCGAGGTCGGTTTCGGCCCCGTCGTCGGTCACGTAGCACTCGCCATGCTCGTAGGGGTTGAGCGTGCCCGGGTCGATGTTGATATAAGGGTCGAACTTCTGGATAGTGACTCGAAAGCCTCTGGCTTGCAAGAGCTTAGCCAGGGAGGCGGAAATAATTCCTTTTCCGAGTGAGGAAGTGACGCCGCCGGTGACGAAGATATACTTCGCGGCCGACGCTGTGGGGGAGGGGGTGGAGCGTTCAGGCATGACGGGGGACAAAGTTACGGCGTAGCACCCCGGCAGCGGCTATGCCTGGCTAGCGGAGCCCCGGCCAGCCGGGCTATTTTTGCCTTACCCGCCCTGGTGCCAAGGCTAGCCGGGGTAAGGCAACCCCATGAAAAAACACGCTGCAAAAGTGCCCCGCCCTGGCTGCTGGCTAGCCTGCCACACGCTGCTGGGCAGCCTGCTGGTGCTGCTGGCCAGCGGCCTGGCGCACGGCCAGGCCGCTGCTACCGTGCTGCGCAAGGACCTGAAAAAAGATTTTGGGGCCGTGGGCGACGGCCGCACCAACGACCACGCGGCCTTCCGCAAGGCGGCCGATTTTTTTAATCAGCGGGCGCAAACGCCGGCCGGCGCTGGCCGCGCCGTGCTCACCATTCCGAAGGGCACCTACCTGGTGGGCCAGCCGGAGGCTGCGGGCCAACGCACCGACCTGCTGCACTTCGTCAATTGCCGCAACCTGTCGATTGAGGGGGCCGATAGCGCTACCACCGAGATTCGGTATGCCGATAGCCTGCGCTACGGGGCGTTTGACCCAATTACCAAAAAGCCCTACGAGGCCCCCACGGCCTATTTTGTTGACGCCAGCTATGCGGCTAGCCTCGGCTCGTTTCTGGTGCTGCAGGGCTGCGACAATGTGGAAGTAACCAGCTTGGCTGTGAATGGCAATAGCGGCAAGCTGCGGGTGGGCGGGCACTGGGGCGACACGGGTATTCAGCTCGGGGCCGACGGCGTGTTTATCAACGGCTCGCGCCATATTACCCTGCGCCGGCTAGCCCTGCACCACTTCGGCCGCGATGGCATTCAGGTGCTCAACCACCTGGCCACGAGCCTGGATAGCCCGGCGCTGGAAGACATTCTGCTCGAAAACTCTACCTTCGACTACAACGGCCGCCAGGGCCTGTCGCTGACAAGCGTCAACGGTTTTCGGGCCGTTAACTGCAGCTTTAGCCATACCGGCCGGGTGCCGATTCCGGCCCTGGGCCGCCCGCTCTACTCTAATCCCGGTGCGGGCGTCGATGTGGAGCCCGAAGGCGGCTACGTGACCAATGTGCGCCTCGAGCGCTGCCGCCTGGTCGATAATGCCGGCCAAGGGCTCGTGTCGGACCGCTACGGCGATGGCCCCCCCACTGCCAAGCATATCGTGCTAAGCAACTGCCTTTTGTGGGGCCTCACCAACTGGTCGGTCTGGGTGCGGCAAACGGATTTTTTGTTTCAAAACTGCCGCATTTACGGCGCGTTCATAACCGGCTGTGGCCTTGCGGCTTACCCTACCCGGTTTGTGGGCTGCACCTTCGAGGACCGGCCCTACCGCGGCCAGCCCGCCTACGGGCAGTTTCTGCTCTTCTCGCTGCAGGAAGCGCGGGCCATGAGCTTCACCAATTGCCGCTTTGTGGGCACGCGCCACAACCTGCTGCTGGCCGTGCCGGCCGCGCCCGACTCGGCCAGCCGGTTTCAGTTGCGCAACTGCACCTTTGAGCTCAGCAGGGCCGACCCACCGCTCGGGGCCCCCGACCTGCTAGCCGGGGCAGTATTGGCGGGCGAAATCACGTTTACAAACAATGCGCCCCGCGCCGAAGCGCCCCCGAGAACTATTACCCTTGGCACGGCCGGCCTGGCCACCTCGGTAGTCCTCCAGGCTGGTAGCCGGCTGCGGCTAGGGGCGGGCGGCAGCCGCTACGTGCTGCCAGCCGGGCTCCAAAGCCGGCCTGGGGCCAGTATTGTGGTTGAAGCAGCTAATGAACTGGTCCTGGCAGCGCAGGCTGGCCAGACGCCTACGCTCTATATCGGCCCCGGCTCACGAATAGTGGTGCGAAAAGGCGGGCTGCTCGAATTGCAGCCGCATACCAGGCTGGTGCTCGCCGGGGAGCTGGTGGTGGAAGAGGGCGCCCGATTTTACCAAGACCCGCTAGCCCAGACCCAGCTAGTGGGCCGGGGCCGCCTGCGGGTGGCCGCCAACGCCAGCAGGCAGCGCCCCAACTGAGTTAAAAAATACCCCCAATGGCAAGGCAATTGCCTAAAAATGAGGGTGAAGGCCAAGTGTAAAAATATTTTACAGCCCGCGCTAGGGGTAAAGGGGGTTGAGGGTGTAGTATAGGTGGCCGGCCCTGCAAACGTTTGTGGGCCGGCTGCTCCTTTTCCACCTTCTTTTCCCACCCATTATGCCCAATTTTATTGGCCGCGCCGCTGGGCGCGCGCTGGCTCAGCGTGTGCTGGCCGGCCTTACCCTCTTAGTAGCTAGCCTCGGCTGGCACCTGACCCTGGCCCAGAGCTTTTTGCAAGCCAGCGGTCCCAAAATCATCAACGCCAGCAGCCAGGAAGTCATCCTGAAAGGCGTGAACCTCGGCGGCTGGCAAATTCAGGAAGGGTACATGATGAAGCCCGGCTACGGTGCCACGCAGGGCGCCACCAAGAACTATCTTTTCAGCCAGGGCCAAAGCGACGCGCAGGTAGAGAGCTTTTACCAGCAGTGGCGCGATAACTTCTTCACCAAGGCCGACATCGACTACCTCAAAGACAAGGGCTTCAACTGCGTGCGGCTGCCCTTGCACTACGAGCTGTTTCTGACGGCTAGCCAACGGGCGGTGCGCACCGGCGTGAGCAAGGGCACGACTTCCTACGGCACGTACTTCGGCAATTTGTCGGGCTGGTACACTAATAATCAGCTATTTACTGACCCTAGTACCATTGAGGGTTTTCGGCTCATCGACGAGGTACTGAGCTGGTGCGGGGCCAATGGCATGTACGTGGTGCTTGACCTGCACGCTGCGCCGGGCGCCCAGGGCAGCGACATGACGCCGCCCGATGCGCTGGTGCAGGGCGGCAACGACTTCTGGAACAACCAACTCAACCAGGACGTCACCAACCGCCTGTGGCAGACCATCTCGAACCGCTACAAGGGCGACCCGCGCGTGGCCATGTACGACGTAATCAACGAGCCCAACAACATCCCCAACACGTCGACCCAGAACGGCAACCAGCGCCTGCACGACGTGCTGCAGCGCCTCATTAATACCATTCGGGCCAATAGCGATAATCACCTTATCTTGTTGGAGGGCAATGGATTCGGTAATGATTTTAACTACATGGAGAAGCGTACCTTCAGCAACACGGCCAACCTGGTGTACAACTCGCACCGCTACAGCGGCACCGGCTACGAGATTGACAACAACCCCACCTCGGTGGATGGCAATAACCCTAACAGCCTGCGCCTTATCGGCAACCTCACGCGCTTTCGCTCCGACAACAACGTGCCCATCTGGGTGGGCGAAACCGGCGAAAACTCGGCCCAGTGGATGCAGGATGCCGCCGACGGCCTCAACAGCGTGGGCATCGGCTACTGCCACTGGACGTACAAGCGCTTTGATAGCGGCTCAAACGCGGCTCTGTTTCACATCAACCCGCCGTACCTCCTAGACGGTGCGGGCAACATCCCGGCCGTGCTCCAGAATATCAAGTTTGCCAATTGCGTGTCGAATACCAGCACCCTAAACGCTGTGGCGCCCAACCCCGGCGGCACGGTGCGCAATACCCGCGCGCCCATCGGCAAAATCATTACCCTCAAAGCAGTAAGCAACGGCAAGTACGTATCGGGCGAAAACGGCACGCAGGCCATGACCTGCACCCGCGCCACGGCCGGCACCTGGGAACAGTTTTCGGTGCTCGACGCCGGCAACGGTAAGGTGTACCTGCGCGCCATGAATATGTATGTGTCGAGCGAAAACGGCACCCAGGCCATCACCGCCAACCGCAGCAGCGCCGGCTGGTGGGAGGCATTCGACTGGATTGTGAATGCCGACGGCACCATCAGCCTGGGCGGCTACAACGGCCGCTACATCTCCAGCGAAAACGGCAGCCAGGCCATGACCTGCACCCGCATGACCATCTCGGGCTGGGAGGCCTTCAGCTATACGGTAGTGGGCACCGCCCGCGAGGCGAGCACCCTGGCCGCCACCGGCGCCGCCAACCAAGCCGACTTCACCGCCTATCCCAACCCCGTAGTAGGCCTGCTCACGTATTCGCTGCCCAGCGGCACCACGGCGCACACGCTCACCATTGCCGACGCCACGGGCCGCACGGTGCTCACGCGCAGCTACGGCAACACCGGCGCGCAGAATGTGTTCGACGCCTCGGGGCTAGCCCGCGGCCTCTACGTGGTGCGCCTCACGGGAGCTGATTTCACGCAGTCGTTCAAGGTGGCCAAAGAATAGGCCGCCGCGCTAAAAATCACACCCGTCCGGCGTCAGCAGGACGGGCAGTGGTTGGGGCTAAACGCAAGAATCTTTGGCTACACCAGCAAGCTCAGAAAATCCTGTTGCTCATTCAAATACTCAAAGCCAAAACCCTCGGCCGTCATGCGCGCCATAATACCGGCCTCATCGCCGCGCTGCCGCACTTCCACGCCGATGAAAACGGGGCCTTTCTCCTTGTTGTTTTTCTTGATGTACTGAAACTGGATGATGTCTTCGCCCTCGGCCAGCACGTTGTTTACGAAGCGCCGCAGCGCGCCGGGCGCCTGGTTGAAGCGCACCATAAAGTAGTGCTTGAGGCCCTGGTGGCGCTGGGCGCGCTCCTTAATGTCCTCCATGCGGGTGATGTCGTTGTTGGAGCCGCTGACCACGCACACCACCGTTTTGCCGCGTATCTGGTCGGCGTAGGCGTGCAGCGCCGAGATGGCTAGGGTGCCCGCGGGCTCCAGCACCATGCCTTCCTCGTTGTACATCTTCAGCAGGTCTTCGCACACCTGGCCTTCGGGCACGAGGTGCACCTCGTCGAGCAGGGCCTGGCAAATCTCAAACGTGAGCTCGCCGGGGCATTTCACGGCCGCGCCATCCACAAAAGTGTCGAGGCTAGCCAGCGCCTGCCGCTGCCCGGCCGCCAGGGCGTCGTGCATGCTGGGTGCTCCTAGCGGCTGCACGCCGATGAGCCTGGTGTGCGGGCTCAGCTGCCGAAATACGCTGGCTAGCCCCGATGCCAGCCCGCCGCCGCCGATGGGCATAAAGCAAAAGTCAAGCGGTGTGTCATGGGCCGCTTTCAGGATTTCGAGCCCCACGGTGGCCTGGCCTTCCACAATCGCTAGGTCATCAAATGGGTGTACAAACGTGCTACCGCGCTCGTCGCAAAAGGCCTGCGCCGCGTGGTAGCAGTCGTCGAACGTGCGGCCCGTGAGGTGCACTGTTACCATATCTTTGCCGAAGAGGCGCACCTTGTCCACCTTTTGGGCGGGCGTTTGGGCAGGCATAAAGATGTCGCATTTCAGGCCCAAAAGCTGGCAGGCGTAGGCCACCCCCTGGGCGTGGTTGCCGGCGCTGGCGCACACTATCTGGCAGGCCGGCACGGTGGTGGGTAGCGTGGCAATCTTGTTATAAGCCCCCCGGATTTTATACGAGCGCACCACCTGCAAGTCCTCGCGCTTAAGCAGCACGGTGGCGTCGTAGCGACGCGAGAGCCCCAGGTTTTGCATCAGGGGCGTCTTGGTAATCACACCTTTGAGGCGGCGCGCGGCGGCTTCGACGTTTTCCAGGGTGACGGCCGCGGCCGCCGGGGCTTCTAGGTCGGGCATGGGAGTAGGAGGTATTGCGCAGCCGTAGCGCCTCACCCCCGACCCCCTCCCCGAAAAGGAGCGGGGGAGCCAGCCGATAAAGGGACGAGAGCTAACGACTAATGTTAGGGCTAGTCCCTGCTATCCTTTTCGGAGAGGGGGCCAGGGGGTGAGGCGCTACGCTGAGCAGTTTAAAAATTATGCCTCCACATTCTCACTGGTGCGCGAGCGCAGCTCGCGCACGGTAGCGCCGGTCTGCCACAGCTCCGAGTCGCGCACTTCTTTCAGCTCGGCTTCCAGCTCCTGGCGGTAATTGGGCGTCGAGCCGCGCTCGATGGTGCGGCGGGCTTCGGCGCCGCTAGCCACGCTGTCGTAGAGGTCGTTGAGCACGGGCAGGGTGGCCTCGCGAAACTTACCCTTCCAGTCGAGGGCGCCGCGCTGGGCCGTTACCGAGCAGTTGCCAAACATCCAGTCCATGCCGTTTTCGCCTACTAGCGGCACCAGGCTCTGGGTCAGTTCCTCCACCGTTTCGTTAAAGGCCTCGGAGGGCGAGTGCCCGCGCTGGCGCAGCACCTGATACTGGGCCTCGATGATGCCGGCCAGGGCGCCCATCAGCACGCCGCGCTCGCCGGTAAGGTCCGAGTAAACCTCTTTCTTAAAATCAGTCTCAAACAAGTAGCCCGAGCCTACGCCAATGCCCATCGCAATGGCTTTTTCCCAAGCCTTACCGCTGGCATCCTGAAACACCGCGAACGACGAGTTCAGGCCGCCGCCGGCCACGAACAAGCGGCGCAGGCTGGTGCCGCTGCCCTTGGGCGCTACCAGAATCACGTCGATGTCCTTGCTCGGCACGATGCCCGTCTGGTCGTTAAACGTGATGCCGAAGCCGTGCGAGAAGTACAGCGTTTTGCCCGGCGTGAGGTATTTCTGGAGCGTCGGCCACAGGGCAATCTGGCCGGCATCGCTCAGCAGGTTGCAGATGATGGTGCCCTTCTCGGCCGCCTCCTCGATGCCGAACAGCGACTCGCCCGGCACCCAGCCATCCTTGAGCGCGCGCGCCCACGATGGCGTGCCCTCGCGCTGCCCCACGATTACGTGGAAACCGTTGTCGCGCATGTTCAATGCCTGGCCGGGGCCCTGCACGCCGTAGCCGATTACCGCAATGGTGTCATTCTTCAAAAATTCAAGCGCCTTTTGCAGCGGAAATTCGTCGCGGGTAATCACGGTTTCGGGTACGCCGCCAAAGTTGATGGTTGCCATGTGAGTGGGGGGGTAGCGCGGACTGTTAGTCCGCGAGTTGAGAAAAAAAAGGTGTCTTATTAAATCGTTCGGGTCGCGGACTGAACTGAAAGTCAGCGTAGCTAAAGCCCACATGCTACATCGTAAAAACCTGCTCGCGGTCGTTCAAAAACTCGTTCTCGGCCACTTCCTCGCTGGGTTCGCGGCGCTCAAACTCCTGAAGCTTGCGGTGAAAACCGTCGCTAGCCTTGATGATGGCGATGCGCGCCGAGCGCACAAACTCGATGAGGCCATAGGGCTGCAAAGCCCGAATCAAATTGTCAGTTTCCTCGCGGTGGCCGGTGGTTTCAAACACCGTATAGTCCTTGCGAATGACCACGGCGCGGGCACCGTTTTCGCGCAGCAGGCGCTCCACGAGCACTTTTTCGGCAATCACGTCGGTCGGCACTTTATACAGCGCCATCTCTTGCCAAATCACGTCGGCATTGGTATTGAAGTACACTTTCAGTACCTCCACCTGCTTCTCAATCTGCTTGGCTAGCTTCTCCACCACCTCCTCCGTCTCCACAATCACGATGTTGAAGCGGTGGATGCCCTCAATTTCCGAGGGCGATACATTGAGGCTCTCGATATTGATTTTGCGGCGCGAAAAAATGATGGCAATGCGGTTGAGCAGGCCCACCTGGTTTTCGGTGTACGCGGTGATGTTGTATTCCTGGCGGTCGGCGGGTTCGGGGCTCATAATCAATAGATTTAATCAGTCGTCATGCTGAGCGCAGCGCAGCGGAGTCGAAGCATCTCTATTACTTCGTTGCTAGCGTCAGGAGTTAGTTCAGCGGTAGAGATGCTTCGACTCCGCTGCGCTGCGCTCAGCATGACAACCTTATTTAGTATCTGCCAAATGTTTACCGCAGCCGGATTTCCGCCACGCTGCACCCCTGCGGCACCATTGGGAAGATGTTATTCTCCTTCGTCACCATCACTTCGAGCAGGAAAGAGCCGGGGTGCGCCAGCATCTTCTCCAGCGCCGGGCGCAGCTCGGCGCGGTCGCCTACGCGCTGGCCGGCGATGCGGTAGCCGGCCGCCACGGCCACAAAATCAGGGCTTTGAATATCCACAAACGAATAGCGTCGCTGGTGAAACAGCTCCTGCCACTGCCGCACCATGCCCAGAAACTGGTTGTTGAGGATGATAATTTTCACGTCCACACCCGTCTGCATAATGGTGCCCAGCTCCTGAATCGTCATCTGAAAGCCGCCGTCGCCAATGACGGCCACTACCGGCCGGTGGGGCGCGCCAAACTTGGCCCCGATGGCGGCCGGCAGCGCAAAGCCCATCGTGCCCAGCCCGCCACTCGTGACGTGGCTGCGCGACTGGTTCTGGCGAGCGTAGCGGCAGGCCACCATCTGGTGCTGCCCCACGTCGGACACGATAACGGCCTCACCGCCCGTGATTTCGTTCAATTGCTGCATCACTTCGCCCATCGTCAATTCCTCCGAAGCCGGGAACAGCTCCTCCCGAATCACGGCGTCGACTTCCTGCGCGGCGTAGTCGTTGAAGCGGGCTAGCCAGGCGGTGTGCTCACGGCGCTCGACCAGCGCCGTGAGTAGGGGTAGGGTTTCCTTGCAGTCGCCCCACACCGGCACGGTAGTTTTTACGTTCTTGTCAATCTCGGTGGGGTCGATGTCGAGGTGCACCACCTGCGCTTGCTTGGCGTACTTATCGAGCCGGCCGGTCACGCGGTCGTCGAAGCGCATGCCGATGGCAATCAGCACGTCGCACTCGTTGGTGAGCACGTTGGGGCCGTAGTTGCCGTGCATGCCGAGCATGCCCACGTTCAGCGGGTGGCCGGTGGCCAGGGCCCCCACGCCCAGGATGGTCCAGGCCGCCGGAATGCCCGATTTCTCCACAAACTCCCGAAACTCACGCTCGGCCCGGCCCAGCACCACGCCCTGCCCCCAGAGGATAAACGGCCGCTTAGCGCTGTTAATGAGCGCCGCCGCCTGCGCTATGTACTCCTTGCGCACCATCGGCGCGGGCCGGTAGCTGCGAATGTGCGTGCACGGCGCGTAGGCGGGCGCCTCAAACGTTTGCATCTGGGCATTCTTAGTAATGTCGACCAGCACCGGCCCCGGCCGGCCGCTGCGCGCAATGTAAAAGGCCTTGGCCAGCGCCTCGGGTATCTCTTCGGCCCTGGTTACCTGGTAGTTCCACTTCGTAACGGGCGTCGTGATGTTAATAATATCCGTCTCCTGAAACGCATCGGTGCCCAGCAAATGCGCAAATACCTGCCCCGTGATGCACACCAGCGGCGTGCTGTCAATCAGCGCATCGGCTAGCCCCGTCACGAGGTTGGTGGCGCCCGGCCCGCTCGTGGCCAGCGCCACGCCTACCCGGCCCGAGCTGCGCGCGTAGCCCTGCGCCGCGTGGATGCCGCCCTGCTCGTGGCGCACCAGCACGTGGTTCAGCGAGTCCTTGAAGTCGTAGAGCGCGTCGTAAATGGGGATAATGGCCCCGCCGGGGTAGCCAAAAATCGTGTCCACGCCCTCGGCCACCAGCGCTTGCAGCGTGGCTACCGCGCCCATCATGGGCGCCAAGGTAAGAGCGGCCGGGCTAGCGGCGAGTGGGGCTGAGAGCGGGTTGAGGGACATAATCTTCTTCGAGTAAGTCGGTAATGCAGCCGTGGCTGGCGTTGCTCACGGTGCGGATGTACTTGAGCAGCACGCCCTGCCGGGCGGGCAGCGGCGGGCGCCGCCAGGCGGCGCGGCGGGTAGCTAGCTCGTCGTCCGAGAGGCGCACATCGATGGTGTTGGCGCTGGCGTCGAGCACTATCCAGTCGCCATCCTGCACCAGGGCGATGCCGCCGCCGTCGAAAGCCTCGGGGCAGACGTGTCCAATCACGAAGCCGTGCGTGCCGCCCGAAAAGCGCCCGTCGGTTATTAGCGCCACTTTATCGCCCAGCCCTGCGCCCATAATGGCCGAGGTGGGTTTCAGCATTTCGGGCATGCCCGGCCCGCCTTTAGGCCCCACGTAGCGAATCACGACCACCTGCCCGGCCTGGATTTTGTGGTCGATAATGCCTTGGTTCAGCGCTTCTTCCGAGTTGAATACTATCGCCGGACCTTCAAATCGCAGGCCTTCCTTGCCGCTGATTTTGGCCACGCTGCCCTTGGTAGCCAGGTTGCCATACAACATCTGGATGTGCCCGTCGGCCTTGATGGGGTTGCTGAGTGGGCGCAGCAAATCCTGCCCGGAGCCTAGCGGCTGCACGTCGGCCAGGTTTTCGGCTAGGGTCCGGCCAGTAACGGTCAGCAGGTCGCCATTCAGCAGGCCGTAGTCGAGCAGGGTGCGCTGCACGGCGGGCACGCCCCCAATTTTCGACAAATCCTCCATCAAATATTTGCCGCTGGGCTTGAGGTCGGCCAGCACCGGCACGCGGTTGCTCACGGCCTGGAAGTCTTCCATCGTCAGCGATACACCCGCCGCGTGGGCAATGGCGATGAGGTGCAGCACGGCATTGGTCGAGCCGCCGAGGACGGTAATGATAACCAGCGCGTTCTCAAACGCCGCGCGGGTCAGGATGTCGCGCGGCTTGAGGTCCAGCTCCAGCAAACGGCGCAGGTAAGCGCCCGTGTCGAGGCACTCCTGCACTTTGGCGCTGCTCTCGGCGGGCAGCGACGACGAAGCGGGTACCGTCATGCCCAGTGTTTCGATGGCCGCCGCCATCGTGTTGGCGGTGTACATGCCGCCGCAGGCACCCGGCCCCGGGCAGGCATTGTGAATGATGCCCTGGTAATCCTCCTCCGAAATCTGCCCGTTAACTTTCTTGCCGTAGGCCTCAAAGCACGAGACAATGTTGAGTTGCTGCCCCTTAAACTCGCCGCCCCGGATAGTGCCGCCGTACACCATCAGCGACGGCCGGTTGAGCCGCGCCATCGCAATCAGCGCGCCGGGCATATTTTTGTCGCAGCCCACCACCGTGGCCAGGGCGTCGTAGTAGTGCGCACCCGCCATGGCCTCAATCGAATCGGCAATTATCTCCCTGGACACCAGCGAGAAGCGCATGCCCGCGTTGCCGTTGGTGATGCCATCGCTCACGCCGATGGTGTTGAAGCGCAGTCCCACCAGCCCCTGGGCGGCCACGCCGCGCTTCACCTCGTTGGCTAGCCCGTCGAGGTGCATGTTGCAGGTGTTGCCCTCGAAGCCCGTGGAGCAGATGCCCACGAACGGCTTGCGTAAATCCGCATCCGACAAGCCCGCCCCGATGAGCATGGCCTGCGAGGCCGGCAAGCTGTCGTCCTGGGTGTAGATGCGGCTGAATTTATTGAGCGTCATGATGTTAAGGTGACGAAAAAAAGCGGATTGGTCCTAAAAAAACCTTCCTGAGCTGCGGGCTAGGAAGGTTTTCTTGAGGGTAAGAAGTACCTGCTAGCCCGCTAGGGTAGGAATAATGACCACGGAAATGACGGGTAGCAGGAGCATGAGTATTGAGCTGAAGAATGGCGCGGGGCTCTGCTCCGTGCCAGTTGCATTGGTTAGATAATCGTACTCACGCCCACCGCAATGTTGTGCGCGTTCCACTGCTGCTCGTTCGAGTCGGCAATCCAGAAGGCCACGTAGCTGCCCACCTGCTCGGTAGTGTAGGGTGCGGTCGGGTTAAGCTCGGGCGTCAGAATCTGGTTGGTGAGTGCTTCATCTACCGCTTCGCGCACCAACTCCGCTTCAGTAGCCAGGCCCAGGTGGTCGAGCAGCATAGCGGCCGACAAAATGGCGGCCAGCGGGTTGGCGATGCCCTTGCCTTTGGCCTGGGGGTAGGAGCCGTGAATGGGCTCAAACACCGCTACTTCGGCACCCACCGAGGCGGAGGGCAGCAGGCCCATCGAGCCGGCAATCACCGAGGCTTCGTCCGAAATAATATCGCCGAACATGTTCTCGGTCAGCAGCACGTCAAACTGCCGGGGGTTGGTAATAATCTGCATCGCGGCGTTGTCCACGAACAGGTAATCGACCTCCACTGCGGGGTAATCCGAAGCGATTTCGCGCACCACTTCGCGCCATAAGCGCGAGGTTTCCAATACGTTAGCTTTATCTATCAGTGTGAGGTGCTGGCGGCGGCCGGCGGCCGACTGAAACGCCAGGTGCGCGATGCGCGCAATCTCAGGCCGCGAATACGTGCAATTATCATAAGCCGAGCCGTCGGCCGCGCGGCCCTTCTCGCCAAAGTAGATGCCGCCCGTCAGCTCCCGAAAAATCACCATATCGGTACCCTCAATGCGGTCCGACTTCAGCGGCGAATGCTTCAGCAGTGCCTGGTAGGCCGTGACCGGCCGGATGTTGGCAAACAGGCCCAGCTCCTTGCGCATGCGCAGCAGCCCTTGCTCGGGGCGCACCTTGGCAGTCGGGTCGTTGTCGTACTTGGGGTCGCCGATGGCGCCGAAGAGTACCGCGTCGGAGGCGCGGCAGGCGGCCAGGGTCTCGTCGGGCAGCGGGTTGCCGGTGGCGTCGATGGCGCAGGCGCCCACGAGGTGCGAAGTAAACTCAAACCGGTGGCCGAAGCGCTCGGCTACGGCGTCGAGCACTTTCACGGCCTGCCGACAGACTTCCGGCCCGATGCCATCACCAGGCAGCAAAGCTATTTTCTTGGTTACCATGTCCATGCGCGTTGTTTTTCAAAGGCCTCAATGGCCGATTTCTGATTTACTAAAAAGTCGATGTCGTCGTAGCCATTAATCAGGCACTCCTTTTTGTAGCCGTCGATGGCGAAGCTGAACGTTTCGCCCCAGGCCGGCACGGCTAGGGTCTGCGACGGCAAATCGACTACCAACTCCAACGTCGGGTTGGCCTCAATGGCGGCCAGCAGGCGGGCCAGCACCTCGTCGCTCACTTGCAGCGGTAGCAGGCCGGTGTTCAGGGCATTACCCCGAAAAATATCGGCGAAGTAGCTGGAGATGACCGTCCGAAAACCAGCATCATACAGCGCCCAGGCGGCGTGCTCGCGGCTACTGCCGCAACCGAAGTTTTTGCCCGCCACCAGGACGGAGCCGGCGTAGCGCGGGTCGTTCAGCACGAAGTCGGGTTTAGGCGAGCCGTCGGCGTTGTAGCGCCAGTCGCAAAACAGGTTTTCGCCGAAGCCTTCGCGGGTGGTTGCTTTCAGAAACCGGGCCGGAATAATCTGGTCGGTATCAATGTTTTCCAGCGGCAGGGGGCGGCCGGTGGTGTGCAGGGTTTGAAATTTTTCCATTAGTTCAAATACTGCGTAATGTCTACGATGCGGCCCTGCACGGCCGTGATAGCGGCCACCAGGGGGCTAGCCAGCAGCGTGCGCGAGCCGGGGCCCTGCCGCCCCTCGAAGTTGCGGTTGGAAGTAGCCACGCAATACTTGCCGGCCGGAATCTTGTCTTCGTTCATGGCCAGGCAGGCGCTGCAGCCGGGCTCGCGCAGCTCGAAGCCGGCGGCGGTAAAAATCTTGTCGATGCCCTCGGCAATTGCTTGTTGCTCAACTTGTTTAGAGCCGGGCACGATGAAGGCAGCCACGTGCTCGGCTTTTTGCTTGCCGGCTACGTAGGCGGCCACGGCGCGCAGGTCCTCGATGCGCGAGTTGGTGCAGCTACCGATAAATACATAATCAATCTGCTTGCCGAGTAGCGACTCGCCCCGCTCGAAGCCCATGTATTTCAGAGACTTGTCGAAGCTCTCAGCCTCGGCAGCGGGCACTTCGCTCGGCACGTGGCCGGTGAGCGCAATGCCCATGCCGGGGTTGGTGCCGTAGGTAATCATGGGCGTGATGTCGGCCGCCTGGTAGGTGTATTCGGTTTCAAACGTGGCATCGTCGTCCGAATACAGCGATTGCCAATAGGCTACGGCGTCGTTCCAGGCCTCACCTTTGGGCGCAAAGGGACGGCCCTCGACGTAGGCAAACGTGGTAGCATCGGGGGCGATGAGGCCGCCGCGGGCGCCCATCTCGATGCTCATGTTGCAGATGGTCATGCGGCCTTCCATGCTCAAGGCTCGCACCGCGCTGCCCGCGTACTCCACGAAGTGGCCCGTCGCACCGCCCGTGCCGAGCTGCGCAATAATGTAGAGAATCAAGTCCTTAGCCGTAACACCGGGCCGCAGCTCGCCTTCCACCGAAATGCGCATGCGCTTGGGTCGGCTCAGCAGCAGGCACTGCGAGGCCATCACCTGCGCTACCTGGCTGGTGCCGATGCCGAAGGCCACCGCACCAAATGCGCCGTGCGTGGAGGTGTGGCTGTCGCCGCACACCATCGTCAAGCCCGGCTGGGTTAGGCCCAGCTCCGGCCCGATAACGTGCACGATACCCTGGCGCTCATGCCCCAGGCCGTAAAGCTCGATGCCGTGTTTCTGGCAATTTTCCGTCAACTTCTCCACCTGCAGGCGCGAAAGCGGCTCACGGATGGGTTGGTCTTGGTGCAGCGTGGGCACGTTGTGGTCGGCGGTGGCCAGAATCTGGCTGGGGCGAAACAGCGGCAGATTGCGCGCCGCCAGCTCGTCAAAAGCTTGTGGACTAGTGACTTCGTGAATCAGGTGGCGGTCGATGTACACGACATCCAGCCCTTCGATGGAGCGAACGACGTGAGCATCCCAGATTTTATCGAATAACGTGCGGGACATGAGGTAAGGATAGGATAACGTTTGTCATGCTGACGAAGGAAGCATCTTGTCAGGTGTACGCCAATTGAATTACCGATTCAGCGGTGTGTGCTAACGTGACAAGATGCGTCTTTCGTCAGCATGACAAGTGTTTATTAGCAAGTAGCAAATCAGCCGAGAGGCTAAGGAAACGAAGCAACAGGGGGAAATTTTGGTCGTGTTAAGGGTGTGAAAGAATGGCGTTTATGGGGTTTTAACCCGACCCCCTGATTTCCCTGCTCCCACCCACTGGCAGCGCCTGCCACCCCGTTTCCTTAGCCTTTTCAGCCGATGGCTACTATTTTTTCTTGCTCGATGAGGATGTGTAAGTCGTTATCAAATACTTCGCGCTGGCGGTCGGCCATTTGCAGGAAGCTGGCGTAGGCGGTGTTGAGCGCCGGGCGCTCCAGGTCGTAGCCCAGCTTTTGGAGGCGGTAGGCCAGGGCCGCGCGGCCCGAGCGGGCCGTGAGCACGATGCTCGAATCGGCCATGCCAACTTCTTTAGGGTCAATAATTTCGTAAGTTTCGCGGCACTTAATCACGCCATCCTGGTGGATGCCGCTGCTGTGCGCAAAGGCGTTGGCGCCTACAATGGCTTTGTTGGCCTGCACGGGCATGCTCATGAGGTGCGATACCATGGCCGAAGTCTCGGACAGCAGGCGGGTATTCACACCCGTAGTGAGGTTGAGGTCAGCGTGTTGGCGCAAAATCATGACGACTTCCTCCAGGGCCGTGTTGCCAGCGCGCTCGCCCACGCCGTTGATAGTGCACTCAATCTGGCGCGCACCGTTGCTGACGCCCGCGATGGAGTTGGCCGTGGCTAGCCCCAGGTCGTTGTGGCAGTGCGTCGAGAGAATGGCCCGGTCAATACCTTTCACGTTCTCGTACAAGTACTTAATCTTGGCCCCGTACTCGTGGGGCAGGCAGTAGCCGGTGGTATCTGGGATGTTGAGCACCGTGGCGCCGGCCGCGATGGCGGCTTCGCACACCCTGGCCAGAAACTCGTTGTCGGTGCGGCCGGCGTCTTCGGCGTAAAACTCCACGTCTTCCACGAAGCTCTTGGCGAGCTTCACGGCGGCAACGGCGCGCTTAATTACGTCCTCGCGGGTGGTGCGCAGCTTCTGTTGCACGTGCAAATCGGAGGTGCCGATGCCGGTGTGGATGCGCGGCCGGCGGGCCCCGCGCAGCGCCTCGGCGGCTACCCGAATGTCGTTTTCGACGGCGCGGGTGAGGCCGCAGACGGTGGCTTCTTTGGTTTGGGCGGCGATGGCAGCCACGGCGGCAAAATCGCCGGGGCTCGACACCGGAAAGCCGGCCTCGATGACATCAACCCCCAGCGCTTCGAGCTGGCGGGCAATAACGAGCTTCTCCTGCTGGTTTAGCTTGCAGCCCGGCACCTGTTCGCCGTCGCGGAGAGTGGTATCGAAAATCTGAATTTTTTGCGTCGCCATAGAAGTAAAAGCCCGCCGGTGCGGGTCCAGCTTTGTTATTGCGCTGCAAGTACTAGCCATCGTGACCGCGTAAAAAACAATTTTTACTGGTTTTTATTATTTCCAAACGCGCAAATTATTTTGTTAACTACTTGTTAGTAAATAGGTTAATAAGAAAGATTTTACAATGCCTAACAAAAGCAGCGACCCGGTTTTTCAGCTCATAAAATCACTGACGCAGTCGGAAAAGCGCCATTTTCGGCTCTTTACCAACCGGCAGGGCGCTACCGAGGGCCTGAAATTCCTTCAGCTTTTCGATGCCTTCGACGCTCAGGACAACCCCGATGAGGAGCGCGTATTGGTGCAGGTGCCTACGCTCAAGCGCGCGCAGCTTGCCAACCTTAAGGCCAACTTATATAAGCAGCTGCTGGCCAGCCTGCGCCTCTACCACGCCGGGCAAAACTTTGATATTCAGCTGCATGAGCAGCTCGACTACGCCCGTGTGCTCTACAACAAAGGCTTTTATCAGCAAGCCCTGCGCATGCTGGCCAAAGTGAAGCTAGCCGCCCAGCAGGCCGAGCTGCCGCATGTGGCGTTGCTAGCCATTGATTTTGAGAAGCTTATCGAGTCGCAGTACATTACGCGCAGCTTGCAGGGCCGGGCCGAATCTTTGGCAGCCGAGGCTACGGCCACGGCCGCGCACCTCAGCCAGCAGCACGCGCTCTCCAATGCCTCGCTGCGGCTGTACGGGCTGTACCTGCAAGCCGGCCATGCCCGTAACCAGGCTGACCACGAGCGGTTTACGGTGTATTTCCGGGCGCACTTGCCGGCCCAGCTAGGGCGGGGCAGCGGCTTTTGGGAGAAGCTTTACTTTTACCAGGCGCACGTGTGGTACCACACTATCAATCAGGATTTTCGGTCGTGCTACCGCTACGCGCAGAAATGGGTTGACCTGTTTGAGCGGCAGCCCGACTTGAAGGAAAGTCAAACGATGCTCTACATCAAAGGCTTGCACAATTTGCTGGCCGCGCTGTTTAACATGCAGTACTACAGTAAGTTCAGTGAGGTGCTGCAGCGGCTGGAAGACTTTGGGGCCAACCAGACGCGCCGGGCCACGCCCAACACCGAAATTCTGCTGTTTCAGTACATCTGGACCAACCGCATCAATGCTTGTTTTCTGGAGGCGCGCTTCACGGAGGGCGTCGAAATTATTCCCGAATTGCTGGAGCAGCTAGGGCAGTACAAGGCGCAGCTCGACCTACACCGCACGCTGGTGTTCTACTACAAAATTGCCTGCCTGTACTTCGGGAGCGGCCAGTACAAGCAGGCTATCAAGTACTTAAATCGCATTATCGACCACAAAGACCTGAGCCTGCGCGAAGATTTACAATGCTTTGCGCGCATCCTCAACCTGGTGGCGCACTACGAGGCCGGCGAAGACGCCGAGCTGGAGCACCAAGTGCGCTCGGTGTACCACTTCCTGGCCAAGATGGACGACCAGCAGCCCATGCAGGTCGAGGTATTCCGGTTTTTGCGCCGCGTGGGCCACATCGAGCCTAGCCAGCTGCGCGACGAGTTCCGGGCCTTGAAAAACAAGCTGGAAGAAATAGCCGCCAGGCCCTTCGACCGCCGGCCGTTTCTCTACTTCGACATTATCTCGTGGCTCGAAAGCAAGATTTCGGGTCGCTCGGTGCAGGAGGTGATGCAGCAGAAGTTCTCGACGATGAAGTAGCAGGCTAGTGCATTTTCATCCAGGTGAAGAAGTCGCGGGCTACGCGGTCCCAGTTCCATTTCTTCGGGTCTACTACGCCGTTGGTGAAGCCCATGAAATTGTGCTCCAATTCGGGGTAAGCACGAAACGTGAGGTTAGTTTTGCCGGCCCGTATCATTTCCAGGCGTAAGTAGTCTTCGAGCAGGGCCGAGCGGTCGCGGGTGCCGTAGCCCACGAATACGGGGACTTTACTGTGCAAAAAATCGTCGAGCGGCGTTTGGGTAGAAGTCAGAGAGGATACCAATAAGTGTGTATCGCCTAGGCAATTATTTTCTTTAGGGCTAGCCACTACTTGCTTCCAATAGGCAAAATTATTTTCGGCGCCCACTGAATCAACCTCTTGCCGATTGCCGGAAATAACGGTGAGCATGCGACCTAGCGGGCTGCCACTGAGATACACTACGCGGCGCAGCGGGCCGGGGTGCCGGGCTAGCCGGGCTACTACGTTGCTGCCTTCAGAGTGGCCCATCGCCGTGATATTATCGGCCTGCACCCAGGGCTGGTGGGTGAGGTAGCGCAGCACAGCCGCGTCGCGAACCACGTAATATTCGAGGTAGTTGCGCTGGCAATAGGCTAACGGTACTTGGCCGGTTTTGGGGTTGAGATAAGCATAGTTGGGTGTTAGCAGCTTAGTGTGAGCTATTACTGGTATGCCCGGCTTACTGATTTCGATGAAGTGATAGCGGGTTAGCAGCGTATCTAGTTCAAAGGGTAGCATGGGAAAAGCGCCTTTGTCGTCGTACATAATGACGGGCTGCGGCGTAGAGCCCTGCACGAACAGAAACACCGGCTTGCGCTTCAACTCCTCACCCTTTTTGGAGAGTACCAGAATATGCACCATGTCGCGCTGGTAGCGCATGGTGAGGTGGCGGTAGCCAAAGTCGGCGGGTGTTTTGGGCTGGGCATGGGCGGCCAGGGTGCCCGCTAGCAGCAAGAGAAACAAGGAGAACAGGCGCAAACTCGGCATAAGCAGGGCAGTGAAACCAGCGGCGATGGGCCAACGACTACCGCATTCGTGCTTAAGTTGCACCTGTGCCTACTCTGCGTATTTCTCCTGCTACTTTTTTGGTGCGGCGCAGCCTTGCGCTGCTCTTGCCGACGCTGCTTTCGCTCACCACCGCCTGCGGGCAAACGACCCGCCGGTGGCCGCGCCGCCGGCCACCGTCACCGATTCGGCCACCGGCCGGGTCGATATGCCCTGGCTGCGCCAGCAGCTGGATAGCTCGCGCACGCTGCGCCACCAGCAGGTGGGTGTGGCCCTGGCCGATGCCGCCACCGGCGCACTGCTTTTTGGCTACAACGAGGGCAAGTACTTCACCCCGGCCAGCACCATGAAGCTGCTGAGCCTGGCCGCCGGCCTCACGCTGCTGCCCGACTCGCTGCCCAGCCTGCGCTACTTCTCGCGCGGCGATACGCTGTTCTTTCAGGGTACCGGCGACCCTACCTTTTTGCACGGCGACGTGCCCTCGCGCCGGGCCTATGCCTTCTTGGCTAGCCGGCCGGAGAAGGTGCTGGCTTACTGCGATATTGCCACCGTGCCGGCCTACGGGCCGGGCTGGACCTGGGACGATTTTGGCTACTATTTTCAGCCCGAGCGCACGGCGTTTCCGGTGTATGGCAACACGGTGCGCTTTTACGCGGCCGCGCCGCAGGCGGTGCGCACGGGGCCGGGCGCGGCGGTGCGCGTGCTGCCGCAGCGGGTGCGGGTGGCGCCGCGCCAGTTTGCGCCCCTTACCGAGCGGGCTAGCCCCGATTTTCGGCTTTCGCCCGACCAGGACGACGAGATGCACGTGTACCGCACCCAGGCCGACAACCGCTTTACTTTCGTGCCCAGCCCCAAAAGGTGGATTGACGAGGTGCCCTACCGCACCAGCCGCCCGCTGCTGCTGCGCTTGCTCGGCGATACGCTGCGCCGGGCTATTGTGGGCGCGCAGTGGCGCCCGCACCCCGCCCGCGACAGCCTGCGCACGCTGCGCGGCCTGCGCGCCGACTCGCTCTACCGCCGCATGCTGCGCGTGAGCGACAATTTCCTGGCCGAGCAGCTTTTGCTAATGGCCAGCACCCGCGTGGGCTACCGCGACTCGCTGAGCAGCGCGCGCGCTATTCGGTATATGCTTAAGAATGAGTTTAAAAACCTGCCCGACCGCCCCGACTGGGTCGATGGCTCGGGCCTGTCGCGGCTCAACCTGCTCACGCCGCGCACGCTCACGGCGGTGCTGTGCCGCCTGCGTCAGCAAGTGCCCGAGGCGCGCCTGCTGAGCCTGCTGGCGGCCGGCGGCGGCCAGGGCACGCTGCGCAAGCGCTACTTCGAGCCCGGCCCGCCCAAGGTGACGTGGTTTTGGGGCAAAACGGGCACGCTCACGCACACCTGCAACCTGGCGGGCTTTGTGCGCTGCAAAAGCGGGCGGCTGGTGGCCGTTACGTTCTTCAACAACGGCGTGCCCGGCGACGACCAGGCCACGCGCAATGCCATGCAGCGCCTGCTGAGCGAGGTGCGGGCGCGGCTTTAGGGTTAGCCGGCTTGGGAGGCCCCGCAGCGGACCAAGGCCGCTGGCCGGTAAAGAAGAGGTAAAAATTATTGAACAGAAGCGGGCTAACGTTTACACAGAATTGAAGAGAGTTGGACGATTTTGAAGCGAATGGCCGGGGGGATTGGGAGAATTTTGTAGCGTTATATCACCCTCGCTACTTGCCTTCTGCTTCGTTATGTTACTCTTTACAAAAAAGTTACTTAGCAAACTGTTCAGCCAATTTTTTCTGGCAGGGGCCCTGGGCCTGCCTTTGGTGAGCAGCGCCCAATATATCGGCAGCTTTCAGCCTCAGACCGGCCCGGCGGGCACCTCTATTCTTATCACGGGCTCCGGATTTACGGGCACGAACTCGGTAATGCTCAACGGCCAGTCGCTCAAGATTACGGCCAACACGGCCACTTCGCTTACCGTAACGGTGCCCGTGGCCGCCAGTACCGGCAAGCTGGTAGTAACGACTGGTAGCGGCTACGTGGTGACGGGTGCGCAGTTTGGCGTGACGCGCAGCACCTCGGGCGTCACCTTCCCGCAGCAAACGGCCAAAGGTGCCAGCTTTAACGCCATTAAGGTGGCCGTAGCAACCAACTCGACAGTGGTAACTGCCTACGGCAATGCGGCTTACTACTCAACCCCGACCATTGCGGACCTCACCAGCGCTGGCCGCACCGACCTGCTGATTGGCAATGCCAACGGCAATATCGAATACTGGCCGCAGTCGGCGGTGGGTAGCACCACCTTCAGCAAAACCGGCAACCTGAAGCTAGCCTCGGGCACCGACATCCGGGTGGCCGACTTTGCCAAGCCCACCGTGGCCGACATCGACGGTAATGGCCTGCTCGACATGCTGGTGGGCACCGGCGACGACAAGCGCATTGCCCGCTTCGAGCAAACGACGGCCGGCGCCATCACGTTTAATTCGCTGGGCACGCTCAAGCTGACTTCGGGCGCCGACCTCTCGACGGGCAATAACTTCCCGCGCCCGGCCATCACTGACCTCGACGGCAACGGCAAGCTCGACCTGCTCATCGGCGATTATTCGGGCCTGCTGAAGCGCTACGAGGCTAGCGCCGTGAACGCCGCTACGTTTGTGGCCGATGCCGGCAACGTGCAGGCCGACGGCGCCAACATCAAGGCCGATGGCGCGGCAGCCAACGGCACGGCCAAGCCGCTGATTTTTGACATGGACGGCAATGGCTTGCTCGATATGGTGATGGGCAGCCAGCTGGGGGCCATTACCCGCTACGAGCAGAGTGCCCGCTACGCCACCACGTTTACCAGCAAAGGCAACCTGACGACCGACGGCACCACGGCCATCAACATGGGCACCAGTGGCAACGCGGAAGGCGGCTTTGCGGCGCCCATCATCACCGACATCAACAACGACGGCCGGCTCGATATGCTGATTGGCGACATGAACGGCACCATTTACCTCTACACGCAGGCCCAGCAAGCCGCCCTCACGGTTTCGCCGCTGCCGGTGCAGCTCACCAGCTTCGGCGGCCAAAGCACCAGCACCGGCAACCAATTGAGCTGGGCCACCGCCAGCGAAGTCAACAGCGCCCGCTTCGAAGTGCAGCGCTCGCTCGACGGGACTACCTACGCTACCCTAGCCAGCGTGGCAGCGGCCGGCACTACTATCATTGCCCACAGCTACCAGTACCTCGACGCTACGGCCCCGGCCGGCCCCGGCTACTATCGCCTGCGCCAGGTAGACCTCGACGGCGCCAGCGCCTACTCGCCGGTCGTGGTGCTCACTAGTGCCGGAGCCGGCAGCAGCGCCCGCGCTACCCCGCTAGCCTTCCCCGTGCCCTTCACCGATGCCCTGAGCGTGGCCCTGCCCGGCTCCGACGTGCCGCAGGCCGCCACCGTGACCCTGCTCACGCTCGACGGCCGCACTGTATACAGCCGCCGCCTGGCCCTGAGTGCTGCACCCCAGGCCCTGGCCGAGCTACCCACCCTGGCCTCTGGCCTCTACCTGCTGCGCACCACCACGGCCGCCGGCACCACTACCCAGCGCATCAGCCGCAACTAACTGCGAGTAACTACATAAGCCAGCGACGCTGGTCTTTAGCTGCAAACTGAGCGGCAAAAGGCCAGCGTCGCTGGCTTTACTGGCGTAGCAGCTGCGTGAACTTTAGACTGCCTTTTTTCCGGTGTTTGTATCAACGCAACGAGCTAGCGCGGTTCCCAAGTCCGGGTACAGATTGGCTAGGGCGAAAAGCCAGCCGCCCGCCCTGTACACCAACTTGGAAGCCGCGCCAGGTGAAAAGTAAGCTATGTCCCGGCGCTGCTCCTGCTACCTTTGCGGCCGTTCTTGCCCCTTTATCTGAGCTTTTATGGCTGCTCCCCGCCTGCGCCAGCTGCGCCGCGACAATACGCTTTTCAAACTAGCCATGAACGCCGTGCGGCTGCACCTGGAAGAAGACGACCGGCTGGCCCGCCAGCCGCAGCTGCGCACCGCCCCCGATACCGACCTGGAATTTGTGCAGCACAGCATCGACCAGTGGGTGGGCGTGGCTACTAAGTACATCGCCCACAAATTTCGGTGCCCAGCCCCGCAGGCCATGCAACTGCTGGGCGAGCTGCTGGTCGATTTGAAAACGAATATTCCGGTGGGCGAGCTGCGGCAGGTGCCCTACCAGCAGGCGCTGTTTCTGCCGCCGGCGTGGGTTACTGGCCAGCAGCCAATAGCGTCGGCACCGGCGGCTGAGGAGGGCTAGCCACCCAGCCGGGCCAGCGCCGCCGCCGGCGTGAGCACCGGCAGCGCGCCCGCAGCAAAGCCCTTTGGGTGCGGGTGATGATGGCTTCGAGGGCGGGCTCAGCCTCGGCCTCGGCCGCAAAATAGTGCAGTGCATCCTCAAAATCGGGGAATGAGGCGTGCAACGCATCCTTGACGTTGCGCGAGTCAACGGCGATAATGGTGACGATGTCAGCAATGTCTAGCAAGAGCTCTTGGGCCTTGCCTGCCCCAACTAGTTTGCGCAGCACATAGTGCGCTTGGCTGAAAGTCAGGCTGCTACAGTAAAGCCAGATTTTACGGTCTTCAGCCGGTTGAAACAGCTCAGCGGCCGCCACGGCAAACGGTGCGCGCCGCGTGATAAAATCGAGCAGCACGTTGGTATCCACGAAAAAATGACTTATACCCCGTAGCGCTCCTACCTAGCCTCGTCCAGCACCTTTCTGTAGTCGAAATCGGCCGGTACCTGCACGGCCCCAAAGAGGCGTTGAATGCGGGGCGACAGCGGCCGTATGGGCTCTACTAGTGGCGGAGTTGTGGCGGGCTGTACGGCCGCCTTCAGCAACTCAGCCACCAGCGTTTCCAGCGCCTGCCCCTGCTGCTGCGCGTAGTGCTGCGCAGCTCTTAGCAAATCATCATCGAGGGTAAGCGTGAGCTGGGATATAGCCGAAGAGGTTTTCAGGTAGAACGGCCGGCGCGGCCCGGAGTTTAGTACAGCACCCGGAACTTGATAGTGTGCTCGACCTCGCGCAGGGCCTGAATCACGTCTTGGTCGTACTGCTTGTTGATATCTGTAATCACGTAGCCAATCAACTCGTTGGTTTTCAAGTACTGGCCCAGGATGTTGACGTGGTGCTGAGCCAGCACGTTGTTGATGTTGGCCAGCACGCCCGGCACGTTGGCGTGGATGTGGATGAGGCGGTGCGCCTGCTGCAACGGCAGCTGAATGTTGGGGAAGTTGACGCTCTGCTGGGTGTTGCCGGTATTGATATACTCCATGATGCGCTCGGGCACAAACTCGGCGATGTTGCGCTGGGCCTCGGCCGTGCTGCCGCCGATGTGCGGCGTGAGCAGCACGTTGGGCAGGCCGCGCAGCTCGCTCTCAAAGCTCTCGGCGTTGGTCTTGGGCTCGTAGGGAAACACGTCAATGGCCGCGCCGCCAAGCTGGCCGCTGCGCAGCGCTGCCGCTAGGGCCGGCACGTCTACCACGTGGCCGCGAGCGTTATTGATGAACAGCGCGCCGGGCTTCATCAGCGCAAATTCCTTGGTGCCGAAGAAGTCCTGGTTTTCGGGGCGGCCGTCGATGTGCAGCGTCACGATGTCGGCCTGGGGCAGCATTTCTTCGAGGCTCTTCATTTTTACGGCATTACCGAGCTGGAGCTTCTCGGCCATGTCGTAGTAGATGACTTTCAAACCTACAGCCTCGGCCACTACCGACAACTGCGCCCCGATGTTGCCGTAGCCAATGATACCCAGCGTTTTGCCCCGAATCTCGAACGAGCCGCTGGCCGACTTGTCCCACTCGCCCTGGTGCATCTTGGGGTTTTTTTCCGGAATGCGGCGGGCCAGCACAATCAGTTCCGCTAGGGTCAATTCGACCACCGAGCGGGTGTTGCTGAACGGGGCGTTGAATACGGCCACGCCCTTGCGCATGGCCTCGGCCAGGTCAATCTGGTTGGTGCCGATGCAGAACGCGCCGATGCTGATGAGGCGGTTGGCAGCGGCCAGCACCTTGGCCGTGACCTGCGTTTTGGACCGGATGCCCAGGATGCTCACGCCCTCAATGCGGGCAATCAGCTCGTCTTCATCGAGGGCGCCCTTCACCTGCTCTACCTGGTAGCCTTCCTGGCGAAACAGCTCGGCGGCGCGGGCGTCGGGGTTTTCTAGTAGCAAAACCTTGATTCGGTTTTTAGGGTAGCTCAGGGTCATGGGTAATTTCAGCTGGTAGAGAAACTCATCAAACGTGGGCAGCACCTCGTCGGCGTGGGCCACCACGCTGGGGCGGCTCACGTTTTCGGTATAGGCGTAGAAGCGGTGGGCCAGCCCAGCCTCGCGAATCTGGTAGTCGGTGTAGCCATCGCCGAGCACATACACCGGCCCGTCGAGGTCGAGCAGCACGAGCTGGCGGATTTTGCCGCCGTCGCGGCTCAGCACGTTGGCCGGGTCGCAGCCCGTGATGTTGCCCTCCGCGTCGAACGTGAAGGTATTGGCCAGCACGTGGCTAGGGGTGATGCCAAACTCGGCCACCACCGGCTCGATAAACTCGCGGAAGCCGCTGCTCACCACGTAAATACGGTCGGCAAAGCGCCGAAAGAAGTCGCCGTTGCGCCGGATGCTGGCGCTCACCTTGGTTTGCAGGTGCGCCACCAGCGGCGCCAGGTGCCGCCGGTTGGCCCCCAGCAGCGCCAGCCGCTGGCTCAGTGATTCCTGAAAGCCAATCTCGCCGGCCATGCCGCGGTCGGTGAGGGCCTTGATTTGGCCCACGCGCGCGGCCTGGTCGGGCTGGCCCGCCAGGGCAATGTCGGCCAACTCATCGAGGCCTTCGACCTGCGTAAAGGTGGAATCGAAGTCGAAAACGAGATAGGGCAGAAGCGGGGCAGCGTCGGGCATGGGCGCAAAGATGGGGTGGGCGCTACCTTGCTAGGGTATCTTAGGACCAATTTTATAGAACTTGCCTTTGTAAAAAGCGAAGCCGGCTTCAAAAAATATGGAATACTCAAGCGCGTGGCTCCATCTTCAGAAGGCACGAGAGGAATACTTCGCTAGCTACTCTGCCTTCATGCAAGATGAAGCAGTAATGGTGAGCGATTTTGGCGTAGCGCTGGCTACTGTCGACAGAGAAGCCGCATTAAGAATTCTACTGGAAGCGTTACCGAGGGTAGAATTAATAGTCCCTTTGGTGGTAGATATTATGCATGCAGCCATTGACAGCAGTCGTATCCCTACAATAATGTTGGCCAGAGAAGTACTACAGCATTATAAAGACGAGTCTCGGGTGAGAGGCGCTATCCATATTTGCGTAGCTACCTATCTGGCTGAGAATGACGAGTGGCATTATCGGAGAATTGCTGAACTCTACGAAGTGCTGAATTACCAGGGGGAGCTAGCCAATTTCCTGCAACTTTGCAAGGCAAATGCTAATCCAGAAATTCAGGAAATAGCCGATGACGCTGGCTTGGAAGGGTAGAGCTCGCACTGGCGCGAGTTTAGCGCAGCGTAACTCGTGCCAGTGCGTCGGGGGAGGCGGTGCCTCCTATAGAACGAGCTAACCGAACGACCCTAGCGGCGCGATGCCGCCTTGCCGCTAGCGCGGCAATGGAGTTGAAAACGCCACACCAAAGCCAGTCACGAGTTACGCTGCGCTAACCTCGCGCCTGCTCGCAGGTCAGTTTTTTCTCTTTACGTTGTGGCTAATCCTTTAATAGAAGCCACAGCAAGATTTTTTCATTGCTTGGCAAACAATGTTGGTACATAAAATGTATGTACATTTGTGCGCGCTAGTTACTTCACCAGCCAGCTAGTTAGTCGCGCCCGGCGCCTATAAGCGCTGAAAGCTCCCCATTGTTTTTACCGGCTCTCGGGCCATTATTCCTTTTCACGTGAACATTCTGCACATCATCTCGAGCCCGCGCAAAGGGGCTTCGGCCAGCATTCAGCTCGCCAATGGTATCATCGCCAAGCTGCAAGCCGCTCACCCCGGCAGCAACGTAGCCGTGCACGACCTGGCTACCCATCCTTTCCCGCATTTGGAGGAGGCCAAGCTGCAATCGTTCTTCACGCCGGCCGAAAACCGCACGCCCGAGCAACAAGCGGCCGCTAAGCACTCGGATGACGCCATTCAGGAAATCAAAGATGCCGACGTCATCGTGATTGGCGCGCCGCTCTACAACTTCGGCATCCCTTCGACGCTGAAGGCCTGGATTGACCACATCGCCCGCGCCGGCATCACGTTCCGCTACACCGAAAAAGGCCCCGAAGGCCTCATCACCGGCAAAAAAGTGTACGTGGCCATGGCAAGCGGTGGTATCTACTCCGAAGGCCCGTCGGCCGGCTACGACTTCGTGGCGCCTTACCTGAAGGCCGTGCTCGGCTTCCTGGGCATGACCGATGTGACCGTAGTACGGGCCGAAGGCCTGGCCATTCCCGGCGTGCAAGACACGGCCGTGCAGAAGGGCCTCGATAGCGTACACATCTCCGCCTAGACCGCTCATAGTGCGCGCCTAACAAGCATGCAGCCTGAAAAGCCCTTTCCAGACAAGTATAAAGCTTGTGCGGAAAGGGCTTTTTCGTGCGTTGCCGTGGCTAGCCAGTAGCCAAAGGCGAGGCTAGCGCGACTTCGCCTCGCGCCAGCTGAACTCGGGCTCGTAGCCCAGCACTTTCCGTGCTTTCTCAATCGAGAGCAGCGTTTCGTGCTCGCCCAGCGCCTTCTTCACCGGCACGTCCGGCAAATACTGCTGCATCAGCTCGGTCGAGGATTTCGACATCACCGTGTCGGCGTTGGCGATGATGAAGGGGTGCATGCCGGTGGCCTCCCACTCGATGGCCTTGCGGATGGCCTGCGAGCCGTCGCGGGCGTCGATGTAGG
Source organism: Hymenobacter sp. BRD128 (assembly GCF_013256625.1). NCBI lineage: Bacteria > Pseudomonadati > Bacteroidota > Cytophagia > Cytophagales > Hymenobacteraceae > Hymenobacter > Hymenobacter sp. BRD128. Next base: position 4,457,352 of record NZ_CP053908.1, read on the forward strand.
CCCACATATTCCACTTGCGCTCCTCGGGGTCGTCGTCGTAGGCCGGAAACTTGGCGTAGTCCTGCGGCTCCATCACATTTGAGAAGCGCAGGCCCACGAGCTTCATAGCGGGCGTTTGCAGCACAAACTGGCGGGCCATATCCTCCATCAGCACCTTGGCCAGGGCGTAAGCGCTCTTGGCGCGCAGCGGGTAGTCTTCGTCCACGGGCGCATAGGGTTCGCCGCCCTCAAAAGGCTCACCCAGCGTGGTTTCGGAGCTGGCCCAGATAACGTTGTGGATGCCTAGCCGGCGCGAGGCCTCAAACACGTTGTAGGTACCCATGATGTTGTTTTGGAACAAGTGGGCATCGGGGTACTGGCGCGGCGTCGGGAAAGCCGCCAGGTGCACCACGGCGTCGAAGGCGTTGGTACCCACGCCGGCGTGGATTTCCTTGCCGGTTGAGGACAGCGCGTCGAGCGTCTGGCCAAAGTCGCTGAGGTCGGCAATAATACTCGGAATACCTTTTTCGGGCGCCACGGTGTCAATCACGAACACGTCGTAGCCGTGGGCCAACAGGTCTTTTACGCAGGCTTTGCCGAGCTTGCCGGTGCCGCCGGTTACGGCCACGCGCTTTTTGGCGGCGGGTTTTTGGGGAGATTTCATAAAAGTGGAAAAGGAAACGCGACCAAGCCACGCGGGGCTAGTGGCCAATCGAGGTTGAGCGCCTTGTACGGCCAAATGACCTTGGCCGCTGAGAAAACGCCGCAAAAAAGCGCCGCTGTCCAGGTGGCGAAACCTAAACAGCGGCGCTTGCATTAGCTGCCTGGCTAGCCAGTTTTATACCAGCTTATCGGGCGTGATGGGCAGCTCGCGCACGCGCTTGCCGGTGGCGTTGAACACGGCGTTGGCAATGGCCGGGGCCACGCCGATGGTGGCGATTTCGCCGATGCCCTTGGTGCCCAGCGCGTTCACGTGGTAGTCGGGCTGGTTCACGAAGGCTACTTCCACGGCCGGTGCGTCGGCGTGCACGGGCACGTGGTAATTGGCAAAGTCGGCGGTGACGTAGCGGCCGTAGCGGTGGTCGATAACTGCGTCTTCCATCAGGGCCATGCCAATGCCGCCCACGGCGCCGCCCTTCATCTGGTTGGCGGCAGTTTTCTGGTTGATGATGGTGCCCGCATCGGCGCACGACACGAGCTTGCGCACCCGCACCTCGCCCGTGAGCGCGTGCACCGCCACCTGGGCAAAGTGCACCGAAAACGAGTACATCGAATACGTCTGCCCATCGTTGCCGGTCGGCTTCGACTCTACATTCACAAAAGCCGCGCCCGGCTGCTTCACCAAGTCAACGTATTTCGCGCGGCTAGCTCCCGCGCTGGCTAGAGTGAGGTAGCCATCGGCCAGCTGCACATCCTCTTTCTTGGCCGCGGCGAAGGCCGGCTGGCTAGCCCCCGCCAGCTCGCGCAGCTTGTCTTTCAGGGCCAGGCAAGCATCTTGCACGGCCTGGCCCACGGTATTCACCGTGGAGGAGCCGCCCTGCGAGCCTGCCTGCGGAAAGCCCGAGTTGCCCAGCTCAAACGTGATGCGGCTAGGGTCGATGCCCAGCGCATCGGCCGCAATCTGGGTCATGGCCGTGCCGGTGCCGGGGCCGATGTCGGTGGTAGCGCATTGCAGCACCACGTGGCCGCTAGGTAGCAGCTGGGCGCTCACGTGGGCCGAGCCGCGGTGCGCGCCGAAGGTGCCCACGCCCATGCCGTAGCCCAGCAGCCAGTCGCCCTCGCGCACGGCGCCGGGCTCCAGCTTGCGGTTCTGCCAGCCGATGCGGTCGGCGCCCAGCTGGTAGCACTCCTTCAGAAACTTCGTGCTCCAGGGGCGGTTGCGCTCGGGGTCCTGGTCGGTGTAGTTGCGCAGGCGAAACTCCAGCGGGTCGAGCTTGAGCAGGTGGGCCATCTCGTCCATGGCCGACTCCAGGGCAAACGCGCCGGTGGCCTCGCCGGGGCCGCGCATCCAAATGGGCGTGCTCACGTCGAGGGCCGCGATGCGGTAGCGCGTCGTCAGGTTGGGCGACTGGTACATCATGCGCGTCTGGGCCAGCGTCGATTCGGTAAACTCCTCGTAACTAGACGTCTGCCCAATAGAATCGTGGCTGATGGCCGTGATTTTGCCGTCGGGCGTGGCACTCATCCCGATTTTCTGCCAGGTATAGGGGCGGTAGCCCACCAGCGTAAACATCTGCTCGCGGGTCAGCATCAGCTTCAGCGGGCGGTTTACTACCTTGGCGCCCATCACGGCGGCCGACTCGTGCGGCCAGCTGTGCAGGGCGTTGCCAAACGCCCCGCCCACGAAGGTGGCAATCACCTTCACATTCTCCTCGGGCAGGTTCCACTCCCTGGCAAAGTCGCGGCGCGTGCCCATCGTGCCCTGCGTCTTGTCATACAGCGTCAGCCGGTCGGGTGCCTCCCAGTGCGCCGTAATGGACTGCATTTCCATTGGGCTGTGCATCTCGGTCGGAATCACGTACTCGGCTTCGATTTTTAGGCTAGCCGTTTTGTAGGCATCGGCCTGGCCGCGCTGGTAGTCGGCCATCGGCGACTTCGGGTTTTTCTGGGCCGAAGTCGGCAAAAAGGCCTGCGGCGCGCCGGCTGCCAGGCTGGTCTGGTGCGATTCCTTGGCGTACTGCGCCTTTACGAGCCTAGCCGCGTGGCGGGCCCGCTCAAAAGTATCGGCCACGACGAGGGCAATCGGCTGGTCGTTGAAGCGAATTTTCTCGTCATTAAATACCTTCAGCGGTCCGCCCTCGGTTTGGGGCTGCGACGGGTCCTTGCCGGTGGGCTTAAAGCCCGGCACCTTGGGCGCGTTGAGGTGCGTGATAACGGCCAGCACGCCCGGCGCCCGCTCGGCCGCCTTGGTGTCGAGGCTGACGATGCGGCCCTTGGCCACGGTGCTGCCCACGAGCACGCCGTAGGTCATGCCCGGCAGCTCGTACTCGGCCGAGTAGCGGGCGCCGCCCGTCACTTTGAGGTGGCCATCCACCCGGCTCATCGAGCCCCCGATGTGCTTTTCTTGCGTGTTCATATCGGAAAGTGGGTTAGGCCGCGCTGGCCGTTTTGAGGGCCTGCACGAGGGTATTGGGGGCTAGCCGGAGCTTGTAGGCGTTGTGTTTGAAGGCCTTGGCGCCCTGCATAGCCACCTCGGCGGCGCGCCGGAAGCTGGCTTCGGTAGCGGGCTGGCCCACCAGCGCCTGCTCGGCGGCCGGAAGGCGCCACGGCTTGTGGGCCACGCCGCCGAGGGCTAGCCGCGCGGCTTTGATGGTGTTGTTTTCAATGTCGAGCGCCACCGCGGCGCTCACCAGCGCAAAAGCGTAGCTGGCCCGCTCGCGCACCTTCTGGTAGTGCACGTGCTTGGTAAAAGGCCCGTCGGGAATTTCCACGGCCGTTATCAGTTCGCCGGCTTCGAGGTTAGCATCGCGCTCCGGCGTGTCGCCGGGCAAGCGGTGGAAGTCGCCGAAGGCTAGCCGCCGGTCGCCCTTGGGCCCGCTGACGAGCACCGTAGCATCGAGCGCCACCAGGGCCACGCTCATGTCGCTAGGGTGCACCGCAATGCATTTGTCGCTAGCCCCAAAAAGGGCGTGCATGCGGTTGATGCCCTCCAGGGCGGCGCAGCCGGTCCCGGGCTCGCGCTTGTTGCAGGGCATGCTCAGGTCGTAGAAATACGCGCAGCGGGTGCGCTGCAGCATGTTGCCGCCCACGGTGGCCATGTTGCGCAGCTGCGGCGAAGCCCCGGCGTTCAGGGCCAGGGCCAGCAGCGGCTGCCGGGCGCGCACTTGCGCATCGTTGGCCACGGCCGAGTTCAGGGCCAGCGCGCCGATGCGCAGGGTGTTGTTCTGACTCTCGATTTTGTTGAGGGGCAGGCGGTTGATGTCCACCAGCTTTTGCGGCGTCATCACGCCGCGCTTCATCAAATCGACGAGGTTGGTGCCACCGGCGATAAACTTGGCGGTGGGGTCCTTGGCCACCACGTCGATGGCGGCCTGCGGCTTGGTAGCGCGCACGTACTGGAACTGGTTCATACCTTCTGCCCTCCCCCTTTAACGTCCTGAATGGCGGCCACAATGTTGGCGTAGGCGCCGCAGCGGCAGATATTGCCGCTCATGTATTCCCGGATTTCGTCCGCGGTGCCGGCGTGGCCCTCGCGCACGCAGGCCACGGCGCTCATTATCTGGCCCGGCGTGCAGTAGCCGCACTGAAAGCCGTCGTGCTTCACAAATGCCTCCTGCATGGGGTGCAGCTGGTCGCCGTCGGCTAGCCCCTCGATGGTGGTGATTTCCTGGCCGTCGTGCATCACGGCAAAGCTCAGGCAGGAGTTCACGCGCTGGCCGTCCACGTGCACCGTGCAGGCGCCGCACTGGCCGTAGTCGCAGCCCTTTTTAGTGCCGGTGAGGTGCAATTGCTCGCGCAAAAAGTCGAGCAGGGTAGCGCGCGGCTCTACCGCTAGCTTGTGCTTTACGCCGTTGACTTTCAGGCTGAGCGGGATTTTTTCGAAGGCGGCGGCCACGCGCTCGTCAAAGCCTTCGGCGGCGGCCATGACCACCGGCGCCGGCACCAGGGCCAGGGCCGTGAGCAGCGACGACTGCTTGAGAAACGTGCGCCGGGCTTCGTCGTGGCCGGTGGGCGTGTCGGGTTCGGGATTCATAGCCATAAAAGACTGCGATAAAATGAGACAACTTGCGTAAAGACCTCGGCGTAGCCTATATGTTGCGCCGAACCTCCACCTTGCCAAGCTAGTGCGGCCCGGCGGGCGTTTCACCGGGGGGAGGTGGGCTCACGAAGTTCCGGCTTATTTCGCTAAATTTCAAGCTGAACCGGGGGGCGTAACTTTGCCTGCTATTCAATCGCCCTGTATTTATGAAATTGCTACTGCTCGCTACTGCTGCCCTGCTCACGGCCGCCGCCCCGGCCACCCGGCCGCTAGCTCCGCGCAGCCGCACGCTGGTGCTTACGTGCCGGGCCACGGTGCCCGTGCCGGCCGCCGGCACCAAAGCAGTCGAGCTGTGGCTGCCGGTGCCGCACTCCGACAAAAGCCAGGACGTCCGCGACCTCAAAATTGAGGCCAGCGCGCCCTACACCGTGGCCCCCGACCAGTACGGCAACCAAATGCTGCACCTGAAGCCGGCCACCGTGCCCACGGCGCCGCTCACCGTCACGCTCACGGCCCTCATCACGCGCCGCGAGCACCTCAACCTGCGCGCCACCGACGACCACGCCCCCGCCGAAACCGAAGCCCGCGACCCCAACCTCAGCCGCTGGCTAGCCCCCGACCGCTTGGTGCCCCTCGATTTCAAAATCAAGGCCCAGGCGCAGGAAGTGGTAGATAAGGCCGGCGCCAAAACCGACCTGCAAAAGGCTCGCGCCATCTACGAGCACGTAGTGAGCACCGTGACCTACGACAAAACCGGCCAGGGATGGGGCCGCGGCGACATTTACTACGCCTGCGATGCCCGCCGGGGCAACTGCACCGATTTCCACGCCATTGTCATTGGCTACTGCCGGGCGCTGGGCATTCCGGCGCGCTTCAGCATTGGGCTGCCGCTGCCGGCCGAGCGCGGCAAGGGGGAGATAAAAGGCTATCACTGCTGGGCCGAGTTCTTCACCAAGGAAACCGGCTGGGTGCCGGTCGATGCCTCGGAGGCGGCCAAAAACCCCGATAAGCGCAATTACTTCTTCGGCGCGCACGATGAAAACCGCGTCGAATTTACCCGTGGCCGCGACCTTACGCTGGTACCCAAGCAGGCCGGGCCGCCGCTCAATTACTTCGTGTATCCCTACGCCGAGGCCGATGGCCAGCCGGTAGAAGTGACGCGCACTTACACCTTTGAGGACGTGGCGGGCGGAAAGTAAGCCCCGCCGCCAGGGGCGGTTTTCCGGCCAAAGCTGACTAAAGCCAAAAACAATCTGCCCGCCGGATGGTCTTAAAAAACGCACCGCGCTACAACGCTGCGGTGCGTTTTTTACTTAACTTTTCCACGGATGAACATTGGAATTATTGGCGCCGGCCACATCGGCAGCGCCCTCGCCGTGCGGCTCGTCAGCCTCGGCCACTCGGTGCTTATTGCCAACTCGCGCGGCCCCGAAACGCTGGGCGACGTGGCCCAGAAAACCGGCGCTACCCCCGCCACGGCCAAAGAAGCCGCCCGGCACGGCGAAATCATCGTAGTTACCATTCCGCTGATTAACATTCCCGACCTGCCCAAGGACTTGTTTGAGGGCGTGCCCGCCAGCGTGCCGGTGATTGATACCAGCAACTACTACCCCCTGCTGCGCGATGGCCACCTGCACGAACTCGAAACCGGCTCGCTCACCGAAAGCGAGTGGGTGCAGCAGCACCTGGGCCGCCCAGTGGTGAAGGTGTTTAACAACATTTACGCCGACCACCTCGAAAAGAAGGGCCAGCCGGTAGGCGCGCCGGGCCGCATTGCGCTGCCCGTGGCCGGCGACGACGAAGCCGCCAAGCGCAAGGTAATGGACCTGGTTGAGGAGCTGGGCTTCGACGCCGTGGACGATGGCAGCCTGCACGAATCGTGGCGCCAGCAGCCCGGCACGCCCTCCTACGGCGCCGACTGGCCAGAAAACAAGCTGCGCGAGCACCTGCGTAGCCTGGGCCACGAGCGCACGGCGGAGCAGCACCAGCAGTTTATGGCCAAGCACGCCGAGCAGGAAAAGCAAATGGCAGCCCAAGGCATCAAGCTGAAATAATCAGCCGCAGCCGAGGCTGGCCACTTGGCTGGCTATTACCAAACCAAAAGAGCCGCGGCAACTGCCGCGGCTCTTTTGGTTTGGTGGGTTTGGTGCCGGCTACAGTGGTGGGGCTAGCCTTGCAGCTCGGCTACGTCAGCCGGGGTCAGCTGCACCTCCAGCGCCTTCAGCAGCTCCTGCACCTGGGCGGGGCTGGTGCCGCTGGCGATGGGCGCCGTGATGCCGGGCGCCTGCATCAGCCAGGCCAGGGCCACCTGCGCCTGATTTACGCCGTGGCGCTGGGCCACTGCGTCCAAGGCTTTCAGAATCTTAAAGCCCTTGTCGTTGAAATACTTCTGGCCGATGCCCGCGCCGCGTGGGCTCTTACTGAGGTCGGCCTCGGTGCGGTACTTGCCGGTGAGGAAGCCCGCCGCCAGCCCGAAGTACGGGATGACGCCGATGCCGCTGGCCTGCACGATGGGCAGGTCGTCGTGCTCAAAAGTCTCGTGGGCGTAGAGATTATACTCGGGCTGGAGGCTCTCGTAGCGCGGCAGGCCATGCTGGGCGGCGTCGAGGGCGGCTTGCAGGCGCGCGGGCTTGAAGTTGCTGGCCCCGATGGCGCGGATTTTTCCCTCCTTCAGCAATTCGGCGTAGGCTTCGAGCGGCTCGGTTACGGGCAGGCTCTCGTCGTCTTTGTGGCTCTGGTAGAGGTCGATGTAATCGGTTTGCAGGCGCTGGAGGCTAGCCTCCACGGCTTGCTTGATGTAGGCTTTCGAGAGGCCTTTTTTGTCGGGGGCCAGCTCCATGCCGACTTTGGTAAAAAGCAGCACGTCGTCGCGCCGGCCGCGCTGGGCCAGCCACTTGCCAAGCACGGTTTCCGACTGCCCGCCGCCGGCGTGGCCGGGCACCCAGGCCGAGTACACGTCGGCCGTGTCGATGGCATTGCCGCCGCCCGCCACGAAGGCATCGAGCACGGCGAAAGAGGTTTTTTCGTCGGCCGTCCAGCCAAATACGTTGCCGCCCAGCACGAGCGGAGTAATATGCAGGCCCGAGTGGCCGAGTTCACGTTGCGTTGCCATTTATAAGGTGGAAAAGTAAGGGGAGCTCCTATAACCGCGGGTCCCGCGTTTTGTGCGGCGGGGGCCTTGGTGAGCAGGTGGCCCGCCTAGGTATTTCTACCTGATTTATCTTGGGTTGCGAGGCATCCGCACGGAGCTGACCCAAAGTTGAAATCAGCGCCCCACCAGCAGTTTGGGCGAGTGTTAAATACCAAGCGAAAGGCTAGTACTTTGGTGACATAGCAGGTCTTATTTCTTCTAAATCAAGGGTTTTCGATGGTGGGGGGCTAGCCAGGATTGCGGCCCCCCACGCCCCACGTCGCACTGCTGCGGGCGCTTAAGCAGCGGGCTAGCTGGCGCGCCGCCCCTACGTTTGTCCGCAGGAGTGTTTTAGTATCACCAGCTATTCATAAAAGTTGGCTTATTCTTGCCTACTCATTTCTCATTTCTTCCTTTTTTTTACGTATGAAAGCACTCCTACTCTTGCCGTGCTTGCTGGCGACTGGCCTCACGGCCGCTGCCCAAACCCCCATCACGCTCACGCAGAGCAATTTTCCGGCCCTGCCCACCACGGTGGAGCTGTATAATACGGCCAGCATTACGGGCGTGATGGCACCTACTGTAGGTGCCAACCAGACCTGGAACTACAGCAACCTCACGGCCACGGGCCAAACCACGGCTACCTACAACGCGCCGAGCGCTACGCCCGCCTTTGCCGGCACCACCCGCACCTACAACTACACGCTGCCGCTGGGGTCCTTCCAGGTGAAAGGCGTTGAGTCGCAGGCCCTGACGGCCACGGGCCTGACCTACCTGGGCTATACCATTCCCACGCAGCGCTTCGGGCTGGGCACCCTCACCGGCGCCGCCACCGACTCGCTGGTGGTGCCGATGCAGTCGGTAGCGGTGGGCGCCACGCTGATGGCTTTCCCCACTACCACCGGCACGGTCACTAAAAATTTCTACCGCTCGGGCACTACGGGGCTACTGACCGTGGGCCTGGTAGCCCTCAACAAAACGCCGCTGCGCCTGGTGCAGCGCGTGAGCAGCACCGACAGCGTGGCCGGCTACGGCACCCTGCGCGTGCCCGTGGCTGGCGGCGCCTCGGCCAGCCAGGTGCTGCTGGTGCGCAGCCGCGTGGTGGAAGTCGACAGCTTTTACCTGGCGGGCCAGCCGGCGCCGGCCGTGCTGCTGGGCGCGCTGGGCGTGACGCAGGGCACTGTGACGCGCTCCTACTACGACAATTTTTACCGCGCGGGCTCGTCGCAGCCGGTAGCGGGCTTCACCTACACCTCGGCCAGCTACCAGACGCTGCAAAGCGCGTTCTACTCGCGCGAAAGCACCCTGCTGGCCACCCGGCCCAGCCTGGCCGCCGCCGTGGGCGGACTCTCGGCGTATCCTAACCCGCTGGCGCAGGGGCCGCTCGTGCTGGCAGCTGGCAATGGCTCGCGGGCGGCCGTGGCCCTCAGCGTGCGCGACGTGCTGGGCCGCCAGCTGGTGGCCGGCAGCGGCACGCTGGGCCAGCCTACCGCGCTGCTTTCGGGCCTGCCCCAGGGTAATTACCTACTCGAAATCACCGCTGCCGATGGCCAGCGCGCCGTGCAGCGCATTACGGTGCAGTAGCGGCTGGCTAGGGTCACTTACCGGGGCGGGGCAACCAGCGGGCGCGGGCCGGCGGGTTGCCCCGCCTTTTTGTGAGCGGCTTTTTGCGGTCGGTGCCTCAGTCCTCATTCAGCACTACCAGCAGGCTCTGCACCTCCTGGTTGAGCAGGCGCACGGCCGATTGCAGCTCGTTGAGCAGGTTGGCGCGCACCGTGAGCTGGTCGGCCGAGTACTGGCCGCCGGGGCCGAAGAGCAGGCTAGCCAGCGCTTGGCCTTGCTTGGAATCGGGCTTGTCGAGTTGGCCGTAGCGCTGCCAGCGCTGGCGCGTGTTGTGGACAATGCTCGTCTGGCCGCCGTTGCTAAAGGCCGGGTTCGTGAGCAGATACCACACGCTGGGCGGAAACAGGTCGGCGGCTGGCTGCTCGGCCCACACCTGGGCCAGCAGGTTGCGCGGATGCTCAAAATCAATGGTGTGCCCGCGCTGGCGCAGTGTGAGCAACCCCAGGCCCGCCGCCAGCAGGCCGCCCCCGATGCCGAAAGCGTACTGCCCCGGCTTATGCTCAATGACGGTAGTGCCGATGCCGCTAGCCGCCCCGATGCTGATAGACAGTACGTTGAGGCGCTGGGTGCGGCGGTCGTCCAGATTTTTGAGGTAGCTGGCCACCTGGTCGGCGCGCTCGCCCTCGCAGTCGAGCTCGGCGGCGAGGCTGGCCACGGTGCTGCTCACCAGCGCCACCTGCGCCGCAAGCAGTTGGCGCTGGCGCAGCACGGCCAGCTCGGCGGCCGGGCCGGGGTGCTGGCGAGCGGCCTCTTGCCGGGCCAGCAGCGTTTGCAAAGCGGGTAAAATACCGACGGCATTGGCCGTGAGTAAGTTGCGGCGCGGGTAGCGGGCCAGCAGCGCGGGCGTGAGCGCCGCCTCAAAATCGGCTTGGGGCGCAAAGGCCGGGTTGTAACGGTAGGGCAGGGGCGGGTCGCAGTAGCCGGCGGCCACGGCCAGGCGCGTGGGCGGGCGGGTGGCGCAGCCGGCCAGGGCCAGCAAGCCGGCCAGTAGGTAGGTTTTCGGCATACGCTACACTTCGTAAAATTCCAAGGGCAGGCCGTCGGGGTCGCTAAAAAACGTGAAGCGCCGGCCCGTCAGCGCATCTACCCGCAGGGGCTCGCAGGCCACGCCGTGGCTAGCCAGGTGCTGCGCCGCCGCCGCCACGTCGGCCACGGCAAAGGCCAGGTGGCGCAGGCCCGCCGCCTCGGGCCGGCTGAGGCGCGGCGGCGGGCTGGGAAACGAGAATAACTCGATGAGGTACTGGCCATTCAGCGCCAGGTCGAGCTTGTAGGACTGGCGCTCGGCGTGGTAGGTTTCGGCCAGGATTTCCAGCCCCAGCACCTCGGTGTAAAACCGCTTCGAGCGGGCGTAATCGGTGCAGATAATGGCGAGGTGGTGCACGCCCAGCAGGGGCAGCTTGGCAGGAGCAGTCATGCCGCAAAGAACGGGCGGGCGCGCCGGCTAGCCCGGCGCTGCAACGGTGCGCAGCCCGCGCCGTCTTTCGGCCCTGCCGAAACCAGTAGCCCCCGCCACGGGGCGCTGCGGGCTTGGGTAGCTACTTTTGGCTTCGTAGCCTAGTCTATTCTTTTTTCATGAAAAAACGCTTTCTTGCCCCGCTGCTGGCCGGCGCGGCCGTCCTGCTGGCCGGGGCTGCCCAGGCCCAGCCCAACGCGCCGGTCCCCACCGGCCCCCTGCCTCCTTATAATGCCCGGGCACTCTTTAACCCCGACTACCTCAACCAGGTGGGGCCGGCCACGCGCACGGCCGGCGGCCAGCCCAGCGCCACCTACTGGCAGAACGCGGCCGACTACCAGATTGCGGCCAGCCTCGACGACAAGGCGGCCCGCGTGACCGCCAGCGTCACCATCACCTACACCAACAACAGCCCCGACGCGCTGCCCTTCGTGTGGGTGTACCTCGACCAGAACCTGTACCGGGCCGACTCGCGCGGGTCGGCCACGACGCCGGTGGCGGGCAGCCGCTTCGGCAACGGGGCGCGCGGCTTTCAGGGCGGCGACTCGTTGCAGACGGTCAACATTGAGCTGCACGGCAAAAAAATGAAGGCCAATTACCGCGTGCAGGATACGCGGATGCAAATCATCCTGCCCGAACCCATGAAGCCGCACGGCGACAAGCTCAAAATCAGCATCGCCTACGGGTTTAATATTCCCGAATACGGCTCCGACCGGCTCGGCCGCCTCAAGACCCAGAACGGCGAAATCTTTGAGGTGGCGCAGTGGTACCCGCGCATGGCCGTGTACGACGACGTGGAGGGCTGGAACACGCTGCCCTACATGACGGCCGAGTTTTACCTCGAATACGGCAATTTCGACTACACCATCAACGTGCCGGCCAACCTCATCGTGGGCGGCTCGGGCCAGCTCGTGAACCCCACCGAGGTGCTCACCGCCGCCCAGCAAAAGCGCCTGGCCCAGGCCGCCGGCTCGGACCAGACCGTGATAGTGCGCGGCCCCGATGAGGTGACGCAGGCCGGCTCGCGCCCCAGCGGCCGAAACGGCCGCCTCACCTGGCACTTCAAGTGCCAGCAGGCGCGCGACGTGGCCTGGGCCGCGTCGTCGGCCTTCGTATGGGATGCCGCCAAGATGAACCTGCCCAGCGGCCGCAAGTCGCTGGCCATGTCGCTCTACCCGGTGGAAGCGGCCCAGGACACCGCCTGGAGCCGCAGCACCGAGTACGTGAAAAAGAGCATCGAATTCAACTCGAAGCAGTGGTACGAATTCACCTACCCGGTGGCCACCAACGTGGCCGGCGTGGTGGGCGGCATGGAGTACCCGGGCATCGTGTTTTGCGGCGCGAAGGCCCGCAAAGGCCAGCTATGGAGCGTGACCGACCACGAGTTTGGTCACAACTGGTTTCCGATGATTGTGGGCTCCAACGAGCGCAAGTACCCGTGGATGGACGAGGGCTTCAACACCTTTATCAACATCTTATCCACCAAGAACTTCAATAACGGCGAGTATAAGGCTATCGAGGACGTTGAAACCCGCACTACGCCCGGCATCGTGCGGGCGCTGCAAGACCCCAATATGGACACGCCCTACACCGTGCCCGACGTGACGCAGGCCCGCAACCTGGGCTTCGCGGCGTACTCCAAAACGGGCTTCGGCCTGTACCTGCTGCGTCAGGAAATCCTGGGCCCCGAGCGCTTCGACTACGCCTTCCGCAGCTACATCCGGCGCTGGGCCTTCAAGCACCCCACGCCGCGCGATTTTTTCCGCACCATGAACAACGTGGCCGGCGAAGACCTGACGTGGTTTTACCACGAGTGGTTTTTCGAGAACTGGCAGCTCGACCAGGCCGTGAACTCGGTAGCCTACGTGAACCAGGACCCCAGCAAGGGCGCGCTCATCACCATCGAGAATAAAGGCCAGATGGCCATGCCCGTGACGGCCGAACTCACGGAGGCTAGCGGCAAAAAAACCACCGTGCACCTGCCGGTCGAAATCTGGCAGCGCGGCGGCACCTGGACTTTCCGGGCCAACACCACCACGCCGCTCACGCAGGTAGTGCTCAACCCCACCAACCTGCTGCCCGACGCCAACCGCTTTAACAACACCTGGCGGGCCCTGAAGCTGCCCGAATAGGCCCGTGCGCCGCCGGGCTAGCCCGGCCCGGTCCTTTGCCCAATCCACGGCACTCGCGGAGTTTTCCACGGGTGCCGTGCTGGCTTATAGCGCGGCCGGCCCGCGTCTTACTGGCAGTAACTTGCTATTATATAGAAAGCAGAGAAATGATGCGCAAGCTTGCTGTGCTGCTGCCGGTTGTGTTTTTTGCCTGGTCGGGGTCGGCCGCCGAGGGTGGCAGCGGTGCCGCTAGCCCAGCGCAGCCGGCACCGCCGCTGCCGGCCGGCCGGCGGTGGCTAGGCTCGTTCGTAAGCTCGTAGCTGCCGCGCCAATCGGCCGGCAGCGCCTGGCCTTCGACGAGGGTTGGCGCTGCTAGTCGCGGGTGCGCAGCACGCGCCAGCCGTGGGCCGGCACGGTGCGCGCCTTGGCCTGGGCCAGCGTGCACTGCTCGCCGCTGAACACGTCGAACAAGCCTTTTTGGGGATTGATAAGTGTTTTCTGGCCCGGTAGCGCCAGCGGCTCGACCGTGGCATTGATGAGCACAACTACCGCCGAGCCATTCTTTTCGCGCACGAAGCCGTAGAGCCCAGCCGGCCCGGCCAGGCGCTGAAACTGGCTGCCGGGGTCGCCGTTGCGCAGGGCCGGGTGGCGCTTTTTAAGCTGCAACAGCTTGGTGTAGAAGTCTTGCAGCGGCAGCTCGGCCCAGTCGATAGGGTCGCGCTCGAAGAAGGCTAGCCGGCGCTTCAGCCCCGCCTCCTGGCCACTATACAGCATGGGCATGCCCGGCAGCAGCGCCGCGAGCACGGCAAAGGGCAGCGCCAGCGGCCCTAGTCGCTCGTACTCGGTACCGTCCCAACTATTCACGTCGTGGTTGCTGGTGAAGTGCATGAGGTAGGTGGTGGGCGGGTACTTCTCGCGCTCGGCGGCCAGGTAGGTGTCGATGTCGGCCAGGCTGGCCTTGCCCTCGGCGATGTGGTCGAGCAGGTAGTGCAGGCGCAGGCCAAAGCTCATGTCGAAGGCCCGCTCCAGCAGCTTGGTGTCGGAATTAAATTCCTCCCAGGTAAGGCCGCCCGAGGGATACAATTCGTCCCATTCGGCCAGCATGAAAACGGGTTTTATGGCTTCCAGCGCGGGCCGGGCCTCGTCCCAGAAGTCGGTGGGCACCAGCCCGGCCACGTCGCAGCGGTAGCCATCAATGTCAGCCTCGCGCACCCAATACGTGAGCGCCTCAATCATGTAGGCGCGCATTTCGCGGTTGGTGTAATCGAGGGCCACCACGTCGGTCCAGTCGGCCACGGGCGGCACGAGCTGGCCCTGGGCATCGTGCCGGTACCAGTTGGGGTGCTGGGTAATGAGGGCGTTGTCGCGGCTCGTGTGGTTGGCCACCCAGTCCAGTATCACCTTGAGGCCCAGGGCGTGGGCCGTTTGTACAAGGTGCTGCAAATCGGCCAGGGTGCCAAACTCTTCGTTCACCCCGAAATAGTCCCGCACCGCGTAGGGCGAGCCCAGCGAACCCTTGCGCCCCACCGCCCCAATCGGGTGAATCGGCATCAGCCACACGATAACGACGCCCAGCTTGGCCAGCCGTGGCAGGTGCGCCTCAAAAGCCCGAAAGGTGCCCTCGGGCGTGTAGTTGCGCACATTTACTTCGTAAATCGTGGCGTTGGCGGCCCACTCGGGGTGGCGCACGGTGAAGCGGGAGGCTAGCGGATGGTCGGTGTCAGTCATGGAGGCCTGCTAAGCGTAGCAAAAAATACCTGTACGCGGCACCCCGGCGCCGGGGTGCCCAGCCGGGGCGGGCCCTACCCCCTGGCTGCCGCACAAGGGCCTACTTTTTGGCTCTTAGCTTGCTGAGCTTTTGCCGGGTGTCGGGGGTGTCTTTTAGCTGCAACGCTTTGGTATAGGCGGCAATAGCCAGCGCGGGCTGCTTCTGCGCACTGTAGTAGTCGCCCAAGCTGTCGTGCACATTGAAGCTGGTGGGATAATTACGCGCATTAAGCTGGAACATGGCCAGGGCGTGGGCGGCCTGGTTGCTTTGCAGCAAGTAGTAGGCGAGGCTGTTCACCATTGGCTCGGGCGGCAGCACGGGGTAGCCCATCGCGGCCGATACACGCTGGTAGTGTGCCTCCACAAAGGCGGCGGGCTGGATTTTCGAGCCGGGCTCAGACAAATCGTAAAGCGCCGCCGGCGACGGGGCGTAGGCCTGGAACAGAAAGCGCAGCGCGTCGTAGGTAGCGGGCAGCGGCACCGAGCCGTGGGTATCGTTGGGGTAGTACTTGGACCGCACGCGCAGGCCGTTGCCGGAGTGGCGGGCCAATTCGTCGCGCAGGCTCAGCTTGGAGCGCATAAAATCGGTGGCCGAAGACGTGTCGCGGCGCACCTGCACCGTGTCGAAGCCCGTCGGCATCGTGTTGGCAATGCCCACAAACAGCGCCCGGCCGGCCAGCCCCGGCTGGGCCAGCAGGCCAGGAGCCTCCCGCAGCAGCTTCTGCCCATCCCACCACATGCTGGGGTCGAGGGCCACGTAATTGTCAAACAAAGCAGGGTGGTGCAGCAGCGTGTTCATCACCAGCAGGCCGCCAAACGAATGGCCCACCAGCGTGCGGTGGGGCACGGTGGGGTAGTGGGCATCGACGTAGGGAATCAGCTCCTTTTCTAAAAACGCCGTAAAGTTTTCGCCGCCACCGGAGCTTTTCAGCGCCTCAGCCGGCAGGCCCGGGGCACTAGTTACGTGGGTAGGCGTAAGGTCGCGGGTGCGGTTGGTGTTCGGAATGCCCACCACAATCATCTCGGGTAATACCGTGTTGCCGTTGACTTGGCTTAGTTGCTGCACCATGCCCATCACGGAGGCAAAATGCGCATCGCCATCGAGCACGTACAGCACCGGGTAGCGCTGCTGGGCATAGGTAGGGTCGTTGGCGCCGGCCGGCACGTACACCCACAGCTTGCGCTTTTCGTTGAGCACGCTAGAAGTCACGCTATCGACGCGGCCGATTACGATGGTGTTGTTCTTAACGGTTTGCGCCCGCGTCAGCGTGGTTAGGATGCAGAGCCATAGCAGAAGAAGTTGTTTCATAGTGGCTTGAGAAAAGACCGCACGGCACGTGCTGCGCGGTACTAAAGCTAGGGCTTTTTGGTACTGAGCACGCGCCAGCCGTGGGCGGGCACCGTTACCTGCGCATCCGTCACCGGCGAGCCCACGTCGGCGAAGGCGTCGGTCACGGTTTCGGCGGGGTGGGCAAGCGTTTGGGATTGCGCGCCGAGGTTCACGGCCACCCAGGTTTTGGCCCGGCCATCGCCGCTAGCCCGCTCAAACACGAAGCAGTCGGCCGGGGCCGGCAAGATGGTAAATTTGGCGCAGGCGTCGCCGTTGCGCAGGGCCGGGCTATTTTGCTTGAGGTGCAGCAGCGCGGCGTAAAACGCATTGAGCGGGTAGCCATTCCACTGAATGGTATCCTTGTCGAAAAAGCGCAGCTTTTTGGTCGAGTCTGCCTCTTGGCCGCTGTAAACCAACGGAATGCCGGGTACCAGCGCCGTGAGCACGGCCAGGGCCTGGGCATTGGCCCCTAGCCGCACGCCCTCGGGATTGTCCCAGCTGTTAACGTCGTGCGAGCTGGTGAAATTCATTAGGTACACGCCGGCCGGGTACATCCGGCGCTCGGCCGCGAAGTAGCCGGGCAGCGCCGCTACCGGCCGCTTACCCTGCGCCACGCTGTCGAGGAGGTAGTGCAGCTTGAGGGCGTAGGTGGCATCGAAGGCCTTTTCGAGCAGGTGCGTATGGGGCGTGAAGGTGCCTTTAGGCAGGAAGGGCGGGTCGTGCAATTCGTCCCACTCGGCGAGCATAAACACAGGCTTTATCTTCTCCAAAGCAGCCCGCGTGCTGTCCCAGAAGTCGGTGGGCACCAGCCCGGCCACATCGCAACGGAAGCCGTCGAAACCCACGTCCTTCACCCAGTAGGCCATGCTTTCGGCCATGTACTGGCGCAGGCCAGGCTTCGAGTAGTCGAGGTCGATGACATCCTGCCAGTCGGCCACGGGCGGCACGAAGTTGCCCTTCGCATCGTGGGTAAACCAGTCGGGATGCTGCTTGCTCAACTCACTGTCCCAGCTGGTGTGGTTGGCCACCCAGTCGAGGATGACGTGCATACCCAGCTTATGCGCCTCGTTTATAAGGTGCTGCAAATCAGCCAGGCTGCCAAATTCTGCGTTCACGCTCCGGTAGTCGCGCAGCGAGTACTGGCTGCCCAGCTTGCCCTTGCGCTTCACCTCGCCGATGGGCTGCACCGGCATCAGCCACAGCACGCTCACACCCATTTTTTGCAGGCGCGGTAGGTGCTTCTCGAAGGCCCGGAACGTGCCCTCGGGCGTGTACTGGCGCACATTTACCTGGTAGAGGCTGGCATTGGTAGCCCAGGCCGGGTGCTGAATGGTGAACGGCGCGGGCGGCCGGCAATTGGCCGGAATGGCGGTATCGGCCTGGCTAGCTGGGTCGGGGGGCGAACAAGCGGCTAGCCCCAGCAGGCCCAGCAGCACGCGCCCCGGCCGGTGAAGAGTGGGAAGAAGCATAGCGCAAGGTAACAGGCTCACAAGGAAGAGCAGCGCATGTTGAAAGACCTGAGCCAGGAGAACCACACGCCCATCCGCCGCGCCCTCCTAATTGATGTAGAAGTAGATAGCGCCGGCGTGCTCCAGAAATCGGAATTAGTAATGGGCGACTCGGTGCTGGCCGCCAAGGTGCTGGCGTTTGTGCGGCAGTTGCCCACGCAACGGGCGGCCAGCTTCATCAGCGCCCTGCTGCATGGCAAGCGCACGGCTAGCCGGGCGCGGGGCGTATTTTCGGTGCTGTATGCCCGCTCGGGCCGGCAGCTGGTGGGCTTCAACTGGCTGGTCATGGACAAGCAATTGCAGGAAGAGCTAGCCCGCAATGCTCAGCGCCGCCGCGCCGCGTTTGCCAAGCAGTTCAACAACGCCAGTACCCCCCTCACCCTGGCTAGTGGCCTCTACTACGAGCTGGCCGCCGGTGGCCTGGGTTGGATAAACTGCGACCGCCTGCTCGCCCCGGGCCCGCGCATTCGCTATACCGTCGCCACCCCCGACCCCTGCACGGTAGTTTCCCTGGTATTTAAAGGCCAGCGCAGCATCCTGGCCAGCTCGCGCACCGGGGGCAGCGCGGCCATCTTCGAGCAAGTGCCGGGCGGTCAGGCGGCCACGGTGGTAGCCTTGCGTCGCGAAAAAGGCATTACCTACCTGGCCACCAGCGGCGTAAGCTTAGGGCAAACGGCGCAGCCCACGCTGAGCTTCCACCCCGTTACGCTGGCGCAGCTGCGTACCGCGCTAGCCCAGCTGTAATGCCAGGCAACTGCTTGCTGCCAACGCCCGACGGATACGCTCAGCGCCCGGCCGGGCGTTGTGCCTCATACCACACGCAAGCCGTGCCATTTTCCACAAACTCATTGCCCGCCGCTAGCCCGATTTTCTCCAGAATGCGCCGCGAGCCGGCGTTTTGCGCATCGGCGTAGGCGCAGATGCGCGGCAGCCTTAGCACATCAAAGCCATGAGCTAGCCAGGCCTGGGCAGCCTCGTAGCCGTAGCCCTGACCCCAGAAGCGCGGCAGGAACCGGTAGCCCAGGTCGTAAAAATCGCGCTGGCCATTTACCGGGCCGGCTACCAGCTTCAGGCCGGCCCAGCCCATAAACTCGCCGGTGGCGCGCAGCAGCACCGCCCAGCGCCCGATGCCGTGGGCCGCGTACTGCGCCTGAATGTAGGCAATGGTGGCCAGGCTATCGGCCGGGCTAGCCGCCTGCGGGCCGCCAATGCCACGCAGGTAGCGCCGCACGGCCGGGTCGCTATCCAGCGCAAACATGCCGGGGGCGTCGGCGGCTGTCAGCGGGCGCAGCAGCAGGCGGTTGGTGGTGAAAGGGTGCACAGGTGAGGGCTAGCCAGGTTCAGGGGGCGGCAAAATACAGGAAAACAGCTCACGCGGCCACGCGAACCGGCATTTTTGCGTATGCGGTGCGCGTACATTTTTTTCGTTTTTCTATGGGCGTTGTTGCTTTTCGCCGCCGCTTGTGGCTGCTGGCCGGGCTAGCCTGGGGCATATTGGGGAGCATGGCGGCGCTGGTAGTTCGCTTCGGCCAGGCGTCGGTTGATGAGCCGCTGCTGCTGGCGCTGCACCGCCATGCCACGCCGGCGCTCGATGGGCTGGCCATTTTTTTTACCATTGCGGGCAATACCTGGCCCGTGGCAGCGGCCGGCGTGCTCACCGCCGCCGCGCTGGTCTGGGCCGGCCGGCGCCGCGATGCCTGGCTGTTTGCCGCCGGGCTGGGCGGCTCCATGCTGCTCACGCAAGTCATCAAGTACGCGGTGCAGCGGCCCCGGCCGGCGCTGTGGCTCAGCCTGCGGCCCGAGCATACGTTCAGCTTTCCCAGCGGCCACGCCATGGACACGGCGGCGCTGGCCACGGCGCTGTTTTTTGTGCTGCCGCGCCACCGCCGCCTGTGGGCCTTGGCTCCGCTGTTTGCGCTGAGTGTGGGCATGGCACGCATGTATTTGGGCGTGCATTACCCTAGCGATGTGCTGGCGGGCTGGAGCAGCGCCGTAGGCTGGGTGCTGCTGGTGCAGTTGGTGGCCGCTAGCCGTGCCCAGCCCACGCTAGTAGCTGCGGTCGATTAGAACTTTACGCCAAACTTAGTCCCCGTCTTTTCCAGGTCCTGCACCACCGCATCGAGCAGCGGAATGCCCTCAATGAGCCGGTGCGCGGCCATCGCCCGCTCGGGGTCGCCGGGGATGAGCACCTGCTTGCCTGCCACGGCTTTGGCTTCGCGGAAGGTGGTTATCCACTTGTCCATGTGCTGCTTAAACTCGTCGGCCGGCCGGAAGGCATCGACGCGCATGGCCCCAAAGAAGTGCCCCAGCCCCTGGCCCACCGGGTCGGCGGGCGGCTGCAAAAAGGCCACGAACGGCGGCACCCACGGCCCGTAATTGGCCCCGCTCAGCACGGCCGAAAAAATATCGACTACCGCGCCCAGGCCGTAGCCTTTGTGCGAGCCGGTGGCGCCCCCAGCGGCTGCAGGGCGCCGCCGTTTTTCACAGCGTTGGCGTCGGTGCTGGGGTGGCCTTCGGCATCCTGGGCCCAGCCCTCAGGGATGGGCAGGTGCTTGCGCTGCGCGATTTCGAGCTTGCCGTTGGCGGCCGTAGTGGTGGCCATGTCGAGCACAAAGTCGGGCTGCTCGCCGGCCGGCACGGCCACGGCGATGGGGTTGGTACCCAGCAACCTGTCGAGCGAATACGTGGGCGCCACCAGCGGCGAGGCGTTGGTCATGGCGATGCCTATCATGTCCTGCGCCAGCCCCAGCATGGCGTGGTAGCCGGCAATGCCGAAGTGGTTGGAGTTCTTCACCGATACCCAGCCGGTGCCTACCAGCGCGGCTTTTTGCATAGCAATGCGCATGGCCTTGGGGCCCACCACCAGCCCTAGCCCGCCGTCGCCATCGACCACGGCCGTGCTGGGCGTTTCGTAGCTGATGCCCACCCGCGGCCGGGCATTAATGCGGCCCGCCTCCCAGAGGCGCACGTAGCCCGAGAGCCGCGCCACGCCGTGCGAATCGACGCCCCGCAAATCGGCCGAGAGCAGGGTTTCGGTGGCTAGGGTGGCGTCGGCCTCGGAGCAGCCGATGGCCTGGAACACCTGCTCGGCAAAGGTGAACAGCTGCTGGTAGGAGAAGGTAGGCATGAGAAAAGAAGGCCGGCCCGTGCAAGCCAAAGCACTGGGCAAGGAGGCACATTGGGGGCTGCAAACCTACTACTGCCGTGCCGAGGCCGCCACTTGGGGATTGTATTGATAAATTTATTACTGATAATTAATAAGTTACTTTTTTTCAACGTAAAAATTAGTTTAAAACTAATTTTTACGTTGAAAACTTACGTACTTCGCCTTGTCACCTCAGTTAGCTAGCTATGCAACCACCATTTCCTGAACTAACCCGCGCCGAAGAGCAGGTGATGCAGCTGCTCTGGCAGCGCGGCCCCAGCTACGTGAAGGACCTGCGCGAGGCCCTGCCGCTGCCGCTGCCGGCCCTTACTACGGTGAGCACCATTGTGCGCATTCTGGAGCAAAAGGGCTTTGTGGGCTACGAGCCGGTGGGGCGGGGCTACCGCTACCACGCCCTGGTGGCGCAGGACGACTACCGGCGCTTCTCATTGCGCAAGCTGCTGCGCGGCTACTTCGGTGGCTCGTTTGGGCAGCTGGTATCCTTTTTTGCCCAGGATGAAAACCTCGATGCCGCCCAGCTCGATGCCCTGCTGCGCCAGGCCCCGGCCGAGGGGCTAGCCCCGGACTCGCCCACCGAAAATCAACCCCTAGCCTAAGCCCGCCCCGCCATGCCTCGTCTTCTGCTATTCAGCCTCCTGCTGGCCCTGGCTACGGCCTGCGCCAGCACCAAGCCCACTGGCCGCCTCGACCGCCAGGGCGACCGCCAAGGGCGCTACCGCACCTACTACGACGATGCCCGCACGCAGCTTTTTATGCGGGGCCGCTACCGGCACGGGCAGCCGGTGGGGCGCTGGCGCTACTACGCGCAAGCCGGCGAAGTGCAGCATAAGGAGCGCTACCGCCGCCACGGCCTCAGCGACATCACCTACTACTACCCTAGCGGCCGGGTGGCGAAGCAGGGCCACGCGCGTCTGGCCGACGAGCCCGATGGCCTGCATTTCTACTGGTTCGGCGACTGGAACTACTACTCGCCCGCCGGGGCGCTCGATAGCGTGCAGGTGTATACCCTGGGCAAACGCACCGGCACCCGCCACCTGAGTGCCAGCCCAATGACGCTTGCTAAGTAGCAGCTTGGCCATTATGCATCACCACTTCCCGTTTGTGCTATGGATACTTCCTTTCTGATGGGCTGGCTAGCAGGTACGCTGGTGCCGCTCGGGGCCGTCTGGCTCTTGTTTCGGCTGGTGCTGCGGCGCGAGCGATGCTTTGGCTACAACCGCGCCTTGCTGCTGCTGGCGCCGGTGGTGGCCTTGGCGCTGCCGCTGCTGCCCCGCCCCAATGTGGCCAGCTGGCTAGCCCCCACTGGCGCGCCGGTGCTAGTAGCGGGGGCGGTAGCGCTGCCCATGCCCCGCGTGGTGCTAGCGTCTGCGCCGGGCTGGCAGCCCGATACATGGCTGATTAGCTTGTATTTGCTCGGGGTGCTGGTATCGCTGAGCTGCCTGGCTTATCGCTACGGGCGGCTGCGGCGCGCTACCCGGCACCTGCCCCGCGAACGCCGGCCCGGCTACGTGCTCGCCTATACCGGCGGGCGCCTGCCCACGAGCTCCTTCGGCCGCACCATTTTTTGGGATGATACAGCCGAACTGACTGCTACGGAGGCTACGTCGGTGCTGGCGCATGAGCTAGGGCACGTGCGCCAGGGGCACAGCCACGAGCTGTTATGGCTCGAAGTGTGGCGAGCGCTGCTCTGGTTCAATCCCTTCGCCCACCTACTGCTACCGGCCCTGCGCCTCACCCACGAGCTGCTGGCCGACTGGGAAGCCATGCGGCAAGTGGCTAGCCCCGCCGATGCGCTGGCCCCGGCGCCGCCCTACCCCTCGCTGCTGGCCCGGCTGGCCGTGCGCCGCGTGGCCGGGCCGGGCTACTCATCCCTGGTTCAATCGTTTGCCTTTTCCTTCACCTTAACCCGAATTGCCATGTTGCAGAATCAGATTCCTGTGCGCCGCTGGAAGCAGTGGCTAGCCTTGCCCGTGCTGGGTGGGATGTTTTTGGCTACGGCTTGCCAGTCGAACAACGAGCCGGTAGTGCCCCAGCAAGCGGCCACCGAAAAGATAGCGGAAATGCCCTTGGAAACGCTCCAGAGCAGCATGACCAGGATACTGGAAGCAAAGTTAGCCCCGTATGAACAGCAGCGACGCGCTGGACAGCCTCTTTCGGCCGGGCAACAGCGGTCGTATGACTACCTCAAGCAGCAGCTTAAAGCCACCCAGGAAATGGCCCCGCCGCCGCCGCCGCCACCTGTGCTGACTACCCGGCCCGACGTAGCCATTGGGGAGGCCGATAGAGTCTACACCTACGTCGAGCAGATGCCTCATCTGCCCGGCAAACCCGGCATGGGCGCCATCGTCGAGCAGATTCAGCACAACCTCATGTACCCAGCCGGCCCGCCCCAGGAGGGGAAAGTGTTCGCCAGCTTCACGGTGAATGCCGGTGGCAGCGTGGGCGATACGAAGATTGTGAAAGGGTTATCTCCAGCCTACGACGAGGCCGTGGTGTCAGCTATCCAACGGCTGCCACGCTTCGAGCCCGGCCAGCAAAGCGGCCAGCCGGTGGCCGTGAGTTTCACGGTGCCGGTTACGTTTAAAGTAGCGCCTTGAACTGAGGCTAGCCAGCGGTTCCCTGTTCCTACTGCTGCTGTTGTTGCTGTTGCTGCTCCCAATCCATGTACTTGCGGTAGGAGTTGACGGCGGGGGTAGGGCTAGGGGCTTGCTGCACGTAGGTGGGCGTGGCGGGCAGCTCGTTGCCGGCAATGGGGCGGCCGTTTTCGATGTGCACCGTTACTTCCAGGGTGTGGGCGCCGGTGCCTTTGTAAGTCCCTTTCACGGGGGTGCAGTCGGCAAAGTGCCGGCCGAGGGCCATGCGCACGTGCCCGTCGTTGACGATGCAATTATTAGTCGGGTCGAGGCCCAGCCAGCCTTAGAACGGGATGTAGACTTCGACCCAGGCGTGGGTGGCGCCCGCCCCACGCACGCCCTCCTCGCGGGGGCACACGTAGCCGCTCACGTAGCGGGCGGGCAAGCCGTTGAGGCGCAGCAGGTGCAGCAGCAGGTGCGCAAAGTCCTGGCACACGCCCGCCCGCAGCCGCCAAATGTCTTCAATGGGCGTTTCAATGCTCGTCACGCCTTGCTGGTACTGGAAGTTATCGTGCACGTATTCTGATAGTTCGAGCGCCTGTTTCAGCGGCTTGGCCCCGAACGTGACGATGCCCCCTAGCGCCGCCCGCAGCTCGGCTTCGACCTCGGCGGGCGGCACTTTCAGAAAGTCCATAAAGGCTACGTCGGTGCGCAGGCTAGCCAGCTGGGCCCACTGCGCCTCGGCGCTCTCCTCATCCATCGGAAACTGGATGGCGTGGGTTTCGACCTCGGCCAGCGAGTCGATGACTAGCTCGGCGTGCGGCTGAATGAGCGAAAACACGCCCACTTGATTGCCAAAATAATCGGTGAACACCGCCACCTCGGGCTGCCCGGTAATGTGCACGAGGTGGCTTTTCACCGTGAGGCGCGCATCGGGCAGCGGGTATATCATCAGCTGGTTGGCGCAGTCGATAACGGGCGCGGCGTAGGCGTAGCGCGTGCGGTGCTGAATTTTATAAGTAGCCATACCTGCTCACTATCAATTGAAATAAGACGTGCTGAGCGCCGCCGTAATGTCGAGCAGCTCGCCTTTCACCTGCCCCAGAAACGGCCCTAGTGCGCCGCCTTGCTGCGCCTGCAAGGTGCTGTAGGCCACCGTGGTGCGTGCCTTGCCGATGAGAAAGCGCAGCTGCTCGTAGCTCTCGGGCCGGCTCTTGTCTTTGAGGCGCTCGCAGTAGCGCAGCAGCTGGCCCAGGCTATAGAGCAGCGAGTGCGGGAAGTCGGGATTGTACAAAATCAGCTCCAGCACGCTGCTCGCGTCGAGCTGGCCCTGGTAGGTTTTTACGTACAATTCATACCCTAGCAGGCTGTAGAGCAGGTAGCGCAGCTCGTGGTTGCCGGTCTCAGGCTCGCGCTCAAACAGGTGCTGGCTGAGGCGCAGCAAGTCCACCGTTTGCAGGGCGCGCTCCAGAAACTTGCCCAGCTTGAGGAAGATGTACCCTTCATCGCGCGGCATGGTATTTTGCACCGTACCCACGTACAATACGCTTTGCTGCAATAGATTATCTAATCCTGAAACCGGGTCTTCGCCCAGCGTTTGGTGGGCCAGGGCATCGTGCCGGATAAGGTGGTAGTAGTCATTCAGCGTCTGCCACAGTTCCTTGGTAATGTGGTCTTGCACGGCGCGGGCATTCTCGCGGCCCTGCACAATATTGCGGTAGGCCGAGGCCGCGTTATTGCGGTCAAACAGCAGGTGGTAGAGTACCTGCGGCGTGTGCGGGGCGCGCCTGGCCAGCTCCTTCTCGCTAAGGTCGCCGTAAGTCAGCAGCAGCGGCTGCCAGCCCCAGTAGTGCGGCTCATCCTGCGAGGCAATATACTGAATACGAATAGTTTGCAGCATGACCTGGGTGCGCTCCATGTAGCGGCCCAGCCAGTAGATAGTATCGGCAACGCGAGAAAGCATAGGTAGGTGCTAATGAGTCGATTAGGCGCCTAGCACCCAAGTATCTTTACTGCCGCCACCCTGCGACGAGTTCACAATCAGCGAGCCCTCGCGCAGGGCCACCCGCGTGAGGCCGCCCGGCACAATATCAATGCCGCTAGGCCCGCACAGCGCAAACGGCCGCAGGTCGATGCGCCGCGGCTGCAACTTGCCATCGATGTAGCACGGCGTGGACGACAAGCTGATAATCGGCTGGGCGATGAAGCTGCGCGGGTCGGCCAGAATGGCGGTGCGGAAATCGTCCATTTCCTGCCCGGTAGCGGCGCTGCCGATGAGCATGCCGTAGCCGCCGCTTTCGTTGGTGCGCTTGATTACCATCTTATCCATGTCCTTGAAAACCAGCTCGCGGTGCTCCGGGTGCTCTAGCTGGTAAGTGGGCACGTTTTTCAGAATCGGCTCCTCATTGAGGTAGTACCGTATCATGTCGGGCACGTAGCAATACACGGCCTTGTCGTCGGCCACGCCGTTGCCCATGGCGTTTACTATCGCCACGTTGCCCTTGCGGTAGGCCCAGTACAGTCCCGGCACGCCGAGCGCACTATCGGGCCGGAAGGCCAGCGGGTCGAGAAACTCGTCATCGACGCGGCGGTAGATAACATCCACTTTCTCCAGGCCGCGCGTGGTTTTCATGTACACAAAGTGGTTGTGCACAAGAAGGTCGCGGCCCTCCACCAGCTGAATGCCCATGAGGCGGGCTAGGGTGCTGTGCTCAAAATAAGCCGAGTTGTAGATGCCCGGCGAGAGCAGCACCACGGTGGGGTCGCTCGTCTGGCGGTCGGCCAGGGCCAGCAGGTTGCGGTACAGCAAATCGGGGTAGTCCTTGACCGGTAGCACGTTGCTCTTGGGCAGCAGGTCGGGGAAAATGCGGTAGGTAATGCTCCGGTTCTCCAGCATATACGACACGCCGGAGGGGGTGCGCAGGTTGTCTTCGAGCACGTAAAACTCGCCGTCGTGGTCCCGAATCAGGTCTACGCCCGCCACGTGGGTGTACACGTCGTGCGGCACATCCACATTCACCATCTCGCGCAAAAACTGCGGGCACGAGTACACCAGCGCCGCCGGCACCACACCATCCTTAATTATAAACTGCTGATGGTAAATGTCTTTCAAAAAGATATTGAGTGCCTTCAGCCGCTGCTTAATGCCCGCCTCAATGCGCCGCCACTCGCTATTCGAGATGATGCGCGGAATAATATCGAAGGGAAATATCTTCTCGATGCCCTCACCGCTGCTGTACACAGTGAAGGTAATGCCCTGGCTCATAAAGAGTTTCTTAGCCAATTCGTCCTTGCGGGTCATCTCGGCCCCCGCTAGGTCCGCAATGGCGGCCACAAAGTGCTGGTACTCGGCTCGCACGCCTTCGGTCCGAAACATCTCGTCCCACACCTGGGGCTGATTTTGGTAGGAAGCTAGCAGCGGATTAGACATAAGGCGGCAATTAGTTAGAAGGCCAGTGCCAGCAAAACATAGTTTGCAAGTGCCAGCTTGGGGCTAAATAAACGGCTAAAAAATTCAAAAGACTACTATTTTTGACAAATACCCCTGCGGCTTAGGGGTGCTTTTAGTAAAATATGGATTTGATAGAAAAAGAGGGGCCTAGCTTAACCCCCACCTTAAGCTTCCCGTTGAGCAAGGCAACTTTTAGCGCTACTTCCGTGAAGCTTTTTACTTGCACCCACTGCGGCCAAGTGCTGTATTTTGAAAACAGCCGGTGTGAGAAATGCCAGTATCCGCTAGGGTTTGAGGCTACGCGGCGGCAACTGCTACCACTGGAAGCGCTGCCCGAGGCCCACACTTTCCACCTGTATGGCGAGCCGGAAAGCCCCGCTTATTCGTACTGCGCCAACCACGAGCACGGTGTATGCAACTGGCTGGTGCCCAGCGAAAGCACCACGTCGTTTTGCCCAGCCTGCGCCCTCAACCGCACCATTCCCGACCTGGCGCACCCCGGCTACCTGGGCCGCTGGCGCGACCTGGAAACGGCCAAGCACCGGCTCGTTTATAGCCTGCTGTGCCTGCACCTGCCCGTAGTCAGCAAAAGCGTGTACCCCAAAGAAGGCCTGCAATTCGACTTCAAGGCCGACGAAAGTTCCGGGCAGCGCGTACTAACGGGTCACGATAACGGCCTCATTACCATTAATATCGCTGAGGCCGATACTATTGAGCGCGAGCAGGCCCGGCAGTCGATGAATGAGGTGTACCGCACATTGCTCGGCCACTTCCGGCACGAGGTGGGCCACTACTACTGGGACCGCCTCCTTGCCGACTCGCCCAACCTGGCCGGCTTTCGGCACCTATTTGGCGATGAGCAGCTAGACTACGGCGAGGCGCTCAAAATGCACTACGCCCAGGGCGCCCCGCCCGACTGGCCGCAGCACTACATCAGCGCCTACGCCAGCAGCCACCCCTGGGAGGACTGGGCCGAAACCTGGGCCCATTACCTGCACATTCTCGACACGCTGCAAACGGCCCACGCCTTCGGCCTGCGCCTCGACCCGCTCGACGCGGCCCCTAGCCAGGGCCTGCGCGCCGCCATGCAAGACCCTTATCAAGTAGCCGACTTTGGGCAGATTATGGCCATGTGGCTGCCCCTGACCTTCGCCATGAACAGCCTCAACCGCAGCATGGGCCAGCCCGACCCGTACCCCTTCATCATCAGCCCGGCGGTGGCCGATAAACTGGCGTTTATCCACAAAGTAGCCGGTGGCCGCGGGGGGCTAGCCCCGGCCCAGCAGCTCAGCCAATAGGCCTTCCTTAAGGGCAAAGGCGGAAGTCGTAATCTGCGTTAAACCGTAGGTAGTCAGCACATACTTCACGATAATGCTGGCTACCACCAGCATATCGGCGCGCATCGGGAACATACCGGGCAGGGCCACGCGGCCGTCGTGGTCGAGGGTGAGGAGCTGGGCGAAATGCTGCTCAAAATCGGCCAGCGGCAGCGGCGTGCTGGGCGGCAGGTCGGCCTCGCGGCGCACTTGGCCCACGCTGAGGTCGGCCAGGGTGTCGAAACTGCCCGAACTGCCCACCAGACTGGCCAGCGGGCCGTGCTCGGCCACGGCGGCGGTGAGCGGCGCCAGCTTGTCGGCCAGGTATTCAAGCTCGGCCTGCACCTGCTCGCGTGGAAACACGCCGCTCGGGTCGGGGAAAAACTTGTCGAGCAGGCGCTGGGCGCCGATTTCGAAGCTCTGCTTCCAGAAAATGGTGTCCTCGTTGGCGATAATAAACTCGACCGAGCCGCCGCCGATGTCCATCAGCAAGTGCTTGGCCTGGCCGAGCGGCACGGCCTGCCGGATGCCCTTGGCAATGAGCTCGGCTTCGCGGTTGCCCGGAATTACTTCAACCTGAATGCCGGTGCTGTCCAGGATGTCGCGCACTAGGTCGGGGCCGTTGCGCGAGACGCGCATGGCGCTGGTGGCCGTGGCGCGCACCTCCGTCACCTGGTGCAGTTCAATTTCTTCCTTGAAGCCACGCACCGTTTGCAGGGCGCGGGCGTAGGGCAGGGGCGCAATTTCGCCCTTGCTGATGCCGCCCTCTCCCAGGCGCACACCCACCTTGGTGCGCACCAGCACGTGCGGCGGCTGGCCCGGCTGGTCTTCCACAATCAGCAGGTGGAAGGTATTGGTACCCATGTCGATAAGGGCTAGCCGGCGGTGATGAACGGGGGCGTGCATAAGAGAAGGTATTACTGAATGAAGCAGGCGTCAAAATCGTCTGTCATTGCAAGCGCAGCGCGGCAATCGCACCCGAACGCATACCGAACGACGGGCGCGGGTATCGTTCTGGGGCGATTACCGCGCTGCGCTCGCAATGACAACGTCTTTTAGTGTTTGTGCGAAGTGGCAAACCGGCAGAACGTGCCCAGCGGCAGCTTGTGCTGGCCGGCATCGTGCAGGTATATCTCGCCCAGCTCGCGCACGGCCTTTTTGCCCGGGAAAATGGCCTGGGTCAGGTTGTCCAGTATCAGCGCCGAGAAGCCCAGCGAGTACAAATTCACCACGAAGAAATGGTCTTCCGGGTCGAGGAGCTGCTGGCTGAGCTTGAGCAGCTCATTCAGCTCATCTTCGAGCTGCCACTTTTCGCCGTTGGGGCCGCGGCCGTAGGCGGGCGGGTCCAGGATGAGGCCCTGGTACTTGCTGCCGCGCTTCACCTCGCGGCGCACGTATTTCATGGCGTCTTCCACGAGCCAGCGCACCCCATCGAGCTGGCTAGCCTCCATATTGTCGCGGGCCCAGAAGTTGACCTGCTTCACCGAGTCGAGGTGCGTCACGTCGGCGCCGGCGGCGCGGGCCGCCAGGGTCGCCGCGCCGGTGTAGGCAAACAGATTGAGCACGCGCGGCAGCTGGGCCCGGCGCGCCTTGGTCTGGTTATAAATGAATTGCCAATTCGGGTCCTGCTCGGGGAAGAGGCCCACGTGCTTGAACGACGACAGCCCTAGCCGGAACTTCAGCCGCAGGCCGTCGGGGCGCTCGTAGGCAATAACCCACTGCTCGGGCATGCCTTTTTTCAGGCTCCACTGGCCCTTTTCGGTGCTGCCGGGGGCGCGGGCAAAGGTGGCATCGGCCTGCTGCCACTCGCTGGCGGGCAGGTGCGCATCCCAGATGGCCTGCGGCTCGGGGCGGGCCAGCACGTACTTGCCAAAGCGCTCGAGCTTCTGAAAATTGCCGGAGTCAAGCAGCGCATAGTCGGGCCAGGGGGAGGTAGTAAGAAAATCGTACACGAGGTAAAATGCGGGTTTACAGGGCGCGAGGTTCTGGCCGTGACTTGCAAAGGTCGGGCGCGCAGCCGCAAACTGCCGAATGCCTACTTTTTTTTAAACCAGCGCGCAGCTATTGCGTAAACAGACCAGAACCCGCCGCTTGCTGAGCAAGCGCTTGATTTTCAAAAATTTAATCTAAAATTCATTTTATGCCTACCACCGCTCAAGCCAAAGAAGCGAAGCCTACTTTGCTGCACACGCCGTCAGACCTCAGCGAAACCGGCCGCGCCAAACTCAGCGACAGCCTGAACCTGCTGGTTTCGGACCTGTTTGCGCTCTACCTCAAGACCAAGAACTACCACTGGCACATGAGCGGTCGCCACTTCCGCGACTATCACCTGCTGCTGGATGAGCAGGCCGACCAGATTTTTGCCATCACCGACGACGTAGCCGAGCGCGTGCGTAAGCTGGGCTTTCCGACCATTCACTCGATTGGCGAAATCGGCCGCAAGCAGCGCGTGAAAGACAACGACGACATCTTCGAGAACCCCCTCGATATGCTCATCGACCTGCAAAACGAAAACCGCAACCTCGTGCACAACATGCGTGCAACCCACGAAATCGCCGATGAAATCAAGGACGTAGCTACCGCTAGCCTGCTCGAAGTGTACATCGACGAGGCCGAGCGCCGCGCCTGGTTCCTGTTCGAGGCTAGCCGCGAAATCAACTAACGCAGCCCGCTGCCAAGAAAATAAAAAGTCCCGACTCACGCGTGAGTCGGGACTTTTTGCTGTTACCTGATTTTAATAGCAGCCTTCTACTTGCTGGTAGTCAGCTGCACGGTGCCGTCCTTCAGGCCCGGCGCCGAGGCCTTTACCTGCACGGCGCCGGCTGCCTCGCTAGCCTGCACAATGGCCACCAGCTGCCCCTGAAAGGCGTGCATCTGCGGCTGCTGGAAGGGCTCCAGGTTGGTGGCATCGCCGTTGCCGACGGCCCGAAACTTACCGGCGCCCGTCACGGTGAAATGCAGCTGGTTGGTGGCGTCGGGGCAGAGGTTGCCCTGCGCGTCTTCGACGCGGGCGGTGAGGTAGGCGAGGTCTTCGCCGTCGGCGGCTAGCCGGGTGTGGTCGGCCACGAGCTTGATATGGTGGGGCGCGCCAGCGGTGCGTACTTCTTCGGTGCCAAGGATTTTGCCCTGCGCATCGTAGGCCACTACTTTGATGCTGCCGGGCTGGTACACCACGTCTTTCCACTCCAGGCGGTAGCGGGTTTGCGGGTCGGTGGCGCCGGTGGTGGCTTTGGTTTGGCGGCCCTGGCTTTTGCCGTTCACGAAGAGCTCGGCCGAGGCGCCGTTGGTGTAGCAGAAGACGGGCGTGGGCTGGCCTTCGCGGCCGGGCCAGGTCCAGTGCGGCAGCAGGTGCACGGTGGGCTGGCCAGGGTTCCAGCGGGCGCGGTAGAGGTAGTAGCGGTCCTTGGGCTGGCCGGCCAGGTCGATAATGCCGAAGTAAGAGCTGTGCGAGGGCCACTTCTCGTCGTAGGGCGTGGGCTCGCCGAGGTAGTCGAAGCCCGTCCACACAAACTCGCCGATGGCATACGGCAGGTCGTCCTGGGCCGCGAACTCGATGTCGGGAATCTGTGACCAGCGGCAAGCCTCCAAATCGTAGGAGGACGACTGATTATCCGGGTATTGCTTGTCCTTGGCCAGCACGGCCGGGAATTTATACACGCCCCGCGAGCTGACGGTAGACGCCGTTTCGGAACCCAGCAGAAAGCCCTGCGGCAGCTTGGTGATGGCGTCGGCGTAGCGCATGGGCTTGTAGTTGAAGCCCGGAATGTCGAGTACGGCGGCAATGCCGTACTTGAAGTCGTCGTCGTAGCGGTCCATGCCCATCGTGACGGGGCGCGTGGGGTCTTCGCGGTGCACAAGGTCTTGCAGGCGCTTGGCGATTTCGGGGCCGTTGGGGCTGCTCTGGTCGGGCACTTCGTTGCCGATGCTCCACATAATGGCGCTCGGGTGGTTGCGGTCGCGGTGCACCATATTGGTCAGGTCCTTCTCCACCCATTGGTCGAAGTACTGACTATAGCCGTTCTTCACCTTCGGTGACTTCCACTCGTCAAACGACTCCACCATCACCATAAAACCCAGCTCGTCGCACAGCGTCATCAGCTCGGGCGCGGGCATGTTGTGCGAAGTGCGGATGGCGTCGCAGCCCATGCCTTTGAGCAGCACAAGCTGGTGGCGCAGCGCCGCCACGTTGATGGCCGTGCCCAGCGGCCCGAGGTCGTGGTGATTGCACACGCCCTTAAACTTGCGCGGCTGCCCATTGAGCGAGAAGCCTTTGCCCTTCTCGAACTTGAAAGTGCGGATGCCAAACGGCGTTTTGTACGTATCCTGCACCGCGCTGCCGGCCACCAGCTTCGACTCGGCAGTGTACAGAGCCGGCGTTTCGGGCGACCATAATCTGGGGCTAGCCACCGTAAACTCCTGCTCGACCTCGGTGCCCGAAACCGGCGTAGTAGCGCTGGCTACTACCCGGCCGGCGGCGTCGCGCAAGTCGGTTTGCAGCTTCAGGCCCGTCAGGCCGGCGGCCACCACCTGCGTTTTGAGCTTCACCTTGGCCGCAGTGGCCGATACCTCGGGCGTGGTGAGGTAGGTGCCCCACACCGGCACGTGCGCGCCCTGCGTGGTGATAAGGTGCACGTTGCGGTATAATCCCGCGCCGGGATACCAGCGCGAGGCTTCGGTTTGGTTTTCGAGGCGCACGGCTAGGGTGTTGGGGCCGCCGGCGCGCAAGAAAGGCGTGATATCAACCGAAAACGAGTTGTAGCCATAGGGCCAGAACATGGCTTCCTTGCCGTTGACAAACACGCGGGCATTGCTCATGGCGCCGTCGAAGAGCAGCACGGCCTGGCCATTTTTGCCCAGCGCCGGCACCGTGAGCTGCCGCCGGTACCAGCCCACGCCCACGAAGGGCAAGCCGCCGGTGCGGCCCGATTTCAGGCTAGCCTCCTTTTCACCGTTTTGCTCAATCTTCACTACCTGCGCATCATTCTTGCCATCGAATGGCCCCGTGATGGCCCAGTCGTGCGGAATGCGCACCGTCTGCCACTTGGCGTCGTTGAATTCCGGCTTGGCGCCGTTGGGCTGGTCACCTTTCGTGAATTTCCAATTGGTATTGAGTAGCGTTTCCTGGCGGCTTTGGGCGGCGGCAGGGAGGCTAGCGGCTAGCAGCAGCGCCGCAGCTAGGGGTTTGGCACGGGGCATAAGGTAAGGGCGGCCGGCCGCAAAAGGGGCGGCCCGCATCGGCGGGCAAGTTACGGCCAGGTCGCCCAACCGTGGTTTGCCGGGCGGTAGCGGCCGTTGGGCTGGCCCCGGCGCTGCTTGGGCTGGCCCGGTGGTCGGGGCTGGGCCGCAGCGCCCTAGCTTTACACGATGCTTGGCTTTTTGCGAAGAAAATCTGCGGGCTGGCCCCAACTGCTCGTGGCCCTGAGCGGGCTAGCGGTGGCGGCCTGTGCCGGCCCGGACGCGCCCACTGCCCCGGCCGAAGACTACCTCCAATGCCGCGAGGTGTACATGCCCGTGCGCGGCCGGCTCTACGACCGCAACGGCACGCTGCTGATAACCAACGAGGTAGTTTATACGCTCAGCCTGCCCAGAGGCGCGCCGCTCGATACCGTTGCCGTTAATAGCCTAATGGGCTGGCCAGCCGGCGCGTTGCAGGCGCGCGTGTTTGCCGCTCGCCTGCCGGCTGTGCCGCCCCACCGCCGCATCTTGGTGGCCGACTCTACCGGCTTTATTGCCCCCGATACGGCTAAGCCTAAGCCCGCCCCGCCGCGCGTGCAGCGCTGGCCCGTGGAGCTAGTCCTCACCAAGCCCGAGGCCGACAGCCTGCGCCGCCACGCCCGCGAATATCCCGGCCTGGTGGTGCGCCGCTGGCGGGTGCGCGCCAACGTGGCTAGCCTGGCCGCGCCGGTGCTGGGCTACCAGCCGGCCGCCGCTCAGCCGTTTCTGTACCTGGCCCAGCGGCTCGACCACGGCCGCTACTACCGCCTGCGCAACAGCGGCCTCGAAGGCTACTACAATGCGCTGCTGGCCGGCCACCGGGGCGCCTACCACCCGCTCACCGATGGCCACGGCCGCGTGCACGGCCGCTGGGCCGCCGACACGACGTTTCAGCAAGGCCAGGACCTGCACCTGAGTCTCGACGCCAAGCTGCAAGCCTACGCCGAGCGCCTGCTGGGCGAGCGCCGCGGCTACGTGGTGGCCCTCGACCCCGCCACCGGCGAAATTCTGGCCTGCGTATCGGCCCCCACCTACGACCCCGCCGTGCTCACCGCCCCCGGCCGCAATGCCGAGCGCCGGGCCCTGCTGCTCGACGACGAAAACCGGCCCCTGCTCAACCGCCCCACCGTGCAGGCCCAGCCACCGGGCTCGGTGTTCAAGCTCGTGAATGCGGCCGTGGCCTTGCAGCTGGGGGCCGTCACGGCCAACACGCCGTTTCCCTGCGACCAGTCGCTCATCAACTGCGTGCACCCGCACCCGATGGCCCGCAACCTCACGATGGCGCTCAAGTACAGCTGCAATCCGTACTTCTACCAGGTGCTGCGGACGGTGGTCGAACCCCGGCCCGACTCGGCCGCCACGCTGGCCGATACCGTGGCCCAGCGCCACGCTCACCTCACGGCTTGGCGGCGCTACGTGCGCTCGTTTGGGCTCGACACGCTGCTTGGGGTAGACCTGGCCCGCGAGCAGCCCGGCTTCCTGCCCACGGCGGCGTATTATGACAAAGCCCGGCGCACGAAGAACTGGAATTTTAAATCCATCTACTCGCTCAGCATCGGGCAGGGCGAAATCAACCTCACCGGCCTGCAAACGGCCAATGTGCTGGCCATCATTGCTAATCGGGGCTGGTTTATTACGCCTCATTTTGTGCGCAGCATCGGGGCTAGCGGCCGGCCGCTGCCGCGCTTCACCGCGCGCCACCGCACCCTGGTCGATAGCGCCAACCTGGCCGCCCTCGTGCCCGGTATGGTAGCCGCTATGCAGCACGGCGGCACCGCCGAGCTGGCTAGCCTCGCCGACGTGGGCATCACGGTAGCTGGCAAAACCGGCACCGTGCAAAACGACGAGGGCGACGACCACGCCACCTTCGCCGGCTTTGCGCCGGCCATTAAGCCCCGGATTGTGGTGGCCGTGTACATCGAAAACGCGGGCTTTGGCGGGTTGTCGGCGGCGCCTTTTGCAGCCCTGCTCATGGAGAAATACCTGAAGGGCCACATTGCCCCCAAGCGCAAAAAATGGGAAAACTGGCTGCGCTGCGGCGACCTGGCTAGCCAGGGGCACTGATGCCGGTGTTTTCTTTGTAGCTGCAAGCGCGGCTCGGTTCGGGGCGCCTTCGCCTTCTCGCCATGTACTTCCATAAATACCAGGGCACCGGCAACGACTTTGTTATCATCGACGACCGTGCCCAGCAATTTGACCACACCGACCACGCCCGCATTGCGGCGCTCTGCCACCGCCGCTTCGGCATCGGGGCCGATGGCCTGATGCTGCTGCGCAACCGCGCCGGCTACGACTTCGAGATGGTGTATTTCAACGCCGATGGCCGCCCCAGCACTATGTGCGGCAACGGTGGGCGCTGCCTGGTCGCCTTTGCCAAGTATCTGGGAGTCATTGAGAATAAGGCGCGTTTTATCGCCGTAGATGGCCCGCACGAAGCCCGCGTGGAAGCCGATGGCACGGTGCGCCTGAAGATGATAGACGTGGCCGCCGCCCAGCCCGCCGGGGTAGGGGAGGACGACGTTTTTCTGCACACCGGCTCGCCGCACCACATTCATTTTCTCGACCCCGAAGAGCACCACTCGCTGGCCGAGTTCGACGTGTATGGCCACGGCCACAGCATCCGCTACGACCAGGCCTACGACCCGGCCGGCGTCAACGTCAACTTTGTGCAGGTGCCCGCCGACCCTAGCCACCCCTGGCCGGTGCGCACCTACGAGCGTGGCGTCGAAGACGAAACCCTGAGCTGCGGCACCGGCGTCACGGCCGTGGCCCTGGCCGCCTCGACGCGCGGCGCGGTCTCGCCGGTGCAGCTGCAAGCCGCCGGCGGCCTGCTTGAAGTAGCCTTCGACCAGCGCCCCGACGGTGGCTTTGAAAACGTGTGGCTGAGTGGCCCGGCCGTGCGCGTGTTTGGCGGCGAAATCTAGCGGCGATGGTGACCCTGCGCGCGCTCGAACCCGATGATTTAGAATTTTTATTTCAGCTCGAAAACGACCCCGCGCTGTGGGCCGTTTCGGACGTGCTGCCGGCGCCCATTTCGCGCCACGCCCTGCGCGAATACCTGCGCCACGCCGCCGCTAGCCTCGCCGAAGCCGGACAGATGCGCCTGATAATCAATTCTGAAGAAAATCAGCCGGTTGGCACGCTCGACTTATTCGACTACTCGGCGCTGCATCAGCGGGCGGGCGTGGGCATCACGGTGCGCAAAAGTGCCCGGCGGCGCGGCTACGCGCAGGCTGCCCTGGCCTGGCTGCTGCCCTACGCCCGGCAGCAGCTGCGGCTGCATCAGCTATACTGCACCGTAGCTAGTACTAACCGGGCTAGCCTCAGCTTGTTCCGAAAAACGGGTTTTCGGCGCGTGGGCGTGCGCCACGACTGGCTGCGTGAAAATACCCCCGCCGGCTGGGCAAATGCCGTCGAATTGCAGCTAATACTGAGTGGGGAAGGCTAAGCGCTGCGAAAAACTACCATTTTAAGCTCAGCCATATCTTTTTTATGGGGGCTTTCGTAGACTAGGCAGATTGCTGCCTGCTGGACGTTTTTACCCGGCTTTGGCGGCTCTTGAAGCTCTTTCCTGTCTTTTTTCATGCCGCTTTCTACTCCGGCGGAGGCACCTGTGCGTGCCGCCTCCACCGCCCCGGCTGCGGACCTAGCCGACGCAAACCATCCTACGTATTCGCTGCCCGATTTGGTGTGTTTTGCGCACCTGCATTGGGATTTTGTATGGCAGCGGCCCCAGCATCTGCTGTCGCGCTTTGCGCAGCACGGTCGGGTTTTTTATGTTGAAGATGCCTTCTTCCACCCCGATGACCTCATCGAGCCGCACCTGGAAGTGAAGGAGCGCCAGAATGGCGTGAAAGTATTAGTAGTGCACCTGCCCAACCGCCTGCGGGGCAACGAGCAGGCTAGCGACCAGGCGCAGGTAGCGGTATTAAAGAAATTCTTCGCGGATAACAGCCTCGATACCTACATCTTCTGGATTTATACGCCAATGGCTATGAGCCGGGCGCGCCAGTTTCAGCCCGTGCTTACCGTGTACGACTGCATGGATGAGCTGGCCCAATTCAAATTTGCGCCGCCCGAATTGCGGCAGCGCGAGCAGGAGTTGTTTCAGCAGGCCGACCTTGTCTTTACCGGCGGCCAGCGCCTCTACGAGGCGAAGCGCGAGCAGCATAACGATGCCCACGCCTTTCCGAGCAGCATTGACAAAGAGCACTTTGGCCAGGCCCGCAACCCCGCGCTGGCCGAGCCCGCCGACCAAGCCGGCATTGCGCACCCGCGCGTCGGCTTCTTTGGCGTAGTCGACGAGCGCCTCGATATTGAGCTGCTAGGCCAGCTGGCCACGAACCATCCGCAGTGGCAGTTCGTTATCATCGGACCAGTGGTGAAGATTGACCCCGCCACGCTGCCCCACAATGCAAACATTCACTATCTGGGCGGCAAAAACTACCAGGAGCTGCCCGCGTATCTGCGCGGCTGGGACGTAGCGACGCTGCTTTTTGCGCGCAACGAAAGCACTGAATTTATTTCGCCTACCAAAACGCCGGAGTACCTGGCGGCCGGCCGGCCGGTGGTGAGCACCAGCATCCGCGACGTGGTGCGCCCCTACGGCGACCTGGAGCTGGTCCAGATTGCCGACGACCCGAAGGAATTCGGCCAGGCCATTGCCCGCGCGCTGGAGCAGGGCAAGGATGCCAGCTGGCGCACCCGCACCGACGATTACCTGGCCACCATCAGCTGGGACCTGACCTGGCAAAACATGGTAAATCTGATGCAGGAGCGCTTAGCTGCCAAGCAACCTGCCGCCCGATAAGTTATTCTTTCCCGCCCAACTACTCAAGGTTTTACTCCACATCCTCTAAATTTTCCTCCCATGTTTGACTATCTCATCGTCGGGGCCGGCTTCGCTGGCAGCGTGCTGGCCGAGCGGCTAGCCACCCGCAGCAACAAAAAAGTGCTCATCATTGACAAGCGCAGTCACATCGGGGGTAATGCCTACGACCATTATAACGAAGACGGAATTCTGATTCACAAGTACGGTCCGCACATTTTTCACACCAACTCCAAGGACGTATTTGACTACCTCGGTAACTTCACCGACTGGCGCCCTTATGAGCACCGCGTGCTCGCCTCGGTTGATGGCCAGCTGGTGCCAATGCCGATTAACCTCGACACGATTAACAAGCTTTATGGCTTGAACCTGACTAGCTTCCAGGTAGAAGAGTTCTTCGCTTCGGTGGCCGAGGACGTGCCGGTCGTGAAAACGTCGGAGGACGTGGTGGTGAGTAAGGTGGGCCGGGAGCTGTATAATAAATTCTTCAAGAACTACACCAATAAGCAGTGGGGCCTCGACCCCTCGCAGCTCGATAAGTCGGTGACCAGCCGCGTGCCTACCCGCACCAACCGCGACGACCGGTACTTCACTGATACCTACCAGGCCATGCCGCTGCACGGCTACACCCGCATGTTTGAGAAGATGCTCGACCACCCGAACATCAAAATCATGCTCAATACCGACTACCACGAAGTGATTAAATTCATCCCCTTTAAGGAGATGATTTTCACCGGCCCGGTCGATGAGTACTTCGACTTTAAGTTTGGCAAGCTGCCCTACCGCTCGCTTGAGTTCAAGCACGACACGCTGAATAAAGAGCAGCACCTGGCTGCGCCGGTAGTGAACTACCCCAACGAGCACGCCTACACCCGCATCACCGAGTTTAAGGCCCTTACCGGCCAGAGCCACCCCAAAACAGCCATCGTGTACGAGTACCCGCAGGCCGAGGGCGACCCCTACTACCCGGTGCCCATGCCCGAAAATGCCGAGCTGTATGCCAAGTACAAGAAGCTCGCCGACGAGACGCCCAACGTGCACTTTGTAGGCCGCCTTGCCACCTACAAGTACTACAACATGGACCAGGTAGTAGCTCAGGCGCTGACACTTTATAAGAAGCTGACGGACAAGGAG
The DNA here is from genome assembly GCF_013256625.1 of Hymenobacter sp. BRD128. NCBI lineage: Bacteria > Pseudomonadati > Bacteroidota > Cytophagia > Cytophagales > Hymenobacteraceae > Hymenobacter > Hymenobacter sp. BRD128. Next base: position 4,496,634 of record NZ_CP053908.1, read on the forward strand.
GAAGCCGCTAAGCCCGTGCGTCCGGCCATCGCTGGCTCGACTTCGCTGGTCGAGAAGCTTATCAACCGCGAGCCGGCCGTAGAGTAGCCCGAAGGAAGAATGCTGAATGAGGAGTCAGGAGTTTTCCAAACGATAATTTCTCGCTCAGCATTCTTCCTTCAGGCAGCCCTGCCAATATTTCCGCTTCCTGAAACCCCGCACTCTTTTTGAGTGTGCGGGGTTTTGTGGTTTATGGCCCATCGCGTCGTTAAGCGGGTAGGCCGTAAATTTGTCCAGAACGCGCTGCTCTTTTTAGTCAATTTGTTTACCCAATGTTAGATTTCCTCGGCAAAACCGTCGCCAAGCTGTTTGGCTCCAAAGCAGAAAAGGACCTCAAGGACGTGGTGCCTTACGTGGCCCTCATTAATGCGGAATATGCCAAACTGGCGGCCTTGACCGACGACCAGCTGCGCCACCGTACCCAGGAAGTGCGCCAGCAGCTCGATGGCAAGCTAGCCGGCATCGATGGGCAGCTGGCCGGCCTGCACGAGCAGATTGACACCCAGCCTAACCTCGACGTGACGCGTAAGGAGGCCATTTTTGAGCAAATAGACGCCCTCGAAAAGCAGCGCAACAAAGACCTCGAAGCGGCCCTTACCGAGGTGCTGCCCCAGGCCTTCGCCATTGTGAAGGAAACTGCCCGCCGCTACGCCCAAAATGGCCAGCTGGTGGTGACGGCCACTGACATGGACCGCGACATTGCCCGCACCAAGTCGAACGTGACTATTCAGGGCGATAAGGCCGTGTGGAGCAACAAGTGGCTGGCCGCCGGCGCCGAGATTACCTGGGACATGGTACACTACGACGTGCAGCTGATTGGCGGCGTGGTGCTGCACCAGGGCAAGATTGCCGAGATGGCCACCGGTGAGGGTAAAACGCTCGTTTCGACCCTGCCCGCGTTCCTGAACGCGCTGGGCGGCCGGGGCGTACACCTGGTAACGGTGAACGACTACCTGGCCAAGCGCGACTCGGAGTGGAATGCGCCGCTGTTCGAGTTTCACGGCCTCACGGTGGATTGCATCGACAAGCACCAGCCCAACACCGACGCCCGCCGCAACGCCTATCTGGCCGACGTAACCTACGGTACCAACAACGAATTCGGCTTCGATTACCTGCGCGACAACATGGCCCGCGACCCTAGCGAGCTGGTGCAGCGCAAACACCACTACGCGATGGTGGACGAAGTGGACTCCGTGCTGATTGACGATGCGCGCACGCCGCTCATCATCTCGGGCCCCGTGCCCAAGGGCGACGTGCACGAGTTTTTGCAGCTCAAGCCCCGCATTCAGCGGCTGGTGGACGAGCAGAAAAAGCTGGTGCAGAACTACTTGGTGCAGGCCCGTAAGCTCATTGCCGAAGGCAAAACCGGCGCCGAGGAAGGTGGTAAAAACGGCGACGGCGGGCTAGCCCTGTTCCGCGCCTACCGCGGCCTGCCCAAGAGCAAGCCGCTCATCAAGTTTCTGTCGGAGCCCGGTATGCGCGTGATTTTGCAGCAGGCCGAAAACTTCTACCTGCAAGACAACTCGCGCCAGATGCCGGAGGCCGACAAGCCGCTGTTCTTCACCATCGATGAGAAAAACAACCAGATTGAGCTGACCGAAAAAGGCATCGATTTGATTACGGCGCAGGGCGAGGACCCGTACCTGTTCATTATGCCCGATATCGGCGTCGAAATCGCCAACATCGAAAAGGCCGACGCCCTGACCGCCGAGGAAAAGCTCCAGCAAAAGGAGCAGCTCATGAGCGACTACCAGGAGAAGTCGGAGCGCGTGCACACCGTAAACCAGCTCCTGAAAGCCTACACGCTGTTTGAGCGCGACGACCAGTACATCCTGAGCCAGGAAGGCAAAGTGATGATTGTGGACGAGCAGACCGGCCGCGTGATGGAAGGCCGCCGCTACTCCGACGGCCTGCACCAGGCCATCGAGGCCAAGGAAGGCGTGCGCATCGAGGATGCCACCCAGACCTACGCCACGGTGACGTTGCAGAACTTCTTCCGCATGTACCACAAGCTGGGCGGCATGACCGGCACGGCCGAAACCGAAGCCGGCGAGCTGTGGGAAATCTACAAGCTCGACGTGGTAGTGATTCCGACCAACCGCCCCATCTCGCGCAAGGACGACCACGACAAAGTGTACCGCACGGTGCGCGAGAAGTACAACGCCGTAGCCGAGGAAATTCAGGCCCTAGTACAAGCTGGCCGCCCGGTGCTGGTGGGTACGACTTCGGTGGAAATCTCGGAGCTCGTGAGCCGCATGCTGAAGCTGCGCGGCATCAAGCACCAGGTGCTGAATGCCAAGCAGAACCAGCGCGAAGCCGAGATTGTGGCCGCCGCCGGCTACCCCGGCACCGTAACCATCGCCACCAACATGGCCGGCCGGGGTACCGACATCAAGCTGCGCGAGACCTCGCGCGAGGCGGGGGGGCTAGCCATCATCGGCACCGAGCGCCACGAAAGCCGCCGTGTGGACCGCCAGCTGCGGGGCCGCGCCGGCCGCCAGGGCGACCCGGGCTCGTCGCAGTTCTTCGTGTCGCTCGAAGACAACCTGATGCGCCTGTTCGGCTCGGAGCGCATTGCCAAGCTCATGGACCGCATGGGGATGGAAGAGGGTGAAGTAATTCAGCACTCGATGATTACGTCGAGCATTGAGCGCGCCCAGAAGAAGGTGGAAGAAAATAACTTCGGCACCCGCAAGCGCCTGCTGGAGTACGACGACGTGATGAACGCCCAGCGTGAGGTGGTGTACCGCCGCCGCCGCAATGCCCTCTTCGGCGAGCGCCTGGAGCTGGACATTCTCAACCTGATTTATGACGTGAGCGAGGACATCGCCGCCGGCCATAAAATCAGCAACGACTTTGAGGATTTTAAGCTGGCCATCATCAAGGACTTTGGCTACGACACGCACATCACGGCCCAGGAGTTTGCGGCCCTGCCCGCCGAGCGCCTCACCCAAAAGCTCTACGACGAGGCCACGGGCTACTACGAAAGCAAGAATGAGCACATTGGCCAGAACGCCCTGCCGATGATAAACGACCTGCTGAGCCAGAACACGCCCTACGAAAACATCGCCATTCCCTTCACCGATGGCCACAAGCACACCCAGGTAATCGCCAACCTGCGCAAAGCGCAGGCTAGCCAGGGCCTCGACATCATTCGGCAGATGGAAAAGGGCGCCGTGCTCTCGACCATCGACGAAGCCTGGACCCAGCACCTGCGCCAGATGGACGACCTCAAGCAGGTAGTGCAAAACGCGGTGTACGAGCAGAAGGACCCGCTTTTGGTCTACAAGTTCGAAGCCTTCGAACTATTTAAGCGCATGCTAGCCAAGGTGAACCACAGCACCAGCGGATTCCTTTTCAAGGCCGACGTGCCGGTGGCCGCCGAGGCCGGTTTTGCCGAGCCAGATTTTCATTACGAAGATGATATCGTAGAGCCCCTGCCCAGGCTGAAAGCCGAGAAAGCTGTGTCGGACGTGAGCCTCGGCGCCGGCCAGGAAGACCTCGACCAGGCCGCTGAGTTGGGTGTGGGCCCAGCTCCGGCCATCAAACAGGAACCGGTGCGCAGCCAGAAAATTGCTAACCGCAACGACAAAGTGAGTGTGCAGTACATGGACGGCCGCGTGCTGCGCGACGTGAAGTTCAAGACGGTAGAGGAAGACCTGGCCGCTCAGCGCTGCGTATTAGTGGAGTAAGAAACGGCTCAGTAATAACTAAAAAGGCCCGCGCAAGCGGGCCTTTTTAGTTGGGTACAAGTATAATAAAGCAAATAGTGCTACTTTGGGTGCTGCAATGCAACGCTGCTTGGCACCTGCTAATCATCAAGCTTACTTACTCCCAACTCTCACCCAACGCCATGCTAGCCGCTGTATCACGCCTGTTAAGTATAGTACTACTGCTATTGGCCGGTGCCTCGGCTCGGGCCCAGGCACCGGCCTGGCAAATGGCTCTTTCTGCCGGCGGTGGGTCCTATTCTACCATAACTGATGCGGCTACTGATGCGGCTGGCAACGTGTACATCGCTGGCTGGTTTTCTAACAGTCAGCTAGTCCTAGGCAGCCTTACGCTTACTAACGCCGTGATCAGCGGCAATACGGTAGGTTTCAGTAAGGATGCCTTCGTGGCAAAGTGGAGCCCCACAGCCAACGATTTTGTGTGGGCGCTCCGGGCTGGCGGCACTACCGATGGGGACTACGTCGCTGCTCTAGCCGTCGACAACGGTAGTGTATATGTGGCGACTGCGTTGCGGGGTGCGCCCGCCGGCTTAGGCGGTGGGCCAGCGGCTAGTGGCTACTACTTGACCAAATTAACCGAAGCCGGCGCGCTGGTGTGGGCGCAGCCGGTGGGTGGGCCGACGGTGGCGCTAGCGGCCAGTGGCGGTAATGTGTACGCTACGGGGTCTTTTTCGGGAACGGCTGAGTTTGGCTCCGCTACGTATACCGCCTTGGGAAACAATGATATGTACGTAGTTAAGCTCACCGACGCTGGGGCTACCGGCAGCTACGCATGGACCCAACGCATTGGCTTTGCCTTGCCTACCGCGGCTAGGGCCATAGCGGTGAGTGGAAGCAGCGTGTATGTAGCGGGTATCTACTATAATTCTACCAGTATTGGTAATTTGGCGCTACCTGGCCAAAATTCCTTTATAGCTAAGCTCACCGATACCGGGGCCGGCAGCAGCGCCAGCTGGGTACAGCTACTAAGCAGCCCGGCTAATAGTCGTTCCGTAGCCGTGCTGGCCTTGGCGGCTAGCGGTTCGACGGTGTACCTGGCCGGAAACTTTACTGGCCGCGCAACCATAGGGGCCACCACGCTCACTAGCATCGGGGACCAGGACCTACTGGTAGGGCGACTTACCGATGCGGGTACTACCGCCCATGTAAACTGGGTGCGGCAGGCCGGCGGCGCGAGTGGCGGTCACAGCGCCTCGTCGCTAATAGTAAGCGGTAGCAGCGTATACGTAGCCGGCACATACACTGGTGCATTTGGCTTTGATGGCAACGTTGCCGTTGCGGCCGGCAATGGGGCGGTAGTAATTAAGCTCATCGACACGGGTACTATGGCTAGCCTAGCTTGGCTGCAGTACTCAACGGGCACGGGCATGCAAGCAAACGTAATGACCCGTAGCGGCAATAATTTGTACGTAGCGGGTATTGTAGGGGCCGGCTCTACTTTCGGGGCGCTAACTATTCCGGCCCCGAGTGGTCCCAGAGCATTTTTAGCTGCCCTAGCCCCTTCTATCGAGGCCGGGCCGCTATCCACCAGCAAGTCTGCTTCGCTGCCCGGTCTTGGCTTGTATCCCAACCCAGCCACCAACACGGCTACCGTGCGTGTGCCGGCCGGGGCAGGCGCTGCCACGCTTACTCTGGTCGATGGGTTAGGCCGGCTAGTACGTACCGCCCAGGTCCCGGCTGGGCAGGATTACGCCTTAAAGCTGAGCGGGTTGGTGCCCGGTATGTATGCGGTGCAGGTGTGGCTAGGCGAGCGCCTGGCCACGCAGCAACTGGTGGTTGAGTAAGGCCCGGCCCCCGCCGTACCTTTGCCCCATGCCCACGCCCAACCTCGCCGCTACCTTCGACCATACCCTGCTGCGGCCCGACTGCACCGAAACCCAGATAAGTCAGCTGTGCCGGGAAGCCCGCCAGCATGGTTTTGCCAGCGCCTGTGTGCCGCCGTGCCACGTGGCATTGGCCGCCCGTGAGCTCAGCGGCTCGGGCGTGGCCGTGTGCACAGTCATCGGTTTTCCGCTCGGGTACAGCAGCAGCCGGGTCAAGTTTCGGGAAGCGGAAATAGCCATGGCCGAAGGCGCTACCGAGCTCGACGTGGTGCTGAACGTGTCGCTCCTGAAATCGGGCCAGCTCGATGCCGTAAAGGCGGAGCTTGAAGACCTGGCCGACCTCGCCGACGTGCACAACGCCCTGCTAAAAGTCATCATCGAAACCGCCCTGCTCACCGAAGACGAGCTGGAAACCGCCGCCCGGCTCTGCGCCGAGGCCGGCGCGCATTTCGTAAAAACTAGCACCGGCTTTGCCAGCCGGGGCGCTTCGGTGGCCGATGTGGAGCTGCTGCGCCGCGTGCTGCCCGCCGGGGTGCGCATCAAGGCTAGCGGGGGCATTCGCACCCGCGAGCAGGCGCTGGCCATGCTAGCCGCCGGCGCCGACCGCCTGGGCACGTCCAACAGTCTGGCTATCTTGCAGGAAGATGAAAATGCGCCTTCGTAATGCCGTGCTGGTCCTGAGTCTAGCGCTACTAGCGGCCTGCGCGGCTACCTCACCGGCCGCCCCCACCGCCCGCGCCCAAACGCCCGCAGATACCACGCGCCGGCCCGTGGCCAGCGCCCCTAGCGAGGAGGTAGCCAAGTACCGGCCAGTGTTTGCGCAGCCTACGGCGGCTAGCCCTGTTGCGCCAGCGGCGGCTCCTCGGCCTGCCGCGCCCGCTACCAAGGCTGCCCCCGCGCCCACCAGCCACGTCACGGCCCAGGTAGAGCAGCGCCTGCGCGACCAGGCATTCACCAACCAAAACGTGAAGTATGCCAGCGGCTTCCGGGTGCGGGCCTATCTGGGGCTGGAGCGCGACCAGGTAATGAATATCCGGCGCCAAATCATCAGCCGCTACCCCGACGAGACGGATTATATCACCTTCAAGCAGCCCGTGTACCGGCTCTACATCGGCGATTACCTCAACAAGCTCGACGCCGCGCGCGGCCTGGCCAGGGTGCGCCAGTTTGTGCCCCGCGCCGAGCTGGAGCCCATGCAGGTGCTGCTGAATAAGGTGCCCTAGTGGGCTGTATATAAACAAAATGAACGTCCTGCTTCGGCAAGCGGCCGCCAGATGAGCAGGACAGCCGATAAGATGTTATGCTAGAAAATCTAAAATCCCGTGCTGCCGCGTTAGCCCCCGAGCTGTCGGCCGTGCGCCGCCACCTGCACGCCCACCCCGAGCTCTCGTTCAAGGAAACCGAAACGTCGGCCTTCGTAACCCAGCAGTTGCAAGCCATGGGGCTAGCCCCCTACGCCGTGGCGGGCACCGGCGTGGTGGCCCTCATCGAGGGCCAGCCGGGCGGGCCGGTAGTGGCCCTGCGCGCCGATATGGACGCGCTGCCCATTCATGAGCTGAGCGAGGTCGAGTATAAATCGACGAACCCCGGCGTGATGCACGCCTGTGGCCACGATGTGCACACCACCTGCCTGCTGGGAGCCGCCCGCCTGCTCACCGAGCAGCGCGCCCGCTTCAAGGGTACCGTAAAGCTGATTTTTCAGCCCGGCGAAGAGCTGCTGCCCGGCGGCGCCTCGCTGATGATAAAAGACGGCGTGCTCGAAAACCCCGCGCCGGCCGAGGTGCTGGGCCAGCACGTGTTTCCACGCCTGCCGGTGGGGCAGATTGGGCTGCGGCCGGGCCGCTACATGGCCAGCACCGACGAGCTGTACCTGCGCATCAAGGGCAAGGGTGGCCACGGCGCCATGCCCGAGCTCAACCTCGACCCGGTGCTGGTAGCGGCCCACCTCATCGTGGCCGCCCAGCAGATAGTGAGCCGCCGCGCCAACCCCAAAATGCCCTCGGTGCTGAGCTTCGGCAAGGTCATCGCCAACGGCGCCACCAACGTTATCCCCGACGAGGTCTACATCGAAGGGACTTTCCGCACCCTCGATGAAGCGTGGCGCGACGAAGCCCACCAGCACCTGCGGCAGCTCTGCGAGGGGCTGGCCGCCAGCATGGGCGCGGTGTGCGAGCTGGAAATCCGGCGCGGCTACCCGTGCCTCGACAACAACCCCGCCGTGACGGCCCGCGTGCGCGCCGCCGCCGAGCAGTACCTGGGTGCCGAAAACGTAATTGAGCTCGACCAGTGGCTAGCGGCCGAAGACTTTGCCTACTTCTCGCAGGCGGCGCCGGCCTGCTTTTATCGGCTAGGTACCCGCGCCGCCGATGGCCGCTTCGCCGCCTCAGTGCACACGCCCATCTTCGACATCGACGAGCAGGCGCTGAGCGTAGGCGCGGGGCTCATGGCCTGGCTCACCTTGCAGGAATTGGGCGGCGCGCAATAAGTGGCGCTTGTTCTTGGTTTAGTATTTACGCCCGAATACCTCATTATGCGCATTATTTTACTGCTGGCGTTGCTGCCGCTGGCCTCCTACGGCCAGGGTACCGAGCACGTACAGCGCGGCTACGTGGCTCAGCCTGAGCTGCAAGCCGAGCTGGTCCCCACCAACCACAGCTACGCCTACTTGGCCGTGGGCGGCGCACGCTACAGCGACTACAACAACGTTGTGGTAGACCGCTCGCTGGGCCTCGATACGCGTTACCTGGCGGCTGGCTACGAGCAGCAGTTCAACAACGGTCTCTGGAGCTGGGGTGCCACCGCACGCCTGGCCAACGCCGTTGGCTCCAGCACCGTGTTGCAGCCGGGCCTGCTGCTACGCCACCGCAATACGCTGGGCCCGCTCACCTTTGGGCAGCGCCTGGCGGTAGAGTACTCCCTGGCCGACGGCATCCGCCTGAACCCAGCCTACGGGTTACTGCCAACTTACTACGCCGCCAGCCCCACGCTGGTGCGCCTGCGGCTCGACCTGCAACTCCAGAACGGCATTAGCCTGGGCGAGGCCGTAAGTCTGAATCCGCGCCTGAGTTTCGAGCCCGCTCTGTTTCTGCGCCTGCAAAAAGCCGCCACCGACCCCGATAAGCGTACCATCGACTTTACCAGCCTGCGCGGTGAGCTGGGTTTTCACTTTGCCAATGCCTGGCTCGACGTAACACCGTGGTTTGCGTTTCAGACGCAGTACCTGCGCACGCTTATCCAGACCGACCAGTACGGCAACCCTACCTCCAACGGCAAGCTGAACATTCGCCTGCCCACTGCGGGCCTGGAGCTGCGCTACACACTGTCGCACCGGGCCTACATCGAGGGCCGCTTCAAGCTGCCGACGCAGCACTAGTATTGGGTGGCCGGGGTAGGGTATCTGCCAAAAAGACGTATGATATTGGCTGCATAAACTGCCCTCAATAGTCTGAAAAGGCAGTTTATGCCGCTGATTACGCCCCGGAAAACGTGAGCTTGCGTGATAAAGAGACATTTTGTCGCAATTCCTGATGCGGCATAAAATTTAAGGAAGAGCGGTAGCGCTGTCCGCTTGGCAGCTGGCTACTAACCTTAACATCTTCCTTTTACCATGTCTACTTTATTGTATAACGCCCGCCCGACCGTTGCCCCCACCCGGGCCTTCAACTCCATGCTGAGCGAGCTGCTGCGCGATGCTCAGCCGGCTACGCCCCAGCCCTCGACTTCCTTCGTGCCCGCCGCCGATATTTTCGAAACAACCCAGGGCTTTGAACTGCACCTGGCCTTACCGGGTGTGGCCAAAGACGCCGTAAGCATCGACTTCCAGGACAATCAGCTGGTGGTAGCCGGCAGCCGCCCGGTCCCGGCCACCGAGGGCGAAGATGCCCCCAAGCTGCGCCGCGTCGAAACCCGCTTCGGCGATTTCCGCCGCAGCTTCCGCCTGCCCGAAACGGTGAACGTGAAGGCCATCACGGCCGAAATGGCCGATGGCCTGCTGCGCGTGACGCTGCCCTTCGACACCGAGAAAGTGACCAAGCAGCACATCGAAGTGCGCTAAGCCACCGGCCAGAAAGGCACCCTAGCTGGGTGCCTTTTTTGGTTCAGCGTTTGTTTAGCATAAAGCAGCACGCAACCCTTGTGTATTAGCCGCGCTCTTTTTTGCGTTGAAGCTGCCAGAAATTAAACTCTTTGTTATTTTCGCGGGTACTTGATTAGGAGCCGCCCGCTTTGCCAGGCTCCGCTAGCTGTTACTTTCTTTTCTTCCTTCTTTAACTCAACCCCAATGCAAGCTAAACAACTAATGCTCGGCCTCTTGACTTCTGCCGTACTCGGTGGGGGTGTGGCCGTGGGGGGATATAAGCTGCTGGAATCCGAGCCGGGCAACGTGGCTCAAACAACGGTGGCTTCCGACCCCCAGGTGCGGTATACGTCGGCCATGCGTAGCAGCGCCTACGCTGCGCCCGAAGGCCTGAACTTCGTGGCCGCTGCGGCCGCTACCACGCCCGCCGTGGTGCACGTAATGACCGAATACAAGGCCGAGCCGGCTAGCCAGCAAAGCCGCATGATGCAGATGGACCCCTTTCTGCGTCAGTTCTTCGGCGACCAGTTTGAGGGCCGGCAGCGCGAGCCGCAGGGCGGGGGCGAAGGCTCCGGCTCGGGCGTGATTATCGCCGCCAACGGCTACATCGTGACCAACAACCACGTAATCGACAAGGCTTCTAAAATCACGGTCGTGCTTGACGACAAGCGTAAGTTTGATGCCGAGCTGGTGGGTGCCGACCCCAGCACCGACCTGGCCGTGCTTAAGGTAAAGGCTGATAACCTGCCCTTTATCAAATACGGCAACTCCGACGACGTGAAGGTGGGGCAGTGGGTGCTTGCCGTGGGCAACCCATTCAACCTGAACTCGACCGTGACGGCCGGTATCATCTCGGCCAAAGGCCGCAGCATCGGTATCCTGGCCCGCGAGCAGAACGGCATGGGCGTGGAGTCGTACATCCAGACCGACGCCGTGGTAAACCCCGGCAACTCGGGCGGCGCGCTGGTAAACACCAACGGCGACCTCATCGGCATCAACTCGGCCATCTCGTCGCACACCGGCTCGTTTGAAGGCTACGCCTTTGCCGTGCCCAGCTCCATTGTGAGCAAGGTGGTGGACGACCTTCTGAAATACAAGGTGGTGCAGCGCGCCCTGCTGGGGGTGCACATCCAGGAAGTAGACGCTCGCCTGGCTTCGGAGAAGAAGCTCAACACCCTGAATGGCGTGTACGTGCAGGGGCTGAATGAAAAGAGCTCGGCCGCTGCGGCTGGCTTGAAAACCGGCGATATTATCACCGACATCAACGGCGTGCCGGTAAATACGGCTGCGCAGTTGCAAGAGCAGGTGTCGCGCTTCCGCCCCGGCGATAAAATCAAAGTGGGCTACCTGCGCGGCAGCAATAAAGAAGTAGCCAACGCGACCCTCTTCAATGCTTCTAATACCACGGCCGTGGTGCACGAGCTGCCCGCCGAAGCTGCTATCAGCTACGAGGGTGCCAAGGTGTCGCCCGTAGCGGCCCGCCTGCAAAACTCGCTCGGCATCGAGGGCGGCGCCCAGATTTCGGGCATTAAAGGCAGCAATTTCAAGGAAACCGGCATGGCCGATGGCTTTATTATCACGCGCATCGATAAGAATGCCGTGCATAAGCCCGCCGACGTACAAGCCTACCTCGACCAAGCCAAGAATAACTCGGGCGCGCTCGTCGAGGGCGTGTATCCCGATGGCCGCAAGGCTTTCTATCCTATCGGCCGCGAATAGTCATCAGTGCTGATTGTCACAAAAAAAGCCCCCGCCAACTACTGGCGGGGGCTTTTTTTGTGGACTGTGGCGGCTCACTTAGTCCACCACGAGGCGTGCGGTGCCCACCTGCGCGCCCGCCTGCACGCGCAGCGCATACACGCCGGGCGCCACGCCCGCCAGGTCGAAGGCCGTGCGCAGGCCCGCCGCTGGCAGCGCGGCGGTGCGCGTGCGCACTACCCGGCCCAGCGCGTCGAGCAAGGTGAGCGAGGCGGTGCTAGCCTCCGCCACGGCCGGCACGGCCACCGTAGTGGTGCCCTGTGCCGGATTGGGGGCTAGCGAAAAGGGCAGGCCCAGTTGCGGGCTAGCCGTAGCTATTTCAAAAGCATCCTGAAACGAAGCCAGAAAGCCCGTGGGCGCCGCCACCGGGCTAGCCAGCGGGTAGCTGTCGAAGCTGACGGGCGGCAGCGCCACGCCGCCCACGTACACGATGGCGGCGGGCGTCACGGCCAGGGCGTTGGCCTGGTCGGTGCCGGTGCCGCCCACGGCCTTGGCCCACTGAAAGGAGCCGCTCGTGTTGAGGTCGAGGATTTTAGTTACAAAAGCATCGTTGAAAGAACCATTGCTGGTGAGCGTAGTCGAGCCAAATGCCGCCGTGCCCGCAAAGCCACCCGCCACGTAGAGGCTGCCCAGGTGCACGGCAATGGCCGTGGGGTAGTCGCTGAGCTGCCCGCCCGCCTGCTGCGCCCAGGTAAAGCTGCCGGTGCTGCCGGCATCGACCAGCTTGGCCACGAAGATGTCGTAGGGCCCGCCAAACGAGCTGACGTTGGTGAGCATGCTGGGGCCAAATGAGAGCGAACCCTGAAACCGACCCGCCAGGTACACATAAGCGCCGCTCACCGCCAGGTCATTGACTACGTGCAGCCCGTTGCCCGGCACCGCCTGCACCCAGCTAAACGAGCTGCCAGCCCCCGCATCGCTGAGCTTGGCCACGAACATATTAAAAGTGCCGCTGGGCGTGATGGCAACGCCACCAAAGTTGGTAGTGCCCCCAAACAACCCCGTGGCGTATACGCTGGGGCCGCTCACGGCCAGCGCGCTGCCAAAGTCGTTGCCGGTGCTGCCCACCGGCTGCGTCCAGGCAAAGCTGCCTCTAGCCCCCGCGTCGGTCAGCTTGCTGATAAATACATCCGAAATCCCCAGGCTGGTAAGCGTAGTCGGGCCGAAGGTGGCCGTATCGGTAAAGTTGCCGATGGTGTAAACGCCGCTTGCCGTGGCCGCCAGGCCATTAATTTGGTCATTGCCGGGGCCGCCCACCGGCTGCGCCCAGGCAAAGCTGCCGCTAGCCCCCGCGTCGAGAATTTTGGCCACGAAGCCATCGCTTTGGCCGGCGCTGATGAGGGTGCGGCTGCCAAAAGCGGCCGCGCCATCGAAGTAGCCGGCCACGTACACGCTGCCGCCGCTTTGGGCCAGGGCGGTGGCCTGGTCGCTGCCCGGCCCGCCGGCCTGCTGCGCCCACACCAAGGTGCTGCCCCGGCTAGCCCACTTGGCCACGAATATGTCTTCCTGGCCGGCGCTGGTGAGGGTGACGCCGCCGAGCGCCACGGTGCCGGTGAAGGTGCCGGCCACGTACACGTTGCCGCTGGCATCGAGGGCAGTAGCTATCACAGTGGCCGAGCTGCCGGCGGCGGTAGGAGCCACGGCCTGGGGGGCTAGCCACTTCGGCACGGGTGCCTGGGCAGCGGCCAGTCGGGGCCAGGCCCCGAGCCACAGCACCACCCAAAGAATTACGAGTAAAGAATTGCGCATGCAGGAAAAAACAAAAGCCAAGTGAAAGGTAAGCCCGTAAATATAGCGGCTTGCCCTAGTGAAAATGCCGGTGCGCCGCACGTGCAGCGCAATAGACCAGACGCATGGCTTTTGGAAAGCGAAACAGGTGCTTCTGCCTCTGAAAACGGTAGCTTTACGCCCTCATTTTTCTCTTGCCGGGCAATGACTCCACTCGCTACTTCCTTTCCCGACGCCTTTACGCTCGACTACCGGCCCGAGCAGCACCTGCTCATTGGCCGGTGGCTGCACCCGGTGTCGCTGGCCGAGATTAAAACGCACTACGCCGCCCTGCTGGAAGCCGCCGTGGCCCACGGCCACTGCCGGCACTGGCTGCTCGATGTGCGCCGCCGCCACATCAACGACGCGGCGGCCATTGCCTGGTTTGCCGACTTCAGCCGCCAGCTGCCGCAGGTGCTGGGGCAGCCCGTGGCACTCGCCTACTTCGCGATGGTAGACCAGCGCGAGGCCACTGCCAATGCCGGCCTGCGCGAAAACATTCGGCAGGGTGCCACCCACGGCAGTCGCTACTGCTACTTCAACCAGGAAAGCGATGCCCTGGCCTGGCTGCTACAGCAGCCCTAGCGGCCCTACCTTTGGCGACTCCCACCGCTTAGTTTTCTCTTGCATATGAAGCAGGCCCTCGAAGAAGCCACCACCCCTGATGTGACCGTGCCGCACCCGCACCAAGACCCCCACGGCATGCGCGACGTGCTGCGCCAGCTCGGCGTGCAGCCCCAAAACCCGGCCTACAGCACCGGCCGCCAGTGGGGCGGGGCGAGCAACCCAAACCGCGTTGTCGTGTCGCCGGCCGACGGCCAGCGTATCGCGGCCGTGGCCCAGGCCACGGTGGCCGACTACCACACCGTGGTAGCCGCCGCCGAAGCCGCGTTTCCGGTGTGGCGGCTGGTGCCCGCGCCCCAGCGCGGCGACGTGGTGCGCCAGATTGGGCTAGCCCTGCGCCACCACAAGGAAGCGCTGGGCAAGCTGGTGAGCTACGAGATGGGCAAAATCTTGCAGGAAGGCCTGGGCGAAGTGCAGGAGATGATTGACATCTGCGACTTTGCGGTGGGCCTCAGCCGGCAGCTGCACGGCTACACCATGCACTCGGAGCGGCCCGCGCACCGCATGTACGAGCAGTACCACCCGCTGGGCATTGTGGGCATCATCTCGGCCTTCAACTTTCCGGTGGCCGTGTGGAGCTGGAACGCCATGCTGGCCGCCGTGTGCGGCGATGTGTGCATCTGGAAGCCCTCGGAGAAAACCCCGCTGGCCGCCGTGGCCGTGCAGCACCTCATCGAGAAAGTGCTGGCCGATAATAACGTGCCCGAAGGCGTGTTCAGCCTCGTGCTGGGCCACGCCGACGTGGGCCAGGCCATGAGCGCCGACGAGCGCGTGCCGCTGGTGTCGGCCACCGGCAGCACCCGCATGGGCCGGGCCGTGGGCGCCGCCGTGGGCCAGCGCCTGGGCCGTGCCCTGCTGGAGCTGGGCGGCAACAACGCCATCATCCTTACCCCGCAGGCCGACCTCGACATGGCCATGCGCGCCATTGTGTTTGGGGCGGTGGGCACGGCAGGGCAGCGCTGCACCACTACGCGCCGCCTCATCATCCACGATTCTATCTACGAAGAAGTTAGCCAGCGCCTGCTGGCCGCCTACGCCAAGCTGCCGGTGGGCCACCCGCTACAAGCTGGCACCCTGGTGGGCCCGCTCATCGACGCCGACGCCGTGACGCTGTTTACCAATGCGCTGGAAGCGGTGCAAAAGGAGGGCGGCACCCTGCTCACCGGCGGCCAGGTGCTGAGCAGCGCCGAGCTGCACGGCGGGCACTACGTGCTGCCCGCCCTGGTAGCGGCCGAAAACCACTACGCCACCGTGCAGGCCGAAACCTTCGCGCCTATCCTCTACCTGCTCAAATACTCGGGCGGCGTGGAAAACGCCGTGGCACTGCAAAACGGCGTGCGGCAAGGCTTGTCCTCGGCCATCTTCACCCTGAATCTGCGCGAGGCCGAGGCCTTCTTGGGCCACGCCGGCTCCGACTGCGGCATTGCCAACGTGAATATTGGCACGAGCGGCGCCGAAATCGGTGGGGCTTTCGGCGGCGAAAAGGAAACCGGCGGCGGCCGCGAGTCGGGCTCCGATGCCTGGCGCGTGTATATGCGCCGCCAGACCAATACCATTAACTACGGCACTGAGCTGCCACTGGCCCAGGGAATCAAGTTCGATATTTAACTCTCCGCCTTCCCAGGCCCAAAACGGCCCGTTACCGGCAGGTAGCGGGCCGTTTTGGTTGCCCTAAGCGAGGTGAACGATGCAGGCCGGGCGGCGGCGGGCCATCTTTGCCCCATGCTACACACGCTATTCGAGGTGGGGTTTGAGTGGCTGGCCCGGCGCACGGCCCACCGGCACTGGCGCTGGTGGCTGGCCGGGCTGTGCCTGCTGGTGGCGGCCACGTTTCAATTCCCGAAAGTCAACCACGCCTACGCCCAGCTTTTTGCGCACACCGAGGTGCTGGATGAAAAGCTGCGTCGCATCAACGAGCAGATAGCGGCACCTTTTACGCCGCGCGCCGACGTAGCTGCGACGCACCTGGCCAAAATGAGCTTTCGGCTGGCCGTGCCCCTGCTGGCGCGGGTACTGCACCTGCCGCTGGCTGCACTGCTAGGCTTGCAGGTGCTGGCGGGCCTGGCTGTATTTTACCGGGTGGCGAGCCTGCTCGCCGCCAGCCTGCGCGACCGCGTGGCCGCGGCGCTGCTCACGCTGGGGCTGGCGCTTACGTACTTCGGCTACGAGTATACCTATGACCTAAGCGGGTACTTCGATGGGCTGGGTTACGCGGCACTCATCCTGGCGCTGGGCGCGCGGCGCTGGCTAGCCATCTGGGGGCTGGTGCTGGCCGGCGGCTTCGTCGATGAGCGGGTGCTGGCGGCCAGTACGTTGCTGGTGTTTTGGTACGGCGCGCGGCAGCACGAGTGGCAGGTGCCGGGCCTGCGGCGCTTCCTGTTTACGCGGCCGGCCACGGCAGTGTACGCGGCGTGGCTAGCCTACGGGGCGCTGCGGCTAGCCCTGATGTGGCACTATGGGCTGCACACGGCGGGCGGGCTGGTGGGCATGTCGGCGCTCTTCCACAGCAGCTGGCACGAGCTGTTGGCGCTGGGCTTCGTCACGGGCTTATCGAGCTATTGGCTGCCGGTGGCGCTGGCGCTGGCGTTGCTGGCCTACCAGCGGCGCTGGCAGCTGCTGATGTTACTACTAGGTAGCTTCGCGCCCATCTTCGCGGGCGCCTTTGCCGTCACCGACATCACGCGCAGCCTGGCGTTTGGCATGCCGGTGGCGCTCATCAGCCTCGACCTGCTGGGGCGGCATACCACCCTGGCCGAGCGGCGCTACCTGGCGCTGGTGGTGGTATTCTTCGCGCTGCTCATCCCGGCGTATTTCACCACCGGCTACCTGCAATACGCCGGCCCGGTGTGGCTGGTGCTGCTGCGGGTGCTGGCCAACCGGTCGTATCAGTGAGTAGCCCTGGCGCGCGGCTACTTGTCGTAGGCCGATGGCGCGGGGGGCTACCCGTGTCTGCTATTTCGCCGGCCACTGGCCGGCGGGCGTAAGGTTGCGCGTGCACTGAATGCCGGCCAGCGGCCGGCGAAATAGCAGACACGGGCAGAGCCTCGCGCCATCGGGGCTAGCTTAACAGCTTGTAGCTAGCCTTAGTACGGGGCTACTTACCGTAGCGCACGTCGCCGTGGCCCTTCAGGATGAGGCCGTTACCGTTAAAAACCACGTAGTAGAGCCGGTAGCGCTCGCCGGGCGTCAGCCCCAGCTTGGCGTAGTCGAAAGCCGTGGCGTAGTAGCCGCTGCCGGCGTAGCCGTGGGGCAGGCGCAGCACCTCCTTGACGTCGCGGCTCACGAGCACGGCCGCGGTCGAAAACGGGCTGGGGCCGCTAGCCCCGTTTTTGCTGACGACGGCCCAGGTGGCCACGGCGGCCGGGTTGGGGTACAGGGTAAGCCGGTCCAGGAAGCTGGTTTGCGGCGCGCCTTCGAGCGAAATGCTGAGCTCCGGAAACAGGGCTTTTTCCTGGGCGGTCCAGGTGGCGTCGGCCGTCCAGTCGGTGGGGTCCTGGGTGCCGTTGGCCATGCCACTGGCATCGCGGTAGGAGATGCCGTCGCCGGCCCCAAAGTCGAGGCCTGGGGCGTCGTCGGTCTTGTGGCAGGCGGCTAGGCTCAGTAGTAATCCAGCAACAAGTAAGGGTTTGCGCATAGCCGAAAACAGAAATTATTCGACCAAGATACGCCCTGGCTAGGCCCTCAATTTGCCTTCTTAAAATCGCCCCGCGAAAAGTATTTCTCAATCAGGCAGTACACCAGAATAAAGAAGTAGCGGCTACCCATCTCCTTGATTTTGAGCTTCGACTCGCCATACTTGCGGTTGGTCCACGAGTTGGGCAGCACGGCGTAGGTGTAGCCGCGCACAATGGCTTTGAGCGGCAGCTCCAGCGTGAGGTTGAAGTGTGGCGAGAGGAAGGGCTTGAGCCCATCCATGGTGCTGCGCCGGTACAGCTTAAAAGCGTTGGTGCAGTCGTTGTAGCGCAGCCGAAACACGGCCCGCACAATGGTGTTGGCCACCCGGTTGAGGGTTTTTTTGTGGGCCGGGTAGTCGACCACGCGCCCGCCCTTTATCCATCGCGAGCCAAATACGCAGTCGTAGCCCTCTTGCAGCTTGTGGTAAAAGCGCACGAGGTCGGCGGGGTCGTCCGAGAGGTCGGCCATCATCACGGCCACGCAGTCACCCTGGTAGCGCTCCAGGCCGTAGCGCACGGCGTAGCCAAAGCCGTTGGGGCCGGGGTTGGTGTAGGTGGTCAGGGTCGGAATTTCCTGGGCCAGCTCGGTGAGGCGGGCCAGGGTGCCGTCCTTCGAGTTGTCGTTGGTAACCACGATTTCGTGGGCTATGCCCTCCTGCACCAGCTTGGCGTGCAGCGTGCGCAGCGTTTCGGCGATGCTTTCTTCCTCGTTGTAGGCCGGAATGACGACGCTGAGCTTCATACCGCTTGGCGCAGCCGCAATTCGTTGAAAATCTGCGTCAACGTGCTCACCAGGTCATATTGGGGCTGCCAGCCAGGGTAGTGGCGCTGAAAGTGGCCCACGTCGCTCACGTACCAGATATGGTCGCCCACCCGGTTTTGGCCGGAGTACGTGTGGTTCATGGGCTTACCCACGATGGTTTCGCACAGCGCAATCGCCTCCTGCATCGAGCAATTGGCAAAGCGCCCGCCGCCCGCATTATACACCTGCCCACCGGGGCGGGGCGCTTGGTAAAAGTGCCAGAACATATTTACCAGGTCATGGGCGTGAATGTTGTCGCGCACCTGCTTGCCCTTGTAGCCAAATACCGTGTAGGGCTGCCCCGTAATGGCGCACTTCATGAGGTAGGAGAGGAAGCCGTGCAGCTGCGCGCCCGCGTGGCGCGGCCCCGTGAGGCAGCCGCCTCGAAACACCGCCGTTTGCAGCCCAAAATAGCGGCCGTACTCCTGCACCAGCACATCGGCAGCCACCTTGGAAGCGCCAAATACCGAGTGCGTGGTGTGGTCGATGCTCATCTGCTCGTCGATACCGTTCTCGAAGTAGGCGTGGCGCGGGTCGATTTCCCAGCGGGTTTCCAGCTCTACCAGCGGAAGCAGGTTGGGGTTGTCGCCGTACACCTTGTTGGTCGAGGTGAAGATGAACACCGCCTCAGGGCAGTGCTGGCGGGTCATTTCCAGTAAGTTGAGCGTGCCGGTGGCGTTGATGCTGAAATCCGTGAACGGCTCGCGGGCGGCCCAGTCGTGGCTAGGCTGCGCGGCCGTGTGCACCACCAGCGCAATGTCGGTGCCATATTCCCGAAAGATGGCCGTGAGGGCCGGCACATCGCGAATATCGGCGGCGTGGTGGCGGTAGTTGGCGTAGTCGGCCTGCAGGCGCTGGCGGTTCCAGTCGGTCGAGGCCGCTTCGCCAAAGAAGTAGCGGCGCATGTCGTTATCGACGCCCACCACCAGGTCAAACTTCTCGCTGAAAAACGCCGCGGCCTCGCTGCCAATCAGGCCGCCAGCCCCGGTAATGAGGGCAACTTTCATAATCTGTACTGGACGATGCGCATTAGCACCGTAGACAAAGATAAAAGAACGTCCTGCTGAGCTTGCCGAAGCACGACGTTCTTACCGCATTCCGCCCGGTGCTAGCCCATGCCCAAAATCGGCTGCAAATCGGCTTCGTGCGTCCGCAGCCAGTCGTATACGTCCTGCACCAGCTGGCGCACCGGGCGGCGCGGCACCCAGCCAGTGGCGGCGCTCACGCGGGCATTGTCGGTGAGGTAGAGGGCAATATCGGCGGGCCGGGTCTCGGCCTCGGCGTGAATGGGCACGTTGTGGCCGGTTATTTCCTGGCACAGAGCCGTAAGCTCCTGCAGCGAGACGCTGCCCGCGCGGCCGCCGCCCACGTTGTAGGTCTGGCCGTTGTGGCTGGCCAGGCTAGCCAGCTGGATTTCCAGTAAGTCGTACAAATCATCGACGTGCAGCACGTCGCGCACCTGCTTGCCGGTGCCCCCAAAGCCGATGTAGCCCAGCCCCTGCCGCCAGAAGTGGCGCGCCACCCACAGCACCACCACGCCCTGGTCGACCTTGCCCATCTGCCAGGGCCCGGCCAGCACCCCGCAGCGGTTGATGATGGTTTTTAAGCCGTAGAAATGGTGGTACTCCTGAATGAGGTATTCCGAGCACAGCTTAGTAGCGCCGTAGAGCGAGCGGTAGCCTTCGAGCGGAAAATTCTCTGCTAGCCCCGCCGGGCTCATGCCGGGCATGGGCTGCTCGGCCGCCACCTCAAAGCGCGTGGCGCTTTCGGTGAGGGCGATGCGCTCAATCTGGTTGATGGGGTACACGCGGCTCGTGGACAAAAACACGAACGCTGCGCCGTGCCGCCGGGCGTAGTTCAGGCAATTGATGGTGCCCAGCAGGTTGGTATTCACCAGGTAGTCGGGGGCCGAAGTGAGGCCGGCCAGCACCGACGGCTCGGCCGAGGCCTCAATAACCACCTCCACGGCGGGCAGGGCGGCAAAATCTTCCTGGTTGCGGATATCGCCGTGCACAAACTCGACGCCCGCCTGGCGCAGGCGCGGCAGGTTCAGCTCCGAGCCGCGGCGCTTGAGGTTGTCGAGGGCAATGACGCGGGCCGCGGGGTGCGCCGCCTTGAAGCGCAGCGCCAGCGTGGCCCCCACAAATCCGGCCCCGCCCGTAATCAAAAAAGAAGTCAAGTAAGCTAGCCGCTAAATGAAAGAAGCTGCAAAGTTGCACCGGCCAGCCGGGAGTTGACGGCCCCGGCCAGCCGGGCAAAAAAAGAACGTCGGGCCGAGCCAAGCTCAGCCCGACGTTCCGTACAAGTTGGCTTTACGCTGCAAGCGGAAGGCTAGCGGCCAGTAGTTTGCTGCACTGCCTCGGGCAGTACTTTGCTCAGGGCCTCGGCCTGGGCGCGGGTGAAATTGCCCTGCACCTGCACCAGTACAAACGAGCCGAGCGCATCGGGCATCGAGCCAGTGGCCACTAGCTCGCTCACCTGGTCGCCGCTGGCTTTCACTACGTAATGATAATCAGTGGCGCCAGCGCTCGAAGTCACGAGCGAGGTGTAGCGCTCGGCTTGCAGCAAGCCATTTACTTCGTTGTTCAGGCCGTCATTCACGAGGTTGCGGGCGCTACCGCTGGTGGGTGTGAAGGTCATCACCCGCGCCGTGCGAATGCTGGTAATGGCGTTGGTCAGGTCGTTGCCGCCCAGCAGCTTACCTACGCGCACCAGGGCCATCCGCTGCAATAAGTCGGCCGACCACTCGGTGGTGCGGAAGCCCGAGCGGTCGCGGTACTTGGCAAAAAAAGCGGCTACCGTGCGGGCCGGCGTGCCGGGGCCGCCCCGGCTGGCCTGGCAGCCACCCAGCAACAGCAGGGCCAGCAGCAGCGCAATCAATTGCAGAACCAGGCGGCTGCCGAGCGGCCGGTGGTGCGGCGGGGCAGGGTTACAATCTATAAAGTGCATGAAAATGAGAGCCTAGCTGTGCACCCCGGCCGAGTCGCCCTTGGGCAGGTCGTCGGTTTCGCCGCGGCGCTGGCCCTGGCTGTCGCGGGGGCCTTCGGCCTGGGTTATTTCGTCGTCCTCGTCGGTCGAGATGTATTCGTTGGTGGTGGGGCCGAGGCCACCGGTTTTGGCAGCCAGGTCGGCTTCAGCCTGGGCAAATTTGAGGTTGAGCAGCGAGTCGTCGGCGGGCTTTTGGGTTTTATCAGCCATAAAAAGCAAGCCGGGCGGCTGGATGGTAAGCGGCCGCCAGGCCAGGGATAGTACGCGGCGGCCTGGTGCGGGGTTGGGGGGGTGGTGGCGGGCCAGGGGCTATTTTTGCCCCAAATCACTTTCACTACTGCCGCTATGCCCTACGAACATCCGCACCACGACCTCGATGAAAACCACAATCCCTGGCAGACGCTGGGCTCGGAAATAAAGTACCAGAATCCCTGGATTCGGGTGCGCCAGGATGAGATAATCAACCCCGGCGGCAGCCCCGGCATCTACGGCGTGGTGTCGATGAAAAATAAGGCCATCGGCATCGTTCCCCTTGATAGGGAAGGCAATACCTGGCTGGTGGGCCAGTACCGCTACACGCTTAATGAATACACCTGGGAGATTCCGATGGGCGGCGGCCCCGTGGAACTCGACGTGCTGGAATCGGCCCAGCGCGAGCTGCGCGAGGAAACCGGCCTGCTCGCCGCCCGCTGGACGCGCATTGCCCGCCTGCACACCTCCAACTCCGTCACCGACGAGGAGGGCTTCGTATTTCTGGCCGAAGACCTGACCCAGGGCGAGTGGGAGCCCGAAGAAACCGAAGACCTGCGCCTCTGGAAGCTGCCGCTAGCCCAGGCCGTGGCCCTGTGCATGAGCGACCGCATCACCGATGCCATCAGCGTGGCGGGTTTGCTCAAGGCCGAGAAGGTATTAGAGATGAGAGTGAACAGTGAACAGTGAAAGTTTTCCTCTAAGTGCTCGCTACTCACTGCTCACTATTTCCAGGTCAGGTCTACCGAGTCGCGCAGGGTGGCGGGGGTGGCCGTCGCGGCGCCCAGAAAGGTGCCATCGAGCCCTGCCGTGGTGCCCCGGCCGGCTTGCAGCACCAGCACAGTAGCGCCAAGGAGCGGCTCGCCGGTCTTGGCATCGAGGGCCGTGCCCCGCAGGGTAGCCGGGCCCGGGCCGGTGGCCCTAGCAGCGCAAAATGCACGGAGAAACCAACGGCCCGACCACCGCGCCGGCCCAAGGAAAAACGAGTTGCGTAGCGGAGTGTAACAAGTAGGCGAAGCTCAAAAAGGCTCAAAAGTAGCAGTCGTTCTAGCCCCGAGTACTGGTTTAAAATCAAGTTTATTGATTAATAATCAACACTTTGCATTAATAGCGTTTCTTGTCTATTTACTAACGCTGGCTACTTGCGTACATCACATGCCGGGGCTTTTTTCGCCCGCTGGCTAGCCTGGCTTTGGCCGGAATTACCGCCGCCGGGCCGGGCTAGCCCGCCCGCCCACGTAATTTTGTCTTTATGCCTGCTTTCCTGCGCACCCTCGGCCACCGGCTCTACACCACGTGGGCCACGTTCTGGTTTGTGCTGCCGTTTTTCGTCACCTACCCACTTCAGCTGCTACTGGTGCGCCGCCCCGAGTGGCGCCGCCACCTGCACGCCATCAACCGCAACTGGGCCAAGCTCTCCATCTTTATGTGGGGCGTGCCGCTCACCATCGTGCGCGAAAGCACCAAGCCGGTGCCCCAGCCCTGCATCTACGTGGCCAACCACGGCTCATATATCGACATTCTGTTGCTGTTCTACACCATTCCGGGCTTTCTCAACATGATGGGTAAGGATGCGCTGGTGAAGTTTCCACTCTGGGGGCCGATTTTTGGCAAGACGTATATTCCCGTCAACCGCCGCAGTGTGGTGAGCCGGGGCCGTGCCTTTGCCCTGGCCAAGCAGGGCCTTAAGGAGGGCCGCCCGCTGGCGCTCTTTCCCGAGGGCACCATCGGCCCCAAGCCTGGCGAGGAGCTACAGCCCTTCCAGGATGGCGCGTTTCAGCTGGCCATCAGCCTGGGCGTGCCGCTGGTACCGGTAAGTATGCCTCTCAACCACAAGTTTATGCCCTCGGTGGATGGCCTGCGGGTGCGCCACGCGCCGCTGCGCATCGTATTCCACGAAGCCATCGACACCAAGGGCCTCACCGAGGCCGACGTGCCCGCCCTCAAGGCCACCGTAATGGCCCAGATTGCCGACGACTTCGTGCCCGAAGGCAAGGGCATTCCGGAGGCGAGCCGCTTTTTTAATTGAATTATCAATGCGGAATGAAGAACTGTGCAATTACCAATGCCTCATTCCAGCTTCTAAATTAAATAAATGAAAACTGACCTCGAAACCATCCGCGGCCTGGCCCACCTGGCCCGCCTCGAATTTGACCCCGCCCGCGAGGGCCAGATGCTCACCGACCTCAACGGCATCCTCGACTGGGTGGCCCAGCTCGAGCAGGTCGATACCGAAGGCGTGGCGCCGCTGGTGCACCTCTCGCACGAAATCAACGTGCTGCGCGACGATGAGGCCCGCAACACCGTGAGCCACCAGGAAGGCCTGCGCAACGCCCCGCGTAAGGACTCGGACTATTTCCGCGTGCCCAAGGTGCTGGACTAGCGCCGGCTAGTGCATCAGCATAAAAACAAAACGTCATGCTGAGTTTGCCGAAGCATCTCGCTCGCACCGCTGGGGTTTAACCTGACGATTCGAGCGAGATGCTTCGGCAAGCTCAGCATGACGTTCTTTAGTACGTGTTTAGTTACCCCAATTACTTCCGCTCCTTGCCCGATTCCTCGATTTTGCGCCGCTTGCCGGGGCTGCCTGCGCTGCTGGCGGGGCTAGCCCTGGTGGGCGCCAGCTATTTCTACTTCACCGGCGAAAGCGCCACGCTGCCCGTGCAGCTGGTGCCGCACTTGGCGCCCGTGCCCCTCACCCTCGATTCGGTGGCGGTGGGCGCGGCGCGGCTGCCGCTGCCCGTGAGCGGCTTCATCACCACGCTCACCCACGACGTGGCCGGGCCCTACACCCAGCCGCTGGCGGCCGGGCTGTGGCTAGGGGTGCTGGCGCTGGCGCTGGCCGGCTGGCTGGCGGTGGTGAGCATGCTCCAGCGGCCGGCCTTTCTGGCGGGCACGGTGCCGGTGGTGTTTTTATTGATGTCGCTCAATGCCGACGGACTAGGCATTTTTGACGATACCAAGCAGTATTTCCTGTACCTGAGCCTGGCGCTGCTGGGCGCCGCCGCGCTGGGCCTGCAAGCCTTCGGCGACCAGGTGCGCAGTGTGTGGCGGGTAGCCATCTTCGGGGTACTGCTGGCCGGGCTGGTGGCGCTGCTGCTGGCCCGCACCAAGCTGCCGCTGGCCGAAACGGCCCTGCACCTGGCTGCCTACGGCACGCCGGCTGGCGCCGGGCTGGTGGCCGCGCTGGTGCTGTGGCTAGGGGTGGAGAATATCCGCGCGCTGCTCTGGTTCAACACCCAGGCCGAGCGGCCCGAGGGGCGGTTTGGCCTGCTGCCGTTCGTGCTGGCCAGCCTGCTCTACCTGGGCGCGCTGGGCTTGTATTACTGGAATGACGGCGTGCTGGCCCTGGGCGGGGGCCTGCATCTCGACCCGCTGGTGCTGCTGCTGCCGGCCGTGCTCGTGGGCGGGCTGGGCCTGCGCGAGCGGGCACCCAGCTACGCAGGCTGGCTGCCCTCCGCGGCGGCCCGGCCGCTGTACTGGCTGCTGGTAGCGGCGGCTTCGGCAGCGCTGGGCTACGCCCTGGCCACGGCCAATGCCCCGCTGCTCACGGCGGCCCGGGCCTTCAGCGGGCGGGCGCTGGGGCTGCTGGGCGCGGCGTTTCTGCTGTACGTGCTGGTCAATTTTGGCTCGCTCATCCGGCAGCGGCTGGCGGTGCACCGGGTGGTATTTGAGCCGCGTCGGCTGCCATTTTATACGGTGTATATCCTGGGGCTAGCGGGCTTGTTCTTGTACGAATTGCGCAACAACTGGCCGCTGCTCGACCTCGTGCAGGCCGGCCAGTACAACCAGCTCGGCGACCTCACCCGCCAGCAGAGCGAAAGCCGGCCCGACGACCTACCGCTCGCCCTGCTGGCCGAGCGCTATTACGCCGAAAGCGGCGACGTGCTCGACCGCTTCAACCGCTCGGCGCAGCTGGGGCGGGCGGCCCTCTACCACTTCCGCGACCAGCGCCAGAACGAGCTCAACGCCCTGCGCCGCGCCCTCAAGCGCCAGCCCGACGCCAAAATCAGCCTCAAGCTCAACGCCCTGCTCACCGGGCCGGCCGACTTTCTCGACGCGCTGGAGGTGCTGCGCCAGGCCCGCCGCACCGCGCCCGGCAGCTTCCCGCTGGCCTCCGATATGGCCCAGCTCTTCACCCGCTCGGCCCTCACCGACTCGGTGGCATTTTACCTCGATAAAGCCGAGCGGCTGCAGCCGAAGAGCTACGTGAGCCGCACCAATCAGCTGGGCTTCCTACTAAGTCAAAACCTCGTGCCGGCCGCTCAAAAGCTGGCCGACAATTCGAAAGCTACGGCTGCCGAGCCGGGCTTGCGGGCCAATAAGGAACTGCTGAAGCTGTTCGGGCCGCCGCTAACGCCCGCTGATAAAAAGGCGTTTATCCGTGTGTCCATCGATTCGCCAGCTCCCGCCGCCGACCTCGATGGGGCTGCTTTCGCGCAGGTTTACCACGCAGCCCTGACAATGACGCGTAATGGCTCGCCGGATGGTTGCCGGCAATGGGCAGGCGGGCTAGCCCGCCTGGCTGAGCGCCCGGCCAACGAGCCCTACTACGAGCAAATTCTCTTCCTGCAAGCGCTGCTGCGCCACGCGGCCGGCCAAGAGCTAGCCGCCCGCCAAACGCTGGCGCCGCTCACAGTAGGCACCACGGCCACGGCCGGCTATTATCAGTACGTGCTGGGAGTATGGCAAGTGCAGCAGCAGCAGTACGCCACGGCGGCCCGCCAGCTAGCCCTCGCCGCCCAGCACGGCGCCACCGAGGCGCGGCTGGCCCAGGCCTGGGCGCTGGCGCTGGCCGGGCAGGCCGATTCGGCCCGGGCGGTGTATCAGCGGCTGGTGGTGGCTAGCCCAGCGCAGCCGGCTATTGCGCAGCTGGGCCAGGCATTACGCTCATCTAATCTGCTGAAAAACAATGCAAAAGTAATACTAGCGGGGGATGGAGAACTAGCCGCCGCCCAGCAGGCGGCGGCCGCCCAGAAACTGCCCGAAGCCACGCGCCACTACCAGGCACTCGTGCAGCAAGCGCCCTTCAACGAGCTGGCGATGCTGGCCGCCGCCCGCTTCTTTGCCAGCCAAAAAAATTACGTCGAAGCCTACGACGCGCTCACTAAGGGACTGGCCGAAAATCCCGATTCGGTGCCGCTGCTGCAAGCCTACGCGCTGGCCGCCGCCGATGCGGGACTGGCCGACCTCGGCCAGTCGGCGCTGGCGCAGCTGCGGGTGCGCCTCAGCCCTGCCGAATACGCTAACTTGCTGGCGCAATTTGCGGCGCGCCGCGCGGCCCGCGCGGCGGCCAATGCGGACTTCGACCAGCCGCCCTTGCCCACGCGCTGATTTTACTTTCTCGCCTTATGTCTGCTGCCGACCCCACGCCCTACGTTATTCAAACCACCGACATCGCCAAGGAGTACGTGATGGGCACCGAGCACATTCACGCCCTGCGCTCGGTGAGCATCGACATCAAGCGCGGCGAATACGTGGCGTTTATGGGGCCGTCGGGCTCGGGCAAGAGCACGCTCATGAACATCGTGGGCTGCCTCGACACCCCTAGCCACGGCCGGTATATTCTCAATGGCCAGGACGTGAGCCGCATGAGCGACAACCAGCTGGCCGAGGTGCGCAACAAGGAAATCGGCTTCGTTTTCCAGACCTTCAATCTGCTGCCGCGCGCTACTTCGCTCGAAAATGTAGCCCTGCCGCTCATCTACGCCGGCCTGGGCAAGCGCGAGCGCACCGAGCGCGCCCTCGAAGCACTGCGCTCGGTGGGCCTGGCCGACCGCGCCGGCCACCGCCCCAATGAGCTGAGCGGCGGCCAGCGCCAGCGCGTAGCCATTGCCCGCGCGCTCGTGAATACTCCGAGCGTGCTGCTGGCTGACGAGCCCACCGGCGCCCTCGACTCGAAAACCAGCTACGAAATAATGGGCCTGTTTGAGGCGCTGTATGCGAGGGGCAACACCATTATTATGGTGACGCACGAGGAAGACATCGCGCACTACGCGCACCGCATCGTGCGCCTGCGCGACGGCCTTATTGAAACCGACGAGGCAAACCACAAGGTGACCCAGCCCGCCGTCAACTCCTTCGCCACCTAACGGAGGCCCTGGGCGCTGCCACCGAACGCAGCGCTCATAAAAGCTTGCCCAGGCAGCGGGCGTATCCGTTCAACCCGTTACATTAGTTTGAATCTGCAGCCATGAAAATCTACACCAAAACCGGCGATAAGGGCCTTACTTCGCTCATTGGCGGCACGCGGGTGCCCAAGTCGAGCCTGCGCATCGACAGCTACGGTACCGTGGATGAGCTGAATTCCTACATCGGCCTGCTGCGCGACCAGGAGGTGAACGCGCCCCGCCGCGAGGTGCTGAAAGAGGTGCAGGACCGTCTCTTCACCATCGGCTCGCACCTGGCCACCGACCCCGACAAGGCCGTGCACCAGCGCATCCCCGACCTGCACGTGGAAGATATTGACCTGCTCGAAACCGAGATGGACCGCATGGACCAGGGGCTAGCTCCGCTGCGCGAGTTCATTTTGCCCGGCGGCCACCCGGCCGTGTCGTTTGGGCACGTGGCGCGCTGCGTGTGCCGCCGCGCCGAGCGCCTGGTCATTCACCTGCGCGAAGAATCACCGGTCGAAGACCTGGTGGTGATGTACCTCAACCGGCTCTCCGACTATCTTTTTGTGCTGAGCCGCGCGATGGCCCACGACCTGGGCGTGACCGAAGTAACCTGGAAGCCGCGCGTGTAAAAGACGTGGGCTAGCCTGCTGCAGTGGCGGCGCTGCAACAATTAGTTGCCCTGCTTGTCCCTATTTTTTAACTTTCCTACGCCGACGCTGCTCGCCTAGCGGGCGCATTTTTTTAGTAATTTAACCCTGCCTACTCCTTATGCTTGACACGCTCGCCATCGACATCCAGCCCACCACCGCGTCCCGCCTCACCGAGCTGGACCCCGCCAACATGGAGTTTGGCAAGCTCTTCGCCGACCACATGCTGAGTGTAGAGTACACGGGCGGGGAGTGGCAGCAGCCGCGCATTGTGCCCTACGGCCCCCTCAGCATTAGCCCCGCCAACTCAGCCATCCACTACGGCCAGGCCATTTTTGAGGGCATGAAAGCCTACCGCCAGGCCGATGGCAGCGTAGGGCTGTTTCGGCCTTCGGCCAACTGGCAGCGCCTCAACGCCTCGGCCGAGCGCATGGCCATGCCCGCCATTCCGGAAGATATTTTCCTGCAAGGGCTGCGCGAGCTGGTGAAGCTTGATGCCGCCTGGGTGCCCAATGTGCCCGGCAGCTCGCTCTACATCCGGCCCTTTATGTTTGCCACCGATGGCGCGCTGGGGGTGCGGCCCTCCGAAACCTACCATTTTGGCATCATCACCTGCCCGGTAGCGGCATTCTTTACCAAGCCGGTGCGCGTGCGCTTCGAGCAGAAGTACGTGCGCGCCGCCGCCGGCGGTGCCGGCTACGCCAAAAACGCGGGTAACTACGGCGCCGCCATGCTGCCCAGCAAGCTAGCCCAGCAGGAGGGTTACCACCAGCTCATCTGGACCGATGCCTCCGAGCACCAGTACGTAGAAGAGTCGGGCGCCATGAACGTAATGTTCGTCATCGACGGCAAAATAATTACGCCGGCGCTGTCTACCTCCATTCTCGATGGTATTACCCGTCGCTCGGTGCTGGAACTGGCCCGCGGCTGGGGCCTGACGGTGGAGGAGCGCCGCGTATCGAGCCGCGAAATCATGGAGGCCCTTACGGCCGGCCGCCTCACCGAGGCCTTTGGCGTGGGCACGGCGGCTACCATCGCGCCCATCGCCACCATCGGGTACGAAGGCCACGACCATGACCTGCCGGCCCTGACGGACGCCGCCTTTGCCCGCAAGGTCGGTGCGGCCCTCGATGCTATCCGCACCGGCCGCGCCG
This sequence comes from Hymenobacter sp. BRD128, assembly GCF_013256625.1. NCBI lineage: Bacteria > Pseudomonadati > Bacteroidota > Cytophagia > Cytophagales > Hymenobacteraceae > Hymenobacter > Hymenobacter sp. BRD128. Next base: position 4,526,081 of record NZ_CP053908.1, read on the forward strand.
CCGACCCGCACAGCTGGATGGTGGCCGTGTAGCCCACCGCTAGCCTGTTTATTGCTAAAAGGCCGCCCGCTAGCCGGGCGGCCTTTTTTTATGCCGACCTTTGCCCGGCGGGCTACTGTCAGCCCACTTTTTATAAGTTCACCATGACCCAAGACCAGATAAAGGACTTGAAGGGCCGCGCCGAGGCTCTGAGGAGGTATCTTTGACTACGATGCCCGCAAAGCGCAGGTAGTCAAGGCCGAAGCCGAAACCCTGGCCCCCGATTTCTGGGATGACTCCAAGGCCGCCGAAGCCCGGCTCAAGGAAATCAAGAGCATCAAGACCTGGACCGACGACTACGAGGCCGTGCAGCAAGCCGTGGCCGATACCGACGTGCTCTACGACTTTTACCGAGAAGGGGAGGCTAGCGAAGCCGAAGTGCAGGCCGAGTACGACGCCACGCAGGCCAAGGTCGAGGCGCTGGAATTTAAGCGCATGCTCTCGGATGAGGAAGACCAGTTACCGGCCATTATCGACATCAACCCCGGCGCCGGTGGCACCGAAAGCCAGGATTGGGCCGAGATGCTCATGCGCATGTACATCATGTGGGGCGAAAGCAAAGGCTTCACCGTGAAGCAGCTCAGCTACCAGGCTGGCGAGGGCGCGGGCATCAAGTCGGCCTCACTGGAGATTGATGGGCCGTTTGCCTACGGCTACCTCAAGAGTGAAATCGGCGTGCACCGGCTGGTGCGCATCTCGCCCTTCGACAGCAGCGGGCGGCGCCACACGTCGTTTGCTTCCGTCTTCGCCTACCCGGTAGTTGATGATACGATTAATATCGAAATCAACCCGGCCGATATTTCCTGGGATACCTTCCGGGCCGGCGGCGCGGGCGGGCAGAACGTGAACAAGGTAGAAACCGCCGTGCGCCTCACGCACGCCCCTAGCGGCATTATCATCGCCGTGCAGATTGAGCGCTCGCAGCTCATGAACAAGGAGCACGCCCTACGCATGCTTAAGTCGCGCCTCTACCAGCAGGAAATGGACAAGCGCAACCTGGAGCGCGACAAAGTAGAGGCCACCAAGAAGCGCATTGAGTTTGGCTCCCAGATTCGCAACTACGTGCTGCACCCCTACAAGCTCATCAAGGACCTGCGCACTGGCATTGAGCGCACCGACGTGCAAAACGTGCTGGATGGAGACTTGGATGAGTACATCAAAGGCTATTTGATGCAGCGCTAAGCGCTGTTTTTATAAAATCAAAGCGCATTAAAAAAGGGCTGTCCAACTGGACAGCCCTTTTTAATGCGCTTTTCTAATGATGCTAGCAGTTAGTTTGCCCAGAAAATGGGAGTAAACTGATTGACACCCGTAGGAATATTGGCTACGTTAGACGATACCTCACTAATTGGATAGAGCAGGCGCGCAGGCAGCTTATCCGGGCGGGGGGAAGTCGACTCCAGCGAGGCCATAATTTTGGGTTGTCCTGTACGGCGATAATCGTCCCATGCCTCCGTGCTTGCAATCGAGTTCATCGCCAGGTATTTCTGGTAGATAATAACCGATTGCTTGCCTAAGGAGCCGGAAGGCGTCGCCGCGTCGTAATCGACCAGAGGGTTGCCAGCGTTAGTAGAAATATATGTTTTATACTGATTTAGGCCATTGCCTGTCGAAATAGCGCCTGAGGTAGCAGGGCGGTAGAAATAGTTAAAGGAATCCTGAATGCCTTGTAAGTAATCCATTTTAGCTGCCGCGTCACCGCCGGTAAACAGGTTGCGGGTTTCGGCTTCAGCCTTCGAGAAGTCTTGCTCGGCCAGGAGCATCAAGGCAGTAGGAGCGTTATAGCCTTTTAGGATGCCACCACCAAATAGAAAGCGTGACGCTATTATAGGATAAGTGAATAGAGGTGGAGATGTTTCTCCAGCAGTAGTCCCGATATAAGCCGCAATGGTGTCTTTACCAACAATTTTAGACCCAATAGTATAAAGCTGACTAAGACGTGGGTCTTTATTATCGTGATATTGGCTTATGATATAAGAAGTAGGTATTTGGTAGCTACGCTCCGTAGCATTCGAGCCTGAAGGTGTCTTACCGTAGCGGTTGTAAAAAGGATTCTGCTTCCCCGCAGATTGTGAGTAGCCAGGCTGTACCAATACATCGGTCGTGATAAAGCCATCAACCGCAGCCGATTGCTGAAGGGCAGTCATCTGCGTCTGTACATAGGCAGTCAAAGAGGCATCACTGCTCTGCGATTGGCGCAGTAAGACCCGCAGCTTCATGCTGTTGGCAAATTGAATCCACTTGGTCATGTTGCCACCGAAGACAACATCTTCGGCACCAACCGAAGTCGCAGCAGGATTCTTATTGGCGGCCTTTATGTCAGCGATAGCACCGTCCAGTTGGACGATGAAATCCTTATAAATAGTAGCAGCCTTATCGTAGGTAGGTGAAAGGTTGTTCAGGCCCTGTACAGACGTAGAATACGGAATATCACCATATTCATCAACCAACAGTTGATAATTATAGACCTTCATAATCCGGGCAATGGCTGCGTGGTACGGGAAGCCAGTTGTTGCGCCAGTTGACTGAATGAGGTTGTAGTCATTCAGGTTATGATAAGTATTGTCAAATAAGCCGGAGTAATACTGCGTCGTATAGTTATACGTGCGCTCTTCGATGTACCCGTTTACAATACCCGATTTGGCCCAATAATCGGCTGCCCAACTGGCATAGCTATTAAAGCTAGGGTTGTTACCAGTATAGTTAGCCGCCGTAGCGGTCAGGGCCTGCGCCAAGATGGCATCAGGCGTCGCTGCCGTGGGGCTATTGGGATTGGTGTTAATGTCGAGGTACGACTTGCAACTAGTAGCCGCAGCCGTGAGACCCGCTGCTACCAGTACTTTAAAAAATACTTTCATGAATAAGGTAGGTTAGAAAGTTGCGGTAATGCTAGCGCCGTAGAACTTGGTAGGCGGCGTCTGGTTCACCGTGTTGATACCAACGGCGTTGCTACCAGAGTTCCCGAAGCTGAATTCCGGGTCCGTATAAATATTTTCCTTCGGAACCCAGGTGTAGAGGTTGCGGCCGTAAATATTCAACGATGCACCTTTCACAAACCCGGTTCTGGTCAATAGGGCAGCAGGTACTACGTAGCTCAACGACAACTCCCGGATTTTGAAGAAGTCACCCTTGGTTACATAGTTCTCGGCGATACTCGTGTTGTATGCCCCACTGGCCCAGAATTCTGCACCACCTGGCGTTAGGCCGGTAGTATTGGGCGTGAAGGTTTTGCCACCGTCATTTGAGATAGCCGAGTTTGGCAGCACGAAGTCTTGCCGGCCGTAGCTGGCGCTACGCTGGCCAGCACCCGTGAAGTCGAGGTTCTCCCCAATGGTGTTATAGATAACGTAGCCCGTACGGTATTCGCCCTGACCTGCCAGGGTGAAGCCCTTATAGGCAACGCTGAAGTTCATACCGTACTTCTCCTTCGGCAGGGTGTTACCAAAAATCTTGGTATCGGGAGCCTTTATGGGCACATAGCGGGTGTTGCCATCCGGGTCTTTGATGGTATTCATCTCAATCAGACCATCAGCCGTGCGCTGATAGTAGGAGCCGCGCAGTACCGGGAAGGGCTGGCCTTCCGTGGCATAAAGGTTGGCATTGCCACCAGTGGTCAGGGGCAATTCGTGTACGGTAGGCAGCAGGCTGACAATCTGGTTGTTGTTATAGTTGAAGTTGCCCCCAACGGTCACAACCAGGCCATTATCCGTCCGAATCGGTGTCAGGTTCAAATCAACTTCCACACCATTGTTACGCACTTCACCAGCATTGAGCAGCAAGGTGCTATAGCCCGTAGCGCGCGATACGCTGCCGCTAAGGGTCTGGTTGGTGCTCTTCTGCGAGTAATAGGTAAAGGCTGCGCTAATGCGATGCTTGAGGAAGCTCAACTCCGTACCAACCTCCGTAGAAAGAGTTTCTTCCGGCTTAAGACCGGGTTGTACAAGTTGGTTGCCAGCCGTAAAGGAAGTTAAACCACCGAAAGGGAAGCCAGAGCCCAGGCCATATACGGAATTCGTGGCATAAGCACCACCCGTAGAAGCGACACCAAGCGAGAGAAGGTTAGCGGGCGAGTTGTTTGGGAAAGAGGGAGTGTTACCCAGGTTAACCTGGCTAACTTTGGTAATACCACCCCGAATCTTGCCATAATCCAAGAAAGAAGCGTCTCTAAGGGCCGGGATAGCGTTAGTGAAAATGAGTGAGGCATCAACCCCAGGGTAGAAGAAGGAGCGGTTACCAGCGTCCAGCGTCGAAATATTGTCATTGCGGCCCGAGCCATGCAGGTAGAAGAAGTCCTTGTAGCCTAGGGTCAGGTCGGCATAGAACGAATACTGATGGGTAGTGAAGGTACCATCACCGCCGGTTAATTCGCCCACCCGGTTGGCCAGGTTGAATAGGCCCGGGGTAGCTAGTGCGTTCGAAGCCGTGAAGTTGTAGCGGCTAGTCAGCGACTGTACGTTGTTACCTAAAATAGCCCGGACATTGATATCGCCGAAGGTCTTATCCATGTTCACGAATAAGTCTGAATTGATACGGGTCAGGTTGCTGCTCAGGTCCTGCACGAAGCCGGGGAGGCCGGTAGAGGTTTTATTGGTATTACCAGCTTGGTTATAAGCGTTGTAGGTAAACTTGTCTTGTGTGATGATGCTCGATTGGTCAATAGAGGTGGTACCAAGCCGGTACTGTACCTTAAACCAATCCGACACTTTATATGCTAAATCAATATTGCCAAGCAGTGTGCTGCGCTTGTCGTTCGTGCGGTTGTTATCGATGATGAAGTATGGGTTCTGGTAGTAAGCGTTGTAGTATCCGTTGGGGTTCGCATATTCATCAGTCTGCCAGTTCTTATACTGCGTGATGGGAGCCATCACCGTCGTATTGAAGATGTTCCAGTACACCGAATTATCGCGGTCCAGGTTAGAGGTCATATCTACTACCTGCTGCGAGTAGGAGACATTGAACCCTACCGTCAGCTTACCTAATTCTCGCGATGCATTAAAGCGAAAGTTATTGCGGTCGTACTTGTCCTTCGGGACGATGCCATTGTTATGCACATTCTGATAAGAGGCAAAGAACTTGCTCTTTTCGTCACCGCCGGAGAATGAAACGCCATTTTGCGTCTGGTAGCCAGTGTTGAAAAACTTGCGCTTTTCGTCAGGACGGGCGATGAAGCTTAGCATCTGCTGGTCGCCGTTTGCCAGGGGCTCGCCGAAAGGGCGGAGCGACCCATCGAAGCGTGGGCCATACTGCTGATTTTCAAAACCTTGATATTGTGTGGTATAACCTTCATCGGGGCTGTTATTAGCCGTAAACTTCGGTAAGTTGTTCGTGTACACATTGGCACCAGGGCCAAACTCTGTCTGAAACTTGGGCAGAAAGGATATTGACTCAAATTGCGAAGTATGAGAGAAAGTAACCTGGGGCGTGCTACCACCTTTTTTAGTGGTAATAATCAAAGCACCGTTGGCAGCCTGCGAGCCATACAAGGCAGCTGCGTTGGCACCTTTCAGTACACTCACACTGGCGATATCATCGGGATTAAGCGACGTTAGTACCTCATTCGTTGAGATAACCCCGTCAACTACTATAAGGGCTTGGTTGTCGCCAGTAACTGAGCGCGTGCCGCGCAGGGTTACCCGTACGCTGGGGTTAACACCAGCCGAAAGGGTCTGGATTTGCAGACCCGATACCTTGCCAGCCAAACCGTTTGTCACGTTGGTGACACGGGCCTGAGTAACTTCTTTCGTATCGAGAGTAGCAGTAGCATAACCAATTTCCCGTTCTTGGCGCTGGATACCTAATGCCCCCGTTACCACAACTTCGCCTAGTTGCTTGGAGTCAGTGGCCAAAGCTACATTGATATTAGTGCCGTTACCGATGGGTTGTTCGAGAGTTGTATAGCCAACAAAGCTGAATGTCAGAGTTGTAGCAGAAGTCGGAACGCTCAGCGCAAAGGCGCCGTCAGCGTTAGTCGAAGTGCCAATAGTGGTGCCCTTAGCCAGTACAGTTACCCCCGGCAAGCCTTGGCCGGAAGAACGGTCCGTGACACGGCCCGAAATATTACGGTCTTGTGCGGTTGCCTGATGCCACAAGCAACTGAGCAGAAAGACTAGTAGTAAAAAAAAATGCTTCATACTATAAGGTTTGGAAAAAGTGAAAATAGACCACCCCATGCAACGGAATGAGATAAATCCGCTGCCAAGGTATTACTTTTTTGTCAAACCTTGGGTAAGTAAATTCAGGAGCTAGCGACTAGAATTTAAGCGCAAGTATTAAAATATAATAAATATTATATTTTAATAAAAAAATAATTATTTATTTTTTAAACAATAAATATTATGAGTTAAGTTAAATTAAGAAAAGCTTAAAAAAATGTTAAAAAATGGCTTCCTTGCTACGCTTAAATTTAATAGAGTAAACTACTTTGCGGCTTCAACAAATTTTGCCATCAATACCTGGAAGTATGCCCAGCAGATGCCGGCCGTAGAAGGTTTTGCCTCGATGCCGCTGGCTTCGACTACTACCCCCGATGCTATCTGGCAGCTGTATTTCTCTAATACCGACCAGAATCTATAGGCCTTCTACTGGTGTCCTTCGCCGGGTGGCCGCAACGAGTTTGACCCCGGACCCGCGCTGATTGCTGCCCACCCCGCTGGCGACAAACATCTGGTTATTAATAACAACCCTTCGCCCGCTGGTGCCACCCTGCAGTACCCCCACCCAACTATCCGTGACGATTACTTCAACTGCGTGCGCTACGCTGAAGTGGTCTTGACATTGCGGAAGCCGCTGCCCAAACCGGTGATTTACTTACGGCCGCCGCGCAGTTAAGTGTTATTCGCAATCGCGCCGGCCTGGCGCCTAGTCCCGCTACGACCGCGGATGCGTTGGTTGCCGATATCGTGCTTCAGCGCCGCTTAGAGCTAGCCTGCGAAGGGCAGCATTGGGTGGGCCTGCGCCGCACAAATACCATTCGGACGGCGTTGCCGACCTGCCCCCAAACTTTCCGTAACCTCTTCCCCATCCCCGCGCGGGAGGTGAATATCACGGGTGGCGTAATCACGCAAAATGCGGGTTTCTAAACCTGTTGCTATTAAAAAAAGCCCCTGGCCAATGCGGTCGGGGGCTTTTTTACTTTAGGATGAATCTAAAGTGCTTACAAGATATACTGGCTCATATCCCGGTTTTTCACCATGTCCCGTAGGCGCTCTTCTACTAGCTGGGGCGTGATGGTGAGCGCGGTGCCGGCCGGCAGCTTGTCGGGCACGTCGAAGAGCAGCTCATTTAGCAGGCGGCTCATGACGGTATGCAGGCGGCGGGCACCGATGTTTTCGACCTCACTGTTTACCTCGGCGGCGATGTCGGCTAGCTTGAGCAGCGCTTCATCTTCGAAGGTGAGCTGCACATCTTCGGCGGCTAGCAGGGCCTGATATTGCTTGGTGAGGGCGTTTTTGGGGTCCTTGAGAATGCGATAAAAGTCGTCCTTAGTCAGGCTTTGTAGCTCGACGCGGATGGGGAAACGGCCTTGTAGCTCGGGGATGAGGTCGCTAGGCTTGCTCACGTGGAACGCCCCGGCGGCGATGAACAGAATATGGTCGGTATTGACGATGCCGTACTTGGTATTTACAGCCGAGCCTTCCACAATGGGCAGCAGGTCGCGCTGCACGCCCTGGCGGCTCACGTCGGGGCCACCGCTCTTACCGCTGCCGCTGGTAGCTACCTTATCAATTTCATCGATGAAGATGATGCCCGAGTTTTCGGCCTGCCGAATGGCTTCCTCCTTTATCTCGTCCATATCGACGAGCTTGGCGGCTTCTTCGTCCAGTAAAATTTTGCGGGCCTCGGCCACTGATACCTTGCGCTTGCGCTGCTTCTTGGGCAGCATATTGCCCAGCATATCCTGCAGGCCCGACATGGTGGCCTCGTCCATCATGCCCGGCGCCCCCATGATACCCACGCTGGGGGCACCCTGGGCCACGTTGATTTCGATGCGCCGGTCTTCGAGTTCGCCGTGGCGGATTTTCTGGCGGAAGCGCTCGCGGGTGCGCTCGTTCAGCTCCTGGTCGGAAGAGGGTATGGCGTCGGTGGCGCTGCCTTCGCCGCTGCCGAAGCCCAGGTTGGAGCGGCCGGCGCTGCTCCCTTCCTTACCCGGCGCCTTGAGCGGCGGAATGAGCGCGTCGAGGATGAGGTCTTCCACGGCCTGGGCAGCCTGGGCTTTCACTTCTTCCTGGCGGCGCTGGCGCAGGCGGCTCACGGCCTGCTCGGCCAGGTCGCGCACCATACTTTCCACGTCGCGGCCCACGTAGCCGACTTCGGTAAACTTGCTGGCCTCGACTTTCACGAAGGGCGCGTCGGCCAGGATGGCTAGCCGGCGGGCAATCTCGGTTTTGCCCACGCCGGTAGCGCCTATCATCAGAATATTGTTGGGAACAATCTCGCGTTGCATATCGGCCGGGGCGTGCAGGCGGCGCCAGCGGTTGCGCAAGGCAATGGCCACGTGGCGCTTGGCCTCGTGCTGGCCGATGATGTACTTATCGAGCTCGGCTACAATCTGGGCCGGCGTCAGGAAGCTGGAATCTAGCATAAATGGAAGGGTCGCACCGGGTTTTGGGGTGCCTAAATGCAGGGTAGGAGTACAGAACAGCACTGCAAACCCCGGCGTTTTAACCCTGCGAAACCCGGTGCGGAGTAATTACTGTGCAGGTGGGGGAGAAGAGGCGCCAAACCGTCGGCTTAGCGTGAAATAATTGCTGCTGCCGGCCGCCTGGAGCGTCGCATACGTATAATCGAGCTGAAACTGCGAGATTTTGAGCATGGCGCCGAAGCTGAAGCCCGCCCCGCCGCCCACATTGTCGAGGCGCAATTCGCGGGCTTGCAGGTGGTTGTAGCCCATCCGCAAGCTCAGGCCCTTGCCCAGCAGCAGCTCGGCGGCGGCCGTGAAGTGCCGGGCCAGGTTGTCGCCCCAGTTAAAGCTGGGCTTTACCTCTACGTTGTTGGCGTCGAGGGTGCCACGCGCATTGGGGTCGAGGTACTGGATATTCCACTGGTGCAGGTGGTGGGCCGTGAAGGTGAAGCGCAGCGGCATGTGCTCGGGCTTCACAGTAGTGCCGAGCTGCACATCGAGCGGCAGCGGCTCGCGGGCGGCGGCGGTGTAAGGCTTCAGCATGTAGCCCGCGTTTTTCACTACCAGGCCCACCGCAAAATCCTGGTCGGCGCGAGGCTTGTAGAGCACGCCCGCGTCGCCGGCTAGCCCCACGGCGCGATTGCCCGCAAGGCCCGACACCGCCAGCTTGGCCGTGAGGCCGAAGGTGAGTTTGCCCTTGGTGTAGGAATCGGCGGCCGCCAGGGCGTATTCATTGACTGCAAAAGTGCCTAATACATTGCCGGCATCGTCGACGTTCGGTATGTCGCCATAGCTAGAATACGTCAGCCCTAACCCAAAGCGACCGCGCTTCTCGGTATTGAAGGCATAGGCGGCCGTGCTGCGCTTAATATCTGCCACATAGTTCACGTAGCTTAATCCGGCCGCGTGGTCCATGTCGGCATTGAGCAGCGCGGGGCTGGCAAAAAACTGGGTAGGGTCGCTGCTGCGGGTCGAGGCCGTCATGCCGCCCAGCGCGGCCACCTGCGCCGAAGGCGGCAGCTCCAGAAACGGAAATGCCGCGCGCCCGCCAATCTGCGCTCGCGCGGCCAGGGGCAACACCAGAAGAAACGGTAAGAGTTGTTTCATATAAACAAGGTAACGCGCGCTGCGCCAGCTTTCGCCTGGGGCCAGCCAGAAAGTCGCTTGCTGGCTAGCCCCAGGCTCCGCTACTGCACTTCCACGCTCGGGCCTACCGGGGCGGGAGCCTCGTCGCGCACGGGCAGGTGCTGGGGCCGGGCCACCAGCTCGGGTAGCAGGGCCACGGCCAGCACGTCATCGACGCGCTCGGCGTAGTGAATGTGCACGCCCTTGAGGTACTCGGCCGGAATTTCCTCCACGTCCTTGCGGTTTTTGGGCGAAAGGATAATCAGGTCGATGCCGGCGCGGCGGGCCGCCAGCAGCTTTTCCTTGATGCCGCCCACCGGCAGCACCCGGCCGCGCAGCGTAATCTCGCCGGTCATGGCCATCTTCGGCCGAATCTTGCGCTGGGTATAAGCCGAGGCAATACTGGTGAAAATGGCGATGCCCGCGCTCGGCCCGTCCTTCGGAATGCCGCCCTCGGGAAAGTGAATGTGCAGGTCGTACTGCTCAAACATCCGGTAGTCGATGCCCAGCTCATCGGCCCGCGAGCGCAGGTAGGAGAGCGCCGTAATGGCCGATTCCTTCATCACGTCGCCGAGCTGGCCCGAGAGCGTGAGCTTGCCCCGGCCCCGGCTCAAGAGGCTCTCTACGAACAGAATATCGCCGCCCACGCTGGTCCAGGCTAGCCCGGTTACTACGCCCGCCGTGTCGTGGTCCTGGTCTTTGTCGCGGTCAAAGCGCGGCGAGCCCAGGATTTTTTGCACGTCACCAGGGTCGAGCTGGGCCGGTAGCGGCTCCTTGCTGGCCTTGCGGCGGGCCAGGTTGCGGGTAAGGGCGGCCAACTGGCGTTCGAGGCTGCGCACGCCGCTCTCGCGGGTGTAGTCGTCGGCCACGCGGTGCAAGGCCGCGTCGTTAATTTTAACTTCCGTTTCGCCCAGGCCGTGCTCGCGCAGCTGCTTGGGCCAGAGGTGTTTCCTGGCAATCTGCACCTTCTCCTCCTGCGTGTAGCCCGTGAGGTCGATAATCTCCATACGGTCGCGCAGGGCGGGCTGAATGGTATCGAGCGAGTTGGCGGTGGCAATGAAGAGCACTTTGCTCAGGTCGTACTCCACCTCCAGGTAGTTGTCGGTAAAGGTCGAGTTCTGCTCGGGGTCCAGCACTTCGAGCAGCGCCGAGCTGGGGTCGCCCCGGAAGTCGCTGCTCACCTTGTCAATCTCATCCAGAATAATCACCGGGTTGCTCACGCCGGCCTTTTTTATTTGCGAGATAATGCGGCCGGGCATGGCGCCCACGTAGGTTTTGCGGTGGCCGCGAATCTCGGCCTCGTCGCGCACGCCGCCCAGGCTCAGGCGCACGTACTTGCGGCCCAGCGCGGTAGCAATGCTGCGCCCGAGCGAGGTTTTGCCCACGCCGGGCGGGCCGTAGAGGCACAAAATCGGTGCCTTTAAGTCCTGCTTCAGCTTGAGCACGGCCAGATATTCCAGGATGCGCTCCTTCACCTTTTCGAGGCCGAAGTGGTCGGCGTCGAGGATTTTCTTGGTCGTCTTGAGGTTGAACTTGTCCTTGGTCGTCTCGTTCCAGGGCAAATCCAGTAAAAACTCCACGTAGCTGAACGTCACCGGGTAGTCGGGCGACATCTGGTTGATGCGCCCGAGCTTGGCTAGCTCCTTGTCGAAGTGCTTGGCTACGGCCTCGGGCCACTTTTTGCCCAGGGCCCGCTGCCTGAGCGCGGCCACGTCGCCCTCGGCGCTGCCTTCGCCCTGGCCCAGCTCATCTTGCAGGGTTTTAAGCTGCTTGCGCAGGAAATACTCGCGCTGCTCGGCGTCGATGCCGGTGTGCACCTTGGTGCGAATATCGTTTTTGATTTCCAGCAGCTCAATTTGGCGCAGCAGCGCTTCGAGTAGTTGGCGGCCCTGAGCTTCGGGGTCGGCTAGCTCCAGCAACTGCTGCTTGGCGGGCAGCTCGAGCTGCACATTGGAAGACAGAAAATGAATGAGGAAGGCCGGCGACTGAATGCCGTCGAGCATGGTGCGCGCCTCCATCGGAATTTCGGGCGTCAGCTCCAGCACTTTGCCAGCGGCCTCGCGCAGGCTTTGCAGCAGCACCATTTCGCCATCGACCCCGGCATCGAGGGCGCGCTCGGTGAAGTACGACACCCTGGCCGTGAGCTGCGGCGAGTACGTGAGCTGCTCGCCCACGTGAAAGCGCACCTGCCCTTGCAAAATGATGGTAACAGTATCGTCGGGCTGGTCGATGAGCTTTAGAATGCGGGCCAGGGTGCCCACGGGGTGCAGGTCGTCGGTGCTGGGCTCGTCGGCGTCGGGGTGGCGCTGGGCCACTACGCCCACCAGTTTCTCGTTTTTGGCGGCCAGCTTGCGCACCAGCCGAATGCTTTTTTTGCGCGTCACCGTCACGGGCAGCACCACGCCGGGAAAGAGCACCGTATTGCGCACCGGCAGCAGGGCCAGCACTTCGGGCGCCTCGGCGGCGGGCAGTAGGTGGTCAGGGTCGGCGGCCATAATGGCAATGGCTTCGGAAGGTGAATCGGGGCCAACCGCCAACAGGCGGCTAGGGCCAGACAAATCAAAGGGCATGGGCAAAGCAGAAAAAGGCCGGCCGGCGCGGAATCGAACAAACTGGCTGCCAGAGTGGCAGCCGGCTTCCGCCGTACTAAGGTACAAGAGGGCTAGCCCGCAGCCGGGGCAAGGGCCGTGCCAGTCCGGCCCGCGCCGCCAAACCGGCGCATCCCGGCCCGGCCCGGCATAGCAATTTGCTAATACTGGCCATTATGTAAGAACTTGCGGGGCCGTTCCGTTCCCACTACCTAGTCAATGCGCTATCCGCTACTTTTTTGTCTGTTTTGCTGGTTGCTTATGCTGGGGGCTAGCCGGCCGGGGCTAGCCCAGCACGCGACCCGCCCGGCGGCAAAACCGGCCAAAGTAGCGCCGGCTGCGGCTCCGCCCCGCCCGGCTAGCCCCCCCGGCCCGCCTACCAGCAGCGGGCGCTGCGCGGGCGCGTGACGCGCCGCCTGCGCGTGCACGCCGATGGCACCCCCGATTTTCCAAACGTCAACAAAATTGCCTTTTTTGAGGATAAAAAGGCGCTCAAGGCCATTCAGCGGGCCGAGCGCCGCCACCGCTACGCCGAGGCCCGCACGCTGCTGATGAGCTACGTCGGCCAGTTTGGCATTGAGAATTTTTACCGCAATACCGACCTGCTCTGGCACCTGGGCCAGCTCTTGCAGCGCGACAGCACGCAGCAGGAGTTAGCCAAGGCGTATTTTCGGCTAGCCCTCAAGCACCACCGCACCGATGTGCGGCGCGTGCAGCTCTACTACGACTCGCTGGAGGAGAAGGCCGCTATCCTCTACGTACCGCTCAAGGTGTACTACGACGTGGTGGAGTACCGCAAGAGTATCAGCACTTTCCACCCGCCCAAAAACGTGTATACCAACATGGGCGACGCCGTAAACTCGAAGTATCCCGACTACGGCCCCGCGCTGGGCGCCGGCGATACCGTGCTGCTTTTCACCTCCAAGCGGCCGCAGGGCAAGGGCGTGCGCACCCGCGAGCAGGAAGACCTGTACGTGTCGCACAAGGAAAGCGCCAACTACTGGTCTGACGCCCAACCGCTGCCCAAGCCCATCAATTCGCAGTATAACGAGGGCTCGGCGTGCTTCTCGCACGATGGCCGCACCATTTTCTTTGCCCGCTGCGAGTGCCCCACCTGCCACGGCAACTGCGACCTCTACACCGCTAGCCTCGGCAAAGACGGCAAGTGGAGCACGCCCAAAAGCCTTGGCCCGCTCGTGAACTCCGTGGCCTGGGACTCGCAGCCCACGCTCTCACCCAAGGAAGACACGCTCTACTTCGCCTCCGACCGGCTAGGGGGCTTCGGCCTCAGCGACATCTACTACACCGTGAAGGGCAAAAATGGCCAGTGGGGCCGCGCCCTAAATATGGGACCGGTGGTGAACACCCGCGAGAGCGAGGTAAGCCCGTTTTTTCACCCGCTCTACCAGGTGCTGTACTTCAGCTCGCGCGGCCAATTGCTCAATTTTGGCGACTTCGACATCTACAAAACCTACCGCGTGCGGGGCCGCTGGCAGGAGCCGCGCAATATCGGCCCGCTCGTAAATGGTAAAGGGTCAGAGTATTACTTCACTATTGACAGCCAGAGCAAAAACCTCTACTACGCCCGCTCGGAAGAAAAAGACCTCAACAACCTTGACCTCTATTCCTTCCCGCTGCCGATGGAGGCGCAGCCGCTGGCCACCACCCAGGTAGCCGGCACGCTGCTCGACTCGGTGAGCAACAAGCCCCTGAAAGGCATGGTCAGCATTATCGACTTAGATAATGGGATTGAGGTGGCTAGCAAATACTTGCGCGCCGACGGCTCGTTCGATTTCGAGCTCATCGAAGGCTCGCACTACGCCATGCTCATTCAAAGCCCCGACGCGTTTTCGGTGGAGAAGCGCTTTGAGCTCAAGGGAGATACCGTGATGACGATGCTCACCAACAGCATCGATTATAAGCTGCCGCTTATTTTTAAAAATATTGAATTTGAGGCCAATAAGTCGAGTATTTTGCCCAGCATGCACCCCACCCTCGACCGTATCACGCTGTTCCTGATTGACCACCCGACGTATAAGCTCAGCATTTCGGGCCACACCGACGGCCGCGGCGACCCCGACGTGAACGAGAAGCTCTCGCAAGACCGCGCTGAGGAAATCCGGCGCTACATCGAGCGCAAGGGCAAGCTAAGTCCCAACCGCATCGAAAGCTTCGGCTACGGCTCCAGCAAGCCCCTCAAAGACGAGCTGACCGAGGCCGACGCGCGTATCAATCGCCGCGTGGAGTTTCGGCTGATAAAGCCCGAAGGCGAGAAGGGCGCGAGCGGAGCCGACTGGAAGTAGCTATCAGTGAAAGCTTTACCTAGGCCAATCGCGCTGCAAGTTCTGCTCGCGCATGCATTTAAAATGTCCCTGCGGGCACTTGCCGTAGCCGATTTTGGAGCACGGCCGGCAGGGCAGGCCCAGTACTTCGAGCGCCTCAAACTTGGTGCGGTAGGGGTACATGCCAAACTGCGGCACCGTATTGCCCCACACACTGTAAATCTCTTTCTTGAAGGCCGAGGCAATGTGCATCAGCCCCGTGTCGTGGCTGACCACAAACTGTGCCTGCCGCAGCAGCGAGGCCGATTGATGCAGCGAAAGCTGCCCGCACCCGTTGAAAATGAGCGTCGTAGCCGCCAGCTGGATAACGTGCCCGGTGCTCTCATCTTCGGGCCCCCGAGCAGCACCACCGGGCGCGGGGCCAGGTTTTGCACCAGCTCAATAAGCTTTTCCACGGGCAGGCGCTTAGTGGCGTGCTGCGCGCCGATGGCCACGGCCACATATTCCCAGGGTCGAAAACCGGCCGGTAGCTCGGCGGCGAGGTCCACTTCCTGGCTAGCCGGGATAAAATAATCGAGCCCCGCGCCATCGTCCTTGATGCCCAGCGGCGCGGCGGCTGCCCGGTAGCGGTCCACGATGTGCACCGGCGGCAACTGGTTGATTTTGAAGCGTACTAATAAGTATTTCTGCCAGTTAAGCTTATCGAAAGCCTGGCCTGGCACGCCCGGCAGCTGCAGCCGGATAAGCCGGGTGCGCAGGCTATTATGCAAATCCACAATAAAGTCGAAACGCTCGGCGCGCAGCTCGCGCACCAGCTCGCCCAGGCTGCCGCTCAGCAGGTGCAGCTTATCCACGTAGGGGCTGGCCTCGAAGAGCCCGGCAAAGGCCGGCTTGGTGGCAAAGTGCACCTGCGCATTCGGCACCTGCGTTTTCAGCTGCCGCACCACCGGCGTCGTCAGCACAATATCGCCGATGGAGGAGAAGCGTAGAACCAGGATTTTCATAAGAAACGAAAGAACGTCATGCTGAACGAAGTGAAGCATCTCGCTTGCCCCGTTGGATTACTAACCCTAGCGGCGCGAGCGAGATGCTTCACTTCGTTCAGCATGACGTTCTTTTAAGACTAATTTTTAGTTCTTTTTTTCCGCGCCGCGAAGTACGCCGCTGCCTCGTCTACCGACTTGGTGTTGAACGTCATCTCCTTGGTTAGCATGCCTTTGCGGCCGGCCAGCACGCCGTAGCGCATGTCGGCGTAGCCGTCGGTGTGGTGGGCGTCGGGGTTGATGCTGAGTTGCACGCCCCGGTCGATGGCGTAGCGCACCCAGCGCCAGTCGAGGTCGAGCCGCCAGGGGTTGGCATTGATTTCGATAATGACTTGGTGCTCGGCGCAGGCATCGATAACGGCCTTAAAATCAATGGGGTAGCCGGCCCGGCGCAGCAGCAGCCGGCCGGTGGGGTGGCCCAGCATGGTGCAGTGCGGGTTGGCAATGGCGGCCAGCAGGCGCTCGGTGGCGCGCTGCTCGTCCATCTTCAGGTTGGAGTGGATGCTAGCCACCACGAAGTCGAACGTATTGCGCAGGGCCTCGTCGTAGTCCAGCGAGCCATCGCCCAGAATATCGGCCTCAATGCCCTTAAAGATGCGGAAGGGAGCCAGCTCCGCGTTCAGCTCATCAATCTCGCGCTGCTGCTGCCGCACGCGCTCGGGGCCCAGGCCGTTGGCGTAGTGCGCGGCCTGCGAGTGGTCGCAGATGCCAAGGTACTCGTAGCCCTCATCGCGCAGGAAGGTGGCCATCTGGCGTAGCGAGTGGCTGCCGTCGGAGTAGGTGCTGTGGTTGTGCAGCGAGCCGCGCAAGTCGCTGTCTTCCAGCAGGCGCGGTATTTTGCGCGCGGCGGCCAGCTCAATTTCGCCCAGGCCTTCGCGCAGTTCGGGCACCACGTATTGCAGGCCGGCTTTCTCATACAGCGCCTCTTCGCTGGCAAAGCGCTCGCGCTTGGCCCATTGGCGCAGGCTAGCGGGCTGGCCGGGGCCGGACTGGGGCAGCGCTGCCGCGAGATGGGCCTCGTTGCCGGTGCTCACAAAGAGCTGATTGGTAAAATCATCAGTGGCCACCACGCGCACCGCTACGCCCACGCCCGAGTCGGCCACGGTGCCGCGCCAGGCGAAGGGCCCCGAGCGCAGCACGTCGTGCCGCAGGCCGGGCGCGGCATTGAGCAATGCGTGAATGGGCGCCGGGTCGGGGCTAGCCACCAGAATTTCGATGGTTTCCACGATTTCGAGGGCGCGCCGCACCTCGCCGGTGGCGGCTACTTCGGTCACGCCGGGCAGCTGGCGCAGGCGGGCGGCCAGGTCGCTAGCCAGCTGCTCGGCCTGCGAAAACAGCAGCTTGCCCGCACTCTGGTCGGTGAAGGCCAGCGCGGCCAGCAGGCTTTCCTGGGTTTTGGCCCCAAAGCCCTTGAGCTTGGCCACCAGGCCGGCCTCGGCGGCTTCGCGCAGCTGCTCGGGACTTTCGATGCCGGCGTCGCGCCACAGGGCGCGCACTTTCTTGGGGCCGATACCTTTGATATTCAGCAAGTCTACTACGCCGGGCGGCGTTTTATCGAGCAGTTCCTGCAGTTCCTTGAACGTGCCGGTATCGAGCAGCTCGGCCACTTTGGCGGCCTGCGTTTTGCTCAGGCCGGTGCGGTCGGGCAGGCCGGGGCGCTCCACCTCGGCCACCGGAAACTCCAGCTGCTCCAGGGCCGTGGCGGTGCCCTCGTAGGCCCTGATTTTGAAGGCGTTTTCGTCGTGCAGCTCCAGGAGCTGGGCCGTGAGCCGGAAGGCTTTGATGAGGGCGCGGTTATCCATTCCTACGGGTGATGGGTGGTTGCGAAGTGTGGGTGGCGAATTGAGCGGGCGGGCTAGGGTAGGGAAGCAGCTCGCCGCAAAGAGCAAGCACCAATCAGTGCCAAAAGTACGGCCCAGCCGATGGGCAGGATGCTGCAAATGCGCGTACTATTGCCTTATCATGGTTTCCGTTTCACGCTTGGGCGGGCTAGCCGGCATCCTGCTGCTGGCCGTTGCCTGCCACCCCGACCACTCCGCCGAGCTGCCCGCCGGCCAGCTCGCTGCTTTGCACGGCACTTGGCTGCTCGTGCCCGAGGCTAGCCGCGCCGATACGCTCAGCTACCGCCGCAACACGTACCGCTTTAAGTATCGGCCGGGCGGCCGACCGGGCTTTCGGCTGGGGCCGGCCCAGCGCTTTGTGCGCTACGACGTGGCGCCCGGCGGCGGGCTGGTGGCCCAGGAGGGCACCTGGACCGAAACCACGGCTGGCCACCTGCTCATCCATCTACCCGAGCTAGAGCCTTCCGAACCCGACTATGAGCTGGAAATGCTTGACTATAAGCAAGGGGTGCTGCGCCTGCGCCGCCTCAGCGAGCGGCCGGCGGTCGAGATTATCCGCAATCCCTGACTGGCTGGCTAGGGGCGGCGGCCCCCGCGCCCCGACCTTTGCGGCTATGAACCACTGGCTCGTTAAATCCGAACCCGAAGCTTATTCCTGGGCCGACTTCGTGCGCGACGGCGGCACCGACTGGACGGGCGTGCGCAACTACCAGGCCCGCAACAACCTGCAAGCCATGCAGCCCGGCGACCTGGCCCTATTTTACCAC
This sequence comes from Hymenobacter sp. BRD128, assembly GCF_013256625.1. Classification (NCBI taxonomy): domain Bacteria; kingdom Pseudomonadati; phylum Bacteroidota; class Cytophagia; order Cytophagales; family Hymenobacteraceae; genus Hymenobacter; species Hymenobacter sp. BRD128. The sequence continues at coordinate 4,544,386 of NZ_CP053908.1, forward strand.
AGCGTGAGCGAGAAGGCGGTGGTGGGCGTGGCCCTGGTGCACGCTTCGGCTGCTCCCGATGCCACCGCCGAGGCCGGTAGCCCCTGGGTGGCGGTGCACCTGCGGCCCCACGCGCCGCTAGCCCGCCCCGTGCCGCTGGCCGCCCTCAAAGCCGACGAGCGGCTAGCGCAGCTTGGCCTGCTGCGGCAGTCGCGGCTGTCGGTGACACCGGTGCGGCCCGACGAGTTTGACCTGATTCTGGCCCTGGCGGCGGGCTAGCCCAGCCTGGCCCATAGTTGCCTTGCCAGAGCTTGCCAAAGCTGCGAAAAAAAGGTATCTTCGTCCACAACCCCCCTAACTATTTGCGCCGGGGCTGCGTTGCGAGGCTGGCTATGAAACACTTCTTCGCTTTTTGGGGCTGGCTGCTGCCGCTCGGGCTGTGGGCGCAGCGCACCCCGCCGCCCCCCCGGCCGATGCGCCGGTGCAGGCGGCCCGCACCGAGCTGCTGCTCGACCCTGCCACCGACGAGGTGCAGGTGCAAGCCCTGCCCGCCGATACGGCCGTGGTACTGCTCATCCGGCACGAAGGCCCGGGCCTGCGCAATAAGCCCCGCTACGTATTGCAGCAGTACGGGGCCAACCTGCACCTGCGCCGCGAGGTACCCGTCGATATTCCGCCCGAGTATGAGGTGCAGCGCCTGTGCGCCGAGCCGGGCATCGTGTACGCGCTGTTTCGGGTGCGCGAAACTACGGGTAAGCTGCTGGCTTTGGCCTATGACGCACATGGCGGCCAGGTACGTTTGCAGCCCTTCGATACCAAACTATGCCGCGAGGTGGTGGGACTAAAGGCAATGGCCGGCCGGCTGCTAGCCAACGTCACGCTCACCGACCAGCTGCACCAGACCGTGCTGCTGCTCGACGTGGCTAGCGGCCAGTTTCAGTTTCTGCCTTCACTCTACGAGCCGCTCGATACGGAGCTTACCAGCGTGGCCGACCGCCCCGCCGGCCACGCCGAGTTTGTGCTTAGCCAAAGCAATGGCCGCAAGCAGCGCCTTCAGCTCAAGCGCCTCTCGGCCGAGCACGGGCAATTGCTCAGCTCCGAGTTTGTGCAAACCGAGAGCGAACGCAGCCTGCTCACGGCCCAGCTTAGCCCGCCCGAAGACACTACTGCGCGCCTGCTGGCCGGCACCTATGGTCTGCGCGATGTGCATTATGCGCAAGGGCTTTTTGCCACCGACCTCACCGCCCGGGCCGCCACCGCCGCCACCGGCAAGCCAGCGCTGCGCTTCTACGATTTCAAGCGCTTTAAGCATTTTTTCGACTACCTCAACCCGGCCCGCGAGGCCCGGCTGCGCGACCGTACTGCCCGGCGCGAGGCCCGCGAGGCTAGCCCCGTGCACTGGCACTTTCACCTGCTGCTGCACGAAATGCTGCGCCAGCCCGATGGCGGCTACACGCTGGTAGCCGAGGTCTACACACCGCAGTATAATTACTCGGCCTACGGCAGCGGGATGCCCCTGAGCCCCTACTCCTTAACTGGCCGCAACGCCTACAATGCGCTGGGGGGCTACACGCCGTACAGCAGCTACGGCTCAAACCGCGCCTTCACCGGTTTTCGTACCTCGCACGTCCTGGTTTGTGGGTTTGATAAGCGCGGTAACTTGCTCTGGGATAATACTTTCGTGGTAGGGCCGGGCCTGGTGCGCTCGGGTCTTGAAGAAGCCGTGCAACCCCTGGTACTGGCCGATGGCCACATGGTGCTAGCCTACCTGCTCGACAATGAGCTGCACTACAAGCGCATCCGGCAGGGCGAGCCGAGCCCCAATGACACCAAAGTGGAGCTGCTCACCAGCGCCAACAGCCAGGCTGAAAAAGTGCTCGACGTGCAGCAGCCCGACCTGCTGCCCTGGGGCGATAACAAGTTTATCGCCAGTGGTTTCCAGCGCATTAAAGTAGACCGGGGCGCCGAGCGGCAGGTGTTTTTTCTGCAAGCGCTAACCTTCTAGGGCTAGCGCAGCGAGGCGCGCGCCGACCTTTGTAACCGGCGCTGGCTGGCTACGAAGGTCGGCGCGCTGCCTTGCTTATGCCGCCTGATAGTACCAAGACACCATCCTTGCTCGCCACCCATACCGGCCAGCCGCACGAGGCTGGCCTCGACGAGGCCGGGCGCGGCTGCCTGGCCGGGCCGGTGTTTGCGGCGGCCGTTATTCTGCCGCCCGATTTCAATCCCCGGTTTCTCAACGACTCCAAGCAGCTCACGGCCCGTCGGCGCGAGGCGCTGCGCACCCTCATTTGCGCCGAGGCCGTGGCCTGGGCCGTGGGGGAAGCCTCCACGGCCGAAATCGCGGCCATTAATATCGCGCAGGCTAGCTACCTGGCCATGCACCGGGCGGTGGCGGCGCTGGCCGTGCCCGCCACGCATCTGCTGCTCGACGGCAACCGGTTTCAGCCTTTTCCCGGAGCGCCCCACACCTGCGCCGTGAGGGGCGATGGCCGCTATCGCCACATCGCGGCGGCCTCCATCCTGGCCAAAACGTTTCGCGACGAGCACATGCTGGTCCTGGCCCAGGAATACCCGCAGTATGGCTGGGCCCAGAACGCGGGTTACCCCACGGCCGCCCACCAAGCAGCGTTGCGCGCGCATGGCCCTAGCCCGCATCACCGCCCAAGTTTTAGGCTGGCGTATTAATTCTTGCTAAAACTATCCGTTGTCTTTCAGCTTCAGCAAATCTAAAAACAGGCTGAACCCATCGACGGTGCCGCCGCCTTCACCCCCAAACGAGTCGAAGGTGAGCGGCTTGATGATGTAGCCGCTCACGCCGAGGCTGCTAGCCCCGAGCGGTCGGTATCGAGGTCCGACGTGGTCATGATGAACACGCTGAGGTCGTTGAATTCGGGGTCGTTGCGCAGTATTTTGAGGAGTTCCAGGCCGTTGAGGCGCGGCATATTCAGGTCGAGCATTACCAGGCTGGGGCGCGCAATCTTGGTTTCGCCATTTTCGCCGCGTAGCAGGTTGAGGGCTTCGCGGCCGTTTTTGGCGTGTATCAGCGGCACGGTGATATGTTGCTTGCGAAGTTCCCGCTGCACATTCATCACATCCATCTGGTCGTCTTCGACGAGCAGGATGCTAGGTGAGGCGGACAAGGAAAGGGGGGACATGGAACAAAGGAAACGGACGGGGCCAGTATAGGCAGCTTATGCTAACGAGACAAAAAAAGGAAAAGATTCGGATTTGGCTATTTGGCCACGGCGGCGAGCTGTGCGGCTGGCACGGCCTGCACGCTGGCCGAGGCTGCCTTGGCAGCTGGCTTTTTGGGCCAAGTGAAAAAGAACGTAGCGCCATGTCCTTCAGCCGACTCGACCCAGATGCGGCCGCCCTGGCGCTCTACTATTTTCTTGACGATGGCCAGCCCCACGCCGGTGCTTTCAAGGGCGTCGCGCTCTACCAGGGTCTGAAAAATAATAAAAATGCGCTCGTGGTATTCGGGCGCAATGCCGGGGCCATCGTCCTGCACCGAGAAGCGGTAAAACGTGTCGTTGAGGTCTTCGCAGCCGATGCGGATGGTGCCGGTGCCCGGGTGGTCGTGGTACTTGATGGCGTTGGAAATCAAGTTGGTAAACACCTGTTGAAGCTGCGTGCGGTTGGTGGGTAGCGTGGGCAGAAAAAACGGCAGTTCCAGCTGCATGCCCTCGGGCAGGCCCACGGTGTCGGTGATTTCGCGCAGCAGCTGGCGCACAAACACTGCCTCGTTGGCTTCGGCCACCTTGCCCACCCTAGCCAGCGCCAGAATGCCGGTAATGAGATTTTCCATGCGGTGCACCCGCTGCCGCATCAGGCCCAGAAACTCCTGGATGTGGGGCGGCAACGAGTCCTTGCCCATATCTTCCTCAATCCAGCGCGAGGCGCTCTCGATGCCGCGCAGCGGGGCCTTCAGGTCGTGCGACACCACGTAGGCAAACTGGTCGAGCTCCTGGTTTCGGCCTTCCAGCTGGCTGATATTCTGGTCAATGGTGCGGGCCATCGTGTTCAGCGTTGTCGTCAGTTCGCTCACCTCATCGTGCTCGGTGTCTACGAGTTGCGTTTTGTAGTCGCCATCGGCCAGGCGCCGGGCCATGGCTATCATGCTGCGCAGGCGGTGAGACAGCAGCCGCACAATGTACACGGCCCAGAACAAGCCAAAGAGCAAGGCTAGCCCGGTTATCAGCCCCGACAGCGTTTGCGCGCGCGAAATACTGTCGGCCAGGCGCTGGCGCTGGGCCTGGCGGTTGGCAGTTTCGGCCGTGTCGAAGCTAGCCATCTGGAAGCGGATGGCATCCATTACCTGCTTGCCGGCCAGGCCTTCGGTCAGGCTAGCGTGGGCCATGCCGGTGAGGCCCTGCTGCTGCGGGTCGCGGGTATGGGCGGCGCGCTTTTCACTTATCATCAAGTGGGTGTAGGCCGTCCACTGCTGATAATAGTGCTGGGTGGTGTCGAGGCGCTGGCGCTGCGCCGGCTCATCAGTCAGCTCGTCGCGCAGCACATTAAAACGGTGCAGCAAGTCGCGCTCACCCGAGTAGTAGGGCTGGAGTATCTGCTCATTGCCGAGCAGCAAGTAGCCCCGAAAGCCCGTTTCCATGTCGATAATGCTGCGCAGCAGCGTGGCGCCATCGGCCGAGGTATGCTGGGAAACCTCCACCCGCTGCGAGTTGCGCAGCACCTGGCCCGCGAGGCGATAATTAACCACTACCACGGCGGCAAACAAGCCCAGCAGCAGTAAGAAACCGGCAAAGAGTTTAGTAGTAAGGTTAATTTTCATGGTTGCCCGGCGCCGTCACGCTTGCGCAGTACGCAGTTTGGCTTCCATTGTTTGCAGCAGCGCCAGGATATTGTCGGCCAGCACCTGCACCTCGCCAAAGCCGGCCAGGGCTTCTTCGCGGTGGCCGGTCAGGTGCAGGTCCATGAGCCGGTTGGCCTGCTGGTGGATGAGGCGGTGCTGCAAATCGAGCTCGCGCAGCTCGGGCAGGTGGCTGTAAGGTCCCTGCCGGCGCTCGGTTATCCATTGGCCCAGCGCGCACTGGTCGGCGTCGCGCAGGGGGCCCTGTTCGTTGCTATTGCCGTGCAAAAAAGAGCGCAGCCGGGCTTTAAAAGAAAAATGCTTGACGAGGGCAGACTCAAAATCCTGCTTGATGGCTTCGGGACTCATACCGCAAAGGTACGTGCTAGGCCAGCCGGGTGCCCGGCGCGTTGCCGGGCGCGAAGTAGCTTTGTAATTGCCCGGCCCCGCTGGGCACCTTGTCCATCCCCCTTTTTTCATGGAAGCTACCCCGCTCAAAACCGTTGCCCTGCACGAAACCCACCAGCAGCTAGGCGCCAAAATTGTTCCGTTTGCCGGCTACGCCATGCCCGTGCGCTACTCCTCCGACCTGGAGGAGCACCACACCGTGCGGCGCGCCGTGGGCATTTTTGACGTGTCGCACATGGGCGAGTTTCGGGTGCGCGGCCCGCAGGCGCTGGCCCTCATTCAGCGCACTACCAGCAACGACGCCAGCAAGCTGCAGCCCGGCAAGGCGCAGTACTCGTGCCTGCCCAACGCCACCGGCGGCATTGTCGACGACCTGCTGGTGTACATGCTGGGCGAGGAGGATTACTTCTTGGTAGTCAATGCCTCCAACATCGAAAAAGACTGGAACTGGCTGCAGCAACACAACACCGAAGGCGCGGAAATGGAGAACCTCTCCGACCAGCTCAGCCTCTTTGCCGTGCAGGGCCCCAAAGCCGCGGCGGCGCTGGCCTCGCTCACTGAGGTGGACCTGGCGAGCATTCCGTACTACAGCTTTGTGCAGGGCACCTTCGCGGGCGCGCCCAACGTCATTGTCTCGGCTACCGGCTACACCGGGGCGGGCGGCTTCGAGCTGTATATTCCTAATGAGCACGCCGCCGCTGTCTGGAACAAGATAATGACCGCCGGTCAGCCCTTCGGCCTCAAGCCCATCGGGCTGGGCGCGCGCGACACGCTGCGCCTCGAAATGGGCTATTGCCTCTACGGCAACGACATCGACGACACCACCTCGCCCCTCGAAGCCGGCCTGGGCTGGATTACCAAGTTTACCAAAGACTTCACCAGCAGCGAGGCCCTAAAAGCCCAGAAAGCCGCCGGCGTAACGCGCAAGCTCGTGGGCTTCGTGATGGACGGCCCCGGCGGCCTGCCCCGCGCCCACTACCCCTTGGTCGATGCCGAGGGCAATGCCATTGGCGAGGTAACCAGCGGCGGGCAGTCGCCGAGCCTCAGCAAGGGCATCGGCCTGGGCTACGTCAAAACCGAGCTGGCTAGCCCCGGCACCCCGATTTTTGTGCAGGTGCGCGGCAAAAACCTGCCCGCCACGGTGGCCAAGCTGCCGCTGGTGCCCGGCACGGAGGAAGTGTAGGGTCCGAGCTTGCTTTTTTGAAAGAGAACGTCATGTTGCGCTCGTCGAAGCATCTTGCCTGAATCGTTAGGATAAGTCCCCCTAGCGGCGCAGTAGAGATGCTTCGATAAGCGCAGCATGACGTTCTGTTATAAATACTTACCAAGTAGTAGATTATGAAACTCGACGTTTGCTTTTCGCCCGAGCTGCTGCCGCTCTACGACCTGCGCGGCCGGGTGGCCGTTATCGTGGACGTGCTGCGCGCCACCAGCACCATCGTTACGGCGCTGGCGGCGGGCGTCACGGAGGTGTTTCCCACGGCTACCCTGGAGGAGTGCGCCGCGCTGGGCCGCGAGCAGGGCTGCATCACGGCGGCCGAGCGCGATGGTATCGCCGCTGCGGGCTTCGATTTGGGCAATTCACCCTTCGGCTTTCTCGACGGCAAGCTGGCGGTGCCGGGCCGGGCGCTGGCCATCAGCACCACCAACGGCACCATGGCCCTGCACCGCTCGCTCACGGCCGAGGCCATCGTGTGCGGCTCGTTTCTCAACCTAAGCGCGGTGGTCGATTTCGTGGTGGCGCAGGGGCGCGACGTGCTGGTGGTGTGCGCCGGCTGGAAGGGCAGCTTTTGCCTCGAAGACAGCCTCTTCGGTGGTGCGCTGGCCGAGCGGCTAGCCCCGCTGGGCTTCGACATTGCCTCCTCCGATGCCGCGCTGGCCGCCCTGCACCTGTGGCAGCACGCCAAGCCTACCTGGCCCGAATACCTGCTGCAATCGGCCGCCGTGCGCCGCCTCAATGCCCTGGAGGCGCACGACGACTTCACGTTTTGCATGCACGTCGATACCCACCCGGAGATTTTGCCCATCTGGCGCACCGACCGGCTGGTGCGCGGCTAGGGTACTACTGCGCCGAAAACCGGTAGGCCGCCGGCGTAAGGCCCGTTTTGTTCTTAAACAGCCGGCTGAAATACTGCGGGTACTCAAACCCGAGTTGAAAAGCCGTTTCATTGATGGTGAGCGACGTGCTGAGCAGCAGGCGCTTGGCTTTTTCAATGAGCGCGTGGTGGATGTGCTGCTGCGTATTTTGGCCGGTGAGCGAGCGCAGCATGTCGCCCAGGTAAGCCGGCGACACGTGCAGGGCGTCGGCGAAGTACTGCACCGTGGGCAGCGGCTGGCTTTCGCCCTGGGCAAAATAGCTAGTCAGCAGCGCTTCAAAGCGACTCAGCAAGTCGTGCTCGGCCGGCCGCCGCGTCAGAAACTGCCGGTGGTAGAAGCGGTTAGCGTAGTTAAGCAGCACGTCGAGCTGCGACACCAGCACATCCTGGCTGAAGCCGTCGATGGGCTGCTCGCACTCGCGCCGCAGGCCTTCTACCACGCCGTCGAGCAGGCTTTCTTCCCGGCCCGAGAGGTGCAGCGCCTCGTGCACCTGGTACGAAAAGTAGGTGTAGCCCGCCAGCTTCTTGGCCAGCGGGTACTTGCGCAGCAGGTCCGGGTGAAAGACGAGCAGCCAGCCGCTCAGCTCCGAAGTGTCAATCGAGTCGTTGCCCTCGCAGAGCTGCCCCGGCGCGTAAAATGCCAGCACGCCTTCGCTGAAATCGTAGGCCCGGTGGCCGTACTGAATACGGCCCTTCAGGTTCTTCTTCAAGGCGATGAGGTAGAGCTCCCGCCACGCCGGCCCGCTAAGGGGCGTGTGGTGCGGCGCGTGCTGCAGGTCAATTACCGTGAGCAGCGGATGCACCGGCGGCGGAAAGCCGAAGTGCTGCGTGAAGTCCGACACCGTGGCTAGGGTGCGAAACTCTTTAGGTGGCTGTTTCATAACGGAAAATCGTGTAAAAACTGTCTGGCAGATAGCGCGGGGCTCTGCCCCGTGCCAGCAATGCTAACTCAACGGGCTGCTAAAACCCCGCCGGATATGCCGCGCCCGCGGCGCTGCCCACCGGCATGATGGCATCGAGCTCGGCCAAATCGGTGGCGCTCAGCACAAGGCTGGCGGCGGCCACGTTGGCTTCGAGGTACTTACGGCGCTTGGTGCCCGGAATTACCACTACGTCCTGGGCCAGCACCCAGGCCAGGGCTAGCTGGGCGGGCGTCACGCCTTTTGCGGTAGCCTGGGCTTTGAGCTTCTCTACCAACTCCAGGTTCTTATAGAAGTTTTCGCCCTGGTAGCGCGGAAACCAGCGCCGCGAGTCGTTGGCCTCGAAGTCGTCGGGCGTTTTAATATCGCCCGACAAAAAGCCCCGGCCCAGCGGCGAATACGCCACGAAGCCAATGCCCAGCTCGCGCGCCGCCGCGATGATGCCCTCGTCCTCCACCCGCCGGTCGAAGAGCGAGTACTCGCTTTCCAGCGCCGAAATGGGGTGCACGGCGTGGGCGCGGCGCAGCGTGTCGGCCGGCACTTCGCTCAGGCCTAGGTAGCGCACTTTGCCTTCTGCTACGAGGCGGCTCATGGCACCCACGGTTTCTTCGATGGGCGTGGCGGGGTCTACCCGGTGCAGGTAGTAGAGGTCCACGTAGTCGGTACCCAGGTTGCGGAGCGAGCGCTCGATGCTCTTGCGCACGTACTCGGGCCGGCCGTTGTAGCCGCCGGTCCACTGCTCGTTGTCGTCTACTTCGAAGCCGAATTTGGTGGCCACGGTGAACTTGTCGCGCTGGCCGGCCAGTACCTTGGCTACCAGGCGCTCGTTTTTCATCGGGCCGTAGAGGTCGGCCGTGTCGAGCATGTCCACGCCCAGCTCCAGGGCGCGGTGCAGAGTGGCCAGGCTCTCGGCCTCGTCGGCTTCGCCGTATACGCTCATGCCGTTGACGCCGCCGGTCATGCCCATGCAGCCCAGGCCTTCGACCGACACGTGCAGGCCCTGGGTGCCCAGCGGTACTTTCTTGATAGTGCTCATAATGCGTTGCTTACAGAGGTTTTAGAAAGAAAATTCAACCTCACAAAGGTCCCGCAGCAGGCCAGGGCCGCACCTATACAAATCAGCGTTTTTACAATACAAAACGCGTCCTGTATCGGTGCGCCTGGCTAGCCTAGCGCCAGCCCCGCACCGTGGCGCCGCCAAACACCCCCTTATTGCCAGCCGGCGAAAAGATGCCGTAGGGAAACACTGCCTCGGGCGCGCTAGCCTCGTTGAGCGCCCGCAACTGCTCGGGCGAGAGCTGAATATCGAGCGCCGCGATGCTGTCGTGCAGCTGCTCGACCCGGCTAGCCCCCACAATAGGCGCGCTCACGCCGGGCTGGGCCAGCACCCAGGCCAGGGCCACCTGCGCCAGTGGGCGGCCCTGCTGCGCGGCCACCGGCCGCAGCGCTTCCAGGATGCGCCAGTTGCGGTCAGTAAAGAGCGTGTTGCCGAATGGGTTAGGCCCGCTGAGTCGGCCTTCGCCGGTGGCGCCATTTTCAGCGCGCTGGTATTTGCCGGCCAGAAAGCCCGCCGCCAGCGGGCTCCACGGCGCCAGGCCCAGGCCGCACTCGCGGGCGGCGGGCACGTACTCGTGCTCGATGTTGCGCTCGACCAGCGAGTAGGCGAGCTGCATGGCCACGGGGCCGGGCACGCCGTGCGCGGCGGCCAGGGTCGCCGCCTTGGTAGCGTACCAGGCCGGCATATCAGAAAAGCCGAAGTAGCGGATTTTGCCGGCCCGCACGAGGTCGCCGAGGGTTTGCAGCAATTCTTCTGCGGGTGTCACCGCGTCCCACACGTGCAGCCAGTAGAGGTCCACGTAGTCGGTACCCAGGCGGCGCAGCGAGCCTTCGAGGGCACGGTAAATCTGCTTGCGGCCGTTGCCGCCGGCGTTGGGGTTGCCAGCCTCGGCGCTAAAGCCAAACTTGGTGGCCAGCACTACTTTATCGCGCAGCTTCCGCTCGGCCAGGTAGCCGCCCAGCAACTCCTCGCTGCGCCCGCCGGCATACACGTCGGCCGTGTCGACGAAGTTGCCGCCGGCCTCGACGTAGGTATTGAAAATGGCCTGCGACACGTTGTCGGCCGAGCCCCAGCGGGCGGTGCCAAACGTCATGGTGCCCAAGGCTAGCGGGCTGACTACCAGACCCGAGCGGCCCAGCGTGCGAAAATCGGTAAGGGACATAGGAGTGGGACTAAGGGCATCCGTTGGCTAAACGGGTGTAGCCCCACAAAGGTCCAGCTTGGGCTAGCGGACGGCGGTATACAAACCGCGGCTTATGCTATACGAAGTGTAGCAGGCTACAAAGATTACCAGCCAGATAGTGCCCAATGCAGTCGTTTTCTAAAAGCTGTCAATGCTAGCGAACCGTTTGGACTTTGCTCAAGATTACTTTCTAAACTTATCTGACCTGCGTTGTCATCGCCTATGTAAAAGCTCTCAAAATCGGATAGCCGATAGGACAGACCATTCGCAGTAGGTAAGAGATGAACCTCAAAAATCAGTCGGTCCAGCATATTTCCCCATTCCTGGTGAGTTGTAAACTCAATACGAACCTCCTTGGGTAAGTCACCATAAGTAAGGGATTTAGCAGGTAGGCTCTGTGTGTTTTTAACTTTTACGTTGGTTAGTTTTTTTAAATACCAGTGACGAACTAATGCTAGCCGTGCAGCTTGAGTTTTTGCATTAGCAGGCCACGGTAACTGACCGATAAACTCAATTTTACCAGTAGCCTCATTACGGGGCCAAGGCCGGGCGACCTGGGCACAGGCCACCCGGCTAGCCAGTAGCAACAGGATAACTAGCAGCGTTCTCACGCCGATACCGGCGCAACTTCCGTCACCACCTCGCCCAAATCCAGTACTTCCACATCCGGGCGGGCGGCCTGGATGATGCTAGCCCCGGCCGCCGAGCGGTAGCCGCCCGCGCAATGCACGAGCACCGGCTTATCGGTCGGGATTTCACCCACCCGCTCGCGCAGCTCAGGCAGTGGGATGAGCAAGGCATTGGCAAACAGCGGGTCGTGGGCCTCGGTGCGGTTGCGGATGTCCACGATAGTGAACTGCTCGGGGTGCTGGCGCACGGCGGTCACATCTACGGTGGGGCTGGTGGCAGGCTGGGTGGCGGGGGCTAGCAACGCACCCTTGATGTTGCTTTCGTAGCCGATTTTGGCGGCCTTGCGCATCACCGCGTCAAGCTGAATCTGGGTGTCGGCCAGCAGGTAGAATTTCTCCTGCGGACCCACTACCGACCCTAGCCAGGTTTCAAACTTGCCGCCGTCCTGCAAATTGATAGCGCCGGGCAGGTGGCCGGCGCGAAACTTAGCGGCCGGCCGCGTGTCGATAACGAGCACGCCGGGGGCTAGCGCGGCGCCCGGTTGCAAGCGCGGCACGGCCCGGATGCTGTCCTCAAAATTGGGCGCGCCCTGCTTGTTGAGCTGCACGTCGTGCCCAAAGTACTTGGGCATAAACGGCTGGTCTGCGAGCAGCGCTTTTACAAACTCGGGCTCCGACATGGGTTGCAGGGCGTAGTTGGTGGCTAGCTCTTTGGCAATGGTACTGTCGAGGTCGGGGCTGGTAGTTTTGCCGCAGAGCGAGCCGGGGCCGTGGGCCGGGTACACGCGCGTGGTGGGCGGCAGGGCCATGAGTTTCTGGCGCAGGCTGGTGTAGAGCTGGGCGGCGAGCTCCTCGCGGGCGTGGCCGCCGCCGGCCTCAGCCTCGCGCAGGTCGGGCCGGCCCACGTCGCCCACAAACAGCGTGTCGCCGGTAAAGACGGCGCGGGTCTGGGCGGCTTCGTCCATGAGCAGCACGCTGATGCTATCGGGCGAGTGGCCGGGGGTGCTGAGGGCGTGCAGCTCGACGGTGCCGAGCTTAATACGGTCGCCGTCGTCGAAATTCTTGTGGGGGTAGCGGGCGCCGGTGAGCTTGCTGCAATAGATGGTGGCAGCGGTTTCCTGGGCTATTTCCAGGTGGCTGCTCACGAAGTCGGCGTGGGGGTGCGTTTCAATCACGGCCACTATCTGGGCGTCGTGCTCGTCGGCAAAGTCGTAGTAGGGCTGCGGGTCGCGGCCGGGGTCGATAACGGCCACCTGCCGGCCCGCCCTGATGGCGTAGGAGGCGTGGGCCAGGCCTTTATCGTAAAACTGCTGAATTTGCACCGCGGGGGTGCTACTACTGGGTAAGGGCATTGGGGTACGGTGGCAGCGGATGAGCTAAACGCCTGATTATCGGGCTGCCGGGGTAGGTGACAGGGTCAAATATAACGAGCCGCCCCAACATCGGGCCGGCCCCCGTAGTTCGCCGCGCCGCGCCGGGCAGCAAAAAAGCCCCGGCCGTAGGGCCGGGGCTTTGAGGCGATGCACTGAAGCGAAAGCTAGCTTTTAGACTTCGGCTCGCCTTCGTGCTTGCCGTGGCGATGATGCTCTTTCTGCATGGCACTGAGCTTGCCGTATTGGTCGGCGCTGAGCACGCCCTGCAGCTGGGTCTGGTACTTGGCGTGGCCGGCTTCCATTTCCTGGTGCAGCGCCGCGCGCTGCTCCTTGGCCGGGTATTTGGCCTTAAGGGCCTGGCCTTCCTGGGCCTGGGCCAGCATGATTTGATGCACTTGGGCTTGCTGCTGGGCCGTGAGGCTCAGCTTTTTGGTGAGCATGGCCGTGCGGTGCTCGGCGCGCTGCTCGGGGGTTTTGTGCTCGCCTTTGCCCATGCGGTGCACGCGGTGGGTGGGCAGCTGGGTGGTGGTAGCAGGCGTGGTCTGGGCAAAGCTGGCGGTGGCAAAGGCCATGGCGGCCAGCAGAAGCAGGGACTTTTTCATAATCAGGAATAAAAAACTGGTAAGCAGAAAAAAGAGGAAAAAAGCAGGAGGCGCGGCCGCGCTGGCTCCGGATGCCAGGGGAAATACAAGGAGCGCGCCAAAGCTGCCCGGCACTCATAACTCCCCTGCCTATGCCGATAGAAGCCATTTTTTTGCCGACGAAGCGGGCTAGCCTCATCGGCTGGCCCCTGGCCCGGCCAACGTAACTAGCGGGGCCGAGCTGCGCTAGCGTCCGGCTCGGCCCCGCGCCCGACCTTTGCCATATGACTGATTTTCGCCTGCGCGTATTTGCCGCCGTGGCCCGGCACCTGAGCTTCACCAAGGCCGGGCAGGAGCTGTTTGTGAGCCAGCCGGCCGTTACCAAGCACATTCGCGAGCTGGAGGCCCAGTACGGCCAGCGCCTGCTGGAGCGGCGCGGCAACCGCGTGAGCCTCACCGAGGCCGGCCGCCTGCTGCACGCCCACGCCGAGGCCGTGGCCGCCAGCAGCCAGCAGCTCGCCGAGCAGCTGCTGGGCCTGCGCGACCCCGACGAGGCCGCCGGCCGCCTGCGCCTGGGCGCCAGCACCACCCTCAGCCAATACGTGCTGCCGGGCTGGCTGCCCGCGTTTCAGGCGCGCTACCCGCAGGTGCAGCTGAGCTTGCTGAGCGCTAACAGCGAGCGCATTGCCGAGGCGCTGCTGCGCGGCGAGCTGGATTTGGGTTTCGTGGAAGGTCGCACCAAAAACCGTGATTTGCACTACGAGCTGCTGCTGCCCGACGAGCTGGTGGCCGTGCGCCGGGCCACGCCCGCCGGCCCGCCCACCCGGCCCCTCCCGCTGGCCGAGGCGCTGGCCAGCCCGCTGGTGCTGCGCGAGCGTGGCTCGGGCACCCTCGAAGTGCTGGAAATGGCCCTGCGCGAGCGTAAAATCAAACTAAGCGAGCTGCGCGTGGCCTTTTACCTCGACAGTACCGAGGCCATCAAAAGCTACCTCGAAGCGGCCCCCGAGGCGCTAGGCTTCGTGTCGCGCCAGGCCTTGGCGCGCGAGCTGGCGGCGGGCCTGCTCGAAGTGGTGCCTGTGCAAGGACTGGCGCTGCCCCGGCAGTTTGAGGCAGTGTGGGTGCAAGGCCAGCCGCTGCCCCGCCCGGCGCAGCGATTCCTGAGCTATGGGCAACAACGCGCTAAAACAGTTGCATAACTTTTGGTTATGTGCAATAAGTATTTGTAATTACCATTCTGAGAGTGGCTTGCGTAATTTTGGGGCGTTCATTAAGCACCCCCCATGCCCACGCTACTCGAAGATTCGTCGCCGGCTGCTGCCCCGGCCACCGGTTTTTTTCGCCATTTTCATACCCAGCGTTTGGTGCTGGGCCGGTTGGTATCGCTGCGCCAAGTGGTGTTTGGGCTGCTGCTAGTGTTTTGCCTCACGCCCTGGGCGTCGCCGCCGCTGGCGCTGGCGCTCGGGCTGGCCCTGGCCCAAACGGTGGGCAATCCTTTCGTGGCGCGTACCAAAAACCTGACTGCTAAGCTGCTGCAATTCTCGGTTATCGGCCTGGGCTTTGGCATGAATGCCCACGCGGCGGTGCAGGCGGGCCGGCAGGGCATCGTGTTTACGGTGGTGTCGATTTTTGGCACGCTGCTGCTGGGCTTTGTGGTGGGCCGGTGGCTAGGGTTGGGGCGGCACGTGGTGCACCTCATCTCGTGCGGCACTGCTATTTGTGGCGGCTCGGCTATTGCGGCCATCGGGCCGGTGCTGCGGGCCAAGGATGAAGAAATGTCGGTGGCGCTGGGCACGGTGTTCGTGCTCAATGCGCTGGCGCTGTTTACGTTTCCGCCCATTGGCCACGCGCTGCATCTTAGCCAGCAGCAGTTTGGGCTGTGGTGCGCCATTGCCATTCACGACACCAGCTCGGTAGTAGGCGCGGGGGCGGCCTACGGCAGCCAGGCCCTCGAAATAGCCACCACCGTGAAGCTGGCCCGCGCCCTGTGGATTATTCCGGTATCGCTAGGCACGGCCTTGCTTTTTAAGCAGAAAGGTGTAAAAATCACAATTCCGTATTTCATTGTAGGCTTCGTGCTGGCCATGCTTTTCAACACCTATGTGCCGGCCGCCAAGGCGCTAGGCCCCCTGATGGTAAGCCTGGCCAAGACGGGCCTTACGGCCACGCTGTTCTTCATCGGCGCGGGCTTGTCAAACAGCGTGCTGCGCGTGGTGGGCCTCAAACCCTACGTGCTGGGCATTGTGCTGTGGCTGGTGATTGCCGGCGCCTCCCTCTTTGTCATTCAGCACGCGGTGTAGCGGGCTAGCCCGGCCCTTGGGGACTAGCGCCCCACTTGGCTGGTGCTGTGCAGCTGCCCGATGCGGGCGGCCTTGTATTGCTGGTAGCGTACGTACTGCGCCGGCGTGAGCACCCCGCGAATGAGCTCGTCGGACTTGGCGCGGTCGAAGGCCATGGCCGTGCGTAGGCCGCCGGGGTCGCCCTGGTGCGCTGCCAGGTCGGCATCCAGGTGCTGGCGGGTGAGCAGTAGCACCTGGCGCAGGCGCGCGTGCTGGTCGGGCGAGAGGCCCAGCTCCTGGGCCATGCGTTGGGCCTGGCTAGCAGCGGCAGCGGCCTGCATAGCCGGCGTGGTTTGGGCGGCGGCCGGGCCGGCCAGCACTCCTAAGATGGCCAGGGTCAAGAAAGATTTTAAAAACATAAAATTTTGCTAATCAAAAAGAAAGTAAGGTGAATAGGGGAGGCTGATGGGCCGTGGCCGGCGGCCGGGCCGGGCTGCACCTGCCGGGGCGGCAAAGGGGCGGCCGGGTAGCTGGCGGGCCAGTCGCAAAGTTTAGCGTATTTTCGGCCCGGCTGACTATGGCGCAGCCCCAGCTCAACGCAAAATAACCGTTCCTATTTCCTCCTCTTTACTCGTTCTTTACTTCCTCTTGCATGGCTAGTATTTTTGCCAAAAAACCGCTTGCCCAGCTCCTGGGCGAAGCCAACTCGACCGGCCACGGCGCGCTCAAGCGCACGCTGGGCGCCGGCAACCTCGTGGCGCTGGGCGTGGGCGCCATCATTGGGGCGGGCCTGTTTGTGCGCACGGCCAGCGCGGCGGCCCAGGCTTCGGGGCCGGGCGTAACGCTGGCGTTCGTGCTGGCCGCCTTCGGCTGCGTGTTTGCCGGCCTGTGCTACGCCGAGTTTGCGGCCATGATTCCCATTGCCGGCTCGGCCTACACCTATGCCTACACCACGATGGGCGAGTTTGTGGCCTGGGTTATCGGCTGGGCGCTCATCATGGAATACGCGCTGGGCGCGGCCACCGTGAGTATTGCCTGGAGCGAATATCTCAATAAGCTCTTGCAGGTCTTTGGCACCAGTTTACCCTATAATCTCAGCCACTCGCCCTTCGAGCACGCCGTCATCAATGGCGTCACCGAGCACGGTCTCATCAACTTGCCCGCGCTGCTCATTATCGTGATGCTGAGCTTGTTGCTGGTAAAAGGTACTCAGGAGTCGGCCCTGTTCAACGCCGTCATTGTGGTGCTCAAAACCCTCATCGTGGTGGTTTTTATCGCCGTAGGCTGGCAGTTCATCAATCCTACCAACCACACGCCCTACCTCATTCCGGCCGACGCCGTGGTGAAAAATGCGGCCGGCGAAGTGGTGCGCACCTACGAAGGGTTCTTTAAGCACGGCCTGGGCGGCATTATCGGCGGCGCGGGCATCGTGTTCTTCGCCTTCATCGGCTTCGACGCCGTGAGCACGGCCGCGCAGGAGGCGCGCAACCCCAAGCGCGACATGCCCATCGGCATCCTGGGTTCGCTGGCCATCTGCACGGTGCTCTACATCCTCTTTGGCCACGTGCTGACGGGCGTGGCCAACTGGCGCGAATTTGCCGACCCGGCCCTGGGCGGCGAGGCGAGCGTGGCCTATGCCATTCGGGCCCACATGCCCGGCTACGGCTGGCTAGCCACGGCCGTTACCGTTGGTATCCTGCTGGGCTTCACTTCAGTTATCTTGGTAATGCTGATGGGCCAGAGCCGCGTATTCTTCTCGATGGCCAAGGATGGCCTCATGCCCAAAGCCTTTGCTGAGCTGCACCCCAAGTTCAACACGCCCTACAAGTCCAACCTCATGCTGATGGTGTTTGTGGGCTTGTTCGCGGCCTTCGTACCGGGCGCGCTGGCCGGCGACCTTACCTCGTTTGGCACGCTGCTCGCCTTCGTGCTGGTGAGCCTCGGCGTGTGGATTATGCGCAAGTCGGACCCCGACCAGCCCCGCCCGTTTCGCTCGCCGCTCTCCACGCCGGCCTTTCCGCTGGTGCCCATCATGGGCGCCCTCGTGTGCACCTTGCTGATTGTGGGCCTCGACTCATTCACCCTGCAAGTGGCCTTTGGCTGGATGCTGCTCGGCTTTATCGTGTACTTCCTCTACGGCAAGCGCAATTCGATGCTGCAAAAAGGCATCGTGGTAGTGCCTACCGAGATGGACGAGGAAGCATTCATCAAGCCCGACCCGCAAAATCGCTAGCCCGCTAGCCATCAGCTTATAAAAAAGTCTCGCCAAATACTTGGTGGGGCTTTTTTTACGTCTTCCCCTCGCTGGCCTCCGGCTAGCTTACCCCAATGGCCGGCCGAAACTGCATCAGCCAGGCCAGCGCCTCGGCCTCGCTGGTAAACCAGTTGGCCCGGTACGCGGCCGACAGCACTATGGGCGCCGGGGGCGCGTAGTGCTGCGCTTGCAGGGCTAGCCACAGTTCGGGCTGCGCCACGAAGGCCAGGCAGGGCACGCGCCCGAGCGCGCGGTGCACGCGGGGCAAAAATTCGTCGCGCAGCCATTCATACACATCGAGGCGCTGCGGCGTAGGGTCGGCGCGGCCGTCGAGCAGCCAGAAGGGGCAGTGGTAGTGCTGCGCCCACGCTAGCAGCAGCTCGCACGCCTCAATAAACTCGGTAGTCGAGAGCGGCTGGCGCACGGTGCCATGCAGCAAAGGCGGTTGCGACTGGTACCGTACCGCGTAGTAGCAGGGTGGAGCGGGAGGCATACTGCTAAGGGTAAAATGTTTATTCTCATGAAGATACTCATTTTACCGGTTTTACTTCGCTTTGCAGCTTTAATACTTTGTCGCCATTGTCTTGCACAATCACCAGGGCCGGGTCGTCGGCCGAGCCGTTGCGGTGAATGTCGTGGCCCTTGATTTTGACGGTAATAGCTTCTTTGTGCACCGACTCGATTTTGCCGGTGGCCGTGCCGGTGCCGTACTTCCAGCTGACTTTAGTGCCCTTGCGCATGAAATGGGAGGAATAATCGTTTGGATTCTATACTGAAAAAGCCTGGTTGAAGATGTGCCCGGCTAGCCTTTGGTTCGGCCCGGGCGGGCCCGCGCCGGGGCGGGGGCCGCCGTTTCCGCCGCTTGCCCGACCTTTGCCCCATGCTGCGAGTACTTTTCCTGTGTCTGTTGGCACTTTCCGCCGTTGCCCAAACGCCCGTGGCGCCCGATAGCCGGGCCCTCTACGGCCTCATCAACCGCGCCAGTGGGCGCTGCCTCGACGTGGCCAGGGCTGCTACCACCAGCGGCGCCCCCGCCGTGCAGTGGGAGTTCACCCACGCGCCCAGCCAGCAGTGGCACCTGGTGCTTATCCGCGAAGGTGGCGAGTACTACCGCCTCGAAGCTAAGCACAGCGGCCAGTGCCTGACCCTGGAAGTGAGCGCCTTAGCCCCGAGCGGCGCCAACACACCGCTGGTGCAGCGGCCTTTTACGGGCGGCCTGGGCCAGCAGTGGCGCCTGGTGCCCACCGGCCAGGCGGGCTCGTTTCAGCTCGAAAACCGGCTCGATGGCCGCGTAGCGACCCTGGCGGTCAACGACAGATTTAATAATACGGCCATTGTGGCGGCGCGCAGCGTGGGGCGCCTCAGCCAGCAGTGGCGCCTGTTTCAGCTGCAGCTGAAGCTAGCCAGCGGGCCGCCCTACTTTGCCGCGCCCGAGCCGCTGGCGGCCGTCAACTCGCCTACGGGCAGTGAGCTGCAGCCGGTGCCCGCACCCGATGGCAAGACCTTGTATTTTACCCGCACCCGCTTTGCCGGCAACGTGGAGGGCGTGGCCGAGAGCGGCGACACTTGGCTGAGCCAGAGCACTGACCAGGGCCGCACCTGGGGCGCACCTACCCACCTCGATGCCCCGGCCGGCCTCAACACGGCCCAGAACAACGCCGTGCAGGCCGTGGTAGGTCCGGCCGCTAGCCCCGCGCTACTGGTGCGCGGCGCCTACGACGCGGCCGGCTTTCGCGATGAGGGCGTGTCGCGGGTGGCCGTCGCGGGCGGTGGCCGGCCGGTGGCGCTGCGCATTGCCGGATATTCCTCCACCAGCCCGGCCACCGGCTTTTTTATGACGCCCGACGAGAAAATCCTGCTCTTGTCATTGGAGCGCGACGACTCGCAAGGCGCTAACGACCTGTACGTGAGCCGCCCCGATGGGGCGGGCGGCTACACCGCGCCCGTGAGCCTGGGCGCGGTCGTCAACTCGCCGGGCTACGAGTTTGCGCCCTGGCTGGAGGCCGATGGCAAAACGCTGTACTTCGCTTCCTACGGCCACATGGGCTACGGCTCGGCTGATATTTTCGTGAGCCAGCGCCTCGACGAAAGCTGGACGCGCTGGAGCCAGCCCGAAAACCTGGGCCCGCGCTTCAACGGCCCCGGCTACGACGCCTTCTTCGCGCTGGGCCCCGACGGCACGGCCTACTACGCCAGCACCGGCACCAAAGACACGGCGCCCAAAAAGCTGTTTCGCACGCCGGTAGGCCCGCCGCCGGTGCCCGACTCGGCGGCCGTGGCGCAGGCGGCGGCGGCGGCCGCCAACCCGCTGGGCCAGGCGCGCGCCCTGCTCACGGGCCGCGTGCTCGATGCCCGCACCAACAAGCCGCTGGCAGGTGGCGCCGAAGTGCAGGCCCTGATGATAGGCGGCCCCATCGACTTTCGCAGCACGGCCCGGGCCGACCAGGTGGGCTTCCAGATGTCGCTAGCCCCCGGCCGCTACCGCCTGACGACTACGGCCGGCCTCCTCACCCGCATCGACACCCTGACGGTGCGGGCCGGTGAGTCGCGCCGCTACGAGCCGCGCCTCACGCCCGCCACCGTGGGCTCGCGCCTCGACCTGCCCGCCATCATCTTCACCCAGAGCCAGGCCAAGCTCCTGGGCTCGTCCTACGCCACGCTCAACACGCTGGCCAATTCGATGAAAGAGAATCCGAGCCTGGAAATCCGCCTCGAAGGCCATACCGATAACCAGGGGCCGGCCGATAAAAACCAGGTGCTCAGCGAGCAGCGCGTGGCCGAGGTGAAGCGCTACCTTGTGGGCCGGGGCGTGGCCGAAAGCCGCATCACCACCATTGGCTACGGCGGCTCGCGCCCCAAATTCAGCAACGACCGCGAGGAAACCCGCAAGCTCAACCGCCGCGTCGAGCTCGTCATTACGAAGTAGCTAGCCGGGCCCGCTACCTGTTTCAGCAGGTATGCCGGGCCGGGGGCTATGCCATCAGCAGGGCGGCGTGGCTAAGAATGCGGTAGTGCCGGGGCAGCGCGCAGGCCGGGCCGCCCCGAAGTGGCCGAGGGTGGCCGGCAGCAGGCTGAAAATGCGGTCAGCTGCAAAATAGTCTGCGCGGCGCGGCTTATCTGCTCGCCCAGGCCGCCAACAAACGAGGCAGACGCGCACTGCAGCGCCGCCTCAGCGGCGGCAATCTGGTACCTGGCCGGGTAGGCCGGTGGGCGCGTGGCCAAAATGCTGCGGCTAAACGGCCGTACCGAAAGCTACGTGCAAATACAGGCTGCCGGCCAGCTGGTAATCTTAGCGGCGGCGTGGCTAGCGTTGCGTTATTTAGTGAGAATGAGCCGGACGCTGCCACCTCAGGCGTGGCGGCCGCGCCGCCAGATGAAGCCGTCGAGCACGTAGTGGGTACTTTGGGGCAGCGCCAGCAGCGGCACCAGCCACCTGAGTACGCCCGGCGCGGCCACCGCCGGCAACTGCTGAAACCAGCCGAACACGGCGCCATGCTCGCGCCATACCAACCCATCCCACAGGCCTTCTTCGAGGAAGGCAAAAAGCACGATAACCCCCAAGAAGAGGGCTAGCCCGTAGCGGCCGGCCCACCAGCCGCGCCCACCAGCGCCGGCCGGGCGGCTGCTCCACACCAGCGCCAGGTAAGGCACACCGTGGGCCACCACATTGAGCAGCGTAAAGGCTAAGTCGCCGTTATACAGCACGATGCCGGCGTACCAGCTAGCGGCGGTGCCCGCCAGCAGCAGGTTGCGGGGCAGGTTGAAGCGGCGGGTGCGGGCGTAGAGCCAGGCCTCGCGGGCCGCGTAGGCGAGCAGCAGCGCCACGTAGAGGCCGGTGGCCAGCTGCCGGCCCAGCGGCCAGTTGTGCTGCACAAAGTCGCCGGCGACAAACCAATTAAAATTGCGCGGTGGCGATAAGTGCCAGTATAAGAGCGGGTAAAGCGTGGCAGCGTAGATGAGTACCGAAGGCAGCCATGCCCCGGCGCGGGTGCCTCGCCCCGGCCGTAGAGCCGCAGAAAGCCGTATTGCTGCCGCACGAAGTGAAACACGGCCAAATACGTGAGTGCCCGCCAGAATACCAGTGCGCCCGCCGCGTGCAGCGCCACCCCACCCGCGTAGCAGGCCAGCGGCACCACGGCCAGCAGCCCGGCGCGCTGCCGCCGCTGCTGCGGGTCGAAATACGTCTGAAATAGGGTGCCGTAGACGTGCGCCACGTCGATGAGCAGCACCACGCCCACCCAGGCCAGCAAGGGAAATGCGGCCGACTGCCGGTAGGTGGCCGGCAGCAGCGCCACCACCGCCAACGCCGCAAAGGGCGGGGCCAGAATCAGCCAGCCATCGTAGCGCGGCGAGCGCAGCCAGGGCTGAGAGCTAAACAGCGGGTGAGACATGAGTGCGTGCAAAATAGCGCGCGCTCATGTCTCACCCGCTGTTGGAGGAGTGCCGGCTAATTGGCACCGGTCCCGTTGGTGGTGCCGCTCGCCCCGGTGCTGCCCGTGGTGGGCGTGCCTGCGCCGCCCGTAGTAGAGCCGCCCATTGTGTTGCCCGCGCTCGTCGAATTGCTCATGCCGCCAACTTTGCTAGCGGCCGAATCGGTGCCCAGCGTGCTGCTGGGCGTGTTGGTGCTCGTGCTCGTGTCGCTCTTATTGCTGCCGCAGCTACTAAGCAAGGTGCCGCCCAGCAGCAAAGCCGCCAGGGGTAAAAAAGATTGGGAATGGCGCATAAAACTAAAAAATGGTTGGTAAAAGCACGAAGGCCACCTGCGTATACGGCGAGCAGCCAACTGCAACGGTAGGATAACTACTGATTTTTCGGCGCCCGCGCTCAGCTAGCCCACCGGTATTCCCAGCACCGCCCGCGCCGCCCGCAGCCCCTGGTGAAACGCTTCCTCAAACACCGACACGCCGCTAAGGTCGGTGTGGGCCAGGTGCACGCGGCCCCCTAGCCGGGGCTGCGCCGCCTGCGGGCGCGCCGCCCCCCACACGTAGCCGGGCGTGGGGGCCACCATGCCGTGGCCCCACACCCAGAGGTCGGCCGCCTGCACCTGGGCGGCCAGGCCGGGGTGCATCAATTCCAGCTCGGTGAGCACCAGGGCTAGCCAGTCGTGGTAAGTGCTGGCCAGGGCATGGCGGCGGGCGGCGGCGGGGTCGGCCGGGTCGGTGGGCAGGGCCCAGTAGAAGGTGAGGCTGCGCGGCTCGTTGGCCTCGTAGCCGCGCAGGGCCTGGTGCTCGGCGTCGAGGTAACCCAGCGCGGGGCTGCCGTAGCGCACGTTGTCCCAGCTCAGGGGCTGGCCGGGGCCACCGGGGTAGGCGGCCACCGTGAGGTTGGCTACCAGCCAGGGTGCGTGCAGCGGTGCCAGGTCGGGGCTAGCCGCCGGGGCGGGCAGCAGGTGCTTGGTCACGTGCCAGGGCGTGGCCACGATGACGTGCCGGGCCAGCAGCGTGGTGCTCTGGCGGGTGCGGGCGTCGTACACCTGCACCGCCACCTGGTTATCGCCAGCCTCGCGCATCCCAAACACCAGCGCCTCGGTGTGCACACGGCCAGGGCCACCCTGGGCGCGCAGGGCCTCGGCCAGAAAGTGATTACCCTGCGGCCAGGTGAGTACGGCATCGGGCGGGGCGTTGTGAGCGCGGCCCTTGCGGGCGGCAAAATAGTGCAGCCCGGCCCAGGCCGAAATTTGCGAAGCGGGTACCCCAAAGTCGTCGCGGTACGAATAATCGAGGTACCAGCGCAGGTACTCCGACTGGTAGCCGTGGCGGGCTAGCCAGGCGGCCATCGTTTCGGTATCGAGCTGGCGGGTGGCTGCATCGGTTGAGCACCAGGCTAGCGGCAGCCGAAACAAGTCCTGGCCATCGGGGCCGGTGGCGCGGCGCAGGCGCTCCATCTCGGCCAAAAAGCGGCTGATTTCGGCGCGGTCGGCGGCGGGCACGCCCACCTCGGGCACCAGCCCGGCCTGCCAGTGGCCGTGCAGCAGCAGGCGCTCGGCCGGGTCGTGGCAGAGCATAGTTTCCTCGTAGCTGGGCAGCCCCGTGGGGCCGTAGCCGGTCAGCACGCCCGCTGCCTGCAAAAAAGCCAGCAGCTCGGCGTCGCGCACGTCGGGGATGGGCAGGTAGTGCGCCCCCCAGGGGTAGGCGGTGCAGGCGTTGTGGCCGGTGGCCGCATTGCCGCCGGTATCGGCCGCCAGCTCTAGTAAGATGGTCGTGCGCTCGGGGGCTAGCTGGTGCAGCGCGCGCCGCGCCGCCAGCCCGCTCACGCCCCCGCCAATAATAACGGTATCAACGGTTTCGGTGCGCGTGGCCGGTGGGATTTTGCCGGGCGTGCGCAGCAAGTGGCCCAGCGCATAGCCCGCCCCGCGCAGCTGGCCCGGCACCGCCGTGCGGGCGGGCGCGCAGCCCGGCACGCTGCCCACCAGGCTAGCCAGCAGGGTGCCGGCTAGCCCGGCGCTGGCCTGGGTGAGGAACTGACGGCGGGGGAGGGGCATTGCGTGTAAGAAAGGAGGCTAACCGGCTGTTATTGCCCATACGGGCCCCATTCCTCCTCAAAATACCGCACCAGGGCCTGGTTATTCAGCTGATTAACTTCCGTAGGCACCTCGGCCATATCGGGCGGGAAGCTGCGCAGCTGGCTGATAACGGCCGGCGTGAGGTAGCGCAGCCCGGCCGGGAGCGCGCCGCCATCGGGCCGCCAGGTGCCGGGGCTAGCCTGGGCCAGCACGTAGCCCCACTCGCCAAACGAGGGCACGTAGGCGTGGTAAGGTACCGTGGCAAAGCCGCTGGCCACCAGCGTGTGCACCACGCACCAGTAGGCGCGGCGCGCCACGTAGGGCGAGGTGGCCTGCACTACCACCAGCCCGCCCGGCCGCAGGCGTTGGCGCAGGGTCTGGTAAAAAGCCGTGGTGTAGAGCTTGCCGATGGAGTAGTTGCCGGGGTCGGGAAAATCCACAAAAACCACGTCGTAGCGGGCGGTATCCTGGCGCAGCCAGGCGTAGGCATCGGCGTTGTGAATTTCGAGCTTGGGCGAGTGCAAGGAGTTGTGGTTCAGCTCGCGCAGCAGCTGGTTGCTGCGGAAGAGCCGGGTCATGGCCGGGTCGAGGTCGATGAGCCGGATGTGCTGCACCTGCGGGTATTTCAGGATTTCGCGCACGGCCAGGCCATCACCGCCGCCCAGCACTAGGATGCGGCGGGCGCGGGGCCGGTCTTGCAGCGCCGGATGCACCAGCGCCTCGTGGTAGCGGTACTCATCGGCGGAGCTAAACTGCAGATTACCATTGAGAAACAGCCGCAGCTCGCCCCGGTGGTTGCCGGTGAGCACCAGGCGCTGGTAGGGCGTGCTTTGGGCGTAGATAACGGTATCCTGAAAGACCTCGCCCTCGGCGTAGCGCTGGATGCGCTCGGCGCCTGCCACGCCCGCCCCAGCGCCAGCAGGGCCAGTCCGATGGCCGCCAGGTAGCGCCGCCGGTAGGGCCGCGTTTCGGCAAACGAGAGCAAACTCACGCCGGCCACCACCACATTCAGGGCCCCAAACAGCAGGGCCGTGCGCACCAGCCCGAGCCGGGGCACCAGCACCAGCGGGAATATTACCGCCGCCAGCAGTGAGCCCACGTAGTCGAAGGTGAAAACTCTGGCCACCAATTCCTTAAAGGCTAGCCGGCCCTGCAAAATGCGCAGCAGCAAGGGGATTTCTAGCCCCACCAGCGTGCCCAGCAGCCCCACCAGCCCGTAGAGCAGCACCCGAAACGAGCCCACGTGCGCAAACAGCCCAAACAGCAGCGGCGCCGAGGCGCCGCCCACCAGCCCCACCAAGATTTCGAGCCGGATAAACCAGCGCAGCAGCGGCCCGCCCAGGTAGCGCGACAGCCACGAGCCCACGCCCATGCTGAACAAGTACACGCCGATAACGGTCGAAAACTGCGTCACCGAATCGCCGAGCAGGTAAGAGGCCAGCGTGCCGGCAATCAGCTCATAGAGCAGCCCGCAGGTAGCTATCACGGCCACCGACCCGAGCAGCAGGGCCGGCCGGGGCGCGCCGGCGGCGGGGGCTAGCGCGGCGGCCCGCGCGCGGCGGCGGCGCGTTATCAGCGACCCCTCACCCATGAATGGCGGCGCTGATGATAAGGGCCACGGCCAGCATAAACGCCGCGCTCATAATGGCCAGGGCCGTGTTGTGCTCTTCCAGAATTTCGCGGCGCATGGTGCCCGGCGTCAGCTTGTTAAACAAATAAAAGCTGACCACCAGAATAGCGATGCCCAGCAGCGAGTACACGATGGAGGCGGTGAGGGCCTTAGGGTTGAGATATTCCATGTGAGGCTAGGGAAAAGGCTATTTGTGGTAGAAAACGCCGTGGCCACCGTGCGCCCCACCGTGGCTGCCCGGGCCGCCGCGCTCGGTTTCGGTGCTCTCGTTGTCGTCGCCGAGCAGGCGGTAGCCGCGCAGCCCGGCGCCCACAAAGGTGGCTAGCCCCAGCGCGGCCAGCCCCGCATACACTGGCCAGCGCCGGATGGCTAGCCAGTAGGCTTGCATAAAATCAGGCATAACAGGTGGGGTTAATTTTCGGTGGCATAAGGATTATAGTCGCTGCTGGCCCAGCGGTCTTGCTCGAAGCTGCGGCGGCGCCACCACACCCACAGGGGCAGCAGCGCCAGCGTGCCCAGCACCAGAAAGAAGTTGGACCAGAGCGAGGCATTCTCCTCGAGGCGCAGCAGCAAGGCCACGGCGCCGGTGTCTTTATCCAAGGTAGGGTAGAAATTGAAGTGGTAGCGGCCGGCCGGCACGGCGCTCAATACGGCATCGGCCGAGCGGCTGCCCTCGGTCCAGTGCTCGCCGTCTTCCACGCCTTCGTAATATTCGATGGAGCGGGTAAATTCGTAGCCCCGGCCGGTTTGCTCGTTCACGAGGCTGGCGGTTAGCTCGGCCCAGTGGTTGTTAAGGTCCGGAATTTCCAGCGTTACGGCCAGGTCACCGGGCTCGGGCAGCACAAACGACTTGGAAACCACCATTTGCTGGTAGCCAGCCCGGTCGGGCGAGGTTACCACAAATTCTTCCGCCCCATTCACCGTGGGCTTGAGCAAAAACAGGAGCATCTGCGCCAGCAGCAGTAGCGCCACCGCTAGCCCCGCCAGGCGCGCCAGCTCGGGCCAGTGCTGCGTAGGGTTGGGCTGGGCGGCGCCCACGCCCCGGCGCACGGGCAGGCTGGGGCGCGCCAGTCCGAAAGCTCCGGCTACTGCTTCGGGTTCAAGGTATTGGGCCAGGTACCAGGCGGGCTTGTCATTGCCTCGCTGCTCGCTCGCCAGCAGGTAGGGCGGGCTAATGTATTCGGTGAGCCGCAGGTTTTCGTCGTCGAGAATATCCCAATCGAACTCGCCCAGCGCCTCGCGGATGAGCGGCTGGTAGCGGTGCCACAGTTGATAATTGCGGCCCGTTTCGTCTTCCCAGCTGCCATCCTGCGCGATAGCTGGCGCTTGCCAGGCCCGCCGGATTAACAGCCAGTGCCCTTCATACTCGGCCAGCTGCAGCGGAAAATCGGCGGGGTCGCCGCCGGCCAGGGGCTCGGCGGGGCGCAGCTGGTACTCGCGCCACTCGGCCAGGCGGTCGTCTTTTTCGCCGCGCACCTGGTAGCCGGTGAGGCGGCAGCGGTAGCCGCCGAGCAGCGCCACCGCGCCCAGCGCCAGGCTGGGGCCGGGCACCAGGGCTTTCTTGAAGCCGTCGAGGCGCTGGGCGCCGCTGGCCGGCGCGGCCGGGTTGGCTCGAAAAAACGTGCGGCACTGGTAGCAGCCGAAGTAGCGGCTGTGGGCCGGGTCGTGGCAGGGCAGCTGCGTGGCGCACTGCGGGCAGGCCACCCAGGCTGCCGGGGCGGGGTTGGGAGCTGGCGCACTCATCGCAGCACTTCGGCGTAAGCTCGTTCTTCGCCCGCAAAAAAGGCCAGCGTTTCCTGGTACACGCGGCGCACGGTGGCGTGGTTGTCTTGCCGAAAATTCGACAAAAACACGTCGAACGTGGCCAGCCCGTGCTCGGGCCAGGTATGAATGCTCAGGTGCGACTCGGTGAGGGCCAGCACCGCCGTGAAGCCGCCGCTGCCGGCAAACGTGTGGTAGACTTCGCCCACGCTGGTGAGGCCGAGCCGGGCTATCAGGTGGCGAAAAAACAGCTGGCTGCCCGCGGCATCCTGCAGCCGGGCGGCGGGCGCCCCAAACGTGGCCAGCACGTGCAGGCCAGGGGCGTAGGGTGGCGGCAAAGCGCGCGGCGGGGCTAGCGGCAAAGGAGCGGTCGTCACGGCCGCAATACTACGGCCGGGGCTGCAAATGCAGCCGGCAGCCGGCACCAAGCGGCAGTTAGTGCCGGCTGCCTGGCCCTGCGCTGCGGCCTGGGCAGCCTGGGGGCAGTAGCTTTGTAAGTCCGTTTATTTCTTATCTTTTAGCATGACGCCCCGCGCGCAGGAAAAACTTTATTTTGAAAGCCCGGCCGGCCGGCTTTATTATAATAAGGCCGGCCACGTGCGCCTGGCCTGGGCGCCCGAACGCCTGTCGCTAGCCACCATCGAGGCCTTCTACGAGCAAACGCTGGCCTTGCTCAGCAGCACCGGCAGCCGGCGCATCTTATCCGAGCACGGCCAGCGGGCGCCCCTGCCCGCCGAGGCCCAGCAGTGGATTATCGCCAACTGGATACCGCGCGCCATGACCCAGGCCGGCGTGCGGCACTGCGCCATAGTGGAGGGGGCTAACCCCATGCACCGCCTCGCAACCCAGTCGGTAATCAGCGCCGCGCCGGCCGGCTTTGTGTTCAAGCGCTTCGATGCCATGCCCGAAGCCGAAGCCTGGCTAGCCAGCGTGGGCCAGTAGCCGGCCCGGCGGCTACTCATTCCTCCCAAAATCAACAAGCCCGGCCAACCTGGCCGGGCTTGTTGATTTTGGGAGCGGAATAGCAAATAGCACGAATAATTTATTGCTTCACAAAGCGTTGGATGAAGGTGTGCTGGCCATCGCTGGCGCGCAGCAGGTAGAGGCCACCGGCCAGGCCCGACACATCGAGCTGGCCATTGCCCTGGTAGCGGGCGGCCGGCACGGCGGCGCCGCGCACATCGAGCACTTCTACTTTGGTCAGCTCGGCGTTTGAGCTCAGCGACAAGGTGAGGGTGGTGAGGGCCGGGTTGGGGTAGAGGCTCAGCACGGCGTCGCCGCTAATGGTCGTGGCCGCGAGGCTAGCCGGGGCCGCAGCGGCAGCAATGGCCGCCCCACCCGTGATGGTGAGGGTATAATCCTCGGTTTCGCCGTAGCTGTAGCTGCCGCAGCTGGTAGTGCCCGAGTTATCGCTCATCACTACGCGCAGGCGGGTGCTGCCGTTTTTGGCCGTAGTAGGCACCGTAAAGGTGCTGTATAGCGTGCCGGCGCTGCTGCTGCTGCCGTTTACTACCAGCTCGCCGGCGTCGGTAAACACGCCGTTCTGATTGTAGTCAATGTAAACACTCCAGTACTCGGTATAGGCCGAGCCCGTGAAGCCAGCCGAGAAGTTGATGGTTTGGCTGCTGCCGGCAGCCACGCTGGTGCTGCTGGCCGAGCCATTGTAGTAGCCACCATCGGCGCCGCTGGTGCGGTTGATGCTGCCAATGTTCACCAGGTCAATGTACTCGTAGGACTGCGAGGTGCCTTTGCTGGTGCAGTAGCTCGTAGTGGGCGGGGGGGTAGTGCCGCCGTAGGCTGCTCCGACGCCCACCGCGTACCAGGCATTGGTGACGGCTTGCACCTGGGTCGAGCCCGCGCCGTAGAGGTCGGTCGCGGCCTGAATGGAGTAGCTACGGGCATTGGCGTAGGTAGAAGACGCCGTCATGTACACGCTCTCGGTGCGGAAGAGAATCTTAGCGGCCGCCGTAATACCCAGCGCCGATACCGAGAAGGACTTACCCAGCTCATTCGTACCGGTTTTACCCATGCTGATGAGGTAGTACCAGTAGTTGAGCACGCCCGAGTTGGTGTGCACGCCGCCGTTGTCGCTGGTGCCGGTATACCAGTACTTGCCCTTGTAGAGCGCGGGCTGGCTGTAGAGGTTAGGATTGCTCATCGAGCGCAGCGCGCCGCCAGCCTTCATAATGTCCTCGCCAATATCCCAGGTCGACTTGGTCAGGCCCAGGATGTCGCAGGTGTATTTCTCCACGCTGGCGCCCCAGCAGTCAGAGAGGCCTTCGTTCATGGCGCCCGACTCGTTGGAGTACGTCAGGTTGGCCGTGCTCTGGCACACGGCGTGGCCGATTTCGTGGCCGCACACGTCGAGCGCCGTGAGGGGCTTGAAGGTGGTAGCGCCATCGCCGTAGGTCATCTCGGCACCATCCCAATAAGCGTTTTCGTAGCTGGTGCTGTAGTGCACGTAGCTCTTGATTTTAGCCCCGGCGTTGTCGTAGCTGTTGCGGCCATGCACGCCTTTCCAGTAGTCGTAGGTGCTTTGGGCGCCAAAATGCGCATCGCCGGCCACATTATCGTAGTTGGCGTTGTTGTACTCGGCGGCCGTCCAGTTATTGTCGGCATCCACAAAGTCAACGGCCGCCGTGTAGCTGGTGCCTTTCTTCATATTGTAGGTTTCGATGCCCAGGCCGCGGGTGTACTCGCGCAGGTGGTAGCCGCCGGTGGCAGTTTCGTCGGCCAGTGAGCGGGTGCCGCTGTAGGCCGTGGCGAAGGTAGCGGTGCCCCCGGTGGCGTGCTTAATGATGGCATCGCGCAGCACCACCTCGCCGGTGTGCGCATCGACGTAGATATAAGCGCGGCTTACCGGCTGCTGGGCATACACGTTAAATTTCCAGGCTAGCACCAGTGGGCCGGTTTCGGGGTCCTGGCGGGCGTCGCGCACCAGTACCAGCTCGCCCTGGGGCTTGTAGCTGGCGGCGGGGTCATTTTCGCGCACTTTGAGGCCGGCTTCCTCGCGGGCATCCTGCCACATGTACTTTTTGGCGCCCACAAAGGTCATTGCCTTGGCCAGGGCTGCCTCGGCGCTCAGCGCGGGCGCAACGTTTACCGTCCCTATTTTCTCAAAATCGCCGCTCAGCGTCTCAATCTGGCCGCCGCGCGAGTGGGCCGTGTACGTGGCGTGCTCCACCTTCACGCCTTTGTAGTACTGCTCAAATTTTTGGTGGCTGAACCCGAGCTGGTCGGTTTCGACGCGGGCGGGCTTTAGCTGGTCGTTGGTACTCAGGGCCAGCTGCTGGCGGATGACCAGCTCGCCATCGACGGCGCGGGCAGCTGCGCGGCCGGCCGGCGAGAGCTGGATGAAGGTAGGCTGGCCATCGCGGCCAAGCTCTTTGAGGGATACGCGGCCGTCTTGCGCGCTAGCCAGGTGGGGGAGGGTTGCGGCGGACATGGCAAGCCAAGCCACTGCGTGGTACTTGTGGAACATAGGAAACTGGTTTGGTAAAGAAAAAAGAGCAAAGCCTGCGGAGCTATCCGAAGGCAGCGCAAGGTAAAAAAATCTTCTTTACCACCAAATTTCAAACTAAAATGAAGAAAAAATGAAGTCAAGTATTCTGCTGAAAGCCTGATTTACAAACAATTTAATCCATGCCTGGGCTGAAACCAGGTTTACATGCACTAAACCTGGTTTTGACTGCCCCGGTACCGGGCAGTCTTTTATATCCTTATCCTGAAACAATCGATTGACTGGCGGCGCAAGCCTAGGAAATTGGATAAAAGTCAGGATGCATTTTTGATGAAAATGACAAAATCTTACACGTTCTTGCCGGCAGCGAGCGGCCGGTTGCGCCGCCGGTCGGTGGCTTCTTCATCACCCAGCAGCCGGCCCCAGGGTTGCAGGCTCTCGATGCGGTCGAAAATGATTTTGAGGATGGCGATGATGGGCAGCGCCAGAAACATGCCCGCCACGCCGCCAATAGCGTTGCCTACGAGCACACCCACGATAGCCACCAGCGCATTCACTTTAATCTTAGATGCCACGATGCGCGGAATCAGAAAGTGATTGTCGACGAACTGGATAGCCATGTACACGGCTACTACCCCTAGCGCGTGGCCGTAGCCCGGCTTGGCCACGAAGGCCATGAGCACCGGCAACGCAATGGCAATGAGCCCGCCGATGTAGGGAATAAAATTGAGCAGCGCGCCCAGCACTCCGAGCAGCAGCGCATACGGAATGCCCAGCGCCAGCAGCCCCACCACATTGAGCACGGCCACGATGCCGCCCTCAATGAGCAGCCCCACCATGTAGCTCTGAATGGCGGCCTTACTTTGGCTCAGCACCTCGGCCACGCCGGTGTCGCGCCGCTGGCCCGAAAATACCTGGGTAAGAAAATCGACCAGCCGCCGCTGGTACAGAAACAGCAGAAAAATATAGACCGGAATGAGCGTAGCCACCACCAGCAGCCCCGACACGGCCGTGAGCGTGCCGCCCAGCAGGCCGGCGGCCCGGCTGCTGGCCTCGTTCACGTAGCTCATCAGCTTCTGGTTGGTGAGGCCGAAGCGGGCATTGAGCCACTGCGTAAACTGCTGACTGACTGCCAGTAGCTTGGCTTTGAATACCGGCAGCTCGCTGGACAGCATCAGGGCCTCGCGGTAGATAAAGTAGAGCAAGCCCAGCAGCGATGCCACCCCCAGCACCACCGTGAGGCCGATGGCCAGCAGCGGCGGCACCCGGTGCCGCAGCAGCCATTGCTCCACGGGATGCAGCATGATGGCGAAGATGGCCGCAAACAGCAGCGGAAAAATAAGGTCGGCGGCCAGGTGCAGCGTGAGCACCAGCAGGGCTAGCCCCAGCAAAATGAGCGGGGCCTTTACGTAGAGTGGAAAAATCAGCTCGGTGGGCTGCTTGGGAGTGGGTGGTAGGGGTGTCGTCATGGGGGCAATACGGGCGGAGGGGCTAGCCCGGCGAAACTAAGCGCCCGCCCGTGACAAAATCGTAACTAAGCTCAAGTATTCACCGTTACGGCACGGTGCTTGTTGATAGGCTAGTTGTTCTGTTGACTTTAGTTTTTTCGCCATGAAAAATATCCGCATTTTCCTCAGCTTTTTTCTGCTGGTGGCTGTGCTCACCAGCTCGCACACTGCGCAGGCCCAGCGCCGTTTTAGTCCGCAGGCCAAGGGCGCCGTTATTGGCGGCGGCAGCGGGGCTATCCTGGGTGCCGTTATTAACAAGCGCAACCGGGCCGTGGGCGGCCTCATCGGGGGCGTGGTAGGTGCCGGTGCCGGCTACGCCGTGGGCAAGCACATCGACAACCGCCAGAAAAAGCGCGCCGCCGCCATTGCCGCCATGGAGCGCGAATCGGCTTACCGCGAAGCCGCCAACCGCCGGGCCTACCTGGCTAGCCACTCGGCCACTGCTGCCACCCGCGAAACTGCCGTGCGCAGCTATGCGCCCGCTGCGGCTGCCGTAGCGGTGCCTGCTGCTACCGCCCTCGCGGCGTCTTCGGTTATTCCGGGCTACCCGGCGATGGCGACGGCCAGCGCTTACCTGCCCAACCAGGCGCCGGCCGACCCCTCTAACCCCTACGCTGGCACCGCGTATCGCCAGCGTAGCTGGTAGCTTGCCTTTTTCCGGCTTTGCCAAAACCCAGGCCGCCCGGCCTGGGTTTTTGGTTTCCAAGCTTGTTCTTTTATTCTTCTAAAACACCTGAACTATCATGCGTACTTCCCTGGCCCGCCTCGTTTTGCTGGGTGCCCTGCCGCTGCTGGCAGCGTGCAGCAAATCGGCCGATTCGGCCGCTACCGCCGCCACCAGCGCCGCCGACCTCGACCGGCAGTTTCTGACCGCCTGGAACAATAAGGACCTTGAAAAAACCCTCAGCTACCTCGCCGACGACGTGCAGTTCTTGCAGGGCAATGCCCACTTCAGCGGCAAGGCCGAGGTGAGCGACAAGTGGGTGCGCGCCACCCAGGGCAGCATCAGCAACCTGCGCACCAGCGTGGTGAGCGCCACCAGCACCGACAAGCTGGCCTACGAGGCCGGCACGTTCTCGGTCGATGTGCTGCCCGCTAGCCCCAGCCAGCCCGCCGGCGTGGGCCAGGGCAACTTCCTGCTGCTGTGGAAGCCCGCCGCCGATGGCACCTGGAAGCTGAGCTACGCCCAGCTTGAAGACCTGCCCGTACTGCGCCGCTAGGCTACCGCAGAAGCGTGCAACCTTTGTAAGCCGCTGGCCCCTGGTCAGCGGCTTTCGTATGTATAAAGCGTCGGCCAGCTTCTGGCCCGACTAAGCCCTATGATTTCAACCACGCACCCCAACCTGCCCGCGCCCGCCGACTTGCAACGCCTGTGCAAGGCGCTAGCCGTGCTCGACGCCATCAACTCGCCCGACTGGGAATACCGCTACTATTCCTACAACCCGGAGTGGGGCGAAAATGAGCAGGTGCTCGAAATGCGCGACGGCGAGGGCGACCAGCTGCTGGTGCTGTTTCGCCCTGAGGGCTGCGTCATCAACGGCTACGTGGAGGAATACGACCAGCCTGACCTGAAGCAGGTGACGCGCGGCCTGCCCGCCGCGTTCGATGATTTTATGTTTGGCGAGCCGGTGGCTTCCATTGGCACCACGTTTTGCCTCTGGTACACGCCGGCCCACGGCTGGCAGCACGGCGTGGTCGAAAACGAGGACGACGGTTCGGAAGAGTTGCTCTACATCTTTGATGGTCAGCCCGCTACCTACGCCGAGTGGGCCACCGAGTACTACACCGACGAAACCGATAAAAAGCCCGTGACGGCCGCCGCCGTGGCGCCCATCTACCAGCAAAAACCCGTGACGAAAGCCGCCGCGCTAGCCCTAGTCGATGAGGTAGAAGACTGGCTACTGCTGGCCACCGACCTGCAGGAAATAGGCTATCCGTACGAGTTCAACTAGGGGCCGCGCCAGTGCCAGCCAATTGCTGGCCCGAGGTGTGGGAGGGCCACGGCGGTACTTTTACCCTAGCCAGCGCGGAAGGCCGGTTTACGGAAGTGACGATTGCGCTGCCGGTGGGGTAGCTAATTAAGACCTGTAGTTTTGCTTATTACACTGGTTTACATAATTCATTCAAACGGCTTATAGAAGCGTGTTTTTTACATTTAACTAAATGGTTCAAGACGCGATAACAGTCGAGGCAAAATATCAAAAATTTGTCGAAAGAATTTGTGTTTCAGAAACTGTTTGGGGATTGCAAAGTGAAGCTGGGTGGGCAGTTTCTGAATCAAACGATTTTGAGGATACAGAGCTATTACCTTTTTGGTCTGACCGGGCTTATGCTGCTGCTTGTGCCAAAAATGAATGGTCTACCTATATCCCAACGCCAATACCGCTTGCTGAATTTTTAGAAAGCTGGTGTGTAGGTATTTATAATGATGGTGGATTAATAGCGACCAATATGGACGTGAATATGTTCGGCAGAGAAGTAGAGCCATTAGAACTCATATTGGAAGTTCTGAAGCAAGCTGATAAGATTTTTAAAGCACTAAGCTTTCGGGACTATGAAAGCCCGGAAATGCTTCGTAAGCAAGTTCAGACTATTTTAAAGACATAGACCTTTGTAAAAAATGAATTATAAGATTGTAGTAGTTTCGGCATTAATTTCTTCAGCAGGTAATTCTACCCATGCCCAAACCATTCACTCGCCCTCGGGCAAGCTAGCCCTGCGCTTTAGCCTGAGCGCGGCCGGCGAGCCGACGTACCAACTGAGCTACGGCGCCAAGCCGGTGCTGAAACCCAGCCGGCTAGGGGTGCTGGTGAAGGGCCAGCCCGGTTTTGAGCAGGGCCTGACGGTGGCGCGCGTCGATAGCAGCCAGCACGACGATACCTGGACGCCCGTGTGGGGCGAAACCAAGACCATCCGCAACCACTACCGCGAGCTAGCCGTGACGGTGCAGCAGGCCGCCGCGCCCCGGCGCCGGATGGTGCTGCGCTTCCGGGTGTTCGACGATGGGCTGGGCTTCCGCTACGAGTGGGCCGCGCAGCCGGGCTTCACCTACTTCGTGGTGAGCGGCGAGCGCACCGAGTTCAACCTGCCCGCCGACCACAAGGCATTCTGGATTCCGGGCGACTACGACTCTAACGAGTACGCCTACACTACCTCGCGGCTGAGCGCCGTGAACACCACGCCTATCAAGCCCATCGAGCTGCCGGCCGCGCCCACGCGGGTGCAAACGCCGCTCATGCTCAAGGCCGATAACGGGCTGTACGTCAACATTCACGAGGCGGCGCTGGTCAACTACCCGGCCATGATGCTGAACGTGGACACCAAAACCTTCGGCCTGGCTAGCCAGCTCGTGCCCGACGCCGTGGGCAACCTCGCCTACCTGCAAGCACCCGAGCACACACCCTGGCGCACGGTGGTAGTAGCCGACAACGCGCCCGCCGTGCTGGCCAGCAAGCTCATCCTCAACCTCAACGAGCCCAGCAAAATCGCCGATACGGGCTGGATTAAGCCCCAGAAATTCGTGGGCGTGTGGTGGGAAATGCAAACCGGCAAAGCCACCTGGAACTACGCCGACACCACCAACATCAAGCTGGCCGGCACCAACTGGAACAAGCTCAAGCCCAACGGCCGCCACGGCGCCAACACGGCTAATGTGAAGCGCTACATCGACTTCGCCGCCGCGCACCACATCCCCGGCGTGCTGGTCGAGGGCTGGAACGTGGGCTGGGAAGACTGGGTCGGTAACTGGAAGGAGGAAGTGTTTGACTTCGTGACGCCTTATCCCGACTTCGACGTGGATGAGTTGCGCAACTACGCTGCCGACAAGGGCGTCAACATCATCATGCACCACGAAACCAGCGGCTCGGTCACCAACTACGAGCGCCGCCAGGAAGACGCCTACAAGTTCATGAACGACCACGGCTACACCTCGCTCAAGACCGGCTACGTGGGCAAAATAATCCCCCGGGGCGAGCACCACGACGGCCAGTGGATGGTGAATCACTACCTGCGCACCGCCCAAAAAACGGCCGCCAGCCGCATTATGGTTGATATGCACGAGTCGGTACGGCCCACCGGCCTGCACCGCACCTACCCCAACTGGCTAGCCTGCGAAGCCGCTCGCGGCAACGAGTTCAATGCCTTCAGCGAGGGCAACCCGCCCGAGCACGAGACGATTTTGCCCTTCACCCGCTTCATGGGCGGGCCGATGGACTACACGCCCGGCATCTTCAAGCTCACCAACTACGAGCCCACCGGCCAGCGCCGCGTGCACACCACCCTAGCCAAGCAATTGGCGCTGTACGTGACGCTCTACTCGCCCCTGCAAATGGCCGCCGACCTGCCCGAAAACTACAACGCCCACCTCGACGCCTTCAAGTTTATCGAAGACGTGCCCGTCGATTGGGACGATACCCGCATCCTGGCTGCCGAGCCCGGCGACTACATCACCACCGTGCGCCAGGCCAAGGGCAAAGACGAGTGGTACCTGGGCAGCATCACCGACGAAAACGCCCGCACCCAGCCCATTAAGCTCGATTTTCTCACCCCCGGCCAGCGCTACGAAGCCACTATCTACGCCGATGGCAAAGGCGCCGACTGGCAGAAAAACCCCGCTAGCTACCAGATTACCAAGCAAGTCGTCACCAGCAAGTCGGCCCTCACGCTCAAGCTGGCGCCGGGCGGCGGCGCGGCCATCAGCTTCAAGCCGGTGAAGAAATAAGTGGTCAGTAAAACCGATGTAAACCCCGTCGGCATGAGAGGCGGGGGATTAGTGATGTGACGCTCAACGTCACCGGTACGGGTTTTGATATTTTCGTGCGCCAGCACGCTTTCCACCACGCTCCACGTGAGGCCCGCCTTAGCGAGCGAGGCCTGCCGCGCCCGGATTTCGGCCACCGGCCACACTTCACCATTCGGAATGTGGTGCAGCGCCCACTGATAACTGAGAGCTATAGGTTTATAGCTGCTTCAGGGATGGGAGCGCTCATTGCCCATCATATTTGCGGGCCTGCTGGCGGTAGTATTCCTGCAGCACAAAAAAGGCCTTTTTCTTCGTTCCAGTGCTCGAAATCAGGCCTTTGCGGTTGAAACCATTTTGGTACACCGGGTGCTGGCGGCGGGTGGCGCGGAAGTCGGTTAGTATCCAGGGCGTCATGCCGCGCAGGCCAGGAATGGTACCCAGCATCTTGAGCTGGTTTACGTAGAGCGCCTCCTGGTATTCCTCGCTCCAGCGGGTGTTGGCGTCGCCGTGGTAGCCGGCCAGCGCATCGCCGCCAAACTCGCTGATAATAACCGGCTTGTTGTATTTAATATCGAAGGTGTACTTCGTGATTTCGCCCGGCAGGCCGCCCCAGTACCAGCCGGCGTACTCGTTGAAGCTCGTCAGGTCAAGGTACTCGCCCAGCGGGTCGTCCACGTGCATCACGTTATCGGGCGTGCGGTGCAGCTCCAGGGCGGCGGCCACGAGGCGGGTGTCATCCAGGCTTCGCGCTTTTTTCACCAGGCTGGTCATGAAATTCAGGCGCGGGTCGCCGAGCGGCGTCTCGTTGCCCACCGACCACACCACTACGCTCGCCCGGTTTTTACCCATCGAAATGAGGTCGGAGAGCTGCGCCTCCGCATTTTGGTAGGTGGCGGGGTTTTCCCAGGCAATGGTCCAGTACACCGGCACTTCGGCCCACACGAGTAGGCCCAGCTCGTCGGCCAGCTTCAGCATGAGTTCGTTGTGTGGGTAGTGGGCTAGCCGCACGTAGTTGCAACCCAGCTCCTTCGCCCAGGTGAGCAGCATGCGCAGGTCGCCCTCGCCGCGCGCCCGGCCGGGGATGAGCGGGTTTTCATCGTGTATCGAAATGCCGCGCAGAAACGTCGGTTTGCCGTTCAGCAAAATATCCTGCCCTTTGGTCTGAATCGTGCGGAAACCGATGCGGTCCTGCACCGCATCGGCGCCGCTGGCTAGGCTCACGGCGTAGCGCTTCGGGCTTTGCGGCGACCACAGCTGCAACTTCTTGGCCGGGCAGCGAAAGGTGGCGCGGCCGGCCGAGTCAGTTTTCAGCGTCTGTTTAATACCTGTCTCGGCGATGGTGAGCGTCACCGTCTGGCTAGCCCGGCTGGCTCCGTTCAGCTGCACGTAGCCGGCCAGGGTGCCGGGGTCGTTTTTGGCGAGCTGCACCTCGTAGTCCTTGATGAAGGTGCCGGGCGCCTCGGCCACGAACACGTCGCGGGTGATGCCGCCGTAGTTCCACCAGTCGGTGTTGATGGTGGGCACGGCGTCGGCGTGGCGGGTGTTGTCGGCCTTCACCACCACGAAGTTGTCGCCGCTAGGGTCCAGCTTGCCCGTCACCTCGTACTGGATGGGCGTGAAGCCGCCGCGGTGCATACCCAGCTTCTTGCCATTGAGGTAGATGTGCGCCTCGTAGTTGATGGCCCCGAAATACAGGAAATACCGCTTGCCGGCGGTAGGCAGCAGCTTGAAATTCTTCTTCAGCCAGATGGTGCCTTCGTAATACAAAAGCTTGGGGTCCTGCGAGTTCCAGTCACCGGGCACTTGCAGGGCGGGCGAGTGGTCGAAGTCGTACTCAATCAGCTCGGGCTCCTGCGAGCTGCTGGGCTTCTGATTGTCGTAGTAGCCGCCCTTGCCGGTTTTCGACTGGTCGAATGCCTCGCGGCGGTAGTCGTAAAAGCCGTTTTCGTAGGGGTCGATGATGTAGTTCCAGCTGCCGTTGAGGCTGAGCACGCGGCGGGCCGGCGCATTCTGGATAAGGCCCGACTGGGCACGCAGGGCAATGGGACCAACAAAGAGGGCGAGCAGCAGAGCGGCCAGCCGGCTAGGCCAGGAGCGAAAAAGCATGGGTGGGAAAAGAAAATAACGCCGGGCCCAGACAGCCACCTGGCCGGTGCTGGTCAGCCGGTAAGCGTCCGGGCCCGGCGGGGTACCGAAGCGCGGCCGGGCACCCGACTAGTGCCAGGGACGCCGGGCCACGCCGAAAGGTTGCGCGGACTATTTTCAGCAATATCTGAACGCGTTAAGAATCATTGTTACGAGAGCCCGGTAATGACGCCCTCGTCGTCAATATCCATTCCCTCGGAGGCCGGCACGACGGGGAGGCCGGGCATTCGCAGCAGGTTGCCGAGAATAGGAATAACGAAGCCCGCGCCGGTTGCCAGCTCAAATTCGCGCACCGTTACCCGAAAGCCTTCGGGCCGGCCGATGAGCTTTTCATTGTCGGAAAAGGACTTTTGCGTCTTGGCCATGCACACCGGCAGGTGCGCGAGGCCCAGCCGGTTGATGCGCCGAATGTCAGCCTCGGCTTTCGGGCTGTAGTCGACCCCCGCCGCCCCGTAGATTTCGTGGGCAATCGTCTCAATCTTCGCTTTAATTGGCTGGTCCCACGCGTATAGGGGCCGAAAGTGATTGGTGCCGCTGGCAATGCTGGCCAGCACTGCCTCGGCCAGCTGCGTGGCCCCCTTGCCCCCGTCGGCCCAGCTGGTGCTGACTACCGCCTGCACGCCCCGCTGCTGGCATAGCTGCTGCACCAGGGCTATTTCCTCGGGCGTATCACTGCTAAAGGCGTTGATAGCCACCACGGGCTGGAAGCCAAACTTCTGCGCATTCTCAATGTGCTTGCCGAGGTTGGCAAAGCCGTGGGCGCAGCGGGCTACATCGGGTGTGTTAAGTTCGGCGGGCGTGGCCCCGCCGTGGTGGCGCAGCGCCCGGATGGTAGCCACCAGGACCAGCGCGGCCGGCGCCAGTCCCGCGTAGCCACACTTGATATCCAAAAACTTCTCAGCCCCCAGGTCGGCCCCGAAGCCCGCTTCCGTGACAACGTAGTCGCCCAGCGACAAGCCCATCTTGGTGGCTAGCACCGTGTTGGTGCCCTGCGCAATGTTGGCAAACGGCCCCCCGTGCACGATGGCTGGGTTGCCTTCCAGGGTCTGCACGAGGTTGGGCTTGAGGGCATCGCGCAGTAGGATGGTCATGGCGGCTTCCGCCTTGAGCTGGCGGGCATACACCGGCTCGTTGGCGTAGGTAAAGCCCACGAGAATGTTGCCGAGGCGGGCTTTGAGGTCGGCCAGGCTGGTAGCCAGGCATAGAATGGCCATCACCTCGGAGGCGGCCGTGATGTTGAAGCCGTCACTGCGCATCACCCCGTTGGCCTTGCCCCCGAGGCCGATGATGATATTCCGCAGACTACGGTCGTTTACGTCCATCACCCGCTTCCACAGGATGGTGCGCGGGTCGAGTTGCAAAGGGTTGCCCGGGGCCTGCAGCGCGTTATCGAGCAGGGCCGCCAGCAGATTATTGGCCTTCTCCACGGCGCTGAAATCACCGGTAAAGTGCAGGTTGATGTCCTCCATGGGGCCTAGCTGCGAGTGGCCCCCGCCAGTAGCGCCGCCTTTGGCCCCAAATACCGGCCCGAGCGACGGCTCGCGCAAGACGGCAATTGCTTTTTTACCGAGTCGGTTCAACCCGTCGCTCAGGCCAACGGACATGGTCGTCTTGCCTTCGCCCGCCGGGGTAGGGGTCAGGGCCGTTACCAGAATGAGTTTGGCGGTAGCTATTTTTTCGGGCGCAAGTAATCGCAGCGGCAGTTTCGCTTTGTACTTGCCATACAGCTCCAGGTCGTCTTCGGCGATGCCAAGCCGGGCCGCCACCGTTTGAATAGGAAGTAAAGGAGTAGATTGGGCAATCGCGATGTCAGTCATATAAGGGCGGGGCGGCTTGTTTGGCTGCTGTAACATCAGAGCCGCCGTTTTGTATGCGACCGGCCATGAGCAGACTCAAAAAGGATGCGGCAGGGGGCAGGCCGGAGTGCCTTAAAATTTTGAAGCAACCGGGCGTGCGGTATTTTGCGCCGCTAGCCCTCCTCGCCACCCGGCTGCGGGCTGGTGGGCGCCTGGTCCACGAGCGTGGTCAGCCAGCCCGCGATGTCGTGGTACACCCGGGGTTTAATTACTTCCTGCAGGATTTCGTGCCGCATACCAGGATAAAGCACGACGCGCACGGCCCGAAAGCCGGCCTGCTGCAACTGCCGGGCCACGCGCCGAACGCCCTGGCCGAACTCCCCCACCGGGTCATTTTCGCCGCTTACCAGCAACAGCGGGAGCGCCTGCGGAATGCGCGCGGGCCAGTGCGCCCGCGTGGCGCGCACCATGAGCGAAAGCAGGGTGTAGAACCCATTATTGGTAAAGGGAATGCCGCACAAAGGGTCTTGCGCAAACGCCGCGCGATTCGGCTGGTCCACGCTCAGCCACCGGGTAGCATCCGGAGGGCCGGGCTCCTTAAACTGACGGTTATTTAGCCACTCGAAAATGGCAGTAAGCAGCCGGGGCCGGCGCCGGGGAGCAGCCTTGTTGAGCACGCTCAGTAGGGCCCGCCCGAAGCCCGCCCCCGCCCGGCCCGCCGCCGTGCCCACCAAAACCGCCCCCTCAAACTGGTTTCCCGCCTGCTGAAGCAGGCAGCGCGCCACAAACGAGCCCATGGAATGGCCCAGCACAAAATGAGGCACCCCGGGAAACCAGCCTGCAACCAGCGCTGCCATTTGCTCCGCATCCTGAACAACCTGCTCGGCGGGGGCGGTGAGCTGGAAAAAGCCTAACTCCGCGGGGGTTTGGGCGGTGCAGCCGTGCCCAAGCTGGTCATAGGCCAGCACCGCAAACCCCTGTTGCGTCAGGTACCGGGCAAAGTCTGCGTAGCGCTGGCGGTGCTCCGCCATCCCGTGCAGCAGCAGCACGCTCGCTTTGGGCGGGCTATTGTCGGGCATAAATAACGTGTAGTGTAAGCCCGCGAGTTGACCTTCAGTTAGCATAG
Source organism: Hymenobacter sp. BRD128 (assembly GCF_013256625.1). NCBI lineage: Bacteria > Pseudomonadati > Bacteroidota > Cytophagia > Cytophagales > Hymenobacteraceae > Hymenobacter > Hymenobacter sp. BRD128. The sequence goes on from NZ_CP053908.1 coordinate 4,586,624, forward strand.
CATAGTAAATGACGCTAGGGAGCGCAGACCAGGAAGTGCCCGCGTGTTACTTGGGCTCGATGATAAGAGCTGCCCGCCGCCCGCCGCAACTGCCCGAAGCCAGACAATTAGCCAGGATAAAATTATATCTACTGACCCACCATACTATGACAACATTGGTTATGCTGACTTGTCGGATTTCTTTTACGTGTGGTTGCGCCGCTGCTTACGCCCTCAATATCCGCAGTTATTTTCTACCATTGCTGTTCCCAAAGCAGAAGAGTTGTGGTGAGGTGGTCTAACTGAGCGAGACAGAATTGGGCAGTACTTTTCTTCTCGATGGAAAAGCCCGACAAACGCCGCAAATATGATGCAGCTTTCAAAGCGGAGGCTCTACGCATGGCCAACGAAAGCCGCTCGACCCAAGCCGCTGCCCGGGCCTTGAATCTGAATCCCAAGCTACTCTATAAGTGGCAGCAGGATGCCCTGCCTGCCCTACCTAGCGACCCGGCCGAAGCGGCCGAGGTGCGCCAGTTGCGCGCCGCCAACAAGCGGTTGGCGCAAGAGCTGGAGATTTTAAAAAAAGCCATTGCCATCTTCAGTACCCCGCCGGCCTCGTGAGCCGTTATCAGTTCATTGACCAGCAGCGCGCTAGCTACCCCGTGCGCCTGCTCTGCCGGGTGCTGAGCGTGACGCCGGGTTGCTACTACGCCTGGTCGGCACAGGTAGCTACCCCACCGCAACCGGGTAGGGAGGTAAGCTGGGAAGCAGCCCTGGTACAAGCCTTTACGCACCACAAGCAACGGTACGGTACCCGCCGGCTGCGGGCCGAGCTCCAAGCCCAGGGCTACCGCGTCGGCCGCCAGCGCTTACGCACCGAACTGCGCCGTCGGGGACTGCGCGCCGTGCAGCCTAGGGCCTTTACTCCGTGCACCACCGACTCCACGCATGGGCTGCGCTGCGCCCCCAATCGGCTGCTCGACCAGCCCGCCCCGACCCATGCTAATCAGGTATGGGTCAGCGATATTACCTACTTACCCCTGGCCTCTGGGCAGTGGGCCTATCTCTGCGCTTTCCAGGACGCCTATACCCGCCAAGTCGTGGGCTGGCAGGTACTGGCAACCATGCCCGAAGAGCTGGTGACCAGCGCCTTACGCCGCGCCCTACTGGCTCGGCAGCCCGCCCCCGGCCTGCTGGTGCACTCCGACCACGGCGGGCAGTACTGCGGCAAGGCCTACCACGCCCTGCTGCACCGCCACGAAGCCGTGCGCTCGCAGAGTCGGCGCGGGGAGTGCCTCGACAACGCGCAGGCTGAAAGCCGGTGGTCACGACTGAAAACGGAGGAACTCGAACAGCGCGAGTGGCCTGTTTTTCGCGATTTAGCCGATGCCCAGCACAGCGTGGCCACGTATTTTGACTACTACAATTACGAGCGCCGCCACTCCGCACTCGCTTATCAGACCCCACAAGCCTTTTACTTATAGCAACTTAAAACGCTGTCCTAAACTGTCTTGCTTAACTGGACCACCTCAACACTAGCTTTAGTGCACAAGAGGGTACTGCTCCTGGTTATTAAAAGCCAAAAGCCGTAACTAAATACATTGGCACCGCTTCCTTAAATGCTCGAAAAGCTCGCACACAGTTCGAAGAAATTTTTGACGAAATAATCGCGGTACTCAACCAAAATCCTGATGCTACCATTGAGCTTTCACTGGATATTAAAGCCACTAGCCCAGCCGCATTTGATGAAAAATTAGTGCGCACGCTGCGCGAAAACAGTTCTGCGTTGCGCTTTACTTCGCAGCAGGTTGAGTAATCCCTGACCAGCATTTGTGCAGTAGCCGGAAGCGGCTCAATAGCAAGCCCGATTTTTTCATTATTTTTCGCCTGGTAACTTGCTATTCTCCGTTTCATGCCCAGCCCAGCCCATTACCAGCGTCTACTTGAGTCGCCAGGGCTGCGGCTGCTAAAGCTGGATTTGTCTCCGGTCCTGCTGGCCTTTTTACAGCAGGAATTTCGAGGCAGCGGAGGCGGTTCGGGTATCCGTCCCCAAGAGCAGTTGGTAGCGCAATTGGTGGAGTTGCTGCAGACCCATGCGCCCTTCCCCGACCCCGAGGAAGCTTCCGCTGCCGACGAGCAGACTAACGACCTAAGTACCCGGGCTCGCCGTTCCCTCATCAGTTGGACTAACCAGGGCTTTCTCATTCGCGGCCAAGACGATGCTGGCCAGGAGTGGTATGACCTGACGCCTGCCACCGGCCAAACCCTGCTTTGGCTCGATACCCTCGATAATCCGGCATTTGTAGCTACCGAGTCGCGCTTTCTCGACATCGTGCGCAAGCTGCAGGAGCTGGTGCAAAACAGCGCCGCCGACAAAGCCACCCGCCTGGCCGAGCTGCACCGCCGTCAGGCGCAGCTGGCAGCCGAGATTGCTGCCCTCGAAGCAGCCGACGAGTTGCCCACCTATACCGATAGCCGTATCAACTGGGAGGTGGCTAGCATCAGCCAATTAGGCAAGACACTACGGGAGGACTTTCGCACAGTGAACGAAAGCTTTCAGGCCCTCATCAAAAACCTCTACGAACGTCAGCTTCAAGGTACCGGCAGCCGTGGCCAAACGTTGGGTTTCGCACTCGATAGCCGCGAAACCCTCAAGCAACAAGACCAGGGCCGGAGCTTCTACACCTTCTGGGAGTTTCTGACCGACCCTGTGCAGCAAGACGAGTTGCACACCCTCATCACGGCCACGTACCAGCTCCTGCACGAGCGTAACCTACCCGCCGACGACTTTCTGCTACACCTGCGTGCCGAGTTATTCGACGCTGCGCAACTGGTGCGCGAGGCTAGTCTGGGCCTCACCGAGCGGCTACACCGCCTCATCACCGAGCACGATGCCGGGCAGCGCCAACGGTCACGGGTGGCCTACCTAGCCATTACGCAGCTGGCCCTGCAAGCCCGTCCTGCACCCCCGGCCGAGCTGCCAGCTCTCACAGTTGCCTCGCGTTTGCAGCTAGGCCTGCCGCTGTCGAAGGGCCTGCCCGATACCCTGCACGAGCCGCCTGCCCCGCCTGCTACCGTAGCCGCTCCGGCCGTGGCCCCCATACTGCTGGCCGACGACCTAGCTCAATTGTTTGCCCAACGCACCGTTGACCGTCGCCGTCTGGGTCGCAACATCGCTACCGTACTGGCTGCCCAGGGTGGCCAAGCTACTCTGCTCGAAGTCGTAGACCGTTACCCTTTGGAGCTGGGCTTGGCTGAGGCATTAGCCTACCTGGCCCTGGCCGCCCGCGAGACTCGCCACCAGATAGACGCGGCCACTACTGTATTGCTGCCGCTAGGGCTTGGGCATCCCCAGGCCCTGCGGGTGCCCCTTGTTACTTTTTTCGCTTAACCTCTGCCGCTCATGCCTGCCGGTTTGTCCTTCGCCCATATTGCCCGCCGCCTGCTGCGCGGCCCGATTTACAGCGACCAGGACCGCGACTGGCAAGCCCTCGCCGAGCATTTGCCAGCGCTACAAAGCTATTTCGGTAAGTTAGAGCTTCGAGTTCGGCTGCAAAATACCGATGGCTACGCTCTTCTGGAAGATGCGGTGCTGCTCACCGATGAAGACGATGCTGACCCTGTGGGACCAACCGAGCAGCTACCTCCTCTGCTACGGCGCGACAAGCTCAGCTACGATGTCACCCTGTTGTGCGTGCTGCTGCGCCAACGCCTCGATGACCACGACGCTGCCGGAACAGCCAGTAGCGGCGGCCGGCTCTACCTCACTCAGCAGGATTTATTTGATTTGTTGAACCCCTTTTTTAAGGAAGACACCAACCAGGTGCGCCGGACGGCTAGGCTCAAAAAAAGTGTGGATGGTACCGTTGCCCAAGGCTTCCTGGTGCAAACTCAAACCTACGCTGGCGAGGAAGGCCGTATCAAGTATGAGGTAAAGCGCATTCTCAAAGCCCGCATCGACAACGATGCGCTGGAACGATTTCAGCAGCAACTTAGCGACTACCTCGGGGCTGACACGACTGCTTAATCTACTGCGTACTGCCTCACTCATCGGGCTATGGATACTTTGTTTACCAATTTTTCTCTGCCTGCTGGCTTTCGGCTGCACTTGTTTGAGGTACTAAACTGGGGCACCTTCGATGGCTTTCACCGCGTCGAAGCGCACGGCCAAACCACACTGCTTACTGGCGCCAACGGAGCGGGCAAAACAACTTTGGTCGATGGGCTGCTGACCTTGCTCACGCCGCCCGGCCGCTTCTACAATCAATCGTCGGGCACCGAAACCCGGCAGGACCGTAGCGAGCGCACCTACGTGCTGGGCCACTACGGCCGCTCAGCCCAAGATGGCCACCTCGAAGCTCGTGCCGATGCCCTGCGCCAGCCCGGCTGTCACTCGGTGCTGCTAGCCTGCTTCCGTGATGAGCGAGGCGGCCAGGCTTTTACGCTGGCCCAGGTGCGCCGATTCCGGCCGCAGGGTGGGCTGAACGTCGATTTTCTAGCCATTCCGCATGCGTTAGGTATCGCCGAGCTAGGGGCGCTCGATGGAGCAGGAGAGTGGAAGCGCCGGGTGAAGCGTGAGTACGGTGGGCCACGTCCCATTCTTTTCGATGCTTTCAAAGATTATCGGGATGCATTACTGGGTGCCTTCGGAATGCGCACGAAAGCGCTCACGCTGTTCGGCAAGGCTGTCAGCATGAAGGTGCTGGGTAAGCTCGACCAATTTATTCGTGAGCACATGCTGGAGCCCGGCACGGCCGAGGAAGATTTCAAAAAGTTGCAGGTGCAGTACCAGCAGTTGCTGGAGTCGCATCAGGCGTTGGAAAAAGCCACTGAGCAGTTACGCCTGCTCGACCCACTGCCTGCTGATGCCGTCCGCCTGCGCCAGGCCGAGGCCCGCTTGCGAGAACTTGGCGAGGTGCGCAAGGCCGTCAGTTACCTGCTCACGCAACGCGAGCAAACGGCCCTGGAAGAGACTTACGATAGCCAGGCTGATAAATTGGCTACCCTCAATTTTCAACTGGAAAAGCAGACCGGCGAGTTGAAAAACAACCGCCAGCGGGAAAAAGAACTGGAACAAGCTGTTAAGCAGGATGATGCCAGTCACCAACTGGAATGGTTGAACGGTGAGTTGGAGAAACTGCAAACCCGCTTGGTGGAGCAGCAAACCCAGCAAAATGCTTATAATACGCTGGCTGGTACGCTGCGTTTATCCAGTTGCCCTACCGATGCGTCGGCCTTCGAGCTGCAGCGCGAACTGGTAGGCGACCAGTTGCGCGAAGCCAATGAAACCCTGACCGACACCGGCGAATTAGGCCGACAGGCGGCGCGGGTGCAGCAGTTGGCCGAGCGTCACGCCGAATTGAGCCACGAAGTGAAACGCCTGGAACAGCAGCCGCCTACCAATATTCCGCAGCGGGAGTTGGAATTACGAAATAAACTCTGCCAGCACCTCTATATTCCAGCCGACGAGCTGCCCTTTGTGGGTGAGCTATTGCGCGTGCGCGAAGATGCCACTGATTGGGAGCCGGCCCTGGAAAAGCTGCTCCACCGCTTTGCCCTGCAGCTAATAGTGCCAGAAGCGCACTATGCAGACCTAACGGCTTATGTAAACACCACCAAACTAAATGCGCTACTGGTCTATCAGCGGGTAGCAGCTGAGCCACTAGTACTAACCGGCAGTCGCCAGGCCGCGCCAGCAGCGCGCACCGTAGCCACCAAGCTGATTGTGCGGAAGGATAGTCCGCACCGCGACTGGCTCGACCAGCAGCTACGCACGCGCTTTCCGCACGTGTGCGCCGAAAACCAAGCCGAACTGCAGCGCCTCGACCAGGCCTTAACTCGTGAGGGATTGGTGCGCAACCGCAGCGAACACCGCAAAGATGACCGCTCCGGCCATCGCAACGCTGCTGAGTATGTGCTCGGCTGGGAGAGCGGAGCCAAACTGCGCCGCTACCAGGAACTATTACTCGATGCCACAAACGAGTACGATACTGTGCAACAGGTACACCAGCGCTACTTGAGTAAACGTCAGGCAAATCAAGCAACCCGCGACAGGCTTTATGACTTGTGCAAATTTGATGATTTCGCCAAGCTGGACGTTCCCACTACGCAGGAAAGTATTGCCCGTCGCGAGCAGGACCGCCACGACTTGCTAAACAGTCCTGGTACCGAACAGCTACGCAGCCTGCAAACCCAACTCGACGTACTAGTAGCCCGCAGTAACTTTCTCGAATTAGAGCAGAAAAGGGACTTGAAACGGAGTGGCGCGCTGGAAGAAGAACTTGATAAGTTACGAGCGAGGATAGATGAATGCCAAACGGAGTTGCAAAAATCTAATTCTCCTACTGCTCTCGTGATTGAGGCCGCAGCAACGTATCTACCGGCACTAGAGGCACCTTCCAATTCAGTTTCTGCCGTTGAGCGTTTAAGGGCGAGTGTTATTGCCAAGGTTGATGCCGACCAAGAGCAAACTAAACAAACAAAGGAACAAGCTGGGGCAGCTGTTAGAAGAATCATGAATTCTTTCGCAAATCCCAAGCTTGAGGTAAGCCGTCGTTTCCCTGACTGGTCGGCCGACGTACCCAGCGGCAATGCCGACCTCGACGCTCTGGACGACTACCTGCAAGTACACCAGCGCATCACGCAGCAGGAGCTACCGCAGCAGCGCCAGAAATTTGAAAAATACCTGCGCGAAGAAACTGCCGATGGGATTGTGGCCTTTCGCGAGGCCTTGCAAAAGCAGGAGCGTGAAATCAAGCAGTACGTGGCTGAGCTGAATAGCTCCCTGCGCGGCATCACCTTCAATCACCAGCCTGCACCCACGTACATCAAGCTGATGCAGCGACCCACGCCTAACCAGCGCGTGCGCGACTTCCAGCATGATTTGGTACAAGCCGTGCCCGACCGTCGGGGCATCCAGCAAGACCCTGCCGCCCAACAGCAAGCCTTCGAGCGTGTCCAAACCTTGCTCGAGCGCCTGCGCCAGGAGCCAGAGTGGCGGCAGCAAGTCACCGATGTGCGTGAATGGTCAGTCTTTCAAGCCCAGGAATTCTTTCAGGCTGATGAGCAGCCTGTACCCGGCAAGCTCTATGATGGTTCCGGTAGCTTGTCTGGCGGCGAAGCAGCCCAGCTTACCTACACTGTATTAGGGGCCGCCCTTGCCTATCAGTTTGGCCTCAACCGCCAGCAGCAGGGTGGAATAGGCGGGGGACGTTCGTTCCGCTTCCTGGTAGTCGACGAAGCTTTCAGCAAGCTCGACCCCGACAAGTCGCGCTACCTTATGAAGCTGTGTCAGCAACTGCACCTACAAGTTCTTGTCGTGACGCCCGATGATAAGATTACCGTAGTCGAAGACTTCATCGCCGCCTGTCATTACGTGATGTGCCGCGACAAGAAGCATTCCTTTGTCCTTAACCTAGCCAAGGAAAAATACCAGGACCTACGCCAGCAGTTCGCCGATGGCCTGCTGAGCGACGTGGCCGGACTAGAAGTAGTTTCGTTGCCGTTGTCGACGACTACCAATATGCCTCCATTGCCACTGAACTAATCATATTTTGCCTGCATGCTTACCCTGGCTGAATTGCGCCGCAAGGCTGAAAAAAAATACCTGGCTGCTCTACGGGTCAGTTTACCTTTGGAAGTCAAGGGGCTCAGCGAGGCTTCAGCTACCGACGCGCAGCCTACCTTATTTCCGCTGCATATTTCCTGTGGCAAACTCACGGAGGCAGAAGTAAGCGGCGGCAAATGGCTGCATACCATTGCCCAACTGGAAAAGTACGCCCAGCCAGCTGGCCGCTCGGGCTACACTTTGCGCCAGGAACGGGTGAACACTCGCACTAGCCAAGCTTGGCAAACCCTGCCCCAAGAGGCCATATTCGCTACTCCCAATGACCTATTTGCTTTCCTAGGCAAAACCAAGGAAGCTGCCCATTTTCAGCAAGACGCGGCCTTGGTGCTAGCTCGGTTGCCTCAACTCAGCAAATGGCTCCAGCAGCATCCGCAAGTTGTGCTCGACCAGGTGGGAAAGTGGGAAAGCCTACTGCGCGTGTGCGAATTCTTTCTCGCCGCTTCAGCTGACTCCGCAGCCCCGCAACGCTACCTGCGCGAACTGCGCATCGAAGGCATTCATACGAAGTTTATCGAACAGCATACCCGTCCCCTACGCCTGTTACTTGATGAATTACTTCCCTCGAATGCCCTGCGCTATCAAGAAGCGAAGTTTTTGCGGCGCTATGGCCTGCGCGAGGCCGAGCCATTAGTACGCCTCCGTCTGCTCGATGAAAGTCTGACTGACAGCTTGCCCTTTCAACTCGATGATGTAGCATTGCCAGTCAGTAAGTTTCGTGAGTTGGCGGTGCCTTGCCAAACTGTCTTTATTGTAGAAAACCTGACCACTTTTTTAGCATTACCACCACTTCCTGCCACAGTAGCAGTCTGGGGCAAAGGTTTTCAGGTAGGAGTTTTAGTAGGCTCTGCCTGGGCTATCACTCGCCGAATACTCTATTGGGGAGACCTAGATGCAGCGGGCTTTCAAATTCTAAATCAACTACGGGCGCACTTCTCCCACGCCCACGCGGTGTTGATGGATGCCGCTACACTAACCCGCTATATTAATCATCACAGCCATCCCTCAAAGCCCGTTAAACCTCAACTATTAGCTCATCTGACATATTCTGAGAAAAAAATATTTGATTATCTAGTTTCATCCAACCTGCGCTTAGAGCAAGAACATTTGCCCCAAGAAGAGTTGCTGGCTGCATTATCGCACTATTATGTTTCACAAGAAATTAAGAATAAAGCTTCCTAAGCAGTTCCTGCCGCGCATAGTCGCTCAGCTTCCATGCTTCCCGCGGCCACTTACCCTCAAACTCGGCCCGTTTCTGTAAGTGAGACAAGTAGGCATTCGTTAACCAGGTTGTAACGATAGATGAATTACATCCTTACCCTTTAAGCACTCATATTCAATGCTATACACGTAGGACGTTCCCCCATCAGCAAAAGCGCTTAGGAAAGGCAGTGCTACACCTTCGCCAACTCGTGGCGTCACCGCCAATCGACACCGCACCTCACTCACCTCCCCCTGTCCAGGCACATAAAGCACGTGCTCGACATCGGTAAGCTGCAGCACATCCGCATCCTTGGCAATCAGTGCCAGAAAGTCCGCGTAAAGCGCATCCAGCCACTGCCGGTACACCACCGCGCTGATGCCTAACTGCTGCTGAATAGCCTTGCCAGTCGGTATCTTTCCTTCTGGGTCTATTGTCAGAATTGCCTCAATCAGCGGCCCATAAGCTTTGCCGCCCTACTGCATTTTCAGCATAGCCGGTTTCACCTGCGCCAGGTTATGGAGCATTCTCGATGCCTCCATCGGCTCTTTTTGTGGTGCTGCAATGCGCTTCATAGTAGTAAAATAAGCCAGGATTTTCGGCCTTGCATTAGCCGTGCTGCTACTTGCCCAGGTGCTATGTTGAATGGTAAGTTATTAAGCGTATGCTTGTTCTGCTCCGTTCAATAGCACACCGCTACCAGATATTTATTCGTCTTGCTGTTCTACTACATCATTGAAATGCTATTGTAGTTGGAAGCCTCGTGACTAACATTATTAGTATAAGTGGCGTTTATTTGTAGCCCCAATATCCTTTGTCCATAATCGCCCACCCTATGTGCACCGTCGATATTTTACAAATTATTCAGGAGCCCGCGTGGCTCATGCTTTGCGAGACCCCAGTTCCAGCAGGCTTTCCCATCCCGCCCGAAGACTACTGCGGCCCCAGCGTCGACCTCAACCAGCTCCTGTTGCCGCGCCCCGATTGCACGTATCTAGCTTGCGTCAAAGGCGACAGCATGGACGGCCCACCCTCCTATATTCGGGACGGAGCTTTCTTAACGGTCGACTGCTCCCTCAAGCCCGAATCAGGCAACCTCGTCGTGGCTGCCATTGACGGAGAATTCACCGTCTAGCGTCTCAAAAAGCGCGGCTCAACGTTCTGGCTGATTCCCGACAATCCCGACCACCAGCCCATTGATATTAGCCTGCTCGGTAAGGATTTCGAGGTGTGGGGCGTGGTCACCAACGTCATCACAGATACAGTTAGCCGCCCCCGCCGCATCTGACAGCACTACTAATTCTTGCGACACTGTCGCTAGAATCTCTCACTGGCCAACACCTATCATGCCTACTGAAGCCTATCGGAATATCTTAGCCGACGCTGTTGCCAAACTGCTAGATATTCGTGAGCTGCTGTTCGATGCCACCTTTCAGGTAGCCGTTACCAACGAGCTCAAAGAATGGTCTGATAGCATTCCAGTAGGGGAGTGAGGTGGTCGAGTAAAAACAGACAGTGGCAAGTCTTACCTTCCACTGCTCATGCCCGACAAAATACTTCCGAGCGGCCCGCTGCTGACCCGCAAAAAATATACACCCGCCTTTAAAGCAGAGTGCGTGCGCCAGGTGGCCGCTGGGGCCCGGCAAACAGACGTGGCCCGCGCTCAGGGCCTTTCCCCCGCCTTGCTTAGCCGCTGGCAGCGCCAGGCGTTGGCCGAGGCCGTGCCCAGCAGTGCAGAACGCGATGAAATTAAGCGCTTGCGCGCCGAGCTTAAACGGGTGGAACAGGAGCGCGATAGTTTAAAAAAAGTCGTGACCATTTTTGCGCAACCGCCTCAGTCATGAGTCGTTACCAATTCATCGAGCAGGTAGCGCCCACAGAGCCCGTGCAGGTGCTCTGCCGCGTGCTACACGTCAGCCCCGCCGGCTATTACCAGTGGTTGGGCCGGGCAGCGCGGCCCACGCCCAGTTGGGAGCCCGCCGCCACCGCCGCCTTTTCGCGTCATGCCCAGCGCTACGGCACGCGCCGCTTGCGGGCAGAGTTACGGGCCGAAGGGCACGCTGTCGGGCGCTACGCGCTGCGCAGCTGGCTACGTCGGCGCGGCCTGCGAGCGCTGAGCACCCGGCCGCAGCGCCCCCGCACCACGGTGGCTGACCCCGCGGCCGTCGTGGCCGAAAACCTGCTCCTTGGCCAGCCCGCGCCTACCGCGCCCAATCAGGTCTGGGTCGGGGCTATCACCTACCTGCCCCTCGTCGGCGGGCGCTGGTGCTACCTGGCCACCTGGCGCGATACCTGCTCGCGGCGCGTGGTGGGCTGGCACTTCGACCACCAAATAATCAAATAGATGGTAATCAAGTACATATAGCAAAACCCTGACACTGCGTCAGCCAGCCCCTGGCCTGATTATCCACGCCGACCGCGGCAGTCAATATACCAGCGTGGCTTGCCGCACGCGCATCAAAAAAGCCCAGGCACTGGCCAGCTTTAGCCGGCCGGGCAACCCCTACGATAATGCCCAGGCCGAGGCCGGCTGGAGCACGCTCAAAACCGAACTGCTGCCGCATGGCGGCGCGTTTGCCAGTCTCGAAGAAGCCCGCTTGGAGGTCGCCTACTACCTCGACACCTACTTTAACCTCGACCGCCGCCACTCCGCGCTCGGCTACCGCTCCCCGCACCAATTCGAACGCGACTTCCAAACCAGTTTATCTTAGTACACTGTCCGTTTTTACTGGACCGCCCCACCTTCGGCAAGTGCTGGAGCATAGCGCACTAGCTTACAGGGCTTAGCTTAGTAAAATAGCTCTACGACAGCTTATTATGGGCTACTTGTAACCAAGTGCAAAGAACCCAATTGGGTCGTTCAATCCACCTCGGCAATGATGCTAGCAACCTAGCCATTCGGCCCGCTCCCAAGTAGCGGGCAGTTTTATTTTACTTGGTTTTCTGAATGACAGTAGGCCCACGCAGTAAAAACGAGTATCGGAATTTACTTGCTATTTTCCGACTAATTTGGACAATTAAGTAGCTTGTTTATCGCTTCTTGTTCATTATTTTTGAGTGTTCATTACTAGTGAACATTTGAGCAACAATGATCATGACCACCGAAAATAGATTGTCGGACTTGGCGGCCACTGCTCTGCAAGAGCAGATAGGGTATCCGGTGTGGGTTGGTGAGCGAGAAAATAAGTCAGCTGACGAATATACCGTTCGCCAGAACGGGCGACTTTTCATTGGGGAGCAGGAGCACCACAGCTTTGTGCTGGAAGTCAGAAAGAACCTTACCCAAGCACTGGTTGACCAGCTGCACGCCGCTACCCCTAGCCAGGAGCCGGTAGCCCTGGTAGTACCCTATGTATCGGATAAGCTGGGGCAGGAGCTGCAACGCCGCGGGGTGTGTTACCTCGACACGGCGGGCAACGCTTATTTGCAAACCACCACCTCTGATTTCTTTGTCCTCATCAGGGGAAACCGGCAGCCCAAGGCCAGCGCGCAAGTGCAGCACCGCGCCTTCCAGCCTGCCGGTGTGCAGTTGCTCTACCACCTGCTGAGCGAGCCCGCACTGCTGCAAGCCAGCTACCGGACAATGGCCGAGCAGGCTCAGGTAGCCCTAGGCTCGGTGAGCATCTTACTGAAAGGTCTGCAGCAGTTGGAATTGCTGCGCGATGAGTCGGGCAAGCGCCGCTGGACGGACCCGGCCCAGGTACTGCGCCGTTGGGTGGATGCCTACGGCGAGGTCGTGCGCCCTAAGCTACCTGCGCAGCGCTACCGCTGGCTCGACCCCGCCGTGGCCCGCCAGGGCTGGCAAAACCTAGACTTGGGGCCCGACATGGCCTGGGGGGCGAGCCGGCCGCCCACCTGCTGCTCGATGGCTACTTGCTGCCCGAATACTTTACGCTCTACACCACGGCGGCGCGGGGCGAGGTAATGCGCCGGCTCAAGCTGGTGCCCGATGCCAATGGCAAGGTGGAAGTGCTGCGCCCGATGGATACCACCCTGGGCCCAGGGCGTCCCCAACCGCAGGCCGTTCACCCCCTGCTGGCCTACGCCGACCTACTGCTAACCGCCGACCCGCGCAACCGCGAAGTTGCCCACCTTTTGCATGAGCACTATCTATCCCATCTCGCCTGAGCGCCTGCAGCCCGCCGGCCTAGGCCCGGCGATGGCGGCCTTGCAGCGCGGGTTCGCTTACTTCGGTATCGACTTCTACATCGTCGGTGCCGTAGCCCGCGACATCTGGCTGACCCAGATATACGACGAGCCCGACCGCCGCATTACAAAGGACTTGGACCTGGCCGTCTTCATCCACGACACGGCCGAGTACGAGGCCCTGCAAGCGTGGCTGGTAGCGCAGGAGGGGTTCGTGCTGGCGCAGAGCAGCACCTTTTGCCTGCTCTACCCTCAGCCGCTGGCCCCGGCAACGTAACGGTCGACCTGATGCCCTTCGGAGCCATCGCTAACGAAGCGGGCGACGTGTACTTTTCGGGCCGCGGCATGGAGCGGATTTCTACCGTGGGCTTCTCCGAGGTGCTGGCCGAGGCCGCCACCGTCACCATCCCCACCGGCGAGCAGTGGCGCGTGGTCACGCTGCCCGGCATCGTGGTACTCAAGCTAGTGGCCTGGCAAGACCGCCCCGAGCGCGGCAAAGACGCCGTTGACGTCTGGAACTTGCTGGCCGTCTACTTCGACCTGGTAACGAACGACGTGTACGCCACCCACCTCGACCTGCTCACCGAAGAAGAAACCCCCGACACCGGCAACCTGACGTTGCTAGTGGGCGCCCGCGTCCTAGGCCGCCAGGTGCGGCAGCTGCTGGCCGGCCGCCCCGTGCAGGCCCGCCTGCTCACCCTCCTGGCCGACCAGCTGGCGCTAGGCGAGGCAAGCCCGCTAGCCAGAACGATGAGCCGCCAGGGCCCCGCAATAGCCACCTGCCTGGCCGCCATCCAGGCCTTGCGCACGGGCATGGCAGAAGCCTAGCCTCTTCCTGAGTAATTCAAAGGCTGCAATTCTTGCGACACTGTCGCAAGAATTGCAAGTATGTCGGCCAGCAGCTTCCGCAAGCCAAACACCGAACAACAAAAAAGCCGTCTCTCAAGTGGAGAGACGGCTTTTCACAGATGCTACAATGCGGATTACAGCGGCGCGTCAGCGGCGGCCTGCCCACCCACGGTAAAGGTGTGCGTCAGCCGCGCCCCAGAGGGGGCCACCGCCGTCATCGTGATGACCTGCCCGACCGTCACGTTCGGCACCGATAGGCTAATCGTGTCGTTCATCGCCAGCTTGTAGGAGTAGGCCCCCGGCGAGTCAAACACAAGCAGGTACTCCGTGTCCGCCGCTACTGGCGAGGCTACTTGCAGTGTGAGGTTGTCGTAGCCGCTCGAAAAGCTGTGCAGGAAGCTCGTCAGCGTCAGGGCCCCGGCCGCCGGTCCCGTGGCGGCGCTGGTCGTCAGCACGGCTCCCGGCAAGTCGAAACCCAGCTTGTTGGCATCCAAAATGTAAACCCCATCGGGCACAAGCTGGGTGAGCGAGTTGAAGGTGTTGCCCGGCTTGAATACCTGGTAGCCGGTGCCCCCGCTGTTGAAGCCGTACACGGCATTCACGTTGCCCTTCCAGGCCGCCGAAGCCAAGGTTTGGGCGGCCCCGCTGTAGAGGAAGCCCAGTAGTTTTTTGCTTATCGTACTCATTAAGTAAGAAGAAATTAAGAAGTTGAAGAAGATTAAGTGACCGCCAGGTCACGCGGGTCGAGGTAGCCCAGCAGCACGTAGCCCCTAGGGAAGGCGGCCAGCGGCCACCCGGCCCCGACCGGAAAAGCTGCCTGTAAGTCGGTGTAGCTGTGGCCCGCCGGGGCCTGCACCACGGCCATCAGCCAATGCGAAAGCGTGACCTGTGCCCGCATGGCCCCTAGCCCCACCGTCGGTTCCACGGCCGCAATGCGCAGCTGGCCTAAGCCAGCGTCAGCAGGTTCCGCTAGGCTAGCTGAGCTGCTAGCGAAAGCTTGGGGTAGCATTGTCATAGTACCTAGAAAATCGGGTGGAAAAAAGGCCGGCCCCGGCATCGCTACCAGGGCCGGCCCATCAGTCCCTAAGCCGCGAGGCCTAGAAGTTCACCGTGGCCGCAAACGCGCCCGTGTGGGCCACGCCGGCGTGCGTGAAGCTGAACGCCTTGCCGGTGTAGCGGTCGAGGTATGCCACGCTGGCCACCTGTGCGCCACCCACCAAAATGTCCATGTTGGCCGGAGCCGAGCCGCCCGTGGTCAGCGCGTCGAACTTGAACAAGTCGCCAGCCGAGGCGGCCAGCGTCACGCCCTGGGCGTTGTCGTTCGGGCCCGTCAGGTTCGTGTCGTAGCTGATGTTACCCGAGCCACCGCCGCCCGTCACCGGCACCGCGCTGGTGTACTCCACGGCCAGCGGGTTGCTGGCGTTGTTGTTAAGCGGGTAGAACTTGCCGTTAATCTGCTGGTAGTAGTTCATGCCCAGCACGCCAATTACCAGCTCGTCCGCCGTGGGAGCCGCCGGCAGCGTGGCCACCTGGCTCACGTTGGTGCGCGCCGCGCCCGTCAGGGGCAGGATGCCCAGCGGCGAAGCCACCGTGGCCGAGATGTAGGTCTTGGCCACGAAGTTCACCGAGGCTACCCCGAACAGGATTTCATAGTGCGTCGCGCCCGTCGGGGCCGCAATGTCCACGGTAGGGTTCAGGCTCGGAATGGCCAGCGTCACCGTCGCGCCGTTCGGCGTCACGGTGTAGGGCGAAAACAGCGACTGCCCCAGCCCCGCACCCAGGTTGAAGTTAAAGCCAAGCAGCGAGGCCGCGTTGGCCGCCACCACCTGGCGCATGCCCCGGTCGCTCTTCGCGTCGAGGTTAATGATGCTCTTCATCACCTTCGACAAGCGCGAGACCATGTACCGGTCACTAGCCGCCTGAATCTGCGTGCGCAAAGCGTCGCGCACCAGCTTGCCCGCCGAGCCGGCCGCGCCGAACTCCGAAGCGTTTTCGCGCACGCGCACCATGCTCTTCGAGCTAGTGAACGTGGCTTTGTTGGAGGCCGGCTTCTGCCGCACGCTCCCATCCTTGGCGAACACCAGGCCACCCACGGTGCCCTTGATGCCAAAATACCCGTTTGCTGGGCCATAACTGATAAAGATAAAAGGGTAAGAAATAGGTCTAGCTGCTTGCGTTAACGGCCTTGCTACCAGGTGCAGCCCACCCCGTAGCGCCGTTTAATCTTGGCGGTAAACCCGCGCCATGCCTTCGGCGGCAGCGTCCCGTCCACCCCGCATTTCCATAATCCGCGCCCCGCTCGCTGCGCCGCCAGCTGTTGCGGCAGCCGCTCCGCCGCCACGTGGCTAGGGTCGAAGGCCCAGGCCCAGCCACGCACCACCAGCAGCGAATCGACGGCCGCGCCCGCCCCGTTCCCGGCTAGCCGCAGCTGGCCCAGTGTGCGGCCATACAAGTCCGTCCCGTGGCATTGTAGCCGCACCAGCCGCCCGCGCAGCAAGGCCGTCGCCGAGTCGGTGGCCTGCGGCCCAAATGCCTGGTCGTGCTCCGGCGCATCCACGCCCAGCAGCCGCACGCGCAGCACCTGACTACCAGTCAGCACCTCGTAGGTGTCGCCGTCGATTACTCGCGTCACTCGTGCCATTTCCCAGGTTGCTAGCCCCGGTGCAGCCAGTACTTGGCTGGCCAGTAGTAGCGTTAGCCCGAACCGGGCCCCTAGTCGAATAGCGAGTAGAAATTTCATGGCGCAAACCTATTCCGCCCGCAAATCAGTTGTATATTCGCTTGTCCAAATATGCCCTAAAATACCCCGCTTTCATGCCCCAGGTCGTTATCTATCCCAAAGACGCCGCCACCATCACCGGCAACGGTTACGACGCGGCCAAGCGGCTGCTCCAGCGCGTGCGCGCCCATTTCGGCAAGGCCACTGACTCCTACGTTTCGGTCGGTGAGTTTTGCGCCTACACCGGCCTGCCTGAGCGCGAGGTGGCCGCCCTGGCCCAGCCCATGGTCAACCGCTAGGGTAGGGGGCCAAAAAAGGTGAGTCACGTACCTCTTCCGCAGTTTGCCCTACCCTCACCCCAGGCTCACCCGTATCAAAGTCCAGTGTCGCGGCTACCAGTTTTTACCGCACCAAACCCTTGGGTTATGAGCACCACCACCCCCATCCATCCAGTTCTATCGGTGGCCCGCCTCACGGCGGGTACCCTTGCCAACGCCGATGGCCACAAGCTGTTCGAGGCCTTGCGAACTGCACTCACTGAGCAGGAAGGGCCCGTTACACTTGACCTAGCTAACGTAGTCAGCTTCTCGACTTCCTTCCTCAATTCCTCACTCGGCACTCTGGCCAATGAGCTAGGCGCTGCCAGCTACCGGCGTCTGCGCCTAATCAATTATAAGCCGGCCCAGCTCAAGCAACTGAAGGACTACATAACCACCATGACCAAGCCGGCTGCCTAAATAAGCCAGCCATTACAGCATAAAGAAAGCCTCGCCAGCGCGGGGCTTTTTTGGTTGATAGCTGCTCCATGATGTACCTCGCCCTCATCGGCGTAGCGCTTCAACCAATAGCTGCGCCCCGCTAGCTAAGTACATGTCGATTGCAGTTGACAACTGGCTGCATGATAGCTTAGTGAGGACACGTAAGAAATTCGAGTGTGCTAAAATGGTTAGTATGAGCTAGGGAACAAACACTTTGCTAAAAAGCCAAAACTATTTGCTAATGAAAATAGTAAAAGGTGAAAATTTTTGCTTAGTATTGCATCGTCATAAAGGCTTTTCCCACTCACACTACTAATTATGTTAGCCATGATTGCTCCCGCCTTCCTCTACCGCCACGGCGACGTTTTGCTGGCCCTGGTGTCGGCGCTCCCCGCAGATGCCCGGCCCGCGCCTGGCCTGATTCTGGCCCACGGCGAGCTCACCGGCCACGCCCACCGCATCCGCGAAACGGGGGTAGCCCAGCTCTTCACCCAAGGGGCCTTTACCTACCTGCGCG